>NZ_JAOQNH010000001.1:1860194-2530291 GCF_025961205.1 Azospirillum fermentarium
GTTGCAGCGGGCCGTCGATGCGGCGTGCGAGGTGGAGGTCACGGCGGACACCGCCCGGCGGGTGCTGGCGTTGCTGGACCTGACCAGCCTGAACGACGGCGACACCAGGGAGTCGGCCAAGGCGCTGTGCGCCCGCGCCCTGACCCCGGCGGGGCCGGTGGCGGCGGTGTGCGTGTGGCCCCGCTTCGTCAAGACCGCCCGCGCGGCGCTGAAGGGGGCGCCGGTCAAGATCGCCACCGTGGTCAATTTCCCCGCCGGGGAGAGCACGGCGGCCGAGGTGGCCGCGGAGACCCGCGCCGCCATCGCCGACGGGGCGGACGAGATCGACGTGGTGCTTCCCTACCGTGCCTTCATCGACGGGGAGCGCACCCGCCCGCTGAACCTGCTGCGCGCCTGCCGCGAGGCGTGCGGGGAGGGGGTGGTGATGAAGGTGATCCTGGAATCCGGCGCCTTCCCCGACCCCGACCTGCTGTCGTGGGCCGCCCGCGACGCCATCGCCGCCGGGGCCGATTACCTGAAGACCTCCACCGGCAAGATCACGCCCGCGGCGACGCTGGCGGCGGCGGCCCTGATCCTGGAAGCCATCGGCCAGTCGAAGCGTCCCGTGGGGTTCAAGGCGTCGGGCGGCATCCGCGACACCGCGGCGGCGGCGGCCTATCTGCATCTGGCCGACGGGCTGCGCGGCCCCACCTGGGCCACGCCGGCCACGGTGCGGTTCGGCGCCTCGGGCCTGCTGGACGCGCTGCTGGCCGACCTGGGGCACGCGCCCGTGGAAAGCGCTGCGGCGGGCAAGGGGTATTGAGGCCATGGCACCGTCCCCGCGGCTGCTGCCGCAGGAGATCATCCGCCGCAAGCGTGACGGCCTGTCCCTGACCCCGGCGGAGATCGGCGCCTTCGTCGCCGGCATCACCGGCGGCGGGGTGACCGAGGCGCAGGCCGCGGCCTTTGCCATGGCCGTGTGCTGCCGCGGCATGGACATGGGCGAGCGGGTGGCGCTGACGCTGGCCATGCGCGATTCCGGCACGGTGGTGGACTGGCGCCCGTACCACCTGCCGGGGCCGGTGGTGGACAAGCATTCCAGCGGCGGGGTGGGCGACAAGACCAGCCTGATCCTGGCCCCGGCCCTGGCGGCCTGCGGCGCCTTCGTGCCCATGGTGTCGGGGCGGGGGCTGGGCCACACCGGCGGCACGCTGGACAAGTTCGAGAGCATTCCCGGCTATCAGGCGCTCCCCGGCCTGGACCGGCTGGCCCGGGTGGTGGCGGATGTGGGCTGCGCCGTGGTGGGGGCGACGCCCGAGGTGGCCCCGGCGGACAAGCGGCTCTATGCCATCCGCGACGTGACCGGCACCGTGGAATCCCTGGACCTCATCACAGCGTCGATCCTGTCCAAGAAGCTGGCGGCGGGGCTGGAAGGGCTGGTGATGGATGTGACATTCGGCAACGGCGCCTTCATGGCCACGCAGGCCGAGGCCGAGGCGCTGGCCCGCTCCATCACCGGGGTGGCCCGCGGCGCCGGGCTGCCCACGGTGGCGCTGCTGACCGACATGAATCAGGTGCTGGGCCGCACCGCCGGCAACGCGGTGGAAATGCGTGAAGCCATTGCCGTTCTGCGCGGCGAAGCACCCGACCCCCGGCTCTATGAGGTGACGGCGGAACTGGGGGCCGAGCTGTTGGCCCTGTGCGGGCTGGCCGCCGATGCGGCGGAGGGGCGGCGGCGGTTCGACGCGGCGGTGGCCGACGGGCGGGCGGCGGAACGCTTCGCCCGCATGGTGGCGGCGCTGGGCGGGCCGGCGGACCTGCTGGAGCACCCGGAACGCCATCTGCCCGCGGCCCCGGTGGTGCGCCCGGTGTTCCCCGCCCGTGCCGGGGTGGTGGCGGCCATGGACACCCGCGCCATCGGCGTTGCGATCATCCGCCTGGGCGGCGGGCGGGTGGACACCGCGGACCGCATCGACCACGCCGCCGGTTTCTCGTCCACCGCCGCACCGGGCGAGGATGTCGGCCCCGGCGGCCGCCCGCTGGCCGTGGTCCACGCCGCCACGGACGCGGCGGCGGACGCGGCGGCGGACGCCCTGCGCGCCGCGGTCACCGTCGCCGATGCCGCACCCGCCGCCGGCCCCCTGATCCCGCTGAGGCTCTGATCCTGTCCTCCAAGCACGACACCATGGCGGCCCCCTTGCCGCAGGACCGCCGCACCGGCGTTCTTCTGGCGCTGGCGGGGTTTGCCCTGTTCCCCATCACCGACACGCTGATGAAATTCCTCACCCGCGGCTATCCGCTGGTGGAGACCATGTTCTTCAACGCGCTGTTCTCGGTGGTCACCATCGCCGCCTATGGGCTTCTGACCGGTGGGCCGGCGGGGCTGGCCACCCGGCGTCCGGGGCTGCAGATCCTGCGCGGGCTGGCCGGGCTGGGGGCCGGGGGCGGGGCGTTCTTCGCCTTCACCAAGCTGCCGCTGGCCGACGTCTATGCCATTCTGTTCGCGTCCCCGCTCATCATCACCGCCCTGGCCGGGGCGCTGCTGGGCGAACGGGTGGGGCCGCGGCGCTGGGCGGCGGTGGCGGTGGGGTTCGCGGGCGTGCTGGGCATGCTGCGTCCCGCCGGGCAGGATCTGTTCAACATCGGCGCCCTGGCGGCGCTGGTCAGCGCGGTCAGCTATTCCCTGTCGGGCATCATCGTGCGCCGCTGGGGGCGGGGGGAGACGGCGGCGGCTTTTCCCTTCTACGGCAACCTGATGGTGACGATGCTGACCGGGGCGGCGCTGCCCTTCGTCTTCGTGGCGCCGTCGCTGGGCGATCTGGGGCTGATGGCGGTGTGCGGGGTGTGCGGCGGGCTGGCGCTGCTGTGCCTGCTGGGCGCCTTCCGCATCGCGCCGGTGCCGGTGGTGGCGCCGTTCCAGTACATGGAGATCCTGTGGGGCCTGCTCTATGGCGCCGTGGTGTTCGGCGACTGGCCCGGCAACGGCGTGCTGGTGGGTGGGGCGGTGGTGATCGCCAGCGGCCTCTATCTCCTGCGCATGGACGTGCGGGGGGTGTGATCACCGCCGGCAGGACGGGGGTGGGGATGCCGTGGCCTGCTTCTCCCGCCCGTCGGGCAGGGTCAGGCGGGCGGTGACCGGCCCGGCCAGCGGCCCCACCGGCACAGCACTCAGATCCAGCACCGCCGCACCGGGCACCGGGGCGCCGGGGGGAACCGGCACCACCGCGGGGCGGAAGAAGCCGCCGCCGTTCTGCGCCCGGACCAGCGCCGTCATCACCTGGGTGAGGCGCCATTCGGCGGGGTGGTGCACCGCCACCACCGTGGACGGGGACAGCCCGGCCAGAAGCTCCGTGCTCATGGCCCGCATGGCGGCCGTGCCGGCATAGGCGCACTCCAGCCGCCAGCGGTTGTGTCCGGCGGTCTGCACCGCCATCACCAGGACGATGCCCGCCACACCCGCCGCCACGGTCCCCAGCGCCGCCGGCAGCCGCCAGCCGCGCCCGCCGGCCAGCACGGCCAGAGCCAGCAGAACGCTCGGCCCCACCTGACCGGCGTAGCGCCAGGCGCTGGACGCGGCCTCCACCTCCTCCCGGCTGAAGACGGCGATGTAGGCGAAGCCCAGCAGGGCGGCCTGGGTGCCGGCCAGACCGGCCAGCAGCAGCAAGATCGCCTTGTCGCCCGTGCGGCCCCAGCGCCACGCGGCCAGCAGCCCGATGGGGAACAGCGCCGCCACCAGGGCCGCCGCCCCGCCCATCAGCGGGTTGTTGGCCAGCCGGTCGAACAGCAGCGCGCGGGCCACCACCAGCGGCGCGCCCCAATCCCACGCGGCGGCGGGGCGGGGAGCCATGTCGGGGCCGATGGCGGCGTCGATCAGGTGCAGCCGCCACAGGACCAGCGCCGCCAGCCCCGGTCCCAGCACCCGCAGCCCCAGCGGCAGCAGGGCCGCCGCCGTCACGCCGCTTCCCCGGCGGCGGTAGAGCCAGAAGCCGGCCAGCGCCGCCGCCGCGGCCAGCCCGGCCGTCAGCCCCAGATTGGTTTCGCGCAATTGCACCAGCGCCAGCACGGCAAAGCCCGCCCGCCACAGCCACGCGGTGCGGCTGTCCTGATCCTCCATGGCCCGCCACAGGGCGTGGACCGCCGCCGCCAGCAACAGCGCCGTCGGCGTGTCGGAATAGGTGGTGATGGCGATGCGCGGGTCGAAGAACGGGTTCAGCAGGGTGACCGCCAGCGCCAGCACCGCCGTCAGCAGCATGGGCAGGCCCGCCGCGTCTTCCCGCCGGCGCCCGGTCAGGGCCGAGGCCAGCACGGGCGCCAGCATGGCCGCCATCAGCACCGTCACCGGCTTGGCCGCCGTCTCGCTCCAATGGCCGGCGGCCAGACTGCCCAGCACGGTCAGCAGCGGTCCGGCGATGGGGTATCCCTGCTTGCCGGTCAAAAGGTTGGGCGTGTCGGGGCCGGGCAGGGTGTTGGTATCGAACAGGTAAAGCGCGTTGGGCAGCCAGTGGGCGAACTCGTCGAACTGGGTGGCCGGCACCGCCGCCGCGGCCAGAACCACGGGCAGCACCCCCGCCACCGCCGTCAGCAGCGGCTGGACCGTGCCCGGCGGTGCGCGCATCAGCCAGACCGGAAAGCACAGGCTGCCGGTCAGCAGCACCACCCACCCCGCCGATTCCACCGACAGCCCGGCCATGGCCGCCGCCGCCACCGCAAAGGCGGCGACACCCCACCCGGCGGCGAAGGCATGGAGGGAATCGCAGGGCAGCGACGGAACCCGCAGCAGCGCGAACACCATCCGCCCGATCCCGGTCAGAGCCACGGCCACCAGCAGGGCCGCGGCGCATTCCGCCAGAACGGGAAGGGCAAGGAAGGAGGGCAGGGTCGTCATGGAGGGGGCCAGACCGTGGTGAACCGGATGCTCCGGTGTACAGCCCCCGCGGCGGCGCGGCAACCGGCGCCGTCCGGCCCCGTCAGCGGGCGGGGGCGTACCGTTCCAGGTGGGCGGACAGGGCCGTGCGGGTTTGCGGGGCGGCGTCGAAGATCAGGTGCGCCTGCTCCCCGCAGCGGTCGAGCACCCGGAACTCCAGCCGCAGGTTCAGGGCATCGACGGTCAGCGTGCCCCGTCCGCCCGTGGCCATGGCCGGGCCGCCGCTGACCAGCGCGCCGCCTTCGGACAGGTTGACCAGCCGCCCGCCGCCGGCTCCGCCCGCGGTGTCGATGCGGCAGGGAAGATCCACCGCATAGCGGGGCTGGCGGCGCCGGTCCACGTCGGGCGTGGAGCCGCGGATGATCCGCACCAGATTCCCGCGCAGGGTCTGGGCGTCGGCGGCCAGCCCGGCGGCGGCGGTGCTGAGCGACTGCGCATCCGCGCTGCTGGTCACGGCTTCCTGCGACACCACGGCAATCAGGGACGCCACGTTCCGGGCGGCGCTGGCGGTTTCGGCCACGTTGCGGGTGATCTCGCCGGTGGCGGCACCCTGCTGTTCCACCGCCGCGGCGATGGCGCCGGCCACGTGGTCGATGCGGCGGATGCCGTCACCGACCCCGGTCATGGCGGTCACCACGCTGCCGCTGATGGATTGGATGTCGCCGATCAGGCGGGTGATCTCCTCGGTCGAGCGGGCGGTCTGGCTGGCCAGGCTTTTCACCTCGCCCGCCACCACGGCGAAGCCCTTGCCGGCCTCGCCCGCGCGGGCGGCCTCGATGGTGGCGTTGAGCGCCAGCAGATTGGTCTGGCTGGCGATGTCGCTGATGAGCTGGGTGACGCTGCCGATGCTCTCCACCGCTTGCGACAGGGTGACGACGATGGATTGCGCCGCGTCGCTCTGGGCCACCGCGTCGCGTGTCAGTTCGCCCGCGTGGGCCACGTTGCGGGCGATCTCGCCGATGGAGGCGGTGAGCTGTTCCGCCGCCGCCGCCACCGTGTTGGCGTTGGACAGGGATTGGGTGGCGGCGGCGGCCACGGTCTGGGCGTTGCGGCCCACCCGGTCGGACGATTCGGCCATGGCGGTCATCCCCGCACGCATCCCGTCCGCCCGTTCGGCGATGGAGGCGATGGCATGGCCCGCCTGTTCCTCCACCGTGTCGGCCATGGTGTTGAGCGCGTGGGCCTTGGCCGCCGCACCCGCGTCGAAATAGGCGGCCAGCGCCAGATCCATATCCAGCATGATGGCGCTGTTCACCGCCTTCAGCACCGCGGCCAGGGGGGCGCGCCGGGTGATCCCCGGCCAGCCGCGCGCCAGATGGCCGGAGATGGCGGCGATCAGGCGGTCGGTGACGAACGCGTATCCCGCGATGTACCACCGCGGCTCCAGCCCGATGCGGTGGTGGGCCATGCCCACTTGCCGGGCGGAGGCGAAATATTCCTCCCCCAGTGTGCCGGAGAACAGCCGCAGCCAATGGCGCATCTGCGCCGTCTTGGCCCGTGCCTCTGCCGTGGGAGACGAGAACAGATGCGCCAAATTCGGCCATTGCCGCAGATGAGCATAGAATTCGTCGAGGATCGCGGGGATGGCGGCTTCCAGAACAGGTCTGATTTCTGCCAGGGTTTTCAGGGTCTCAGGGGTTATACGGCAAAAACGCAGACGCTCTTCGTTGGGAAGGGAGGCGGTCATCATAATCTTGATCCGGGGCGTAGGAGATCCGTTGATGAGCGTCTTGTCATATGACAGTTGAGGGCACGCAAGGACGTTCTCTGCAAAGCGTAATTTTTCCCGGACACTGATAGAATTGATAAAAAATGTGGATTTACCAAGACATGATATTTCAAAAAATACCGGATAAAAAAGAAATAATAAGGGATAAAACTTCTCATAACCAAGAAATTCGTGGCGAATCGGTGGGTAATGCATGATCATCAATCAGTAAATAAAATTAACAATTCTGGTCAATGCGACAAAGTTAACATTGGGTATTGATAATTTTTCTCTATAGATTTTTGAGATCATTGTTGGATATCGGCATAAATGCGTATTTTTCAATTTTTTGTCTGGTCATCCCACACATAATCGCTATGGCGCAGCCGCAGGTTTCCATCGACGCTTGTGCTTGTTTCGTCGTCTGAAAAAATGAGCATTTTCAATGGGAAAAGAGATGGAAATCCAGGATTGCACCGTGTCCGTCCCGGCCGAGTCTCACCTGGATGGTCTGGGGCCTCGAATATCCGCGGTGATCGACGCATATCCGTCGAAATCCGCCGCCGCGCGGGCGGCCGGGGTGACGGCCGAGCAGCTCAGCCGTTATGTGAAGGGGATCAACCGCGCGCCGTTCGACACGCTGGTGAAGCTGTGCGCTCCGGTGGGGGTATCGCTGGACTGGGTGGCCACGGGCTGTGGGCGCATGGCCGCCGCCCGCGGGCAGGCGTCAGGGGATCTGACCATGACGGAAACCCTGCTGAACAACCTGATCGCCGGGCTGGAAATCCACAAGGCGCGCACCGGCCTGCGCATTCCCCCGCTGACCCAGGCGCGGCTGGTGGTGCTGTACTTCCGGCTTCTGTCCCGCCGGCTGGACGCCGTTGGCGGCCCCACTCCGGCGGATGCGCTGTTGCTGCCCGGCACCCCGGTGGACATCGCCGCCGATCACGATCTGGCCGACATCCTGGCCTTGGCGGTGGGGCACCCGGAATAAGGGGGCGCTCAGGCCGTGCAGCCCAGCCGCACGGCCCCCCAATGCTTGCCCTTCACATAGACCGGGGCGGAGATGTCCTTCATCGACGCGATGCGCCCGCCGCCCATGTCGCGGCGGTAGGTCTGGATCAGCGCCGGCTGGCGCGACCGGGCGGCGGCCAGCCCGGTGCTGTCGTCGAACAGGCGGCGGTGACGGCTGTTGGCGGTGTTCCACACCGGATCGTCGGGCCGCTGGGGCTGGGAATAGGCACGGTTGTGGGTGGGCAGGTAACCGTTGCGGTCCACCGCCACGCAGAACACGATGCGCGGGTTGCGGCCCACCACCGGCTCCTGCAACCCCGGCAGCACCCGGTCGCACAGGTCGGTGAAGGGGGTGGTGTATTGCGGCGGGTTGCTGCCGGGCACGGCGGCGTAATCGGCGGAGAACAGCCGGTCCATGCCGATCTCCCCCCGGTCCACGGCTGTCTCGAACAGGGCGCCGACGGCGGCGGCGGTATCGCGGGCGATGGCGGTCAGTTCGGCATCCCGCGCCAGCGCCTCGGCCATCAGCGGCTGAAGCCGGGCCAGGAAGGGCGGGGGCAGGGGATCGAAGCGCACATGCACCATGTCGCCGTCCACCCCCACCACCGCACCCGTGGCGGGGCCGAGGTTCTGGATGTCCAGGCGGAGCGGCTGGCCGGCGGACGGCGCGGGCGTCATGTCGCGCACCTGGCACCCGCCGGTGGAGATGTTGTCCAGCCGCCCGCGGAACGGCGTGCCGCCCGCGTCCCCGGTGCAGGTCAGGTCCACGGCCACCCGTTCCTCCCGCCGCCGGTTGCCCAGATGGGTGCCGCGCAGCGAGGCGGTGACCCGCCGCCGGATGCCGTAGATCTGCTTGACGATGACGGACGCGTTTTCCCACAGTTCCCCCGCCTTGGCGGTGGCGTGGCCGGCGGACGCCGCCACCTCCTCGATGCTGCCGTGCATGCGGCGCATGGTGTCGGCCATGGTGTCGGCGTGGCCGGCAATGGTGCGGGTGACCTCCGCCTGTTCGGCGACGGAGACGGTCACGTTGCCGATGTCGGTCGCCACCGCGTCCACCTGGGTGCCCACCTCGTGGATGATGGCGGCAGTGTCGCGGATGAACCCCTGCATGGTTTCGATTTGGGTGCGGATGTCGCTGGTGGCGTTGTTGGTCTGGTCGGCCAGCGTCTTCACCTCGTTCGCCACCACGGCGAATCCCCGGCCGGCGTCACCCGCCCGTGCCGCCTCGATGGAGGCGTTGAGGGCCAACAGGCGGGTTTCCTTGGCGATCCGTTCGATCAGGGTGACGACGGACCCGATGCGTTCCGACGCGGTGGTCAGGGCCACCGCACTTTCCTGCGCCTGCGCCGACCGTTGCGACGCGCCGCGGGACGACTGGGCCGCGTGCTCCACACGCCGGGCGATGCCGTCCACCGACTCCGACAGGCCCCGCGCGCTGTCGGCCACGCTGTCGGCCAGGCTGGTGGTGTCCTGGGACGCGGCGGTGACCTGGGCGCCCAGGCTGGACACGGTGTTGGACGCGGCCAGCACCTCGTCCGCCGCCGCCTCCATCACGGTGGCGTTGCGGCGGACCAGATCGACGGCCCCGCCCAGTTCGCGTTCGAAGCTGTCGGCGAATTCCCGCATCTCCGCCTCGGAATCGCTGGCGGAGTTGATGCGGATGTAGCTGGACAGCGCCGCTTCCGCCTCCATCAGCACGGTGCGGATCAACAGGGCGGCATCCTCGGCGGCCTGGGGTTTGCGGCTGGTCAGGATGATGTCGCGCACCAGCGATTCCAGCATGAAGGCATAGCCCGCCATGTACTGGGCCGGCGTCAGCCCCACCCGCTGGTGCACCCGCCCCACGGTGCGGATGCGCTGGGCGTACCCGTCGCCGAACCCGCCGGTGAAAAAATCCCGCCACAGGGCGTGGTGGGCGCGCCGCGCCTGCTCCACCCGCGACGGGTCGGGGAACAGCGGGGCGGTGGCAGGGTTCTGCGTGACGAAACGGTAGAAATCCCCCAACGCCTTGTCGATGGCCGGGTCCAGGGGGCGCGCCATGCCGGCCAGCCGCCGTTCCGCATCGCCGTCGATGCGCCACAGGGCGCGGTCGATGGGCGGCGTGTCGTCCAGCGCCGGGGAGGGGGCGGACGGACGGGGGGCGGCGAGGGTGGCGGCCATGACGTTTCCTTCCCAATGCGGCGCTTCGATCCCATCATCGTCGGTTGCAGGGGCGCGCCGTCGCTTTGCATTGGAACGGTATGATCGGTGTCTCACCCAACGGTGGCGAGCAGCGTATTGTCGCACGAGACCGGACCTTCCGCCCGTCTTGACAGGCGGGGGCGGGGTTGCGACAGTTCACATTCGAACGGCTGGGGTGCCCCGCCGGTGGCATGATCGTGTGCGTGCCGGGCCGGGGCTGAGAGAAGACCCATCGAACCTGATCTGGATCATGCCAGCGAAGGGAGCCGGAAGCCCGCACCCCGCCCGCACCCCCATGGGCCGGCCCGTGCCGGGGTTCCCCCCGTCGCCTGAGGCGAAGAGGGAGTGGAGCGCGTGGCGATGCGGCGGATGTCCTGTGTGTCGGCCCTTTTTGCGGCCTTGGTTGCGGGTCCGGCGGCGGCGGAAAGCCTGCCGGTGCTGGTGCCGCTGACCGGATTCCTGTCGCTGGAGGGCACCAGCCAGCGCAACGGCGCGGTGCTGGCGGTGAAGGAGGCCCCCGCCTCCCTGTCGGTGACGGCGGAGGTGGTGGACACCGGCACCTCGCCCGAGGCGGCGGCGACGGCGCTGGAACGCGCCCTGTCCCGCGGCACGCCGCCGGCGGTGGCGGCCAGCATGCTGGGCACGCAGATGCTGGCGATGCTGCCGCTGGCCCAGGATTACAAGGTGCCGCTGGTCACCGTGTCGGGCACGGCTTCGATCACCGAGCGCGGCAACCCGTGGGTGTTCCGCTTCTTCCCCGGCGACGCGGTGACCAAGAGCGCCCATGCCCGCTATGTGGTGGAGGAACTGCACAAGACCCGCCCGGCGCTGATCTACCAGACCACCGCCTATGGCCAGAGCGGCAAGGCCCATCTGGAACCGGCGTTCGCAACGCTGGGCGCGCCGCTGGTGTTCGCCGAGGGGGTGGACCCGGCGGCCAAGGATCTGCTGCCCGTGCTGACCAAGGCGCTGGAGGCGAAACCGGACGTGCTGGTGCTGCACCTGCATTCCGCGCCCACCGCGCTGATGGTGCGCACCGCGGCGGCGGCGGGGGTGAGCCTGCCCATCGTCGCCGGCTCGGCCATGCACCAGCCCAGCACCGCGGCCCTGCTGGAGCCGGCGGAGTTGAAGGGCGTGTGCGCGGAAACCGCGGCGTCCCCCGTCTCCGGCGGCACCCCGGCCATGGAGGCGTTCACCGCCGCCTACCGCGCCGCCTTCAACGCCGAACCCGACGCCTTTGCCGTCGGGCAGTACGACGGCATGCGCATGGTGCTGGACGCCATGGGCAAGGGCGCCAAAACGCCCGAGCAGGTGCGCGCCGCGCTGGCCTCGGGGACGTACGAGGGGCTGGCCATGACCTACCGCTCGGACGGCACCGGCAACATGGCCCATTCGGCGGCCATCGTCTGCTACGACGGGGCATCGCGGGTGCCGGCGGTGGTCAAGCGGTACGATGGAGCGGTGAATGGGGCTGTGAAGTAGAAAGGCGATGCTGGCGCAGCTTGTCCTGAACGGTGCGGCGCTGGGGGCCGCCTATGCCCTGGTGGCGCTGGGCTTCGTGCTGGTGCTGAACGCCGCCGGTGCGGTCAACTTCGCCCATGGCGATCTGGTGATGGCCGGGGGGATGCTGGGCGCCGTGCTGGGGCCGATGGCGGCGGATGCCGTCGGGCCGGTGCCGGGGGCGGTTCTGCTGCCGCTGGTGCTGCTGCTCATGGCCGGGCTTGGGGTGCTGGTGGCGGCGGTGGCGTACCTGCCGCTGCGGCGCAAGCCGCCGGTGGCGGTGTTCGTCACCACCATCGCCGTGGGCATCATGCTGCAGAACGGCGCCAACACCCTGCTCGGCGGGGAGCCGAGGGCGGCCCCGCCGCTGCTGTCGGGGGGAACCGTCACCCTGTGGGGCGGGGTCACCGCACCGGAACAGTCGCTGGCGGTGATCGCCGCCGCCGCGGTGCTGATCGCGCTGCAGGTCTGGGTGTTCGGCCACACCCACACGGGCCGGCGGCTGCGGGCGGCGGCGCAGGATCCCGACATGGCGCGGGCCTGCGGCATTCCGGTGACGCGGATGGTGCTCGCCACCTTCGCCATCGGCTCGGCGTACGCCGGGGCGGCGGGGCTGTTGCTGGCGAACCAGTATTTCGTCACGCCCCACGCCGGGGGGGATCTGATCCTCAAAGCCTACATCGCCGTGACGGTGGGGGGCTGGGGATCGGTGCCGGGGGCGGTGCTGGGCGCGCTGCTCATCGCGGGGTTCGAGGTGGGGGTGTCGGCGGCGCTGTCGTACCCGGTGGCCCAGGGGGCGCTGTACCTGACGCTGCTGCTGATGCTGGTGCTGCGCCCGCAGGGGCTGTTGGGGGAGGCGGCGCGGCGCCGTGCGTGATTTCCGGCTTGCATCATCACCGGTGGTTCTGACGCTGGGGGCCTTGGTGCTGCTGGCCTATGCCCTGTTCGGCGCCTCGCCCTATGGGCTGCGGGTGCTGACGGTGGCGGGGGTGTACGCGCTGGCGGCCATGGGCTTCCAGATCGTGTTCGGGGCCGGGGGGGCGCTGTCGTTGGCCCAGGGCGCGTTCTTCGGGCTGGGGGCCTATGTCACCGGCATTCTGGGGACGGCGGCGGGGCTGGGCTTTGCCGTGACGTTTCCGCTGTCGCTGCTGGTGCCGCTGGTGGTGGCGGTGGCGGTGGGACTGCCGGTGCTGCGGCTGGAATCCCATTACTTCGCCCTGGCGACGCTGGGCATTGCGCAGGTTCTGTTGCTGCTGGCGGTCAACCTGCCGGACCTGACCGGCGGGGCCAACGGCATCGCGGGGGTGCCCGGCGTGGTGTTGGGCGTGTGGGCGGCGGGCGATCCGGTGCCGCGCGGGCTGCCGCTGGCCGCCCTGGTGTGGGGGCTGGTGGCGGTGGGCGGCATGGTGGCCGCGCGGCTCTTGTCCGGGCGGTGGGGGCGGGCGCTGGCGCTGGTGCGCGACGACCCGCTGACCGCGGCCACGCTGGGGCTGGACGTGGGGCGGCTGCGGCTGGGGGCCTTTGCCGTCAGCGCGGTCTATGGCGGGGCCGCCGGGGCGCTGGCCGCCCACACCCAGCGGGTGGTGTCGCCCGAGGTGCTGGAGTTTCCCGTCATGGTGTCGGTGCTGACCATCACCATCGTGGGGGGCGCCATGGCCGGCGGGCGCGGGCGGGTGGCCGGGGCGGTGATCGGGGCGGTGCTGCTGCTGCACGTGCCGGAGTGGTTCCGCTTTCTCGAACGCAGCTACCTTATTGTGTATGGCGCCGCCCTGCTGCTGGTGACGGTGCTGGCGCCCCATGGGCTGATGGGGGTGGTGGAGCGGCTGTTCCCCCCCCACCCCCGCGCCATCCCCCCGGCACGGGAGCCGGCGGCCCATCTCCACGCCGCGCGCGCCGGGCCGGTGCTGGCGGTGGAGGGGCTGCGGAAATCCTTCGGCGGGGTGGTGGCGGTGGACGGGGTGTCCTTCACCGCCGCGGCGGGGGAGGTGGTGGGGATCATCGGCCCCAACGGCTCGGGCAAAACCACGCTCATCAACCTCGTCAGCGGGGTGGAGCGGGCGGAGGCGGGGGCGGTGCACCTGGGCGGGGTGGACATGGCCGGGCACCGCGCCGACCGCCTGGCCGCCGCCGGGCTGTCGCGCAGCTTCCAGTCGGCCATCCTGCCCGGTCACGCCACGGTGCTGGACGCGGTGGCCGACGCCCGGCTCAGCCTCGATCCCTCGGTGACGGCGGCCCGCGCCCACGCCCGCGCGGTGGTGGAGCGGATGGGGCTGGGCGTTGTGATGACCGCCCCGTGCGCCGGGCTGCCGGCGGCGGTGCGGCGGCGGGTGGATCTGGCCCGCGCCGTGGCCCGCCGCCCGCGGGTGCTGCTGCTGGACGAACCCGCCGCCGGGCTGGGGGAGGATGAGAAGGCGGCGCTGGCCGCGCAGATCCGCCGTCTGGCCGCCGGCGGCATGGCGGTGGTGGTGGTGGAGCACGACATGGGCTTCCTGCTGCCGCTGGCCGGGCGGCTGGTGGCGCTGGACCAGGGGCGGGTGGTGGCGTCGGGCGTGCCGTCCGATGTGGTGAACCACCCGGCGGTGCTCGACGCCTATCTGGGGGGGAGCCTGTGAGACACCCTGTGTCAACCCTCTGGAGGGAGGTTGAGCGCTTTGGCGGCGGCATGCTGCTCAGGGTTGTAGATTTTGGCGTCGTACCAAGCGCGCCACAGGACGCGGATCCAGGCTCTTGCGAGGATGCGGATGGCGTGGGGGTGATCGCAGCCGCGGTCCCGGGCTTTGCGGTAGACGGCGGCGGCCCAGGCGCAGGCATGGCGGGAGTTGTCGGCGAAGCAAGTGATGGCGGCGCGCAGGCGATGATTGCAGGCCCAGCGGAAGACGACGCCGCGGCTTTTGCCCGAGGCATGGGTGACGGGGCTGACCCCGGCTTCGGCGGCGAGTTGGTCGGGCGTTTGGAAGCGCTCGCGCACGTCGCCGAGTTCGGCGAGGATCTGGGCTGCGCAGATGCGTCCGGCCCGCGGGAAGGACATCACGACCTTGCCATCGGGGAGTTCGGCGACGGTGTGCTCGATGCGGGCGGAGAGCTTGGCGATCTCGGCGAGGAGGCGCTCCAGGACGGCTGCGAGGGCGCGGACCATCTCGCCCTTGGCCTCGGCTTCGGCCTCGCCGGCGAGGCCGGCGGGAGCGGCGCGCAGGCGGTCCAGCAGATCGGCCGGGCTGCGGCGTCCGCAGTAGGCGTGGCTTGCCAGGAAGGCCTTGAGGCGCTTCTCGCCAAGGCGGGCGGCGCTGTCGGGGGTGGGATAGCGCTGGACGAAGGCGAGCGCGATGGGCGAGTCGATGTCGGCGAAGATGGCGGCGGCGCCGGGCCAGAAGCTGTCCAGCAGGCTGCGCAGGCGATTGGCCAGGCAGACGCGCTCGGCGACCAGGTCGTCGCGGCCGCGGACCAGGGCGCGCAAGGCCTTGATCTCGTCGGACCAGGGCGTCAGGGGCCGGAAGCGGTGGCCGTCGGTGCGCAGAATGTCGGCGAGCATGAAGGCGTCGCCGGGATCGCTCTTGCCACCGGCGGCACGGTAGCGCGGCCGGCAGGCCTTGACGACGTTGGGATGGATCGGCACGACCGGATGGCCGGCCTCGACCAGGGCATCGACGATCAGTCCGCTCGGGCGCTCGATGGCGATGGGAAGCTCGCCGGCCGGCGCCAGCTTCGCCAGCCGCTTGCACAGTTCCGCCAGACCGGCGGCATCGTGTTTGATCTCCAGGCGGAGCACAGCGGCTCCGGCGCCGCCCCAATCCAATCCCCCGAAATACCGCATGGGCAGGTCCTCCGTGATTGCGCTACGCTGCCGAGCGTCGGGAGGAACTGCGGGCCGCTCATTGACCGGCGCTCCGGGCTGCTATCCCTGGCGCTGCACCCTGTTGCCCGTCCTGTCCTCCCGGCACCCGCCATGCGGCGGGTCTCACACGGGCCGTTGGCCGGCAAGCGCGACTGGCCATCATGGCGGGTGCTCGGTCGGAGCCGAGCTTTTCACCCCGCATGCGGGGTGAAAAGCTCAACCAGTGTCAAGGTGCCCCAATGAGCGCATTGTTGCGGCTGGAGGGGCTGACCGCCGGCTATGGCGGGGCGGTGGCGGTGGACGGGGTGTCGCTGGCCGTGGCGCCGGGGGAAACCGTGGCGCTGCTGGGCGCCAACGGCGCCGGCAAATCGACGCTGATGAAGGCGGTGCTGGGGCTGGTGCCCAGCCGCGGCGGGGTGGCCATCGCCGGCACCGACGCCACCCGCCTGCCCACCCACCGCCGCGCCGCCTTGGGGCTGGGGTACGTGCCGGAAGGCCGGCGGGTGTTCCCCGGCATGAGCGTCCACGACACGCTGGACGCCGCCGGCCCCTCATCCCGCGCCGAACGGCGGGCGGCGCTGGAGCGGGTCTACGCCCTGTTCCCCGATTTGCAGACGAAAGCGCGTGACACCGCGTGGCGCCTGTCGGGCGGGCAGCAGCAGATGCTGGCCATCGGGCGGGCGCTGATGGGCAGCCCCCGCCTGCTGCTGCTGGACGAACCGTCGCTGGGCCTGTCCCCCCGCTTGGCGGGGGAGGTGTTCGCCGCGGTGTCGGCCATCGCCGCCACCGGCACCGCCGTTGTGATCGCCGAACAAAGCCCAACCCGCGCGCTGGCGGTGGCGGGGCGGGCGGTGCTGCTGCGCCAGGGCCGTGTGTTCCACGACGCCGCTGTTACGGATGTAACACCGGCGCTGTTACGGTCGGCTTTCCTCACGTGACGGCCCCCTCGCCCCGCCGGGGGAGAGGGACACAAGGCAGGGAACGACCGGCACCGGCACCGGGACATTTCCCCTCTGCTTCCAAGGTATTACAGACATCCGATCCCCCCGCCTGCTATCCCATGGAAAAAGGCCGGGGGAGGATGGGCCGATGGTGCGCGTGGTGGCGGCGGTGGCCGCGGCGGTGATGGTGCTGTGGGGGCTGGCCGCAGGAGCGGCGGAGCCGGTGCGCCTGCGCATCGGGCTGGTGACCTTCGGCACGGTGGCGTGGGAGATCGACACCATCAAGCGCCACGGGCTCGACACCCAGGCCGGGCTGGACGTGACGGTGGTCGATCTGGCCAACACCGAGGCCGGGAAGATCGCCCTGATGGGCGGCAGCGTCGATATGATCGTCAGCGACTGGCTGTGGACCAGCCGTCAGCGCAACGAGGGCACGGCCATCAGCTTCATCCCCTTTTCCGGGTCGGTGGGGGCGGTGATCGTGCCGCCGGATTCGCCCATCACGTCGGTTGAGGGGCTGCGGGGCCGGCGCATCGGCGTGGCCGGCGGGCCGCTGGACAAGAACTGGCTGTTGCTGCGCGCTCTGGCGCTGCGGGACCACGGCTTCGACCCGGCGCGGGAATCGCAGCCGGTGTTCGCCGCCCCGCCGCTCTTGAACCAGCAGGTGCAGGCGGGGCAGTTGGACGCGGTGCTGACCTTCTGGAACTTCGCCGCCCGGCTGGACGCCGCCGGGTACCGCCGGGTGGTGGACGTCAACCGCATCGCCGCCCGGCTGGGCGTGACCGGGGCCACCCCGGCGCTGGGCTATGTCTTTACCGAGGCATGGGGGCGGGCCAACCCACGCGCCGTGTCCGCCTTCTTCGCCGCCACCGCCGCCGCCAAGGAGCGCCTGCGCGCGTCGGATGCCGCGTGGGAGCCGTTGCGTCCCCTGATGCGGGCGGAGAACGAGGCGGTGTTCACGGCCCTGCGCGCCGGCTACCGCGAGGGCATCCCCACCCGCTGGGGCACGGCGGAGCGGGATGCCGCGGCGGCGCTGTTCGCCATCGTCGCCGGACTGGGGGGCGAGGGGCTGACGGGCCGCGGCGGGCGGCTGGCCCCCGGCACCTTCTGGGAGGGGGTGAGCCTTCCCATCGGGGAGAGTCCATGAGGGTGGCGCTGCAGCGCGCCGCCTCGCTGCTGTTGCTGCTGGCGGTGTGGCAGGGGGTGGGGATGCTGGCCGCCAGCCGGCTGCTGCCCATGCCCGCCGACGTGCTGCGCATCGCCGTGGCCGGGGTGGCCGACGGCACGCTGCCCTATCATGTGGGCGTGACGCTGGCGCGGGTGGCGGGCAGCTTCGTGCTGTCCATGCTGATCGGGGCCGGCATCGGGCTGGCGCTGGGCCGCTCGGCGCTGCTGAACCGGCTGTTCGACGGATGGCTGGTGCTGTTCCTGAACCTGCCGGCGCTGGTGGTGATCATCCTGTGCTACGTGTGGTTCGGGCTGGTGGAATCGGCGGCGGTGCTGGCGGTGTCGCTGAACAAGATCCCCAACGTCGCCGTCATCGTGCGCGAGGGTGCCCGCAGCCTGGACCGCGATTATCTGGAGGTGGCGGCGCTCTACCGCTTCGGCACCTGGGGCACGCTGCGCCATGTGGTGCTGCCGCAACTGGCGCCGTACCTGATGGCGGCGGCGCGCTCCGGCCTGGCGCTGATCTGGAAGATCGTGCTGGTGGTGGAGCTGATGGGGCGCAGCAACGGCGTGGGCTTTCAGTTGAACGTGTATTTCCAGCTTTTCGATGTGGGCGCCATCCTGGCCTACACGCTGGTGTTCGTGGCGGTGGTGCTGGTGATCGAGACCGCCGGGCTGCAGCCCATCGACCGGAGGCTGGCGCGATGGCGGCGATGAGCATGGCGGCGGTGAGCGCCGATCTGTCGGTGGAGATCCGCCGCAAAAGCTATCCCGGCACGGTCCTGTTCGACGGGTTCCGCCTGACGCTGCCCGCCGGGGGATTCACGGCGCTGGTGGGGCCGTCGGGGTGCGGCAAGAGCACGCTTCTCAACATGATCGCCGGGCTGGACCGGGATTTCGACGGGGCGGTGACCCTGCCGGCGGGCCGTGGGGGCGAGCCGGTGCTGGGCTACGTGTTCCAGAACCCGCGCCTGCTGCCGTGGTACACGGTGGCGGAGAACCTCGCCCTTGTGCTGCGGCACCGTCCGGGGTGGCCGGCGCTGGCCGCCGCGTGGCTGCGCGACGTGGGGCTGGAGGGGCAGGGCGACACCTATCCCGCCCGCCTGTCGGGGGGCATGGCCCGGCGGGCGGCGCTGGCCCGCGCCTTTGCCGTCGAGCCCGACCTGTTGCTGATGGACGAGCCGTTCGTGTCGCTGGACGCCCCCACCGCCCGGCGGCTGCGCGCACTCCTGGCCGGCATCCTGCGGGCGCATCCCACCACCGTGCTGTTCGTCACCCACGACGTGCGGGAGGCGGTGGCGCTGGCCGACCGCATCCTGTTCCTGTCGCCGTCCCCGGTGCGGGTGCTGCTGGACATGCCCGTGGGCCTGAGTGCCGGCGAGCGCGCCGACGAGGACGTGGTGGACCGGCTGTGCCGGGATCTCCAGCGGACCCATGGTGCGCTCCTGGACAGCGGCGGATGACGAGATCACTGGACGGGGCGGGGGCGTAACGATAGGCTGCGCGCGCCGTTCCGCTACGAGCCGTTTTCATCACCGAACCGGACTTATCCGCCCATGCGCCGTCTTCCGTTGCTTGCGCTTGCCGCCATGCTGGCCGCCGCTCCCGCCGTCGCGGCGGACAAGAAAGCACCGCCCAAGAAGGAACCCGAAGCCGCCAAGCCCGCCGGCGAAATTCCGGCCCAGTCCCAAAAGGGTGTGTGGGGCGGCGGTCCGGTGGTGACCAAGGACGGCGGCTTTTCCTTCTGCAAGGTGGAAAGCCGGTTCGAACAGGGGCATCTGCTGCTGATCGCCCGCAACCAGCCGGGCGAGATCAACATCGGTCTGGGCATTCCCGGCGCCACCCTGCCGCCGAGCCAGAAATGGAAGATCACCCTGACCATCGACGGCAAGACCAAGCGGGAGCGGGAGGCGGTGGCCCCCCAGGGCGACCTGCTGGTCATCCCCCAGGGCAAGGATGATGACTTCTACACCGCCCTGATGGCCGGCAGCGTCCTGCGCATCCAGTCCGACACCGACAACGTGGCGTTCGAGCTGAAGGGCACCAAGAAGCTGCTGGGCGACCTGAAGACCTGCGCCGACACGTCGGGCAAGGAAAACAGCCTGCCCCCGCCGCTGCCGCCGCCGCCGCTGCCCTATCCGCAGGCGCTGACCGCCATCTTGTCGGCGGCGGGCTTCCGCGATCTGGTCCCGGTCAGCTTCGACGACATCCCCCCCGGCCAGCGGCCCGCCGATTACGCCTGGCGCTTCGGCTCCGTCATGGGCGGCGTCGAGGAGCGGGAGGTCATCAGCGACAGCTCCCTGGAGGAGTTGAGCCAGGGCTATGCCACGGCGCTGAAGGACAAGTGTGCCGGCCAGGGCAGCGTCACCATCGGCCAGGAAGAAACCCTGGAGGGCCTGAGCCTGCGCACCGGCAGCGTGGAATGCGTCACCGCCGACCGCAAGATCCACGTGGCGATGCTGTTCTATCTGACCAAGAGCAAGCTGTTCACCGTGTTCTTCCACGAAGGCGGAGAGGCGGAACGCGCGGTCGTCGATACGGCCCGCGACAACCTGACCAACGTCATCCGCACCCTGGCGAAGACGCCGCCCAAGGCCGACAAGCCCAAGGCCGACGCCAAGCCGGAAGCCAAACCGGAAACCAAGCCCGAGCCGAAGAAGAACTGACGGTCCGGGGGGCGTTGAACAGTGCGGGGCCGGCGGTCAATGGACCGCCGGCCCCGTCTGTTTCGGCTGGATCTTGCTCTGCCGGTTCAGCTCCAGCAGGTAATCGCCGCCCTGATCATAGCCGGCGGTGCGGACCACGCCGTACTGCGGGGTCTGCGGCACCTCCCGCGTCACGTCCTCGCGCACCTGAAGGAACAGGTTGTAGCCCTCGGCGTCGGACGGCAGACCGCCGATGCGGGTCAGCAGGGCGGCGGCAAAGGGTGAATTCACCTCTCCGTCCGCCACCGGCTCGTCGCCGCCCGACGACATGGCCATCACCGAACGGCGCTGGCGCAGCTCGTCCCGCGTCAGGGCCTTCAGCGCCGCGGCATCGACCTTCTGTTCCTTGGTGAAGGAGCCGGAATAGCAACTGTCCGACACCAGCATCACGTGCTTGGCCGGCATGCGGCTGAGGAAGCGGGCGATGTCGTTGTTGGACAGCCAGTTGCGCGCGCTGTCGGTGCCGGCGTCGGCGGGCAGCCAATAGCCGGTGCCGGTCTCGGTGATCTCGTAGCCGTGGCCGGCATAATAGACCACCACCTTGTCCTGTTCGTTGACCTCGCGCCCCAGGGCGCGCAGGGCGGCGGCGATCTCCATCTTGCCGGGGTTGCGCAGGACGCGGGTTTCATAGCCCAGGGTCTCGCTCAGCGCCCGGCCCACGGCGGCCACGTCGGCGGGCGGGGTGCCCAGCGTGGGAATGCCGGGGTTGGCATAGGTATCCACCGCGATCATCAGCGCGATGCGGCGCGGCTTGACCGGGGCCGGTTCGGCACCGGTGGCGGCGGTATCGGCGGCGATGGTGATGACCTGTTCGGTCTTCTGCCCCTTGTCATCGACGATGGTCAGGGTGGCCTGGGTCTCGCCGGGATCGACGGGAATGCTGGTGCGGAACTGGCCGTTCTCGTCGATGAAGACCCAGCGGCCGTTGACCCGCGCCTCGGCCACGCCCTCGCTTCCCTCCACGATGCCGCGCAGGGTGACGCCGGTCCCGCGGGTGCGACCGGCGGAAAACCGCGCGATCCGCGGCGGAGCCGCCGGCCCGTCGGCCCGGCGGAACAGGTCATAGGCGGCGGGGTCGCGGATCAGCTCGCTCAGCGCGCCGCTGAACGTCTGGGTCCGCTGTTCCCGCTCCACCCGCTGGGTCATGACCAGATAGGTGCGGGCGGTGTCGGCGTCGGCCCCGGCGTCCTTCAGCGCCTTCTTGACCTCGGCATAGGCCGGCTGTCCGGTGGCGGCGACGGTTTCCAGGGCGGCGCCCACCCGCCGGGCCACCGGGTCGGGGCTGGCCTTCAGCCCGCTGACGATGGCGGCGGCGGGGACGTTCTGGAACACCGCCTTCTGCTCCTCCACCGTCAGGCGCCCGGCGGCGACGGTCTGGACGGCGGCGGCGAGGTTTCCGTTCGCGGCGGCCTGGGCCACTGTGGCGGCGGCGGCCTGCACGCGGGGAGCGGCCAGAACCTCGGGACCGGGCTGGGCCAGGGTCGCCCCCTCCCGCCGGGCGGCGGTGGCGGCGGTGGTGAACACCGCCGTGCCCCCCGACGCCAGGGCAACCGATGCCGGGGTGTTGTGCGGCGGCCCTTGGAACGGGGCTTGAGCAACCGGGACGGGCGAGTGGGGCGGACCGAGCGGCGGGGCGGGGGGCTGAACCGGGGGCGGGGCACCCTGGACGGTGTGCAGCACCCGCTCCACCGCCGTGCTCAGGGTGCCCGGAACGGTGGTGGTGGTGGTGCCGGCCGTCACCGGCGGCGGCGGGGGAGCCGGCGGATGGGTGGCGACCGGCGGATCGGGTGTGGGCGGAGACACCGGCGGCTGGGTGACGGGCGGCTGGGTGACCGGGGGTTGTGTGACGGGCGGATCGGTCACGGGCGGGTCCGTGACCGGCGGCTGTGTGACCGGCGGATCGGTTGTGGGCGGAGACACCGGGGGCTGGGGCGGCGGCGGCGGAGGGGGCGGCGGCGGGACGGGCGGCGACGGGGTGTTGGCGAACAGGAACTGGTTGCCCGGCGCGGTGATGGAGGACGGCGGGTCGCCGGTCCACGTCCGGCCATAGAGCGTGCCGCCGCTCAGGCCCCCGGTGGTGATCTGCGTGTCATCGGCGGAATAGATCAGCCACCGCCCGGTGCCCAGCGTGAACACCCCCGCCCCGGCGCCGTTGCGGAACGCACCTGCGGCGGACAGGGCGATCGAGCCCGTGCCCGACACCGCCATGGCGGTGGCCCCGTTCAGGGTCAGATCGCCCGCGGTGCGGATGCTGATGTCACCGTTGAGGGTATCCGTGCCGATGGCCCCGTCCACCAGCAGCCCCGTGCCGGCGTTCTCGAACCGGAAGGCGCCGCCACGGGTGATGGCGCCCAGCCGGGACACCGTGTTCGATGCCCCGCTGCCGGCCAGCAGGATGTCGCCGCCCGCCGCGATGGTCAGTTGCCCCACACCGGTCAGGGCCGCCGTCTGCTCCAGCGTGCCGCCGGTGGTCAGGGAAAGCGTGGTGCCGTTGACGGTCAGCCCCGCGGTGCCGCCGACGGTGCCGATCATCAGCCCGTCGCTGTCCCGGTAGGTGACGGTGCCGGTGTTGCCGGCCAGGGTCAGCACGTTGTTGCCGGCGTCGGTCAGGGTATGGGTGCCGCCGCCGCCTAGCAGCCGCAGGGCCGCCGCCCGGATGGCCGCGCTCTGGGTGGCGGTGCCCGAGGTTTCCAGCGTCAGGGTGTTCAGCCCGGTATCGAGGGTGCCGCCGATGGCGATGCCGCCGCCGGGGCTGCGCAGGTGCAGGGTGTCGGAAAAGGTCAGGGCGCCGCCGGTGGTGATGGCGCCGGTCCCATCCGCCCGCCCAATGGTGATGGCGGAAAACCCGTCCTTCAGCACCGCCAGCGAGGCGGATGTCAGCGACAGCGATCCCGCCCCGGACCCCAGCCCGATGGTGGTGGAGGCGGTGAGCGGAGCGATGGTCAGGGTGCCGCCGCTCTGGATCTCCGGCGAGCCGGTGCGGGCCAGCACCATGGAATCCGCCGTCAGGGTGATGTCGGCACTGGCCGTGCCGGTCAGCGCGCCCTTGCCGATCCTGGTGCTTCCCGACAGGGTGAGGCCGGTGGCCCCCGGCCCGGTGCCGGCGGTGCCGGTCAGGGTGATGGCGCCGGTCAGCGACTGGACCTTCGGGCTGCCGGCCCCGGTGTTTTCCGTGCCGATGCCGGCGACATTGCTGTCGGACGAGGTTCCGGCGGTGCCGCTCAGGGAGATGGCGCCGCCGCCCGTGGCCTGGACCGTGGCGTTGCCCAGCAGCCGCAGCCCCCAGGCGGAAGTGGAATTGCCGGTGGATGCCGTGCCGGTGATGGAGATGGCGGTGCCCGACGGGGCGGCGGAGGTGAGCGTCAGCGTGCCGCTCTGGGCGTCGATCAGCACGCCGCTCTGGGTGCCCGCCCCCGACCGCGCCACCCCGTCCAGCAGGATGGCGCCGGTGCCGGCGTTCAGCGCCGTGGTGCCGGTCAGGGCGATGCCGTGGCTGTTGGTCAGGCCCGTATAGCCCGTGCCGCGCAGGGTGATGGCGCCGCCGCCGGTCAGGATGGTGCTGCCGGCGATGCCGATGCCGGCGGGGTTGGTGGCGGTGCCGACCGCCGGGCCGGTGGGGGTGTCGCCGCTGGACGGCACCCCGCCGCCCATGGTCAGCGCCCCGCCGTTGGTGGTGATGGCGGCGCTGGTCAGCACAACCGCCCCGGCGCCGCTGCGTGCGGCGTTCAGCACCACCGCGCGGTTCTGGGTGGTGATGCTGCTGCCGGACTGAAGCGTGACGGAATCCCCGGCCTGCAGCGTGATGGTCCCGGCCTCGGTCCCCGATCCGGTGGACAGGGCACCGCTGACCAGGATCTTCCCCGACGGGTCGCCGTTGCCGATGGTGACGGCATCCTTGAACGCCGCCGTGGCGACCGTGATGGTCCCCGACCCGTCGGCCCGCCCGATGTGGATCATGGAGAACCCGTCCTGCAGCGCCGCCAGGGTGGCGGCGGTCAGCGGGAAGCTGCCGGTGCTGCCCCCCACCGTGACCGATGCCGACAGATCGGCGGGGCGCAGGGTCAGGTCGCCATGGCCCTGCACCGATGCCGTGCTGTCCAGGGTCAGTTCGTCGGCTTCCAGGGTGATGGCGCCGGTGGCCGCCGCCCCGCCGATCTGGGCGGTGCTGTCGGCCCAGATGCCGCGCAGGCTGGTGTTGGGGTTGATGCCGCGCAGGCTGATGGGGGCCGTGCCGGACGACAGGATGTGGGCGCCGCTGGCGATCTGGATGCCGTAATCGCTGAACAGGCCCCCGGTGTTGCTGCCCCCCGATCCGTCCAGGCTGATGGCGCCGCTGGTGGATTGCACGGTGGTGCCGCTGCCCACCACGATGCCGGTGTTGCCGGTCCCGTTGGCATGGCTCCCGCGGCCGATCAGGGTGATGGCCCCGCTGGTGGTGGTGATGGTGGTGCCGGACGTCTCGATCCCGCGGTTGGAGCCGTTGGCGCCGTCGCTGCCGCCGTCGCCCGCGATGCGGATGGCCCCGGCCCCGGTGGTGATGGTGGCCCCGCTGAGAGAGACGCCGCGGTTCGCTTCCCCCGTGATCGACCCCAGCCCGATGGCGGCGGTGGTGGCCGGGTTCAGCCCGCCGCCGATGGTCAGGCTGCCGCCGTTGGTGTCGATGGTGGCGCCGCTGATGCGCACCCGTCCCGGTGCCGTGTCGTTTTCCGCGTGCGCGTTCAGCACCAGGCCGAGCGTCCCGGCGGTGGAGGTGATGTCGGCGTTGACGATCACGTCCCGGCTGGCCTTCAGCGTCAGGGTGGAATTGCCGCCCGACGTCTTGGTGATGGCATCGCTGACGGTGATGGTGCCGGTGCCGCCGCTGCCGGCGCTGGTGGTGATCTCCACGCTGCTGTTGGCCGCCAGCGCGTCGGCGATCACGCTGGGGTGGATGACCGAGACCGAGCCGGTGGGGGCATGGGTGCCGCCGATGGGCGTGGTGCTGCCGCCGGTGGAGATGGTGATGTCCGCCGGGTCCAGCAGCCACACCCCCGCCGCGCCGTTCACGGCCCCGGTGCGCACCATGCCGGTGGCGGCCAGCGTCTGCCTGCCCGAAGTTTCGACGAAGCCGCCGTCGCCGCCCCGCGGCCCGCCGGTGGCGGTGATGGTGCCGGCAAAGGCGGTGGCACGGTCGGCCCATACCACCACCGACCCGCCGCGCCCGGCATCGGTGGCGTCGGCGGCCAGCGTGGCGCCGGATTCCACCACGGTGGTCTCGGCGGTGGGAATCGGTTTGCGCGCCGGGCGGATATGATAGCCGGCCAGGGTGGCGGCGTCGGCGGTCCCGCCCATGGCATCGCCGCCCACCCGGATCGGACCGCCGCCCGCGGGGCCGGTGGTGTCGATGCGGGCACCGGTGCGCACGGCCACGGCCCTGCCGGTCACGGTGACGGCCCCGCCGGTCTCACCTGCCGCACGGCCCGCGGCGTCCAGGGTGCCCGACACCTCCACCGTGCCGTCGTCGCCCGACAGCACGATCTCTCCGTTTTCTTCGCGTACCGAGCGGGCCTGGACGTGGCCGCTCATGTCGATCACCCTGTCCACGATGCCGCGGGCCGACGCCGCCGACAGCCGGACCCGTCCGGCGTCGGCGAAGATTTTGCCGGAATTCTCCACCAGCGCCTTGGCCGGCTTGCCCCCGTGACCCACCGGCTGGGCGTCGGTCTTGGCGTCCACCGCCAGATTGATCTTCTGATCGCCGTAGAGATCCACGACGAAGGCGCGGCCCGACGCCAGTTCCACCGATCCCAGCCGGGCGTCGATCGTGCCGCGGTTCGCCACGCCGGGGGCGACGAAGGCGGCCAGCCCGGCGTTGCGCACGGTGATGCTGCCCTCGTTCTCCACCATGGCGGCAGCACCGGCCTGCCCCTCGAACGCGAAGCGTCCGGCCATGAAATCGTCCGCCCGGATGGTGTGGGTGGTGGCGAGCAGCCCGCCCACGTCCACCTGCGCCGTGGGGCCGAAGAAGATGCCGTGGGGATTGACCAGCCACACCTGACCGTTGGCGCTCAGCCGCCCCATGATCTCCGACGGGTTGGGGCCGGTGACGCGGTTGAGCGTGATGGCCTCGGGGCCGGGCTGGCGGAAGCGGGTGTGCTCCCCCGGTCCGATGCTGAAGGATTGCCAGTCGATCACCGCCCGCCCGCTGTCCTGGCGGATGTCCACCTGTCCGGGGCCGGGGCGTTCGATCACCGCCTGACCGGCGATGACCCGCCCATCCTCGGGGTTGGCCCACGCGGATCCGGCGCCCAGTACAAGTCCCGCTGCCCCGGCCAGGGCGGTGGTGGAGCGCTGGAATGTGCGGGCAGGATGGGGGGGGCGCATCAGAAGCGGCTGGACAGGGTGAAGAACACGCGCGCCTTGCGGTCGTCGGCGGCGTCGGGGGTGCGGATCAAGGGTTTCGCCACCTCCACCGCGCCGTCCAGCCGCTCCAGCAGCCCGGCCCGCAGGCCGATGCCGGACGAGGCCAGCGACCGGCGCCCGTGCCGGCTGCCGCTTTCGTAATTCCACACCGCGCCGTAATCGGCGAACCCGTAGAGCATGGCGTAATCCACCCCCGGCAGCGGCGCCGGTATCAGGTATTGCGCCTCCGTCCGGGACGAGAACCCGTTGTCGCCGGTGATCTCGGACGAATCGAAGGCACGCCCATAGATCTTGCCGCCGATACCGAATTCCTCGGAAGACAAAAGTTGATCGGGGCTGTACTGGCCTTCGCCCGCCACGACGATGGTGATGGTGTCTGTAACCTTCTGGTTGCGCTGGGCGGTGGCGGTGATCTTGCGGAAATCGGGCCGTCCGCCGCTGCGGCTGAGGCCGGTGGCCCCGCTGGGGCTGGCGTTCAGGATCTCCAGCCCCTTGGAAAGCTGGACCTGGAACAGGTTGGTGCCGCCCCATCCGTCCGACACGTCGTAGGACAGGCCCACGGCGGCGATGCGCACCCGGTCCTCGGTGTAATCCTGCCCCAGCAGCAGCGTGCGGCTGTCGCGCAGGATGATGGACACTTCGCCGCGCAGGGTCTCCGCCCGGCTGCGGATGAAGGGGTGGCTGACGCCCACCCGCGCCGTGGTGGTCAGGCTGGACAGGTCCAGCGTCTTCAGCGTGTCGCCGGGCCGCGACCACGACCGCCGCAGGCCCACGTCCACCATGGTTCCCTCGGCATCCACCGGCACCGCGTGGGCGGCGTCGAGATAGCGCATCTCGCGGATCTCGCTGGTCACGATGCCCTGCACCGTGGTGCGTTCGAACAGGCCCAACTGGTCCTCGGCGGTGGCCGAGGCGGTGAACTGGTGCCGCCCGGCCGAGCGGGTGCCGCGGTTGTCCACCGCCGCGAAGCCCGACAGCGGCGTGCGCTCCAGCGCCAGCGTCAGGACCGAGCCGCCGGGCACACCCCTGGCCGGTTCCAGCACCGTGCGCACGGTCACGCCGGGCAGATCGTCGGCCAGCAGGGCGTAACGCTCCATCACGTCCATGCGCAGCGGGCGGGCGGCCTTGATCTTCTCCCCCATGGCGTGGAGCAGGCCCAGCCGGTCGGCGGCCTCGCCCCGGATGACCACCTCGTGGACGAAGCCCTCCACCACCTCCAGCCGCACGGCACCGCCGCGGATGCGCTGGGCCGGCACGATGGCCTGCGACAGCGCATAGCCGGCATCGCGGTACTTGGCGGTGATGGCATCGCGCACGGCGTAGAGATCGGCCAGCGTCACCGGGCGGTTCAGCAGCCCTTCCCACAGCGGGCGCAGGGTGCTGTCGTCATAGACGCTGTTCCCCGTCACCGTCACCGCCGACAGGGTGAAGGTGATGCGCTGGGCGTCCTTGGGCGGCGGGGCCTGTTCCGGGGCCGGCATCTCGATCTCGGGCTGGGACTGCGGCTGCGCCGGGGTGGTGAAGCGCTGGTCCAGCCGGTTGGGATCGAGGGAGGGGGGCAGGGTGGGCATCGTCTGGGCGAACCCGGTCTGGACAAGAGCGGGCGCACCGGCCAGCAGGACGGCGGCAAGGATGGAAAGAGGGCGGCGGGGGCGGGGCATCGTCACTTCTCGGTCAGGGCGGTGACGCCGGCCCAGCCGGGCGGCGGGGGCCGGGGGGCGTGGGCGTCCGCCTTGCGGGCCATGACGGCGGCGGCCTTGTCGGTGGCGGCCAGGGCGTGGAAGCCGGCGGCGGCCTCGGCGAAGCGCCCGGCGCGCCAGTGGGCCAGCGCCTCGGCATAGGCGGCGCGGCGGGCGGTGTCCGCCGGGTCGGCGCGGCGTTCGGGGGCGAGCGGTTCATAGACGGTCACCGGCTCGTTCCGGCCCACCACCTGCACCGTGTCCAGCTCGCGGAAGGCGCCGGGGTCGCCGTAGAGCGCCATGGTCTCTGCGCTGACCATCAGGGCGGTGCCATAGCCCTTGTTCGCCCCTTCCAGCCGGGAGGCGAGGTTGGCGGTGTCGCCCATGACCGTGTAGTTGAACCGGCGGGGGGAGCCGATGTTGCCGATCAGCGCCACCCCGGTGGCGATGCCGGTGCGGTTGGACCCGCGGTGGCCGCTCTCCGCCGCCAGCAGGGTGGGGTCGGCGTCCATGGCCCGCGCCATGGCGATGGCGGCGTCCACCGCCGACCGGGCGTGGTTGGCGGTGCGGTACGGGGCGCCGAACACCGCCAGCACCGCATCGCCGATGTATTTGTCCACGAAGCCGCCATGCTCCTCGATGATGTCGGTCATCACGGTGAAATAGCGGTTCAGCACCGACACGAGCTGTTCGGGGTCCATGCCCTCGGACATGCGGGTGAAGCCGGCGATGTCGCAGAACATGATCGACACGGCGCGGTTTTCCCCGCCCAGTTGCGGCGACTGGCCGGATGCGATCATCTCGTCGATCAGCGGGGCCGGCAGGTACAGGCGGAACGCCTGGCGGATCTGGCGCTGGTCGCGGTCCAGCACCGCGAAGCGGAACAGCAGCAGCAGCGGAAAGGCCACCGCCGCGGCCACCACCCCTTGCAGCAGCGGCAGCACCGTGCCGCCGTGGAACGCCGCCACCGTCCCCCCGCACCACAGCACCAGCACCGCCAGAAGCCCCATGCCGGCGGGCAGCGGGGCGGCGGCCAGGGTCAGCGCCGCCGCCACCCCGGCCACCGCCAGCACCAGCCCGGCGGCGGTGGTGCGGTCCACCTCGCCCAAGGCGTTCCGGGCGATGACGTTGCCGATGGCGGCGGCGTGGATGAACACGCCGGGGATGGTGTCGCGGCGCAGATCGGTGCGGTACAGCCCCGCCATCACCGGCAGGGTGCAGCGGGGCGGCAGGTTCAGCCCCTCCGGCTTGGTGACCCAGCGGGCGGAGGACAGCTTGCGGTCCTCCACATCCAGCACCGTGCCCACCAGCACCACTTTTCCGGCGAAATTCCGCTGGAAATAGGCGCTGTCGCCGGTCTCGGCACAGGCCAGCAGGTCGGCCAGGGAATAGGCGGGGATGGCCCCGGCGGTGGTGGGGTGGTTGACCAGCAGCGTGTCGCCGTCCCCGCCGGGGATGGTGTAGCCGCCGATGCTCATGCGGCCGTCCGCCCCCCGTTGCAGCGGCGCATCCAGGGCGCGGGCGGCGATGTCCATGGCGAAGGAGGGTTCGGGCCGCGGCCTGCCGTCCGGTCCGGTCACGTCCAGGGTCAGCGGCACCCGCCGCAGCACGCCGTCGGGGTCTTCCACCAGATTGACCGAGCGGATGTTGGACGCCCCGCCCACGGCGATGGCCTGCCCGCGGTAGGGCAGCAGGGGTTCCTCCTGATGCTGCACCTTGGCCAGCACCAGCGCACCGGCCCGGCTCACCCCGCGCAGGGCCAGAAGATAGTCGCGCTCGAACCCCGGAATCAGCGTCTCGACCGAGGTTGGCTGGATCAGATCCAGCCCGATCACCTTGGCCCCGCCCTGGTGCAGGGCGGTCAGCACCGTGCCCAGCTTGGGCGCCCACAGCGCCTGGGGCGTGCCGGCGAAGGGAGCGCGGCGGTAGGTTTCCTCGTCGATGCCGACCACCACCACCGGCGTGCCGGGCGGGGCCGGCTGCGGCCCGTAAACCTTTTCGCGCAAGAGATAGAGGGCGTCGATGCCCGGCCCCTGGAGCGGGCCGTACAGCCCCATGGCCACCAGTGTTCCCGCCAGCGCCGCTCCGGCCCCCGCCAGCAGCAGAAGCAGCGTGCGCCCCATCCGCCGTCCCATGCCCCCGATCCCCCCTTATCCCCGGTCCCCTCCCGCGGCCTCCACCGCCGGCCCCCACCGCCGGCCCCCACCGCCGATGGGGGGTTAGAACCGCAGCAGCCGGCCCAGCGCCGGGCCGCCCTCGTCCTTGGCCTGGGGGTCGATCTGGACGATTAGGAACTTCTCGCCCGCGCTGATCCTGTAGAGGGCGCCGGGGACCAGCCCCGTGCCGCCCTTCGCCATGTCCAGGACCGAGCCGGCCACCTCGACGGTCAGGGGCGGCGTCTCCTCGTCCAGCCGTTCGATGGTGACCGGGCCGGGGCTGGACAGCGCCAGCACCGGGCGGGTCTTGAGCAGCGTCACCTGGGCGGCGGGCAGCGGTGGTTTGGCGCCGGGCACGGTGATGGCGGGCACGCTGCGGAACACGGTGACCCCGGCCTTGCCCGCTTCGTTGACGGCCAGCGCCAGCTTGCCGCCGCCGCACGACGGCTGGGCGGTGCGTTCCACCAGCCCGCCGTTGACGGTGGATTCCTTCGCCCCCACGGTCACGGTGCCGCCGGTGATGGTTTCGGTGACGCAGGACGCCAGATAGCTGATGCTGAGAACCTGCCCCGGCGCCAGCGACAGCGTTTGTCCCGCCGCCAGATAGTCCAGCGGCTGCACACCGGGCAGGGTGCCGGTGACGTCTTCCACCAGGGCGGCGGGGGCGGTATCCGCCGCCTGCGCTGCGGCCATGACCCCCAGCGCCACGGTGGCGGCCGCCGTCAGGGTGCGGAGCGTCGCGTTGATGGTGATCGGCATGGTGTTTCGCCTGTCCCTTATCCTGTTCCTGCCGGCGGGATGCGCCGCCGGCAGCCGTGCAGTGTGGCACGGCAACCGGACGGCGCCATCGAATTCGCCATTTCCGCCCGGCGATGCTGCCATCACCGAATACGGGAACGGGACAGGGACGGCAAGCCCACAAGCCCTCTCCCCGGAGCGGGAGAGGGGGATTGCGGACCGGAGGGCCTTACTGGCTCATCAGGAACTTCTCGACCTCCAGGGCGGCCATGCAGCCCATGCCGGCGGCGGTCACCGCCTGGCGGTACACCTTGTCCTTCACGTCGCCCGCGGCGAAGATGCCGGGGACGTTGGTAGCGGTGGAATCGGGGCGGGTGACCAGATAGCCGTCGGAATCCATGTCCAGCTTGCCCCTGAACAGGGCCGTGGCCGGGCTGTGGCCGATGGCGACGAACACGCCGTCAAGGTCGATGGTGCGGGTGGTGGCGTCGGTGGTGCTGCGCAGCCGCACGCCGGTCACGCCGTCGTTGGGGCCGGGGCCGCCGAGGATCTCGTCCACCACGTGGTTCCACACCACCTCCACCTTGGGGTGCTTGAACAGGCGGTCCTGCAGGATGCGTTCGGCGCGGAAGCTGTCGCGGCGGTGGATCACCGTCACCTTGTCCACGATGTTGGCGAGATAGAGCGCCTCTTCCACCGCGCTGTTGCCGCCGCCGACCACCGCCACCCGCTTGCCGCGGAAGAAGAAGCCGTCGCAGGTGGCGCACGCCGACACGCCGCGGCCGTTGTAGCGCTGCTCGCTCTCGATCCCCAGCCAGCGGGCCTGGGCGCCGGTGCACACCACCACGGTGTCGGCGACATAGGTGTCGCCGCTGTCGCCCGTGCACACGAACGGGCGCTTGGTCACGTCGATGTCGGTGATGATGTCGTAGGCCAGCGTGGTGCCCACATGCTCGGCCTGCTTCTGCATCTGCTCCATCAGCCACGGCCCCATGACCGGCTCGGCGAAGCCGGGGTAGTTCTCCACCTCGGTGGTGATGGTCAACTGGCCGCCGGGCTGCAGCCCCTGCACCAGGAGCGGCTGGAGGTTGGCCCGCGCGGTGTAGATGGCGGCGGTGTAGCCCGCCGGGCCGGAACCGATGATGAGAACCTTGGTGTGGTGGGTGGTGGCCATGGGGTCCGTCTCAAGACAAGCGAAAAGGGGTTTCCGCCCACTCATATAGTCCGCCGGGCGGCGGGGCGAAATTACACTGTTCCCTGTGATAATCGCGGCGTCAGCGGGCGGCCATGCGCCGCCGCACCTCCGCCGCGATGCGGGCGGGTTCGTCCAGCGGCGGATAGTCCCAGTGCTCCAGCGCCCCGGTGAAGGGGCGGGCGAGGCCGGCGGCGTAGAGCCCGTCGAGGAAGCGGCGGAACTTGGGCGTTCCCCCCTCCAGCTCGATCACGTGCACGGGCTTGCCGGTGGAGCACGCCTCGCTGACCATGTTGGTGCTGTCGCAGGTGACGACGATGGCGTCGGCCAGCCCCAGATAGGCGAAATAGGGGTTCTCGCCCGTGCCGTCCCACAGGGCCACGTTGCCCGCCGTGCCCAGCCGCGCCCGCAGGATGGCGGCGTTGTCGGCCCCCGTGCGCCGCGAGGTGGTGACCATCAGCCCGGCCCCGCCGTGGGCCAGCGCCGTCAGCCGGTCGGCCACGTCGCCCATGATGATGGGCGTCAGGTGGTACGCCGCACTGCTGCCGCCGATCAGCACCGCCACCCGCGGATGGGGCAGGGCGGCATAGGCCGGCGCGAAACGCCCCGCCGCCGCGGCCAGCACGGCGGGGGTCACGCGGTGCAGCGCGCCCTGGGTGGTGACCACGTTGTCCCCGCGCAGCCGGTCGTGTTCGGGCGGGACCACGAGATCGAAGTGGCGCGGGCTGATTCGCGGATCTTGCAGATAGACGGTGAAGCAGCGCCCCCTTGACGCCTTGCGGATGGCGATCAGGGGGGGAATCGCCTGCCGCCCGCACCCGATGGCGATGTCGGGCCACGGCGGGGCGATGGGGTTGCCCTGGGCGTCCGCGGCAAAGCGCGCGCCGATACGTAAGTAAGGGCTGAGTCGCCGCCAAGGATTGCGCAAATGCACACGCTTGACCACCACCGCCGCGCCCAAAGCCTCCGCCAGGCCCAGGCATTGGTTTTCCATGCCGGCCTTGCCGTCGGTGATGACCCAGCACTGCATCACAGGCCCCTTATCTTTTGCGGCACGGGGCCGCTCTGCCCCGGGGAAAATACGGCATTGCGGAAAATCCGCACGGACTTTCCTGTCTTGCCGCTTGGCGTGGGTGTTCCCACTGTGTAATATCCTTTCCCAGAAGCCACCCCGGAGACTGTTGAGTAAAACATGCGGCGGGTAAAACTCGACCGAATTGACCGGCGTATCCTGCGCGACCTGCAGAATGACGGCCGGATGACCAATGTGGAGCTGGCGCGGCGCGCCGGCATTTCCGCTCCCCCCTGCTTGCGGCGCGTTCGCGCACTGGAAGAATCCGGGTTTATCCGGGGCTATCACGCCGACATCAATCCCGACGCGCTCGGGTTCGGTGTCACCGTGTTCGCTCAGGTCGGATTGTCCAGCCAGGCCGAAGCCGACCTAAAGAAATTCGAGGATCTCGTCAACTCCTGGCCGCTTGTGCGTGAATGCAACATGCTGGCCGGCGAGTTCGATTTCCTGCTGAAGATCGTGGCGGAGGACTGGGACGATTATCAGCGGTTCCTGACAACCAAGCTCACCTGTGCCCCCAACGTGGCCCATGTGAAATCGGCGCTCTCGATCCGTTCGTCCAAGCACGTGCCCGGCGTTCCCATCGACGTCGATTCCCCCGATATCCCCGAGAGCCTCGAGGATGACGAGGACGAAGTGGAGGAGTGATCCTTCGCTGACCGGGATGAAACCGGGACCGCCATGGTGGTTCCGGTTTTTTTCTGGGCCGGTTACGGGAAAGAAGCATTCCTTCACCGTCATCCCGGCGAAAGCTGGGATCCAGAAGGTGCCGCCGCGCCGGAACCGCCGGGATTCCCATCGCCGCTGACCGCGGCTTGCGCCCGGATTCCCGCTTTCGCGGGAATGACGATATATTGCTTTCAAATCAATGGATTATGGTTAGGCCCCCGGCAGGTCCAGCACCGCGGCCAGCCCGCCAAGCTCCGAATCCTCCAGCACCACCGTGCCGCCGTAGCAGGCGGCGAGGTCGCGCACGATGGTCAGGCCCAGGCCGGACCCCGGCATATCCTCGTCCAGCCGCACGCCGCGGGTGAACACCGCCTCCCGCCGTTCGGGGGGCAGGCCGGGGCCGTCGTCCTCCACCCGGACGCGCAGGCGCCGGGTGGGGCCGGACCCGGTGGGGGCCAGGGTCACGCGCACCTGCGAGGCCGCCCATTTGGCGGCGTTTTCCATCAGGTTGCCCAGCATCTCCGCCAGATCCTCGCGGTCGCCGCGGAAGACGGCGGCGGGGCCGGCGTCCACCGTCACCGACACGCCGCGGCTGCGGGCCAGCCCACCGATGGCCCGCCCGATTCCGTGGGCCAGCGATGCCGCGTCGGTGCGGGCACCGGGAACGGCGGCACTGCCGGCGGCCCGCGCGCGGGCCAGATGACGGTCGATGTGGCGGCGCATCACCTCCACCAGCCGGGGCACCCGGTCGGGGCGTTCGGCGGATTCGTTGGCCAGCACGGTCAGCGGCGTCTTCAGCGCGTGGGCCAGATCGCCGGCCTGGGCGCGGGCGCGGGCGACCACGGCGGCGTCGTGCTCGATCAGCGCGTTGAGGTCGGCCACCAGCGGCGCCACCTCCGCCGGCCATTGGCCGGTGACGGTGGGGCTGGCCCCGTCGCGCACGGCGTTCAGCGCCGTCCGCAGCCGCGACAGGGGCCGCAGGCCATAGCGTACCTGCACCAGAACCGCCAGCACCAGGCCCGCCCCCAGCACCGCCAGCGACAGGGCGGCGGCCCAGCGGAACTGCCCCTCGGCCCGGTCGATGACGATGGAGTCCACGGCCACGATCACCCGCACCGGCTCGGCCAGGTCGGCCAGGTCGGGCAGGGTCACCGTGCGCTCCACCGCCACCAGACGCTCGCCCTTCGGCCCGGTGGCGACGTGACGGTGCAGCTTTCCGTCGGGCACCCCGTCGTCGGGCATCTCCAGCACCGAATCCCACAGGGACCGGCAGCGCAGCGGCGGGCGGCCCGCCACCATCACCTGCCAGTACCGCCCGGAAAAGGGCCGGTCGAACTGAGGGTCGGCCAGCCGCTGGGGCAGCACCAGCGCGCCGCCGGGGCCGGTTTCCAGCGCCGCCAGCAGCCGGTCGAGATCGTTGGCCAGCCCCTCTTCCACCGTCGCCGCCACATGGGCGTGGAACAGCGCCGTCATCCCCACCCACGACGCCGCCAGCGCTGCGGTGATCCACAGCGCCGCCCCGGCCACCAGCCGGAACCCCAGCGAACGGACGGACCGGCGGATCATGGCGGATCGGCCAGACGGTAACCCTGGCCGCGCAGCGTCTCGATCAGCCCGGCCCCCAGCTTGCGCCGCAGCCGGCCCACGAACACCTCGATGGTGTTGCTGTCGCGGTCGAAATCCTGGGCATAGATGTGCTCGGTCAATTCGCCGCGGCTGACCACCTGCCCCTTGTGGTGCATCAGGTACGACAGCACGCGGAATTCGTGCCCCGTCAGCGGCACCAGCGCCCCGTCCAGCGTGACCGTGCCGGCGCGGGTGTCCAGCCGCACCGGGCCGCAGGTGAGTTCGGGGGAGGCGTGGCCGTGCACCCGGCGGATCAGGGCGCGCAGGCGGGCGGCCAGCTCCTCCATCTGGAACGGCTTGGTCAGGTAGTCGTCGGCCCCGGCGTCGATGCCCTCCACCTTTTCCGTCCAGCGGTCGCGGGCGGTCAGGATCAGCACCGGCATGGTGCGTCCGTCGGCCCGCCAGCGGCGCAGCACCGACAGCCCGTCCAGCACCGGCAGGCCCAGATCCAGCACCACCGCGTCATAGGGTTCGGTGTCGCCGAGGAAGTGCCCCTCCTCCCCATCGCCGGCGGTGTCCACGGCATAGCCCTGGTGTTCCAGCGTGGTGCGGAGCTGGCGGCACAGGTCGGCGTCGTCTTCGATGACCAGCAGGCGCATGGGATGGTGCCCCTTTCGTCAAGCGGCGCTGGCGTCAGCGGCTCTGGGGGCGGCGGGCGGCGTCCACCCCCCGTCCGCGGGTCCCGATCAGCGCCCCGGTGCGGGCGTCGTAGTACAGCTTGATGACCGCACCCGGCGTGGTGCGCATCTTGACCTCGTAGAGCCAGCCGGGCTTGCGACCCTTGTCGTGATCGTCCTCGAATTCCAGCTCGACTTCCAGCAGAACACCATCGAACTGGGCGTTCACCGTGTCCAGAATGCGCTGGAGCGGCACGATGTCGCCGGCCTCGCGGGCGGCGCGGGCCAGATCGTGATCGGATTCGTGGTCGCGCTCGCGGCGGTGATGGCGGTTGCCGTGGTCGTCGTCGTCATCGTCGGCCACGGCGGGGCCGCCGGCCAGCATCAGGGCCAGCGTGAGGGGAAGAAGGAGACGGGGCAGGGTGCTCTTCATCATGCCTCATACCCTGCACGCATCCGCCTGAATGCGGGGTGAACGGGATCAGCCGTTCACCAGCTCGTCATAGACGGCCAGCGTGTCGGCGCACATGCGGGTCTTGGTGTAGCGTCCGGCGACGAAGGCGCGGGCGTGGTCGCCGATGGCATCACGCTGCTCCACCGGCATCTCCAGCGCCTGGGCCAGCGCCTGGGCCAGGGAATCGGGATCGTCGGGGGGTACAACCCACGCGGTTTCCCCCGGAATCACCGTTTCCTGATAGGCGCCGATGGATGTCACGATGACCGGGCGGCCCATGGCCTGCGCCTCCACGATCACCCGGCCGAAGGCTTCCGGCTCGCGCGAGGCCGACACCACCACGGTGGACAGGCGGTAGGCGGCGGCCATGTCGTTGCAATGGTCGGTCATGTGGACCACCCCTTCCAGCCCGGCACGGCGGATGCGCGACTCCAGCTCCGCCCGATAGCCGGTGCGGCCCTGGTCCGATCCCACCAGCAGGCAGCGGATATCCTTGCGCCCCAGCTTTTCCAGGGCGTCGATCATCACGGTCTGCCCCTTCCACCGGGTCAGCCGGCCCGGCAGCAGGATCACCGGGCGGTCGTCGGGCACGCGCCACTGGGTGGCGAGCTGGGCGATGCGGGCCGGCGACACCCGGTCGGGGGCGAACACGTCGGTGTCGATGCCGCGGTGGATCACCCGGATGCGCGACGGGTCGGCGATGTCGCCATAGTTGGACAGGATGTGATCGCGGATGAAGCCCGAGATGGCGATGATCCGTTCGCCCCGCACCATCACCGCATTGTACCGCCGCTTCAGGCCCGAGCCGAAATTGTAGGTGGAGTGGAAGGTGGTCATGTACCGCGCGCCCGTCCGCTTGGCGGCGAGAGAGGCGCTCCACGCCGGAGCGCGGCTGCGGGCGTGCACGATGTCCACCGTGTGCCGGCGGATGATGTCCGCCAGCGCCCCGGCGTTGCGCCAGATGGTCAGCGGGTTCTTGGACGCCAGCGGCAGCGTGATATGAGTGATGCCGGCCCGGTCCAGTTCATGGGCCATCGGCCCGCCCGCCGAGGCCACCAGGGGCACGGCCCCCGCGGCCTTCAGCGCCAGGGCCACGTCGATGCACCCGCGCTCGGCCCCGCCGGTCACCAGGGCCGGCACCACCTGGAGCACCACCGGCGCGCGCCGGCCGGGCCGGTGCCAGCCGGGGGAGGGGGTGCCGGTGGTTTCGGTGGCGGTGGTGGCGGTGTCCGACGGCATGAACGGTGCTCCGGGCCAGGATCGACAGACGAACGAGACGATGGTGGCCGTGGGTGATGACGAACGGCCCGATGGGGAGGATACGCCGATGAACGAACACACCACGCCGGGCGGCGCGCACCATAGCCCAGCCGGGGGCGATCGCCTAGACGCCCGTGGCCGCAGCGGCACCCTGATCCGCGACGGTCTGCCCATCGCGTGGCGCCACACCCCGGCGGCACCGGGCGTGCGCGGGCCGGGGGTGATGTTCCTGGGCGGCTTCATGTCGGACATGACCGGCACCAAGGCGGTGGCGCTGGAGCGGTGGGCGGTGGGGCGGGGCATCGCCTATACCCGGTTCGATTACCGCGGCCACGGGGACTCCGGCGGGCGGTTCGACGACGGGACCATCGGCGCCTGGGTCGGCGACGCGGTGGCGGTGCTGGATGCGGTGACGGCGGGGCCGCAGATCCTGGTGGGATCGTCCATGGGCGGCTGGATGATGGTTCTGGCCGCCCTGCACCGTCCCGAACGGGTGGCCGGTCTGGTGGGCATCGCGTCGGCCCCCGACTTCACCGAGGATCTCATCTGGAACGGCATCGGCGAGGAGATCCGCGCCACCCTGGTGCGCGAGGGCCGGTGGTACCGTCCGTCCGCCTATTTCGCCGAGCCGAAGCCCATCACCCGGGCGCTGATCGAGGATGGGCGGGAGCATCTGGTCCTGCGGGCGCCGATCCCCTTCACCGGCCCGGTGCGGCTGCTGCACGGGCAGGAGGACCGCGACGTTCCGTGGAACACCAGCCTGCGCCTGAGCGCTGCCCTGACCAGCCCGGATGTGCGGCTGACGCTGGTGAAGGACGGCGATCACCGGCTGTCGCGGGACGCGGACATCGCGCTGCTGTGCCGCACGGTGGCGGAGCTTCACGAAACCCTGACGCCATAGGCGGAACCTATCGCTGTGGCCGGATGTTGCGATTGGACGGGAGATGGGAGAAGATGTAACTTATTCTCATTCTAAATGACTGACCGGGGGAGCCGCCCGCCATGACCAAGACCCTGAGCTTTGCCTGCGTCCATTTCACGGTAGCGTTCACGGTCGGCTATCTGCTGACCGGCAGCATTGCGGTGGGCGGGACGGTCGCCCTGGTGGAGCCGCTGTGCAACACCTTCGCCTATCACCTGCACGAAAAGGTGTGGGCATGGCTGGGCCGGCGCAACGGTACGGGTGGGGGCACGGATGGGGATGGCGGCGATGCGGGGTCCGGCGGGGCGCCGGGAGGCTCCTCCGGCCATGCCTGCGGCCTGTTCCACGCCTGACGTTTTGCCTGCGCGCAAAAAAATGGCGTGGGGACAAAAGAAAAGCTTGCACCGTAAGCGCCGCCTGAGTAAGTTCCGGGCCGCGCCGGAGGGATGGCCGAGTGGTCGAAGGCGCTCGCCTGGAAAGTGAGTATACCCCAAAAGGGTATCGAGGGTTCGAATCCCTCTCCCTCCGCCACTTTACCTGACAAGTCATTGATATCGCTACGTTCTGCGACGGGCTTCACCACAGGGTGCGGCACACGGATGCAGCACGGCGCGGGCCGGTCGTCGTTCGACGGGGCCGACAATGACCACCAACCACATCCATTTGTTCCGGCGCGGCGCGGTTTATCAGTGGCGCAGGCGTCTGCCCCCTGTGATGGCTTCCATCCTTGGGCGCTCGCACCTTTCCAAGTCGCTTCAAACCTCTAACGCAAGGCTTGCGCGGATGCGCGCCCGGCGGGTATCCGTAATGCTCGATTCACTTGCCGAGCGTCTGGAGCGCCTTGCTATGGCGGAAAAGCGTCTGCCCACCAAGCCCGACCTTGACCGCATACTGTTGGACCTGTTTTCCGAGGTGCTGGAGGTGGGCGAGCAGAACCGGCTTGCGCGCCCGACCGGCTATTGCCCGTGGGACATCGACGGCGACGCGGACGAGGAGGAACAGGCTATCCAAGCGGCTTGGCAGCCCGAGAACGAAGCCGAGGTCTGGCGCGGATACGCGCAGGTCAACGAGTTCGACGCGATTCGCCCGACCGTCGAGGCGAAGTTGCGCAAAAGCGGCTTCGCCGTTCCCACGATGGACGATGAGTTCCGCCGCTTTCTGCGCCATGCGCTGGCGACCATGGCCGCCGCCCACACCTATGACGCCGAACGGGAGCGCGGCATCTATCAGCCCACCGTTCACCCGTTTGTCGGGCCGATAGGGGTAACGCCTCCATCGGAAATCGGGGAACAGGACGCCCGCCGTCTGCTGTCCGACATGTTCGAGGAACACATCGAAACCAAGGTCAAGGAAGGCCGTTGGAGAACCGATTCGGTCGAGCAGGCCCGCCGCGCGCTTCGGTTGTTCATCGAGTTGAAGGGCGACATCCGATACGCCCAGATGTCAAAGGTCGATGCCAAGGAGTTCCGCACCACTCTGTGCGAACTGCCCGACCGCAGTGGCCGCGACATCTACAAGGGGCTGACCGCCCCGGAAGCCATCGCCCTGCGCAAGAAGATCGTCAAGGCGCTGGCGGACAGCAAGACCGGCGACATTCGAGTTGAGAAGCACCAGTTGCCCCGCGCCAACGCGGAGCGGCTGACGGAGACGCTGACCCCGAAGACGGTCAACAAGCACCTGACCTTCCTGCACGACTTCTACGAATCGTTGAAAAAAGGCGGGTTGTTCGGCCAGCAAAACCCGTTCGAGCACGCCAAGTTTGAAAACCAAATGGTCGAGAAGAAGGCCGAGAACCGCAAATTGTGGACCTCGGCGGACCTCAAGGCGCTGTTCGGGTCGCCCCTGTGGGTCGGTTGCGCGTCGGCGCGTTCCCGATCCACGCCCGGCAAGCAGGTGATTGAGGATGAACGGTTCTGGATACCGCTCATCGGCCTGTTCACCGGAATGCGGGAGAACGAGATTTGCGGGTTGGGCGTGAACGACATTTCCTTCGACAAGGACGCGGGCGTTCACATCTTCCACGTCCGCGAGGGCAAGACCAAGAACGCCAAGCGGTCGATACCGATTCACACCGAACTGGAAAAAATCGGCATCATCCGCTATTGGAAAGAGGCCAAATCCGCAAAAGTTGACCGCCTGTTCCCAAACCTGAAGGGCAATGAAGACGGCGATTACGCCTCAGCCTTCACCAAATGGTTCACGCGCTACCGTCAGGACCTCAGCACTTACGAGCGTTTCAAGGACTTCCATTCGCTGCGCCATTTGTTCAATACGCTGCTGAAGCGGCAGAAAATCGGCGCGGATGACGTGGTTCGCTCGCTCATGGGCCACGCCAGCCAGAACGAGATGAGCGCGATTTACTTCCACGACTACGAGCCGAAGCAGACCGCCGAGGTCCTACTGAAACTCGACGTCGGCATCGACCTGTCGCATCTGCACATGGAAAACCAGCCGCACCGCGTCCGTTTTTTCTCTTTGCCAAACAACGCGGATGCCAAAAATCAAAGGGTTCATATGGCAGAACAATAAGATTTTGCAGCTAATCTATGTTGCGTTATGTGGCCTATATGTAAAATTTTTTACTGAGGAGTTCAGAGATGCCACGGCATAGTAAGCTTGATGAAGCGATGAAAGCTGGTGACTATCTTGAAAAGTTTTTCGACCGCGTTAGGATGGAGAAAATAGAGCGTCTTGTATACGAGGCAAAGGCAAATTCTCTTTCAAGTAATAGTGATGACGCAAATAAAGTAGCTTCATTAGCTCACTCATTTTTCCAGTTTTCTAAAAAATTTGAGAATAACTCTATTCCAAGTTCTCATCCTAGTCCGCAAAAATTCATCAGTTCTGTGGGTCTGTTTTATGGATGGCTAAAGGGTGTTGAGGAAAAATTTGATAATCAATTTGGCGATAATATTCTCCCACAGATCGAGGGGGCATTGGAGGCTATGGAAGAAACTCTTAGGATTGCCGGGGCAGATACGCCATCGCCTTCTATAATTGATATATTAGACAAGGTGATATCTGCGAAATTTGCCCGTCTGGCTAGCTATATGCTCCAGAGAAGGAAGGAAACGGTAAACAATGTATTGTCCGCACGTGAAACTATAACCATAGGAGATGAATACGACGTTCAGGACCTCTATCGGGCCGTTTTGTCGATGTATTGCGATACGATTGTATCAGAGGATTATGTCCCGGCATTCGCTGGAGTTAAGAGGTCGCGCGTTGACCTTTATGTGCCAGAGCATCAACTGTTCGTTGAATTTAAGATGACCAAAGCAGATTTAGGGCAAAAGGAGGTAATAGGACAATTAAACGAAGATAGAGCGCTCTATCCATCTCATCCTGGATGCAGTTTCCTCTATGCGTTCATATTTGACCCAACTAGAAAAATTGCGGATCCGCAGGCAATTCATACTGCGTTTGATGGTATAAATAAAACTGGAGGAGGTAGAGAGATTAAGATGAAAGTTTTTATTCTTCAAGAGCCTGTGGCTTCGTAAAGCGCGTGATGACTGAGGTTGTAATGTCTTTCTGGAGGGCGTGTTGTCCCGGAAACTTCTGGCAGTCTGTTAGTAATTTTGCAGCGTTGGTCGAGACGTATAGGCGACAGTTACTCCTGTTATTTCGGCTGTGGAAGCATCCTGATGCTCTGTCGAGGTGCAGAAATTACCGCTGAAAATCATCCAGCCCCCGCTGGCGCAACGACCAGCCGGGGCGGCGCAGCAGCGACCGCAGCAGCGTCCAATCGGATTCGTCCACCACCGCCGGGCATTCAGCCTGCGCCAGCCACGCGCGGTATTCCTCGTCGCCGGTGGCGACAAGGCGGATGACGCCGGTCAGCACCTTCGCGCAGTGGCCGATCTTCGGCCCCGACGCCCGGACCTTCGCCAGCAGCCGGGCCGTTTCGTGCTCCTTCTGCGTGATGACCCGCTTGGCGTCCGCCAGTTCGGTCGCCAAGCGGGCGTTTTGCTCCTGAAGCGCCTGCACGCTGGCCCGCAGCACGGGCGCTTCCACGGCGGCCACCCGCAGGCGTTCCGCTTCGCTCACCGTCATCTCGATACGTTCCAGCATCGCCGCCCGCTCCTGCGCCTGTCGTTGAACTTCCCGGTATGCAGCGCGGGTCAGCCGCCGCCGCTTGGGGCCGGTGCGCAACAGCCCATGCCGCGCGCCCACGGCCCGCTGAAACCCGTCCTGCATCCGCCGTATCGCCTCGCAATAGGCCCGATTCTGCGCCGCGCGGTCGCCACCGTCGGCGCGGCACCGCTCCCGCGCATCAATGCCGGGATGCACCGCCTGAACGTCGAGCCGCCCATCCGCCCCAAGGTCGGGCGCAAGGTAGAAGTGCAGGTGCGGGAACCGCTCATCCTCATGCCGGACGGCGCTGACGACCCGGTGCCCGAAGGTCTGCCGCAGCCACGCCAGCGTGTCCGTTTCCCAGCGCCGCCAGCGCTGGCGGTTCTGTTCGGTCATGTCCGCCAGCGGAACCGGGAAACTCGCCACCCCGGCGACCAGCACCGGCGCATCCTTGCGCAGCCGCCGCCCAGCCCCGTCCTTCGCCTTGTCCGCGTTGTCGGTCGCCAGCGCTTCCACCTCCGCCAAGGGCAAGCCCATGACCAGGGTGGGCGGCTGTGGCGTGGCGACATGCGGGCAGGCCGCCGGTTCGCGTCCGGCTTCGGCCAGAATGTCCCGCATCGACCAGCGTGTGCTCATCGCCTTCTTCGGCACGCTGCGGCTGACGGTATCGAGGTGCAGAAACTGATAGGCCATCGTGGTTCCCCCTCTCGAACCGCGATGTGTGCCTGTGCGGAGTCGCAGCAACCTAAAAGTTTATCGAATCCGATTAAATCTAGCGACCGATTAAATCTAGCGACCGACTATGTTTGTTGCACAAACGTCGGGTCTGCGACGCGGGCCGCGCTGGCGCGCGGCGCACACGGACGCCAGCGGGCGCTGGCCATCCGTGCGCGTGTGCGCCGGGCGTCAGGCGGCGAGATCGTCCTCGTCATCCTCATCGTCGTTGGCCGCGCTCATCAGCGCCTCGACGGCGATGAAGCGGTCATCGACCGCCGAGACGAGGTTGCGGGCCGTCAGGCTCTTCCGCGCGTCGTCGAACGCCGACGCCCGTTCGACCCCCACGCCGACCGCCTTCGCCGCCTTCCGCCACTCGACGCTGGTCAGCCCAGCCGGGCCAGCGGCCTTCAGCGCGTCCAGCGCCAGCAGGTGATGCGCGGGCAACGGCTTCGCGGCCCGCGCCGGTTGGCCCGGCAGTCCCACATCTTCAACGTGGACCGCGACGAGGCTCGACAGCGGCAACCCTTCGGTATCGACGCCGAGATCCACCGCATCCAGGCGGAACGTGGACGTGAACTCCCGCCCGTCCTTCTGCTTCTCGACCGTCGTCAGAACCGTTCCCGGCTGGTCGCCGCGCCGGACCCGAATCACCGTGTCCGCGTTCGCGCGCAACGAACTATGTCCGCGCAGCCCCCGCCCGGTGTCCTTGCCCTGGTGATGGACGGTCAGCACCGCGCAGTCGAACGCCTTCGCGATTCGAGCGCAACTTTCCATGTACTTTCGCACGTCGCGCGAAAGATTCTCATCGCCGTCGCCGAAGCAGGTAGCCAGCGTGTCGAAGATCACGAGCGAGATCGGCAGGTTGAACTGGCTCTGCCAGTGCTGGATGGAGACGATCAGGGCGTCCAGGGACGACGTGTCCAGCATGTTGATCGCCTGATTGCCCAGCATGAACGGAATCGTTGATGATGACCCCGACGTCTTCAGCCATGCCGAGATGCGCCCATTCAGCCCGTGTTGCCCTTCGCCCGCGATGTAGACCGTGATGCCCTGTTCGGCCTTTCGGCCCCACGCCCCCTGACCCGACGCGATGCCCAGCGCTGCGCCCATGGCGATGAACGACTTGAAGGTTCCCGACTCGCCATACAGAAAGGCGACGCTGTTCCGGCTCAACACGCCGGGAATGACCGGCTTGCCAGCCGGGATGCTCTTGTGCTGGTCGATGGTGAACAGCGGATACATTGATGATGACAGGCCCGAGACGATCGAGGCGGTGCCGGTCGCGGTGTTGTTCGTGTTCGTCGTGGTCATGCTTCGTTCCTTCGCGTTCGTGTTGCCGGTTCGTTCCGATCCGGCAAGCACTCTATGGGGTCGGGAGATGCGAAGGGGCGACCCAGCCAGAACGAAAAATTGACGGCCCCGCCGTCTACCGAACCGCAGTTCGGCTTTCTCGTTCTTGAACAGATAAGGCGCGTGTTCGTTTGGACCGCCCCCACGGTGGGGCGGTCCAAACGAACACGCGCCTTATCAGATGAGTTGAAATAACCACGAAACTGTGGCACTTGTCAAGCGTTTTGATCGGCTAAGTCTTTGACGAGACAGGGTGTTTCTGTGTTGCAGAGGGTCCCTCTCCCTCCGCCACGAAATCAGGCCAGAGCGTTGATTTTCCTAGAAAATCCGCTCTGGCCTTTTTCGTTCCCCCACAGTTTGCCCCACACTTTGCGGCGGATTGACGCCGCTGTTGGCGGACATTTGCGGACGAAACTGCTTCAGGACGCTTGCTGACAACGGACATGGGCTTGGGGGGCGGCCGTGGTATGCCATGCTAAACCTTCTATATCCGTTGGTTGTGGTCTGGGTTGAAAATTTCTGATATTCTCGGCATCATATTCTCTAGTTCGTTTAGTGATATGATAAAAAATCCTATAGTGTGCAGGCCGCTATAAACAACATCGAAGGTTTTTTCTGAGTTTTGGTTGTTTCTGTCAAAAGACCATAAGCCATTATTTGTGTCCAATTTCCCAAATGCCATTAATGTTCCTAGACAGTTCGGATGACTAAATTCTGAAAGCTTTTCGTAGTTATCAGAAATTCCTGGATACTCCTTGTTCATTCGCCCTATCATTGTAATGACATTTACTGATTTATATTCTTCAAATTGCTTTACCCATTCTTCTATACGTATCGCGTTCATCCTCTTCAATACGAGTTCCTTAATCCCTGCGCGATCCATTTTGGCTTCGAGCTGAGAAAGATTATGGTAAAAATCGTAGAATGTTACCACGGTCTCTAATACTGCTCTTGAAAGTGTAATTGAGGAAATCGCATTTCCATTATTCCACATCGACGTAGAGCCATTCGATAGTGTATGTATCCTATATGCACAGGATTGGATGAACGCGCGTATGTTGAATACAGTTTTCGGTGTGATTTTTCCTTGTCCATTTAGATTGATGGAACTTGCCATCCTTGTTTCTATTTCTCGCATGCATTTGTTGGCATATTCTGCGCGCTCCCAGCTGCCGCTAACTCTTTCGACCGCTTCCTTTTCAAACATCTTTGTTGCTCTAAATTTAATTGATGGGGCGGGAAACAATACAATTTTGCTGCGTCGATGTCCACGCAACTATGGTCTGACTGTCTGGCTTAGCTAAACGAGACAAGCATCTCTCGAAGACGTACCAGTGGCGATTGCTACACGAGCAAGAGGTCGTCCCACTCCTCGGCATCCTCCTTGTCGTCACCGCCGATGACCAGGAAGCCGTCCGGCCGATCTGCGGTCTCGTAGATGCTCGGGCCATCGTCGCCGGCCAGAATGCGGCCTACAGCCATAGCGGCCGCAACGGCACCGTCGATCCGGCCCCGTGCCTTCTCCTTCGTGAACTTCTCGTTCTCGGCCGCGTCCTTCTCCGCCACCACGTTGGCGAAGCACATCCGCAGCACAGGGTTGGCGCCGTGGCGGAACTCGCCCCCCAGGATGGCGCGCTTCAGCTCGCGCACCGGCGCGGCCATGCTGGCGAAGCCCTGCCCGAAGGTGGCGACGGTGATATCCTCCCGCTGCAACGCGGTGGTGACGGCGGTGGAGTTCCATCGGTCGATGGCGACCTCCTGAAGGTCGAACCGCTCGGCCAGCCCAACCACATGGGCAATTACCGCGTCATAGTCGATGCGGTTTCCCTCCGTGATCGTCAGGAAGCCGGCGTCGCGCCAGCGCAGGTAATCGGCCCGGTCCTTCTCGGCCTTCTTTCCCAACGCGGCCTCGGGCAGGAAGAAGGACGGCACTACGTCATAGCTGCGGCCGTCGCCCTCGCCATCAGGGAACACGGCGACCACGGCCGTCAGGTCTTCCACGCTGGACAGGTCCACGCCCACCCAGCACGCCCGGCCGATCAGGTCTTCCGAGTCGGTGGTCGGCTCGGCCTTGTCGTAGGTGGCGAGGTCCATCCACGGGTTGGACGCGCCTTCCTGCCACTGGTTCAGGTGGAACCGGCGGAAGTCGGCGATCTCGGCCGGGAAGTGCTCGATCCGGCGGGCCTTGATGCGCAGTTCCTCCAGCGAACAGAAGCCGGCGTCGATAGCCGGGTTGGCCGCGTGCCAAGCGCTTTCATCCCGCCAATCGGCTTCCGGGTCCGCCGCGAAGATGATCGGGGCGAAGGTCGGGTCGTCCACCTCGCCGCGCGCCACGGCAAGGCTGTAGCTCCACAGGTCGTGGGCAAGCCCGCCCTGTCCTTCGCCGGCCGTGGAGATGACGACGGTGAGCGGTTCCTCGCGCTTCACCATGGAGTCCGTCACCACCTTGAACAGCTTGCGGCCCTCGGCCACCGGCCACGCATGCACCTCGTCCGCCAGGAAGAACGAAGCGTTCATGCCGTGCTTGGAATAGGCTTCGGACGAAATCGCCTTCAGGGTCGAACTGGTCTTCGTGTGGTTGAGGATCTTCCGGCTTTCGATGGAGCGGACACGGCGCAACAGCGCGTCGTCCTGCTTCACCATCTCCCACGAGTGCTTGAAGGCAATGCCGGCGTTCTCCCGGTCGGCGGCGGCCTGGATCACCTGCCCACCGGCCTCGGCTTCCGGCCCCAGGAAGTGCGCCAGCGCCAGCGCAGAAGCGAGCGTCGTCTTGGCGTTGCCACGGGGTATCCAGATGCAGGCGAGGCGCACCAGCCGCCGACCGGCGTCGGTGGACGGGCCGTAGATGCGGCGCACCACCGCCTCTTGGAACGGGTGCAGGTGGAACGGCTCGCCCGCGAAGCGGCCTTCCCACAGGCGCAGCATGCGGACGAACCGGGACACCTTGTCGGCGCGGCCGGTCGGATCGGGGTACAGCCCCGGATCAGGCGAGAAGATCGGAATCCCAGCCATTGCCCTTGTCCTCTTCGGTCTTGCCCTTGGTGCCTTGCCGGTGCGGCGTGAGCGCCAGCTCGGCCGCCAGCAACCGGGCTTCGCGCATGGCGGCTTGCTGCATCTTGAAGGCCGGGTGCGGCTTGGGGCCGTTCTCGGTGGAGACCATGCGGCCTTCCACGCCCATCAGCTCCTCGAACTCCCTCACTTGCCCGGCGGCGACGCAGTAACTTTCCAGCGTCGCCATGGCGTCGGCGGTCAGCAGCTTCCGGCGGTGCAGCTCCGGGGCGGAACGCTTCCATTCCCGCTTGGCGTGGACGGTCAGCCAGGACGGCGGAGACGGGCACCGGCCGGGCGCGGCGCCGCCCTCGATCACCTTCAGGTTCGGTTTCCGGCCCTTCATGATGAAAATCCCCAATTTCGGCGTGTGTGCGCGCAAGACCCCCCAACGGTCCCGGTCCCCTCGGTGAGAAATTCCGACATGCCTATCCCCTCCGACGCTTCGGGCCGCCTTGGTCGCGGCGGGTCCGCGTCGAGTGGTGGGAGTGGCAGAAGGGGCGAAGGTTCGTCGGGTCCAACCGGCGGTGCGGCGCCTCCTTGACACTGACGATGTGGTCCACGTCCTCCGTGGGGCAGCCACAGCCGGGGACGCAGCACACGGGGTGCGTCTTGACGAACTCGGCACGGACGCGCTCCCACGCCGCGTCATAGCCACGCTGGCGAGCGGTCCCTCGGGCGGCGTCATAGGCTTTGGTGCAGCGTGGGCACTTCTGGCCGGCGGGGACCAGCGAACCGCACTTGCAGGCACGGGGCGGAGCGTAGGGCATAGCGTCACCCGGTGAAGTCGATTTCGAGGCGGACGGCGGTGGTGCCTATCGGGATAGGCCACGCGAAGGTGATGGTGCGCTGTGAGCCGTTCCAGTTGATCTTGTCCGTCGTGCGGATCGGCAGCGGGAAGCCGGCAGTGAGGAACGGTGTAGGCGATAGGATCGCGCGGTAGTTTCCCTGCGAAGAGGACGAGCCCGCTCGGATGGTTTGGGCTGTTAACCCGAAGACCTTGGCCTTACAGGAGACGGAAATGGTGGGTGTGCCCGGCCGCACCACCGTCACGTCGGCGCCGGATTGAGCAAGGGCACGGTCAAGGGCGTCTGTTTCTGTGGGCATGGCGTCACCCGAACACAGCGAGACGATGCGGGGAGAGGAGCCCGGCCACGTCAGACGGAAGCGCGGCGCCATCACCGAAGCCGCCAACCCAATAGGAGGTGGACAGAACCCCGTCGATGTCCTCGGACTTCACCAGGGGGTCACGGGTTCGGGCGAACCACTCTGCCTTGACCAGCAGTATGGTTGCCCGCTCCACATCCTCGGGCAGGGTCGCGCCAGCGGCGCCGGGAAGGATGTAGCCGGCCGAGTAGTCCACCACGATCTTGCCCGCTGGCCTGTGGCGTCCATCGTCTCCGTGTCCGATCCGGTGAGCCGGTAGACGAACCCCACGTCGTCCTCGGTCTCATAGTCGCCAGCGGTCAGCGTGTTGCCCGTCTCGGACACGGAGACGATGGACGCCACAGGCCAGCGCGACAGGGACAGGGTTTCGGTTGGTGCCAATAGGCGGAACGTCTCCCGCACCGTTTCCAACGCGAAGGTGCGACCGCACCAGCGCCGAATGGTGGCGCTGGCACGGTCGATCACCTCCGACAGCCAATCGTCATCCGCCGTGCCGGAAAGCTTCAGCTCCGTCTTGACGGCGGCCAAAGTGGTAAGCTGTTGGCTCACGGCCGGGGTGATGACGGTCAGCATGGCGTGCCTCACGCGGGCGGGTTGGCGGTGGGCGCGTTGACCGGGTGCCCCAGGATCGCCACGGCCCCCAGGTTCGCCGCGCTAGCGTTGCCGGTCGGCGTGATGGTGAGGCGCTGGTACCGCTTGCCCCCGACATAGCCGACCTTCCGCGCCTTGTTGTCGTGGGCGAAGGTGAAGCCGGCCAGCGCCTCGGTTCCGACCAACAACTCATCGGGCACGGCCAGGGCGTCCGACAGGTTGGCGGCGTCGCCATGTTCCACCAGCACGGAGAAGGTGGCGTCTGCGTCGGCCAGCGTGCCGGTGAGGATGACGAAGGTCACGGAGCCGTAGCCCAGGCTGTCCACGATGGCGGAGACGACGGCGGTGTTGTCGCTCGTCGCCACGCTCGGCGGGATGATGTTGACCGGGGTGATGTTGTTCAGCAGGTCGCGCATGGGTGTTCCTCCTTCAGCTCGCGGCCACGATTAGCTTGCGCAGCGCCTCGGACTTGCGGACACCACCGGCAACCCGCTTGCGGGCATGGAAACGGCACTTGCCCTTGGTACGCTGGGTCAGATCGTCGCGCAGCAGGTAGAAGCCCACGCGGTCGAACACCCGGTAGCCTTGGGCGAAGTCGCCGAAGATGATGGGGATGGCGCCGCCGGCCACGTCGGGCATGTCGGGCAGTTCCACCACCGGGCGCCCCAGGATGGTAGTGACGGGCGAGCCGGCCAGCCCGGTCATGGACAGCAGGTATTCGCCCGTCGTGGTCTTCAGCTTGCGGCAGGCGCCCAGGGTGGTGGAGTTCATCCCCCACACGGCATTGGTCCGGTAGGGCGACGGCAGGGCGTGGAACAGGTCGATCAGCGAGTCGGGGAGGATCTTCGCTGCGTCGCCCGTCACCACGCTGGGGATGGTGGTGTCCGACATGAAGCCCATGGGGCGCTTCACACCGTTGCCAGAGACGAAGGCTTGCCCTTCCGCCTGTCCGAACTCTTCGGCGAGGTCGCCGGCCAGCTCGGCGAAGATATCGACGGCGGCGTCCTCCAGGGTGGAGAAGGCCACGTCCACATAGGCGGTCAGTTCCTTCACCTCATAGGCCGACTTGCCGTAGCGCGAGCCGGTCTCGGTGTCCTCCCGGTCCTCCAGCTCCTCCACCCACGTCGCGGTGGGACGGCCGATGCGCTTGGGCAGTTCCACCGAACCGCGTGTCGTGTTGCGCACGGTGGCGAACTGGCGAACCGGCGACCACAGGACGATGTTCTTGTCCACCTCGGCGATGAACTCGGCCGGCGCCAGATAGCCGGCGCTGGTGTCGTCGCCCGTGCGCAGGGTCTTCACCTCGGTGTAGTCCATGCCGGCGGTGCCGCCCCGGAGGTAGTTCTCAAACGCCTTGCGCTCGGGAGCCTCGGCCCCCTTGGTCTCCGTGGTGGGCGCGGCGCCCGGCCGGCGGAGCGCGGTCTCCACCTTGCCCAGACGGTCGGTGATCGGCGCCAGCGCGGCGGTGATCGCGGCCGTCATCTTCGTCTCGATGCCGGCCACCAGCTCGGCCGCCTTGGTCTCCACCGTGCCGTTGTCGGGCGCGGCCGTGGTCTCGTCTTCCATGGTGCTCTCCTCAAGAATGGCCGCGCCAGCGGCCGGGAAACTCTTCACACTGGTGATGCGGGCGGACGGCGCGGCGGGCACGGCGACGAGCGACACCTCCAAGAGGTCCACCTCGTCCAGCCGGCGGACACCGCCGGGAAGCCGCGTCGCCTTCACCGTGCGAAAGCCGATGCTCAAGCCGGTGACGGCCTTGGTCTTGGCGAAGGCATAGGCTTCGTCGCCCGTGGTCGTGCCCAGCGCCAGCCGGCCCGAGACCTTCAGCCCTTCCGGGGCTTCCTCCATCGTCTCCCAGGTGCCGGCCACGGCCGCCGGGTCGTGGCTCAGCTGCATGGCGGGCATGGTGCCGCGCGCCTTGTGCTCGGCCAGCGAGCGGGCGAAAGCACCAGGCGCCACGATGTCCCGCACCCGGTCGGGCGCACCGCCGAACGGGGACGCAAGGCCGTTGATCACCCCGGCGTCGGACGGAGCGAACTTGAATTCGAGGTCAAGCCGCTCCATTGCCGGCCTCCGTGCTGGTGGTGCCGTTGGTCGGGGCGGGCGCGGTGTTGACCGGGCGCATGAAGGTCTCGCCCCCGGCGTAGGGGGCGCGGTTCTCCATGGAGCGGGCCTCGTTCGGATTGAGCACGCCCGCGTTGATGGCCTTGCTGTATGCCTCGAAGCGCGCGGCGATGTCGGCGCGGGCGAGGTCGTCCACCAGGAACTCGAAGTAGTATTCGCCCCGTTCCTCCGGGGTCAGCAGCGTAATCGCCAGCGCGTCGCACCACAGGCGCAGGATTGGCAGCATGCAGAAGGTGAGGAACTGTTGCCCCATGCTTTCCGCGTTGGCGTGGGTGGCGCGGTCCATCTCGCCCACCATGTGCAGCGGCACGCGCCAGAAGCGGCTGACTTCCTCCACCTGAAAGCGGCGCATCTCCAACGTCTGCGCATCCACGCTCGACAGTTGGAGTTGCTGGAAGTCCATGTCCTCTTCGAGGATCAGCGTCTTGCCGGCGTTGGCGGCCCCGCCGAACCATTGGGTGAAGGAGACGCGGAGCTTCTTCATCAGCTCGGGCGTCACCTTGCGCTTGTGCTTCAGGATGCCAGACGGCTTGGCGCCACGGCCGAACAGCCCGCCGCAGTGGGTTTCCAGGGTCAGGGAAAGGCCGATGGCTTCACGGGCCAGCGTGACGGGCGAAGCGCCCTTATGAACGTCCAGCCCAACGCCCCGGATGTGCAGGATCTCCGAACGGTCGTAGTCGCGCGCCAGCCCGGCCCCCGTGGCGACGGTGTAGACCGGAACCATGGTGCGCGGGTCTTGCCGGACGGAGACGGTGCGCGGGTCCAGCGGGATCAGCTCGGCCACCCGCCCGGCTCCGTCGCGGTTCACGAAGGCATAGGCGTTGCCGTAGGTGGCGAAGTGCGTGCCCAGCACGAGACGGAACTCGCTGGCCGGGGTCCACGGGTTGGCGGCTTGCGTGACCAGGGGGTAGACGGGGTGGTCGGTGGCGCGCTCCCGGTCGTCCGGCCCCTTCTTGCGGTACAGGTGCGGGGTCAGTTGTTCGACGGTCTCGGCGATCACCTTGACGCAGGCGAAGGCGACGGAACAGCCCATGGCGGTTTCCGGGGAGACGGAAACGCCCGCTGCGGTCGGCAGAGCACCGCCGGTCAGGACTTCATAGCCACCAGCGTCTTTGCGCTCGTAAGGCAATCTCTGCCTCAGCCAACCAAACATGAAAAGCCTGCCACGTCAGAAACGGCAAGATCATTCTACACGAAATAGGAAAATTAGCAACACACGGAGACAGTATTCCGCTAACGTCCGCTTTGGTACGCCTGTGTTTTTATTTGTTTGTTAGGGGGGGCGTACCGACGCACTTCTATCTCCGCGCGCCGAACACCTCAGCCCACGCCCGACGCTCAGCGTCGGAACGGGATAGATGCGCGTCGAACTCCAGAATGGCCGCGCGCTCCTCGAAGTCGTCCAGGCGGTCGAGAAAGTCGGGGTAGCTGGTCAGCAGGTGGACCAAGCCGGCCTTCTCCGCACGGACGGCGGCGATGATGGCGGTGGGCAACGGCACCGATGCCCGGAGCCGCAGGTTGCCGCCATCGACATGGACGGTCGCGCCTTGATCGCGGATCGCGCGCAGCACGGACACGGCTGTCATATCGTCGTCTCCCAAAGGCTGGAGCCAGAGAGTGGGGGCAAATCAGCGTCCCCAGCGTCCACACCGTCCCCGGTGCCGCCAAGCTCTAGAGATTGCTTTGTTTTTTCGGGGACGGTGCTGGACGGCGCAGCGTCCCCAGCGGGGACGGTCAGCGTCCCCACCTCCACCCGGCGGATTCGGATCGCCCGCTTCTTATCGGCACCACGGCCGATATGCTGGTCGAGTTCGATCTCGACACCCAGCGCACGCAGGGCGGGCGCGACGCGGCGAAGACGGTTCGACAGGCGCGTGCCATCCTTCGGCCACACCTTATCCCGTGACACCTCCAACGAGACCTTGGCGTTGATCTCGGCCAGAAGCGCGGTCGCCGTGGCAATGTAGGTGGACCGCTCCGACGCTATCTCCAGCACGGCGGCGGCCAGCGGATCGGCCTCGACAGCCTCTTCGACACCGCGCGCGCGGTTGGTCTCGTAGGCGGCAACGAACTGGTCGGGCTTCCACCCGAAGGCCGGGAAGCCGGCGGCGGACCACAGGGCGAAATCGGCCATGCGGGGCAGGCGCGGGAGCGTCACCGTGGCGCGGTTGCGCAACGCCACCGACACGCCGTCGAACAGCGCACCCAGGATGCGCGGCGCGGCGGCGTCGAACTCCGACCAGAACGCGGCTTCCGGCCGGCGGGCCTCCGCCGTCATCGCCGGCAGGGTCAGGGCAACGGCTCGGTCGGCCAGATCGGGGCGGGATACCAGCGCGGGAATGCCGTTCAGCAGGACCGGGCGGCACACGTCGATCAAGACTTCCTCGTTGTTCGTGTAGAGCGCCCGTGTGGCGAACCCGCCCCCGGTGGCGATGCGGCAGAACCAATCCGATTGGTCGCCGTCGATGAAGGACAGGTTGTCGTAACCCAGCACCCAGCCGTTGCGCGCGGCAATCAGCGCGTCGCGCTCGTCCTTCGGCGGAGAGCGCAGATCGGCCGCGTTCGGATCGACCAGCCGGCGCAGCACGCGGCAGAACGTGGACTTGGCGGCGCCCTGTTCGCCGTTCACCACCATGACGGGGAACGGCCCCTTGCGCTTCAGGCAAGCCACGATCCAGGCCACGGCGAGGCGGAAGTCTTCGTCGCTCCCGATGTTGAGGAAGGGGCGCAACTCATCAATGCGGCCACCCTTCTGCGGCACCGGCAGGGCGCGCAGCCCGGCCGGGCGGATGAAGGGGCACGGCGGGCGGGAGACGACGCTCCAGCCGTCCGGCCCGATGATGACGGCGGACCAGTCGGGCGTGCCCAGGTCGATGACGACACGGCCTTCGTGCTCTCCGACGCGGACGGCGGGCACCTTCTCCGCCCCGTTGCAGGCGATGGCTTCGACGCTGTTCAGCGCGTCGGCAAGGGCCTGAGACGACGGTGAGCCGGGGATGGTGATCTTCGTGTCGCCCTCGGCGACCACCTGCTTGTAGCGGGCGCCGTAGGTCTTCAGCAGGTGGCGACGGTAGGCGCTGGAGCGGACGGCAAAGCTTTCGAGATGCCCGTCCACCTCCACGGTGGCGTAGGCGACATGATCGGCGTCGCGCCACAGTTCGCCGCGCGTCGCGCACAGGATCAGCTTGTCGCGCTGGGACAGCCCGTCGTCATCCTCACCACCAGAGGGCGGCGTGAACTCCGGTGCGGTCTCGATGATCTTGCGAACGTCGTCAGGCATGGGCGATCTCCGCAGCCGTGGCCGCGCGTAGGATGTCGTTGAAATCCGTGTCGGGGACGGGAGGCAGGGCGAGGCGGACGCGGCGGCCTTCGGCATGGAACCGGCGGGCGGCGGCCTCGGCCTTGCGCTGCCCCACGCCGTTGGTGTCGTGATCGACCAGGATCACCACCTCGGCCACCACGGGCGGCAAGATCAGATCGACCAGATTGCCGGCGGAGAAGGCGGCCCAGCCGGGAAGGCCGGTTTCCTGCATCCCCGACAGGACGGTCTCCAGTCCCTCCCCGACCAGCAGAGTGGAGCCAGCCGGGGCAAGCCGGATCGCGGCGCCCTTCAGCGGCCCCAAGGTCATCTTCGGGCTTGGCACGGCGGCCTTGTCGGCGCCGCCGGGAGCGAGGAAGGTGCGGTGGATTGCACACACCCGGTTGCCGGGATGCAGGGCGAAGGCGGCCACCATGCACGGGAACCGCCGGCCGGTCGGCGCGTGCTTGGCGTTGGGCAGAAAGCGGATAGTCGGTGGCACGGGGAACCGGATCGCCCGGTTGCGGAGATAGGTCTCAGCGTCCGTCCCCATGGCGGGGAGGGTCTGGCTCCAGAGGTCCAAGGCGGCCTTCCGCTTCGCGTCGGGATCGGCCGCGACGGTCGGTTCACGGCGGGCCGGCGGGGTCCACGTCCGGTCAGGCTCGCCCGCCCATAGCCCTTGGGCGCGAAGGGCCTGGATCACGTCGGCTTGGGAGCACCCGCACGCATGGCTCTTGACCAGCACGCGGCCTTTGTCTTCCTCGACGGTGAAGCCGGACGGGTAGCCGCAGCTCGGGCAACGGCCGCTGTAAGTCCGGCCGGCGCGGGCAAGGCCCAGCGCCTTGGCGATGCCGGCGGCGTCCATCTCAGGCCCTTCCCGCTTCGGCACGCCAGACGAGCGTGATCTCGGCGGCGAGCTGGTCAAGTGTGCGGGCAGCCGGCGCCGGCGCGGGAAGCCGCAGGGCGTGGGCGGGTTCAGCCCACAGGCGGCGGAACTGCCGGTTCTCGGCCGGGTCACTCTGGCGAAAGAAGTCAGACGCGGCGCGCATCGGCTCAGCCCTCCACATTGCCGGCCAGACGCGCCAGGAAGTCGGCGGGCGAGTCGGTGATGATCCGGCGGCGTCCCACCGTGACGAAGCGGATCAGGCCGTCGCCCATCAGCTCGTATGCCTTGGAGCGGCCGATACCGGCCCCATAGCAGAACTCCGGGACGGAATAGCCGGCCTTGGCGACGCGGCTCGGGTCGATGGCCTTGCCCCTCTGGCGAGGGTGGCTATCGGTGGAGTCCAGGCAAGCCGGGAACGTCTGCGGCCGAGGGGTGTTCCCCGGCCGCCCGTTCAGGGTCGTCATTTGTATTTGTCCTATTTTCTAGGGAGTGATTAACAGCGCTTCAGTCTTCCTCGCCGATCTCTTCAAGAGCATCGACAACGCGTTCTGCAATCGAGCCGATGCTAACGTAGATGACCGCATCGGGGATTTCGGGCTGTTCGCCAGCGCCGTTGTAGACGCAGTGCTTCCAACCATTCTCTTCACGCCAAACAAAGAGAACCGTATGGGACAGCGCAGCAACCAACGCTCTCGGGGGCGTATTCTTGTAGGTCAGCAAGAGCATGTGCGGAACGAGAAAGCCACCAACAATCAAGCTCGCCAACTCCACAGGCACGCAAAATTCCACCAGTCGCCGAATGACAGCGAGGCGGAATGCATCCCACACGGAGAACTGGCGCCACTTCTGGCCCTCTCGTTCCTCATTCGCTTCGAGCATCACCTGCTTTCGGTCGAGCCAGTTGCGGATGACCTTCGCGTTGCCGCCCGTGGCGTAGACGACGCTTGAAAACCGATACCGCTTATCAGAAATCGGGTTGACCATTTTCACCTCCGTTGAGGCGAATATAGCAACGCGCCGCGGTCGCGTCAAGAACGCCTCTGCTGAGGAAATTTACGTCGATGGGGCACCCGTTGGCGTGGCGCCAATATGACAAAAGGGGCCGGCGGAGCCGGCCCCCTTGGGTTCAGGCTGCGGCTACCAGGGCCGTGCCGGGGCCGTCGTCGTCCGCCTCTCGGAAGTCATCCTTCAGGATCTTCAAGGAACCCGCCGCAATGTCGTTCTTCGCGGCCAGGGCCTTGAGTGCCCGATGGACGCGCAGGCCCAACAGCATCAGGTCCATGGAGTCCACAAGATCGCGCTTGTCCTCTTCCGTTACCTCCCGGAAGTAGCGAAGGAAGGTGCTGTCGCTCTCCGAAAGTCCATCGGCCCCGCGCGGCTCCGCTAGGCTCCGTTGCCGGTTCTTCTCTTCCTCGTCGTAGGCGTTCGTCTCTTTGAAGATGCGGTCGTAGGTCTTCCACTGCTTCGCCAGCTTCTCGTTTTCGTAGCGGGCAGAACAATCCTTCGACCACCGTTCCATGATGCCGGCGGTTTCCTCGACGGTCAGGCTAACCGCCGTCGCCAGTTCCGGGGGCAGGTTCGGAATGGACGCCTTCAGCGACTCCATGGTGCGGACGGCCGGGTGCTCCGGGTCGTCGTAGCCGTAGTGGTCGCTCGCCTCGTACGCCAGAAACGCCAGCTTCATCACCGCGCCAGCCGCGCTGTGGACGGGGGCGTCGGCCAGTAAGTCGCACGCCTCCCGCTCAGCCTTGTCGGCCGCCTCGTTGTCGTCGTCGGCCCGGAGGATGGTGCAGGCTTCCCGCCACTGGCGGAACGCGGTCAGCATCGTCGCATCCCGATCCTGCGGGGTAACGGCCAGGGCAGTACCGCCAGCGGCCCCCACGGTGGCAACGGCAGCAGCCCTGCCCAGCAGATGGCGGCGGGAAACAGGCAGAGTCGTGGTATTCTCGGAACCAGCCATGGTCCGTAGCTCCTATACAGCTCGGGTTGTGGTCAGGTCGGGCCGGGCGCTACCAACACCCGGCTCGGCCGCTTGCCGATATCCAGCAAGTTCGGTACAATGTGCGCAAGTTGGATGACGGCGGTCAAGGAGAACTTGCGCACATGGTGCTGAACTTCATGGGGGGCGAATGACGCCCGCTCAATGCCGGATGGCTAGAGCCGCCCTAGAGCTTGGGGTGCGGGATGTTGCCAAGCTGGCGGATGTTGCCCCTAGTACCATCACACGGCTTGAGCGTGGCGAAACCCTATACCCACGAACTGTTGATACAATTCGTGCGGCATTGGAAGCAGCCGGCGTTGAATTCATACCGGAGAACGGCGGGGGAGCCGGGGTAAGATTGAAGAAAGGATAAACGACCATGCAGTCTACCGGCGCAGTTATTTTCATTTCCCGAAACCAAGGTATGGTTGTCGTTCAACATGATGACGGTTTTGCAGTTGTCGAATTGCTTGGAGATGAAGGTGAGCTTGAAGTCGGTGACAGAGTGAGCGGCGATTGGGATGCGCTTGGTGGTGAAACGATTCGCGCATCACGACTCCAACGCAACATGGATGTCTACATGCAAGGTTCCTGGGGTTTCCGTGACCATGCTATTCGCATTGCGAGAAACACTGGCGGCGGCTAACTGGACTCCTTCCCAAACGCAAAGAGCCCGCCACGGCAGGGCCGGGCCGGCTCGATACACTTCGGGTGTTGATGGCCCCATGTTCTGCATATGTTCGCATGTTGTCAAGTGCTTATCGACGGGCTTGGCGCGTCGCAAGGGAGGCAATTGAAATGAGCAAAAAAGATAGTTCTGTCGATCAAGCTTTAGAAACTCTGCATAGAGCGACAGCAATATTAAAGTCTGTTGAGCAGTTTTTTGAGTGGCTTGGCGATGCTTCGTCGCGGGCTTATGCTAGGTATGATGCGTCGAATGAAAGGGATAGATTAAGAGGATATATCGCGGACACTGTTTTCATATATCATAGAGCTAACCCATCGTATAGTGCGCGAGTTGGAGATTGGATCGCTAATTCTGATCATGGTAATTGGAAGAAGCTTATAGAGGCTACTAAATTCACTTTAGCCGGCGTATCGGGACTTCTTAGGAAACTTGAGCATGAAAGTGGCGACTTTGTGCTTTGTGAGGCATATGTTAGCCTCGTCCGTGATCTGAGTGGCATGGAAATTGTGCTTAAACGCGTTGTCGAACTGTCAAACGAGGATGACATATCTCGTTTAAACAATCTTCCAAAACTCAAATGCGCTTTTGATGAGCTTTACATTAATTTAGGTTCATCTCGGCAGAGCATTATTGACTATTTTGATGGGCGCCCTCGAAGGGCGCTTGGATAAGAGAAGCGGAAAGACTTTTACGATTTTGGCGTGAGCCCCAACGGATGCCGTGGGGACGCTGAACGGGGACGCTGGGGACGCTGCGGGGACGCTGATTTTCTCGCCAGCGTCCCCACAGAAAATCCAACGCGCTCAATGCTTTGAGTGCTACGTGGACACGGTGGGGACGCTGGGGACGCTCCTTTCTCTTTCTTTTCTAAATAGAGAAGGTAGAGGGGGAGAGGGAGGCTATCGCTCTACGCTCGCACCGCCTTGGGCAGGGGGACCACCTTCGCGGCCTCGCCATCACAGAACCGCGCCCACCGCTTCATCAGGTCGCGGCGCTTCTCCAGCAGGTCGCCCCGTCGATAGGCGGCCTCCACCTTGTCCTTGATGGTGTGGGCGAGCGCCATCTCGGCCACCTCGCGCGGGGCGTTGGTCCGCTCGGCCGCCCAATCCCGGAAGGCGGAGCGGAAGCCGTGCGCGGTCGCCTCCAGCGTACGCATCCGGTAAGCGCCGCCTTGGCAAAGTAGGGTCCGACGTCTGAGTTTTGCGTGGCGCGTCATCGCGCGGACGCAAACGAGTGGCAAACGTCATGGCTTACCAGCGGGTCGAGGTTCTGACGGGGACGGAGCGGCGGCGGAACTACACGCCGGCGGAGAAGGTCCGGATGGTCGAGGAGGCGTTCCGCCCCGGCGTGGTGGTGACGGAGGTGGCCCGCCGGCTGGGCGTGCACGAAAGCCTGCTGTATCGCTGGCGGGGGCTGATGAAGGCCACGGGGATCGCCGTGGGCGAACCGCCCAGCTTCACTGCGGTGACCATCACGCCGGAGCCGACCGTCACGGAACTGCCGGTCGTGGAGCCCCGTGCGCCATTGCCGCCTCCGGCGACGTCGGCCACGAGCCCGGCGATCCTCGAGGTCATCCTGCCCAGCGGGGCACGCCTGCGTCTGGAAGGGCCGGTCGACCCGGCCCTGGCGGCGGCCGTCATCGGTGCCCTGGCATGATCCCGGTGCCGAGCGGGGTGCGGGTGTGGCTGGCCAGCGGGCACACCGACATGCGCAAGGGCTGGGCGAGCCTGGCGTTGCTGGTGCAGGAACGCTTCGCCCAAGACCCGCACAGCGGCCATCTCTTCATCTTCCGCGGGCGCCGCGGCGATCTGGTGAAGATCATCTGGTATGACGGCCAGGGCAGTTGCCTGTTCATGAAGAGGCTGGAGCGGGGCCGTTTCATCTGGCCCACGCCGGCGGACGGCGCGGTGTCGATCTCGGTTGGGCAGATGGGCTATCTGCTCGAAGGCATCGACTGGCGCAACCCGCAGAAGACTTGGCGTCCCGAGACCGCAGGGTGACTGCGACACGGTGAATCGACGGGCCGGTTCAGGGGAGATTGCGACGGCTCGAAGGCGTGATCCCAGGTAAACTGGCGCCATGACCGCCGCCCCGCCCCCTGCCGCCGTGGCCGACGACATCGCCAGCTTGCGCGCCGCCTTGGCGCAGGCCGAGGCGCGGGCGGACGCGGCGGAAGCCGAAGCGGCGCGGGCCAGGGCGATGGCTTCGAACACCGAGGCGCTGATCGCCAGCCTGAAGCTGGAAATCGAGAAGCTCCGGCGCGAGCTCTACGGCACGCGCTCCGAGCGCAAGGCACGCCTGCTGGACCAGTTGGAGTTCCAGCTTGAAGAGCTGGAAGCGACGGCCAGTGAGGACGAGTTGGCAGCCGAGCAGGCCGCTGCCCGAACCACCGGGGTGACGGCCTTCACCCGCAAGCGGCCCTCGCGCCAGCCCTTTCCCGGCCACCTGCCGCGCGAGCGCGTCGTTGTGCCGGCCCCCGCGACCTGCCCGTGCTGCGGCTCGGACAAGCTGTGCAAGCTGGGCGAAACGATTACCGAGACGCTGGAGGTGATCCCGCGCCAGTGGAAGGTGATCCAGACGGTGCGCGAGCGGTTCTCCTGCCGGGCCTGCGAGACGATCAGCCAGCCGCCGGCACCGTTCCACACCACCCCGCGGGGCTGGGCCGGCCCCAACCTGCTGGCCACCATCCTGTTCGAGAAGTTCGGCCAGCATCAGCCGCTGAACCGGCAGGCCGAACGCTTCGCGCGGGAGGGCGTGCCGCTCAGCCTGTCCACCCTGGCCGACCAGGTGGGCACCGCCGCCGCGGTGCTGAAGCCGCTGCACGACCTGATCGCGGCGCATGTGATGGCGGCTGAGCGGTTGCATGGGGACGACACCCCGGTGCCCGTGCTGGCCAAGGGCAAGACCGATACCGGGCGCCTGTGGGTGTATGTGCGCGATGACCGGCCGTTCGCCGGCCAAGCCCCACCGGTGGCGCTGTTCCACTATTCCCGCGACCGCAAAGGCGAACATCCCGAACGGCACCTGGCCGGCTTCAAAGGCTGGCTGCAGGCCGATGCGTTCGCCGGCTACAACCGGCTGTACGAACCCGAGCGACAGCCGGGGCCGATCAGCGACGTGCTGTGCTGGGCGCATGCCCGGCGCGGCTTCTTCAAGCTGGCCGACATCGCTACGAACACCAGGCGCGGCAAGGATGCCCCGCCGATCTCGCCGCTGGCGCTGGAGGCCGTGACGCGCATCGACGCCCTCTTCGATCTCGAGCGTGCCTTGAACGGCAAGCCGGCGGCCGAGCGGCTGGCGGCACGCCAGGAGCATGGCGTCACCCTGGTAGCCGCGCTGGAGGGCTGGATGCGGACGGAGCGGGCCCGGCTCTCCCGCCATGCCCCCGTGGCCAAGGCGATGGACTACATGCTGACGCGCTGGGACGGCTTCACCCGCTTCCTCGGCGATGGCCGGCTGTGCCTGACGAGCAACGCCGCCGAACGCGGCCTGCGCGGGATCGCCCTCGGGAGGAAGGCGTGGCTGTTCTGCGGCTCCGATCGCGGCGGCCAGCGGGCGGCGATCATGTATGGCCTGATCACCACCGCCAAGCTGAACAACGTTGACCCGCAGGCCTGGCTCGCCGACGTGCTGGCGCGCATCAACGACATGCCACAAAACCGCCTGCACGAACTCCTGCCCTGGGAGTGGAAGGCGATGCGCGAGCAGGCAAAAGCTGCCTGACCGCGGTACTCAGCGGATGCTTACCCTCCAGCTTCATGCGGCGTAGAAGCATGGTCAGCGTCATGTCCGACATGGGTTTGCCGGGCTTGCTGCCCTCGAACACCAGGGCGTTGGGGTCGTCGGGCTTCCGCGCCAGCTCGCGGGCTTCCTGTAGGATCTCGACGGCACGCGGTGCCAGCGGCACCACATGGACCTTGCCCGCCTTCATCCGCTCGGCTGGGATCGTCCAGAGCTTCGCGTCGAGGTCGATCTCGGACCAGCGGGCGCCGCGCATCTCCCCGGATCGCACCGCCGTCAGGATAAGGAACTCCAGCGCCAGCTTGACCAGGGGGCCGGTCTGGTCGGTCTCCCGAAGCCTGGACAGGAATGCGGGCACGTCGGCGAAGGGAAGGGCGGCGAAGTGCTCCACGGCGTCCTTCTGCTTGGGCAAGCCCTTGGTGACGGATCGCACCGGGTTCTCTCCCTCCCGGAAGCCTTTGGCCGAAGCCCAATCCAGCACCGTACCGACTCGCTGGCGCACCCGGCGGGCCGTCTCGGGCTTCTCCAGCCAGATCGGCAACAGCACGTCCCGTACCTCGGGTGTCCCGATCTCGTCCACCTTCACCGGCCCCAGCGCCGGGAAGACGTGGGCTTCCAGCGTCGCCAGCCATTGCACCGCATGCTTCTCGTTCTTCCAACTCTCCTTGTGCTCGCCGTGGCAGGTGCGCGCGGCGTCCTCGAAGGACGGCACCACCCGCCGGACCTTGCGCCGCTCGGCCAGCGGGTCGCCTCCGTTGCGCGCCAGCTTCCGCATGTCGAGCGCCATCTCGCGCGCCTCGGCCAGCGTGACCAGGGACGCGGAACCGAGACCGATGTCGCGGCGCTTCCCCTGGATCATCAGGCGCAACAGCCAGCGCCGGGCGCCGGACGGGTCCACCTCCAGATAGAGCCCGTTGCCGTCAGCATGCCGGCCGGGCTTGGCGGAGCGCACCGTTACCGCCGTCAATGCCTTTTCGGGATGGCGCCCGTTCCGCTTCGGCAATTCGATTCCCCGTCATTTCTGCCCCACATTTTCCCCACATTCTGTATCGGGTGGGGGCGAATGGCAATGGACAGTCGTGGACGGGTGCGGACAGAGCCTTTCAACGGATCAATGGGTTAGCGGATGCTCGTGGACGGTGGCGAACACCCAAAAATGTCAATTATAATGCCTCTCCCTCCGCCATGAAATCAGACTGGAGCGTTGACCTTCTTGGGAGGTCCGCTCCAGTCTTTTTATTTGTCTACGGTTCAGTCCACACGTCGCGGCGAAGTCATCCTCCACCTCCCGGCCTACCGCCGCCGTTCGCGGAAGAAATCCCGCAGCAGGGCCGCCGCGCGGGTTTCGTGGAAGCCGCCGTAGACATCCGGCGCGTGGTGGCAGGTGGGGCGGGTGTAGAGACGCCCGCCGTGCTCCACCCCACCGCCCTTGGGGTCGTAGGCGCCGAAATAGACCCGCCGCAGACGCGCAAAGCTGATGGCGGCGGCGCACAGGGCGCACGGTTCCAGCGTCACATACAGGTCGAACCCCGGCAGCCGCGGTTCGCCCACCGCCGCGCACGCCGCGCGGATCGCCAGTACCTCGGCGTGGGCGGTGGGGTCGTTCAGTTCCTCGGTGCGGTTGCCGGCAGCACCCAGCACGCGGCCCGTGGCGGGGTCGGTCACCACCGCACCCACCGGCACCTCGCCGCGGGATGCGGCGGCCTCGGCTTCGGCAAAGGCCAGCGCGAAGAACGGGGCGGTCGGAGTCTCAATCACCGGGGCAGCCTATCACGCCGCGATGGTCTGCGCGCCCACCGTGTTGCGCATGGTCAGGCCGGGGCCCACATCGTCGGTCTGGTCGGTGCGCACCGGCTGGTCGCGCATGCGCTTGCCGTCCTTGTCCTTGCTGTCGCGGCTGGTCCCGCCCACGGAATCACCGGTCCACATGGTGGTCTCGTCCGGGGTTTCCAGCGCGTTCAGCGCCAGCACCTGATAGATCGACAGCGGGTGGCCGTTGATGACGCCCTGCAGGTTCTGTGACGGCACCTGGGTGGTGAAGCCGTCGGGCATGTCCTGGTTGCGGACGCGGTCGGTGGCGGCCTTGGCCGGGGCGATGATGCTGGTGGCGTCGCTGAATTTGCCGGCGAAGCGGTTGTAGATCTGCGCCAGCGTCTTCGACTGCCCGGTTTCCTTGTCGTAGAACACCGCCTTGTTGGCCGACGCCGCTTCGGGGAACAGGTCGGCGGCCTTGGCGTTGGGGTTTTCCTGCTTGGCGTTCAGGAACTTGGCGGCACCGCCGGCGCCCAGGAAATGGGCCATGTAGAGTTCGGTCGCCCCCACCGGGCCGTTGGTGTTCTTTTCCAGGTATTCCTTGTTGTCGCGGGTGAATTCCGCCGCCATCAGCGCCGAGACCGAGGGGTTCTTGCGCAGGTCCAGGATCTCCTGCTTCATGGCCGGGTCCGATACGGTGGCCCGCCCGTCGGAGCGGACCTGAATGGCGTTGGCGTATTTGCCAAGCCCGTTGTCGGCCCCGTGCGCCTTGACCGTGGTGAGCCAGGTGGAATCGATGAACTGGTACAGGCCGGTGGCGCTGGACGTGCTGGCCTTGGCGTTGGGGTCGAAACTGCTCTCCTGGGAAGCTTTTGCCATCAGGTAGGCAAAATCCACCCCCGTCTTGCTGCTGGCGTTGCGGATGGCCGATTCCACCGATGACGTGCCGCCGCTCTGGCCGGCTTGGGAACGCTGGAGAAGCGCATCGCTCTGGCGGGCAAGGCTGGTGATGCTGGTCATGGCGCGGTCCTCGGGGGTGGAAGGCGGGTGCTCTGGCAAAAATTAATGCAGCTTCCATGCCAGGATCATCCGCCATACGGGATATTGCCGCGCCGGTTCTTTCGGTTTACGTTGACGCAAACGTCAATCAAGCGGGCGGCCATCCGCCGCGGGGGAAGGGGTCGCCTTCTTCCATACGGTGGTGTATGGTCGGTCCGCCATCCACTCCGGCAACGCCCATCGGTTCGGGAGGAACCAAGCCCATGATCCCCTACACCGCCCCCGTCGAGGATTTCCGTTTCGTGCTGCATCAGGTGGTCGGCCTGGACCGCGTGGCGGCCTTGCCCGGCTGCGACAGCGCCACCCCCGATCTGGTGGATGCCGTGCTGGAAGAGGCGGGAAAGTTCGCCGCCGGCGTGCTGGCACCGCTGAACACGGTGGGCGACAAGGAAAGCTCGGTGCTGGAAAACGGCGTGGTCCGCACGCCCACGGGGTGGAAGGATGCCTACGCCCAATTCTCCGAGGCCGGGTGGAACAGCCTGCCGTTCGAACCGGATTTCGGCGGGCAGGGGCTCCCCTGGACCGTGGCCTTCGCGGTGCAGGAGATGTGGCAGGCGGCCAACCTGTCGTTCGGCCTGTGCCCGCTGCTGACCCAGGGGGCCGTCGATCTGCTGACCGAGCACGCCAGCGAAGAGCAGAAGGCCACCTATCTGCCCAAGATGATTGCCGGCACCTGGACCGGCACCATGAACCTGACGGAGCCGCAGGCGGGATCCGATCTGGCCGCCGTGCGCACCCGCGCGGTGCGGGCCGACGACGGCACCTACCGCATCACGGGTCAGAAGATCTTCATCACCTACGGCGACCATGACCTGACGGAGAACATCATCCATCTGGTTCTGGCCCGCCTGCCCGATGCGCCCGCGGGCATCAAGGGCATCTCGCTGTTCATCGTACCGAAGTTCCTGCTGAACGCCGACGGCACGCCGGGGCCGCGCAACGACGTGCGGGTGGCCAGCCTGGAACACAAGCTGGGCATCAAGGCCAGCCCCACCGCGGTCATGGCGTTCGGCGACCACGATGGTGCTGTGGGCTATCTGGTGGGGCAGGAGAACCGCGGCATCGAATACATGTTCACCATGATGAACAACGCCCGGCTGGGCGTGGGCATCCAGGGCATCGCGGTGTCGGAACGGGCGTACCAGCAGGCCCGCGACTATGCCAAGAGCCGTGTGCAGAGCAAGGACGTGGGCGAGCCCAAGGGATCGCCGGTCGCCATCATCCGCCATCCCGACGTACGCCGCATGCTGCTGGACATGCGCGCCAAGACCGAGGCGATGCGGGCGCTGGCCCTTTACGCCGGCACCCGGCTCGACACCTCCCACCGTCACGAGGACGCGGCGGCCCGCGCGGCGGCGGAAGCGCGGGTGGACATCCTGACCCCCATCGTCAAGGGCTGGTGCACCGAGGTGGGGGTGGAAGTAACCTCGCTGGGCGTGCAGATCCACGGCGGCATGGGCTTCATCGAGGAAACCGGGGCGGCCCAGCATTACCGCGACGCCCGCATCACCCCGATCTACGAGGGCACCACCGGCATCCACGCCAACGACCTGACCTTCCGCAAGGTGGGCCGTGACGGCGGGGAGTCGGCCCGCGCCTTCATTGCCGAGATGCGCGCCACCGTCGCCGCCATGGAGCAGCGCCCCGGCGACGACATCGCCACCATCCGCGCAGCCTTGTCCCAGGGGCTGGACGTGCTGGAGCAGGCCACGGCCTGGATCGTCACCACCCAGAAGGAAGGCAACGCCCGCGCCGCCGCCGCCGGGGCGTTCGATTTCCTGATGCTGTGGGGCGTGGTCACGGGCGGGTGGATGATGGCCCGCGCGGCGTGTGCGGCGGTGGATGCCCTGGCCGAACGGGGCGGCAACCCGTCGTACCTGAACACCAAGCTGATCACCGCCCGCTACTTCGCCGAACAGGTGCTGCCCAAGGCCCACGGGCTGCTGCTGCCCATCATCACCGCCGAACGCACGGTGATGGCGCTGGCCGAGGATCAGTTCTGACCGGGTGAAGCCTCTTGCGCGGGAAAACGGCCTGTGTCATCGGACGCGGGCCGTTTTTCTTTTGGGGCACCCGATGCCGCTGTCCGACGCCGACGCTTCGCTGATCTTCGACCTCGCATCCACCCACCCGGAGGTGACGACGCTGGCCGCCGCCGGGGTGCTGCGGGTGGAGCAGGCGGCGGGCAGGGGGCTGGTGCCGCTGGGGCTGCCCCTGCCGCCCGGCAAGCGTGACTTGCTGGTGTCCGCCGAGCGGCGGGACGCGGTGCAGGTGGAAATCGCCGGCCTGGTGGACCGCGCCCGGCGGCGCAACGACGTGCTGGCGCAAGGCCGCCGGGCGCTGGCCGGCTGGCGGGTGGACCTCCTGACCGCCCCCGACCGCACCCGTATCCGCGCGGTGATGAGCGGGGACTTGCCGTGGCCGGGCCTGCCCGCCCCGGTGCGGCTGACGGTGGAGCGCAGCTTCGACACGCTGGAACTGTCGGGGCTGGACGACGACGAACTGGCCCTGCGGCTGGACGGCGACCCGGCGCTGGTCCAGGCGCTGGACCACGCCCTGTCGCGCACCGCCGCCGCCCTGCGCCGCTACGCCCAGGCCACCGACAGCGGGGAGGGGGAGTGGGGCTTTGCCGCCTTGGCCGGCCGCCTGCACCGCGCCGCCCGCAACCGGACGGAGGTGGACGCCCTGCTGGAGCGCTGGGGCGGGGAATTCACCCAGTGGCGGCGCGAACGGGCGGAGGCGCTGGGCCGGCTGCATGTGGAACGCCATTTCGACATGACACGGTTCGAGCGGCTGTTCCCGGTGGCCCGCGGCATGGGCCGGCGGCTGGTGCTGGTGGTCGGCCCCACCAATTCCGGTAAGACCCATCAGGCCTTGGAGGCGTTGAAGGCCGCCCACGACGGCGTGTATCTGGCCCCTTTGCGCCTGCTGGCGCTGGAGGTGATGGAGCGGCTGACCGACGCCGGTACGCCCACCGACCTGCTGACGGGGGAGGAGGTGCGCCGCACCCCCGGCGCCCGCCACACCGCGTCCACGGTGGAGGTGATGGACCCCGACCGCCCGGTGGACGTGGCGGTGATCGACGAAATCCAGATGCTGGCCGACCCCGACCGCGGGTGGGCGTGGACCGCCGCCCTGGTGGGCGTGCCGGCCTCCACCGTCTATATCCTGGGCGCCCCCGAAGCCCGCCCGCTGGTGGAGCGCGCCGCCGCCCACCTGAACGAACCCCTTGAGGTCATCGAGTTGGAGCGCAAGGCGCCGCTCTCCCTCATCCCCCGCCGGCTGGAGTGGGAGGACGTGGCCCGTGGCGATGCCCTGATCGCCTTTTCCCGGCGGGAGGTCCACAGCGTGCGCGACACGCTGCTGGCCCGCGGCCTGTCGGTCGCCACGGTGTACGGCGCGCTCGCCCCGGCGGTGCGGCGGCGGGAAGCGGCGCGGTTCGTGTCGGGAGAGGCCGACGTGGTGGTCGCCACCGACGCCATCGGCATGGGGCTGAACCTGCCGTGCCGCCGGGTGCTGTTCACGGCGCTGGAGAAATACGACGGCACCGCCGTCCGCCCGCTGACCTCCGGCGAGGTGAAGCAGATTGCCGGGCGGGCGGGGCGCTTCGGCCATTTCGACGAGGGCGAATTCGGCGTGGTCGCCCGCGGCACGCCGCAGGCGCTGCGCACCCTGATGGACAAGCCCGACGCCCGCCTGCGCCCGGACCGCCCGTTGCCGGTGCGCCCGTCGCGGGCCATGCTGGCGCGGCTGGCCGAGCATCTGGGCACCGACGAGGCCGGGCTGTTGCTGCGCTGCTTCGCCCAGGCGCGTACCGCAGGCACGTCCACGACGCCGTTCCGCCTGTCCGACGTGGCGCCGCTGCTGCGGCTGGCAGCGCTGCTGGACGCGCGGCGGCTGGCGCTGCCGGTGAAACTCGATCTGCTGCTGGCGCCTGCCGATCTGGACGAGGCATCCGACGCCGCCCTGGTCACCGCCATTCTGGACGCGGTGGAACATGACACGCCGCTGCCCCTGTCCCGCGTGGTCCCCGCCCGCCTGGACGGGCTGGACGCGGAGGCGCTGGAGGGGCTGACGCGGGCGCTTGATCTCTATCACTGGGCGGCGCGCAAGCTGCCCCATCTGCTGCCCGACCGCGAGCGGGTGTCGGCCCTGCGCGATGCGGTGGGGCGGCGGCTGTCGGAGATCCTGTCCAGCCGCGCCCGCCGCCGCCCGCCCGATCCACCGGCGGGGTTCCGCGGGGCGCCGCGGAAAAGGTTCGGGCCGCGGCGGCGGTGATGGTCAGGGGGCCTTGCCCCCCGACACCCCCCAGCAAGGGCGCGGCCCTTGCATCCCATCAATGGGGTACAGGGGTGTAAACCCCTGTCGGGGAGTGTCGAGGGGCGGAGCCACTCGACAACGCGCAAGCGTCCATGCACTGTACTGCCCGTTTCGCAACAAGGGGTCTTCACCCGATGTCCGACGACCTGACCCGCCGCGTGATCGACCTGGAAACCCGCCTTGCCCATCACGAACGCATGGCCGAGGAAATGTCCCAGGTGATCTTCGAGCAGGGCCGCACCATCGACCGTCAGACGGCGCAGATCCGCCGGCTGATCGAACGGCTGCTCTCGGTGGAGTCGGGGGGCCAGCGGTCACCGCAGGACGACAAGCCCCCGCCCCATTATTAAACCTCGGTCAGCCCCCGATACCGCAGCAGCGGCTCGATGGCCGGCTCCCGCCCGCGGAACGCCACGTAGAGGTCCATCGGGTCGCGGGTATCGCCCGCGGCATAGATGGCCTTCAGCCCCGCCGCCAGTGTAGGGTCGAAGGGGTTGCCCGCCTCCTTGAACGCCTCGAACCCGTCGGCGTCCAGCACCTCGGCCCACAGGTAGGCGTAGTAACCGGCGGCATAGCCGCTGCCGGCGAACAGGTGCTGGAAATGGGCCGGGCGGTGGCGGATGATGATCTCCGCCGGCATGCCGATCCGTTCCATCTCCGCTTTCTCGAAAGCATCCACGTCGATGGCGCCGGGGTCGGGGTGGGTGTGGAACGCCATGTCGATCAGGGCGGCGGCGGCGTATTCCACCGTGCCGAACCCCTGGTTGAAGGTGCGCGCTGCCAACAGCTTCTTCAGCAGCGCGTCGGGGATCGGTTCCCCCGTCTCCGCATGGCGGGCGTAGGTGCGGAGCGTCTCCGGCACCGCCATCCAGTGCTCATAGACCTGGGACGGGAATTCCACGAAATCCCGCCGCACCGCCGTGCCCGAATGCGACGGGTAATGCACCTGGCTCAGCAGCCCGTGCAGGGCGTGGCCGAACTCGTGGAACAGGGTTTCCGCCTCGTCGAAGCTCAGCAGGGTGGTGCTGTCCTTGGCGAGGTTGTTGTTGTTGACGATGATCGGCGTGACCGGGCCGTCCAGCGTGTGCTGGTCGCGGTAGCTGCTCATCCACGCCCCCGACCGCTTGCCGGTGCGGGCGTAGTTGTCCTGCAGGAACAGCCCCAGATGCCGCCCGTCCGCCGGGTCCACCATTTCGAACGCGCGGACGTCCCCGTGATAGAGGGGCAGGCCGGTGCGCTCGATGAACTTCACCCCGAACAGCTTTTCCGCGGTGTCGAACGCTGCCCGGATCATGGCGTCGAGGGTGAAGTACGGCTTCACCTCCGCCTCGTCCAGATCATAGCGGGCCTTGCGCACCTTCTCGGCGTAATAGCGCCAGTCCCAGGGCGCGATCGGCTCGTTCAGCCCCTCGGCGGTGGCCTGTTCCTGCAGCGCGGCAGCCTCGGCAGCCGCCTTGCGCTTGGCCGGTTCCCACACCCGTTCCAGCAATGCTGCGACGGCGCCGGTGTCCTTGGCCATGGTGTCGGCCAGCTTGAAATCGGCGTAGGTGGCATAGCCCAGCAGACGGGCCTGTTCGGCGCGCAAGGACAGGATCTCGGTGATGAGCGGGCGGTTGTCGTGCTCACCCGCATTGCCGCCGCGTTCGATCCACGCCTGCCAGGCGGTGCGGCGCAGATCCCGCCGGCTGGAGAAGGTCAGGAACGGTTCCACCGACGACCGCGCCAGCGTCACCACATACTTGCCATCCAGCCCGCGCGCCGCCGCCGCCGTGGCCGCCGCCTTGCGGGCGAAGCCGGGCAGGCCGTCGAGATCGGACTCCGCCAGCACCAGATGCCAGTCGTTCTCGTCGTGCATCACGTTCTGGCCGAACGCGGTGTGCAGCGATGCCAGCCGGGTGGCGATTTCCTCCATCCGCGTCTTGGCCGCCGGCTCCAGCGCCGCCCCGCTGCGGATGAAGCCCAGATGCCAGCGCTCCAGCAGCCGCATCTGGGGGCCGTCCAGCCCCAGCGCGTCCCGCCGCTGGAACAACTCATCGACGCGGGCGAACAGAGCCGGGTCCAGATTGATGGCGGTGTAATGCTGCGCCAGCTTGGGCGCGTAGTCGCGGTTCACCGCGTCCAGCGCGTCGGTGGTGGCACTCCACACCAGATTGTTGAACACCCGGCCCACCCGGTCCAGCAGCCCGCCGCACCGCTCCAGCGCCTCGATGGTGTTGGCGAAGCCGGGCGGCTCGGGGTTGTGGGCGATGGCGTGCACCTCCGACGCGTGCTCGGCCATGGCGCGGTCGAACGCTTCCGGGAAATGGCCGGCGTCGATCGCATCGAACGGCGGCATTCCGAACGGGGTGTTCCAAGGGGTCAGGAGGGGATTGGCGGACATAGCGTATCCCAGCATGGCTAAGACTGGAGGAGTTTTCTTCCTGTTCATGCTAGACACGATCAGTGCGATGCGCAATAAAATTCCAAGAAATGACGATCAAGTAATACGCCTTCGTGCGAATTCTGGTATTTTGATGATCTTATCTTGTGGTACGCTCCATTTCGTTAAAATGGAATTTTCTTGAATACCTACAAAGGAATGCTTTACGCGTTGATGGGGGGCTTCATGCGTAATTTCATCAAAATTTTATTTTTTGCAGCCGCTCTCCTTCCCAATGTTTCGTTTGCGGCGTCGAACGACGTTTTGGGTTTTCTACAAGGGGGATGGTCGGTGAATTGTTCGTCGCCACCTCATTTGTGGCGGATATTTTTAGATGACAAATCCATAGGTCCGGTCCCCGCCTTGGAAAAGGTGGTTCAGACGGAGGTCCAGGGTAAAGAGATATTCATTAAATTTTCTGACGGGTATATGGATCAATTTCAGATTATTGATAATAATTTGTTGAAATATATAGCCCAATACGGACCGTCTGGGAATCTTTATAAGGATTGGTCCAGTTATAGTGATATTTATCTCCATCGGTGTGAGACCAAGCAAGATAATTATGGGTATGTGCCCGCATTTTATCGGGACGGATGGTCCGTTGATTGCTCCCGCCCGCGCTCAAAGTGGAGAGTATATGATAATTCAAATTCCTATGGTCCGGGCAATCAAAGTTATTATGTATCATCGACGTTCGTCAGTGGCCCTGTCCTTAAGATAAATTATGCTGATGGTGATGGAGAGGTTTTTGTTAATATTGATAATAATAAATTACGTTACATTTATGATTTTAATAAATATGGTCGTATAACAAAGAACTATACGAAAGATAATATTGTTCTTAATCGATGCGGTTCTGCGAATACATATAATCCTGGCCTGAGCGTTCAGGTGCCGCAAGCGCCATCTTTTAATATCAGCAATGAGAGAAAGGAAAAAGTCACACGATGCGTTGCTGAAACGCTCTTGGCGGGTGTGGTGAAGGCGGTCATTCCAGCACTTGGGGAAGACCCGAATTTGAGCGCCCTCGTCGATACGGTGGCATCCGGTATCGTAAACAACCAGCAACCAACGGCAAGAAACCTGGCCGAAAATGTTGCACTGTCGCACACAGAGCATTATTTCGCCGAGAAGGGAAGCACGGTGGGAGTGTTGGCTACGAAAGCCGCGGGTTTTGCGAATTGCGCGCTGAATTAAAGCAGATCGCGTAAAAGCGCCATCGCTTTGAAGGGTGAATCCGCTCGAGAACCAAGGGCATGGTGTGCCGCCGACGTGATGGGTGTTTCAACGCCGACGGCAGGAAGTGGGAACGGCGCGCAGGGGTATCAGGGGGTGGCGGTTTTCAGCGCCTTCAACACCGCTTCCACATGCCCGGTGACCTTCACCTTGCGCCACACCTGCTTCACGACGCCCTCGGGGTCGATAAGGAAGGTGGCGCGGTCCAGGCCCATGTACTTGCGCCCGTACATGCTCTTCTCCACCCACACGCCATAGGCTTCGGCCACGCCGGCGTCCTTGTCGGAGGCCAGCGTGAAGGGAAGCTCGTACTTGGCCTTGAACTTGTCGTGGCTGGCCACGCTGTCCTTGGACACGCCGATCACCACCGCGTCCGCCCCGGTGAAGTCGGGAAGCTGGTCGCGGAAGCCGCAGGCTTCCTTGGTGCAGCCCGAGGTGTCATCCTTGGGGTAGAAGTACAGGATCACCCATGTGCCGCGCAGCGCGGACAGGGTGACGCTGCCGCCCCCGTCCGTCGGCATGGTGAAGTCGGGGGCGGGCATCCCGGCAACGATGGCGGGGGCGGCAGCGGTCGGAGCGGCGGTGTCGGTCATGGCAGGCTGGGTTCCTCGGTCTGGGTGGGCGGCGCGAGGCGGGAGGCCGGTTCCTCGATCAGCGCCTGGAAATGGCGGTACGCCGCGGCGGCGGTCTCACGGATTCTGCCCGCCAGCGTGGGGAAGTCAACCGCATCTGCACCATAGGCCGCCCGCGCCACCCCGGCGGCCAGCGTTTCCGACACCGCACTTTCATCCAGAACCCCCGAGGTGGTCAGGCGCAAAAAGCCCTGAACCCGCCGCCACAGCCGCAGTGCGGTCACCAGATCATCGGCGACAGTCCCGTCCAGCAGCCCCAGGTCCGCCGCCTGCCGGATGCCGCCGGCCATGTTGGGGCTGAGGATGTCCGGGTGGGTGTGGGCGTGGCGAAGCTGGAGATACTGGGACACGAATTCGATGTCGATCAGGCCGCCGCGGGCGTATTTCAGGTTCCACGGGTTGTCGGTGCCGAATTCCTTGTGGATTCGCCGCCGCATGTCGGCCACGTCCCACAGCAGCTTGTCGGGGTCGCGCGGGCGGGTCAGTGCCTCGCGGATGGCGGCATCAACGCGTTGCGTCAGGCCGGGGTCGCCGCCCACCACGCGCGCACGGGTCAGCGCCATCTGCTCCCACGTCCAGGCGTCCTTGTCCTGATACTGGATGAACGAATCGAGGGAGGTGGCCAGCGGCCCGGCGTTGCCCGACGGGCGCAGCCGCATATCGACCTCGTAGAGCCGCCCCTCGCCCATGGGGGCGGTGATGGCGTTGGTCAGCCGCTGGGTCAGGCGGATGTAGTATTCGTTGATGGACAAAGGCTTGGTGCCGTCCGACATGCGGGTGCCGGCGGGCACGTCATAGACCACGATCAGGTCGATGTCCGACGTGATGGTCATCTGCCGGCTGCCCAGCTTGCCCATGGCCACCACCACCCACGCCCCGCCCGGCACCTGCCCGTGACGGCGGGCGAAATCCTCGTGCACCCGCTGGGCAAGGCCGCTGACCACCAGATCGGCGATCGCCGCCAGGAACGGGCCGCAGCCGTCGCCGTCGGTGATGTTGCGCAGGATGTGGACCCCGGCGCGGAACCGCTGGTCGTTGGCCCAGCGGCGCGACAGGGCCAGCGCGTCTTCGAAATCGCGGGCGGGGGCCAGCGCGCGGGCATGCTCGGGCGCCAGCCCTTCGTGATCGGGCAGGGCGTCGAAGAAGCCCGGTGACAGCACCGCTTCCAGCAGCGACGGGTTGCGCGACAGGGTCTCGGCCAGTTCCGGGGCGGTGCCCATGATCTCCGCCACCAGGGCCAGCAGCCCGCTGTTGGCGTAGAACAGCGAGAACAGCCCCACCCCCGCCGGCAGCCGTTCCAGGAAGGCGTCGAACTTCATCAGCGCCGCATCGGGCTGCGGCGTCTTCGCCAGCTCGGCCAGCAGGGTGGGCACCAGTTCGGTCAGCAGCTCGCGCGCGCGCGACGAGCGGGTGGCGCGGTAGCGGCCCCGGTGCCACGCCCCCACCACGCCGATCACCCGGCTGGGGTCGGCATAGCCCATGCCCGACAGGGTTTCCACCGTCCCCGGATCGTCGTCGGTGCCGGTGAACACCAGATTGCCGGGACCGGCCAGACTGGGCGATTCCTCGAACAGATCGGCGTAACGGTCCTCCACCCGGCTCAGATGGGCCAGCAGGTCGGCGCGGAAGGCATCCGCCGTGTCGTAGCCGAGGAAGACCGCCAGATGCTCCACGCCCGTGTCGTCGGCGGGGATCTTGTGGGTCTGCTGGTCGTCGATCATCTGGATGCGGTGCTCCACCTGCCGCAGGAAGCGGTAGGCGGCGTCCATCTCCGGCACCACCTCGTCGGGCACGCGGCCCACCTCGGCCAGCGCGCGGATGGCGGCCAGCGTGGGTCGGGGACGCACCCGCACGTCGCGCCCGCCGAAGATCAACTGCTGGGTCTGGGCGAAGAACTCGATCTCGCGGATGCCGCCGCGGCCCACCTTCACGTCGTGGCCGTTGACGGTGACGGCGCGGTGGCCCTTGTGGGCGTTGATCTGGCGCTTGATGGAATGGATATCCTGGATGGCGGCGAAATCCAGGTTGCGGCGCCACACGAACGGTTCCAGCATGCGGACCAGCCGGGCGCCGGCCTCCATGTCGCCGGCCACCGGGCGGGCCTTGATCATGGCCGCGCGCTCCCAGTTCTGGCCGACGCTGCCGTAATAGATCTCGGCCGCCGACACCGACACCGCCGGTGGGGTGGCGCCGGGGTCGGGACGCAGGCGAAGGTCGGTGCGGAAGACGTAGCCGTCCTTGGTGCGTTCATCCATAATGCGGACAAGATCCCGCGCGATCTTGACGAACGTGCGGGACAGCCGGTCCGGCTGGGGTGTCTGAACGACGGCGTCGTCGTAGAGGACGATCAGGTCGATGTCGCTGGAGTAATTGAGTTCGCGTGCCCCGAGTTTGCCCATGCCCAGAACGATCAGCCCCGACCCGACCCACGGATGGTCCGGGTCGGGCAGGGTCAGCGCGCCCGTGGCGCCTGCGCGGCGCAGCAGATGCGCGCACGCCAGCCGCAGCGCCGTTTCCGCCGTGTCGCAGAGGGCACCCGTGACCTGTTCCAGCGTCCACGCGCCGGTGATGTCGGCCATGGCGATCAGCAGGGCCGCGCGCCGCTTGGCGATGCGCAGCTCGGTCATCAGCCGGTCGATGGACTCCTCCCGCGCCAGCCCGCTTTCCAGCCCGGCCATCAGGGATGCAAAGGCACCGTCATACCCGTCCTGCATCACGGTGCGGACGAACGGCACCTCCCGCCCCATGATCTGCCCCAGAAACGGGCTGTTGCCGCACACGGCGTCGAACAGGGCGCGGGTATCGGGTGTGTCCACGAACGCGGTGGCCCAGGCGTTGAGGTCCGCATCGGCCTTGACCGCCGCCTCCCGCCAGCGTTCGAGCGCGCGTTCGGCCATGGCGGGGTCGAAGGGGCGGGGCAGGGGGTGCGGCGTTGAATTGGGCATGATGCGGCTGCCGATGATGAAAAATGGGGCACAAACCCTGCGCGGCCCGGCGCCCGCCGTCAAGAGGGCGGGGAGTCACGGGGCCTTTGGCGCCGCCCCATGTCTCCCCTCTCTCCCTGGGGGGGAGAGGGGGATTGACGGGGGTGCTTCGTGATTCGGCGCAGCATGACGTGGATGCTGCGGGCGGCGGCGCTGTCGGCGACCCTGGTGGCGGTGGGCACCGGCATGACCCTGTGGCGGCTGGCGCAGGGGCCGGTGGCGCTGGACCCGCTGATACCCTGGGTGGAACAGGCGCTGGGCGATGCCGACCGCCGCATCACCGTCACCATCGGCGGGCTGGTGCTGGGCTGGACCGACACCGACGGTGACGGGCACAGCACGCTGGATCTGCGGGCGCTGCGGGTGGTGGCGGTCAACAGCGACGGCGCGCCGCTGGCCACCGTGCCCGAACTGGGGGTGAGTTTTTCGGTGGCCGAGGCGGTGATGGGCCGGCTGGCGCCCACCCGCTTCACCGCCATCCGCCCGCAGGTGACGGTGGTGCGCCACGCCGACGGCAGCATCGGATTCGACCTGCGCGGCGGGGAGGAGGGCGAAACCGCCCCCGCCCCCGAGGCCGGCAGTCCCCTGGCCGAAGATGCCCTGGCCGCCCTGTCGGCCCCGCCCAACGCCGGCCACCCGCTGGGGCTGCTGCGGCGGCTGGAGATGGTGGGCGGCGGCCTGACCGTGCGCAACGAACAGCACGGCGGCGAATGGCGCGCCTTTCCCGCCGACATCGTGCTGGAACGGGACGGCGAGGGCCTGCATGGGCGCGGGCGGCTGGTGCTGGATCTGGGCGGGACGCCCGCCACCCTGGCCGCCGACCTGTTCTACCGCCGTGCCGACGGCACCACCACCATCGGGTTCCGCGGCGACGGGGTGGAACTGTCGCGGCTGGCCCCCCTGGCCCCGGTGCTGGCGCCGCTGGCCGGCATCGCCGTGCCGGTGGGCGGGCGGGTGGAGGCGGATCTCGACCCCGGCTTCCTGCCCGTGCGGCTGCGCTTCGACATGACCGCCGGGGCCGGCGCGGTGGCTCTGCCGTGGCGGGCCGAGGGGGGAACGCCGCTGGCCCTGCGCAGCGCCGCCGTCCGCGGCAGCATCGCCCCGGCGGGCAAGGAACTGACCGTCGAGCGCGCGGTGGCGGAAATGGCCGACGGCACCCGGCTGTCGCTGTCGGGCCGGCTGGCCGGCGCGGACGGCGCCCTGACCGGCAACGCCATCGCCGACGTGACCGTGGGCGGGGACACGGCGACGCTGCATCTGGCCGCCGATCCGGTGCCGGAGGGGGCGCGGGTCACGCTCGGCCTGACCAACGTCAATCCCGCGCGGCTGGCCCTCCTCGATCCGCTGCTGGCGCCGCTGGCGGCGGCGGCGCTGCCGGTGGGGGGGCAGGTGCGCGCCACCCTCGGCCCCGATCACCAGCCGCGCGACGTGTCGGTGGACCTGACCGCCGGGCCGGGGCAGGTGACGCTGCCCGACCGTTTCGACGCGCCGCTGGACATCGCCCACGCCGCCATCCGCGGCGAGGGTGCCGTGGACGGCACCCGCGGCAGCCTGGATGCGCTGACCATCGCGTTCGGCACCGCCCGGCATCCGGGGCCGGAAATCCGCGCGGCGGCGGCGCTGGCGCCCACGGCGGCGGGGACCGGGCGGCTGGTGGCCACCGCCACGGCGCTGGGGCTGCCCATGGCCGACCTGCACCGCTATTGGCCCAAGGGCCTGTCCCACAACGCCCGTGACTGGGTGACCGCCAACATCACCGCCGGCCAGGCGGACGAGGCGGTGGTGGCCGCTGCCCTGGACCTGCCGGGCGGCGGGCTGGCGGCCGGCGGGCCGGTGGCGGTGGACACGCTGGAGGGCACCATCCGCGCCCACGGCGCCGACGTGGCCTATTTCCGTCCGCTGCCCCCGGTGACGGGGGTGGAGGAGGTGGACATCCGGTTCGACCGGAAGCGGTTCGCCATCCGCACCCGCGGCGGTGCCGTCGATGACGTCAAGATGGGCGAGACGGATATCCTTCTCGACGACCTCGACACCGACAACGAAAAGATCGCCATCCGCGTGCCGCTGTCCGGGCCGGTGCGCTCGATCCTGACCGTTCTCGACAGCCCGCCGCTGGGCTACCCGAAGAAGCTGGATCTGGATCCCGCCGGAACGGCGGGCACCGCCGACGGGGTGCTGGACATCTCCTTTCCGCTGCTGTCGGACCTGCCCATCGACCTGATCCAGGTGAAGGCCACGGCATCCATGAAGGATGCGGCGGTGAAGAAGGTGGCCGCCGGCATGGACGCCACCGCCGGCACGCTGGCACTGGATCTCGACACCCACGGCATGGGGCTGAAGGGCACGGTCAGGCTGGACGGCATCCCGTCCACCGTCGAATGGCGCGAATCCTTCGAGGACAAGCCCAAGGGGCCGCGCACGCGGGTGGCGGTGAAGGCCAAGGCCGATGCGTCGGCCCTGTCGCACAAGCTGTTCGACCCGGCCCCCTATGCCACCGGGCCGCTGGGGGCCGATCTGGTGTTCACCATCGACGCCCAGCGCCGGTTCGCCATGACGGTGGCGCTGGACCTGACCCCCACCACCCTGACCATCGAGGAGCTGGGGTGGGGCAAGCCCGCCGGGGCCGCCGCGTCGGCCCGGTTCAAGGTGGATTTCACCAAGGACCACGTGTCCCGCCTGTCCGGCCTGACCGCCGAGGGGGTGGGGCTGAAGGCCGCCGGCACGGTGGAATTCACCCCCGGCACCTCGGCCCTGTCGCGGGTGGTGCTGTCCGACGTGATGCTGGGGCGCAGCCACATGCGCGGCACGGTGTCGGTGCGCGGCGACGGCTATGTCTTCGACATGACCGGGCCGGTGCTGGACGCCGGCCCGGCGCTGAAGGAAAGCGAGGACGTTTCCGACGCCGATGCCCCCGCGGCATCCCCGCCCCGCCGCCGCCCGGTGGAGATCAAGGGGAGGTTCGACCGGGTGCTGTTCGGCGACTGGCGCCAGCTCACCAACCTGACCGCCAACGCGCGCAACGACGGCAACGCCTGGACCCTGCTGGACATCAAGGCCGATGCGGGGGGGAACGACGGCAAGCTGTCGGTGCAGTACGGTCCCGCCAAGGGACGTTACGCCCTGCGCATCGAGGCGGGCGACATGGGCCGGGCGCTGCACATGACCGATCTGAACGACCGGGTGCGCGGCGGGCGGCTGCTGGTCACCGGCACGACGGAAGCGGCGGCGGCGGATTCCGCCCTGGCCGGTCACGTCGTCATCACCGATTACCGGCTGGTGGATACGCCCGTGCTGGCCGGGATCCTCAACGCCATGTCGCTGGGCGGGCTGGTGGACCTGCTGAAGGGCGACGGGATCTCGTTCGGCAAGCTGGAAGGGGATTTCCGCAAGCTGGGCCGCGTGGTGACGGTCAGGAACGTCCGCACCTCGGGCAGCGCGCTGGGCCTGACGCTGGATGGGCAGGTGGATGTGAAGACCAACGTCGCCAGCCTGCAGGGGACGATCGTTCCCATCTACGGCCTGAACCGGCTGATCGGCCAGATCCCCATTCTGGGTGATCTGCTGAGCGGCGGGGAGGGGCAGGGGATCTTTTCCGCCACCTGGCACGTCATGGGGCCGCTGGGCGATCCCAAGATCACGGTGAACCCGCTGGCGGTGCTGGCGCCGGGCTTCCTGCGCAACCTGTTCTTCCTGGGCGGCGACGAGGGCAGCGGGAGCGGCGGCGGGGATGCCGGCGTCCCCGCCCGGCCCCAGACGCCGCCCGGCTGGGACCATTCCCGCTGACCTCCGGCTACTTACGTAGTCCCTCTTGTGCGGCCGGCGCGCGCCCCCATATGGGCGGGCACCAACAATGAAGGAGGCTGCACCATGGGTCTGTTCGGCATGTTCAAGGGGAACGCCCCGCTGGAAATCACCCCCCGCCGGGCGCTGGGCATCTCGCTGCTCTACTGCATGGCATCGGACGGGGAGATCGACCCCGAAGAGGTCGGGCACCTGCTGTCCGTCCTGGGCCGCAACGCCACGCGGGAGGAGTTGGACCGCTGTGTGAAGTACATCCGCAGCGTGCCCCCCGACACCTTCCTGGCCGAGGCGGCGCCCAAGCTGGACGAGGCGCAGCGCCTGTGCATCCTGCTGAACATGATCGACAGCGCCATGGCCGACGGCGAGGCCGAACAGGGCGAGCGTGACCTGATCGTGAAGTTCCAGGCCGCGTTCGGCTTCACCGACGCCACCCTGGAGCCGCACTTCCGCACGCTGCTGGCGAAGAACGAGCGCTCGGTCCTGGGCGCGTAAGGAAAAAGGGCCGCCCGCGCCATGCCGGGCGGCCCTTTCGTTTTCTCCCCCTCAGCCGGCGGCCTTGCGCAGTTCGGCGATCACGCCGGTCACCTCGCGCATCAGGTCCGCCGAGTTGCCGTCCACCGTGTGGCTGACCCCGGCGATGCCGGCGGCGGCGGATGCGGTGCCGCCCACGTCGGCGCTGACGGCTTCGATGTCGCGCTCAACCCCCGACACCGCGGTGGCGGCGCGGGTGATGCCGGTGCTGACGTCGGCCAGGGCGGCGTTCTGCTGCTCCACCGCGGCGGCCACCTGGGTGGATGTCTCGTCCACGGCGTCGATGGTGCCCGACATGCTGCCGATCGCGGTCACCACGTCGGCGGTTTCCCGCTGCACCGTGTCCAGGATGTGGGCGATATCCTCGGTCGCCTTGGCGGTCTGGGCCGCCAGATTTTTCACCTCGCCCGCCACGACGGCGAATCCCTTGCCGGCCTCGCCCGCGCGGGCGGCCTCGATGGTGGCGTTCAGCGCCAGCAGGTTGGTCTGCGCCGCGATGGCCTCGATCAGGCCCACGGCGTCGGCCACGCGGGCGGCGGCGTCGGACAATTGGCGCACGGACTGGGTGGCATGGGCGGCCTGGGCCTTGGCCGCCCCGGCGATGCGCGCGGCCCCCGTCACCTGCCGTCCGATTTCCCGCGAGGAGGCGGAGATCTCTTCCGCCGCCGCGGCCATGGATTCCACGATCGCCATCGCCTCCGCCCCCGCACGGGCCACGTCGGCGCTCTTGCGGGTGGCGCTGTCGGCCTTGCCGGTCAGGGCGTCGGCGGAATCCCGCAGCGTGCCGGCCTGGGCCGACAGGGAGGTGGCGATGCGGCTGACGCGGGCCTCCAGGCTGTCGGCCAGACCCGCCAGCATGCCGCATTCGCGGCGGCGGGCCTCGGCGTCGGCGCGTTCCTGGTCCTGCTTCAGCGCCCGGTTCTCCTGTCCGCGGCGGCGGAACACCTCCACCGCGCGGGCCATGTGGCCGATCTCGTCCCGGCGGGCGGTCATGGGGCAGGGCTGCTCCAGGTCGCCGTCGGCGATGCGCTGCATGCGCCGGCTCAGCGTGTCCAGCGGCACCCGCACCGACCGGGCCAGGAAGAACGACAGCACCGCCATCACCAGCCCCACGCCCAGCGCAAAGGCGCCGGCCCGCCGGATCTCGGTCCAGAAGGCGGCGTCCACATTGTCGATGTAGACGCCGGTGCCGAACAGCCAGCCCCACTCCTGCGACACGCGGGCATAGCCCAGCTTGGGCACCGGCTCGTCGTGACCCGCCTTGGGCCAGTCGAAATCGACGAAGCGCCCGCCCTTGCGGTCCGGCCCGAACAGGAGCTGGATCACCGGACGGCCCTTGGGATCCTTGAAATCCCGCAGGTTCTTGCCCACCAGCTCGGGCTTGGCGCCGTGGGCCACCACGGTGCCCTCCATGTCGTAGACATAGAAGTATTCGGTGCCGTCGAAACGGATGGCGGTCAGGGACCGGCGGGCGATGCGCTGGGCCTCGCCGCGGGTGATCTCGCCCTTGGCGGCGGCGGTTTCCAGATCGGCGATCATGGCCGCGGCGCTGTCCACCACCGCCGTCAGCTTCTGGCGGTTGGCCTCCATGATCTGGCCGCGGGTGGAGAGGGCGGAAAACGCCGCCATGGCACCCACGCACAGGAACACGACCAGAGGAAACAGGGCGAATTTCGCGCGGACGGACAGTCTCAAGGCTGACATCGGCAGCCTCCCTATCATGCAGGCTACATCTTATGGCCTATGCGACCCTAGCATGATGGGAGACTGTTGAGGGACGAAATATCCCGATCCGTTCAGGGTTTTTTGCCGCAGCAGCACCCCTTCCCTTGGGGGACAAGGGGTGCTGCCGCCACGGATTGCCGGTCACACGGCCTTGACCAGCGCGTGCTTCTTCTTGCCGAACGACAGCTTGATCACCCCATCGGCCGACAGGTCGGCGGCGGTGGCGCGGGCGGCCTCGTCGGTGATGGCGCCGTCGTTGAGCTTCAGCGCCGCTTCCTTGATCTTGCGGCGGCTTTCGCCCTTCGATGCGGTCAGGCCGGCGGTGACGAACAGGTCGGCCAGCGCGATGCCGGCCTCCAGCGCGGCGCGGGGCACCTCGATGGTGGGCAGCCCCTCGGCGGTGGCGCCCTGTTCGAAGGTGCGCCGGGCGGTCTCGGCGGCCTCATGGGCGGCGCCGTCGCCGTGGCACAGCGCGGTGATGGCGGTGGCGAGAACCTTCTTGGCCTCGTTGATCTCGGCGCCTTGCAGCGCTTCCAGCCGGGCCACCTCGTCCAGCGGCAGTTCGGTGTAGAGGCGCAGGAAGCGGCCCACGTCCGCGTCCTCGGTGTTGCGCCAGTACTGCCAGAACTCGTACGCGCCGAGCCGGTCGTCGTTCAGCCACACCGCACCCGAGGCGGTCTTGCCCATCTTCGCCCCCGACGCCGTGGTCAGCAGGGGAGAGGTCAGGCCGTAGACCTCGCGCTGGTCGGTGCGGCGGGTCAGTTCGACGCCGTTGACGATGTTGCCCCACTGGTCCGACCCGCCCATCTGCAGCAGGCAGTTCTGCCGCCGCGACAGCTCCATGAAGTCGTAGGCCTGGAGGATCATGTAGTTGAATTCCAGGAACGTCAGCGGCTGTTCGCGGTCCAGACGGATCTTGACCGAGTCGAAGCTCATCATCCGGTTGATGGTGAAGTGGCGGCCCACGTCGCGCAAAAACGGGATGTACTGCAACCCGTCCAGCCAATCGGCGTTGTTCACCATGATGGCGTCGGTGGGGCCGTCGCCGAAGGTCAGGTACTTGCTGAACACGCGCTTGATGCCGGCCATGTTGCGGCCGATCTGGGCGTCGTCCAGCAGCGGACGGCTTTCGTCGCGGAAGCTGGGGTCGCCGATGCGGGTGGTGCCGCCGCCCATCAGGACGATGGGGCGGTGCCCGGTTTTTTGCAGCCAGCGCAGCATCATGATCTGGATCAGGCCGCCGGCGTGCAGGCTGTCGGCGGTGCAGTCGAAACCGATGTACGCCGAAACCGGCCCCTGGGCCAGACGGGTATCCAGCCCTTCCAGATCGGTGCACTGGTGGATGAAGCCGCGCTCGGTCAGCGTGCGCAGGAAATCCGATTTCAGGGTGGTCATGGCTTGTGTCCGCCTTACTCCGCAATGAGGCTGCTGCTGTTAGCACGTTACGCCGTAGCGGACAATCGGGGGGCGTGCCGTTATCCTCGCACCCGCACACGATATGAGACGGCGAGAAAGGAAGAGGCACATGCAGACGGTCATCGGCCTGATGAGCGGTACATCCATGGACGGTATCGATGCGGCTCTTCTGCGCACCGACGGGCGCAACCGGGTGGAACCGGGGGCGTTCCTGACCATTCCCTACGACGACGGGTTCCGCGCCCGCCTGCGGTCGTGCCTGGGCGGGGTGGGGGATGTGCCGGACGTGGAGCGCGCCCTGACCGATCTGCATGCCCAGGCCGTGGCCCGGCTGCTGGCGCTGGCGGGGCTGGAGCCGGGGGCGGTGGACCTCATCGGCTTTCACGGCCACACCATCCTGCACGCTCCCGACGACCGCCGCACCTGGCAGATCGGCGACGGGGCGCGTCTGGCCCGGCTGACCGGCATTCCCGTGGTTCATGATTTCCGTTCCGCCGACGTGGGCGCGGGGGGGCAGGGGGCGCCGCTGGTCCCCCTCTATCACCGTGCGCTGGTACAGGCGGCGGGGCTGGACACGCCGGTGGCGGTGCTGAACATCGGCGGCGTCGCCAACGTCACCTGGGTCGGGCCGGGCACGGGAGAGGAGGCCGCGGTGGTGGCCTGCGACACCGGCCCCGGCAACGCCCTGATCGACGATTGGGTGCTGGCCCGCACCGGCCAGCGGTTCGACCGCGATGGCACCCTGGCCCGCACGGGGGCGGTGCACGCGGTGGAGCTGACCGCGCTGCTGGATCATCCCTATTTCAGCCGCCCGGCGCCCAAGGCGCTGGACCGCGACGCCTTCGACCCCGCCCCGGTGGCCGGGATGTCCGATGCCGACGGGGCGGCGACGCTGACCGCCTTCACCGCCTTTGCCGTGGAACAGGTGATCCCCCACCTGCCGGCCCAGCCCGGCCGCTGGATCGTCACCGGCGGCGGGCGGCTGAACACCACGCTGATGGCGATGCTGGGCGACCGGCTGCGCGCGCCCGTGGTGCCCACCGAGGAGGTGGGGTGGAACGGCGACGCGATGGAGGCGCAGGCCTTTGCCTATCTGGCGGTGCGCAGCCGGCTCGGCCTGCCTTTGAGCCTGCCCGGAACCACGGGCGTGCCGGAGCCGCTGACCGGGGGACGGTACAGCACACCCGCCTGATTTTCAGCGGCTCAACGGATGATAATATTAATTCTCGGACAAGTAATATAATTATATTAAAGATTTGGCTTGCAATTTGGAATCAAGAAACCGACTCTCTCCCTGGGGCAACTCCTAAGAGGTGGAGTCAGGGATGCATAATCATACGAATGGATGCTGCGACGCCGCGTCTCATGTCTTGACCGGGCTGCGGGGGCCGCTGGGGCGGCGCCGTTTCCTGACGCTGGCGGCTCTGGGCGGCGGTGCGGCGCTGCTCAGCGCCACGCCGTTGCGTCACGCGGCGGCCGCCGGCAACGTGGAAGCGATGGTGCTGTCGTGCATGGATTACCGCTTGGTGGACGATACCGCCCGCTACATGGACCAGCGGGGCATGACCAACAACTATGACCACGTGATCCTGGCCGGGGCCAGCCTGGGGGCGACGACCGACAAGGCGCCGGCGTGGCAGGCGGCGTTCTGGGATCACGTGGACGTGGCGAAGAAGCTGCACCACATCCAGAAGGTGATCATCATCGACCACCGCGACTGCGGCGCCTACCGCGTGTTCCTGGGCCTGGACCTGAAGGACGATCCCGTCCGCGAGAAGGAGGTCCACACCGCACAGCTTCAGAAGCTGGCGGCCCTGGTGAAGGAAAAGCACCCGGATCTGGGGGTGGAAACCCTGCTGATGGCTCTGGACGGTTCGGTCGAGGCGTGCGCGTAAGCGTGCCGTCACGCTTCAGGACTGTGGGCACCGCCGCCCCATCCCCGGCCGGGGATGGGGCGGCTGCCGTTCCGGCAGGCGGTCAGCTTGCCAGCCGCCACGTCCCGTCCGCCTGCTGGCAGGCGGTGCCGGTGGCGGCTTCCGCCTTGCCGCCCACGTAAACGGTGTGGCGGTATTCGCGGCAGGTCTGGCCGCCGGCCCCCTGATAGGTGTTGGTGGGCTGGATGGTGCCGCGGTTGCCCGATTGCGGGTTGTTCCAGGTGATGGTCTGGTTGCGGGACAGGGCCTGTTCCTCCGCCGTCGCGGCGCGGTTCTGGTCGTCGCCGGACAGGGATTGGGCGATGGCCCGCCCGGCCAGCGCGCCCAGCACGGTGCCGATGCCGATGGTCGCCACCTTGCCGGCCCCGCCGCCGAAGCGCGACCCGATCAAGGCACCGCCCAGCGCGCCGCCGATGGTGCCCACGGTTTCCGATGTGGTCCATTGCCCGCTGCCGCCGCTTCCGCCGCTCTGGCAGGCGCCGAGCGCCAGGGCCGCCGCCACGCAGACGGCCATGGCCCGTGCCCGTGTGTGCAATCTGGTCATGTGTCGTTTCCTCGGCTGAGAACGGTTTCGGAAATAACCCGTTGGAGCCGCCAAGGTTCCGCTGAGAGGTACGAAAAAAGAAAAAGGGAATGATGGCGGCCCCCGTGCTGTTGACGGAAAGGAGATCCCTTCAACAGCTTATGGGAGGTTCGACATGTCCCGTGTGCGTCTTCTGGCGGCGGTGTCCGCCCTGCTGATGATGACCGCGTGCTCCACCGGCGGTGTGGTCGGCGGTGCCGCCGGTGCCGCGGGCGGCTATGCCGTGGACGGCAAGCGCGGGGCGGTGATCGGCGGGCTGGGCGGCGCGGCGCTGGGCACGCTGATCGACCGCTGACCCTTCGCCGTCTTCGCCGGCTGACCCTTCGCCGTCTCCGCCGTTCCTTCAGGCCCGCGTGTTGCCGAACACGGTCAGGGCGTCGTGCAGGTCGGGCAGCACCCGTTCGACCGCCGCCTCGCCTTCGCGGATGCAATCGTCGGCACGGTCGAATTCGACCAGCCCGATGTGCCCCAGCCGCGGGGTGATGTGGACGTCCGGCGGCTCGCCCGCCAGACGGGAGCGGGTGATGCGGTCGGTGATGATGCCCAGCGACGACACCATCACCCCGAACACGCTGGGGCCGTCGTACTCGCGGCGGAACAGCCGGCGGGTCAGGGCGCCGATGCCCGATGGCTTGGGCGCGGCCTCCTCCGGGATTCCCTCCTCGATCAGCTTCAGCAGGTCGAAACCGGCGGCGGTGGGCACGGCGGCACCGGGACGGCGGGCCTTGCCCAGGATGTCGGCGGACAGGTTGACGGCAATCACCATCTGCGCCCCCAGCGCCCGGCAGCACGACACCGGCACCGGGTTGACCAAAGCCCCGTCCACCAGCCACCGCCCGTCCACCTGCATGGGCGGGAACACGCCGGGCAGGGAGAACGAGGCGCGGGTGGCGTCCACCAGCGGCCCCTTTTGCAGCCACACCTCGTGCCCCGTCACCAGATCGGTGGCGGTGGCGAGGAAGGGGCGGGGCAGATCCTCGATCCGCACGTCGCCCAGATGCTGGTGCATCTCGTTCACCAGCCGGCTGCCGCCGATCAGTCCGCCGCCGGCCCGGATGCGCAGGTCGAGATAGCTGACGATCTTCATGCGGGTCAGCGACCGCGCCCACTCTTCCAGCGAGTCCAGCTTGCCGGCCAGATAGACGCCGCCGGCCAGCGCCCCCACCGACGAGCCGCACACCACGTCGGCCTCGATCCCGTATTTGGACAGGGCGCGCAGCACCCCGATGTGCGCCCAGCCGCGGGCCACGCCCCCGCCCAGCGCCAGACCGATGCGCGGGCGGCGGTGGCCGGTGACCGGGACACCCGCCGCCCCGCCGTCCATGGACATGAAGCTCGCCATCCGTTTCCCCCTTGGCGGCCGTTTTCCCCATCATCATAAAGTGCGCCGCTCAAGAAGCGGTTAAAGGGCGCCGGTGGACAAGCGGTGTGTCCCTCGGCTAAGGCTGTCGGGCTGAAAAGGGAGCCTTGCGCCATGACCGACCGCCCCGCCGACACGAAACGCCGCCTGGATGCCGACAGCGAACGGCTGCTGATGCGGATGGTGTGCGAATGGGTGTGGCCGCACCGGGGCAAGCTGGTGCTGGCGCTGGTTCTGATGGGGCTGGTATCGGCCACCACCGGCATGTACCCGCTGCTGATCGACAAATCGTATGAGATGTTCTCGACCCAGGACCGCGGCATGGTGGTTCTGGTGCCGCTGGCCATCATCGCCGTGACCATCGCCAAGGGGGCCGCACTCTATGCCCAGACGGTGGTGACCACCGGCATCGTGCAGCGGATCATCGCCGACGTGCGGCTGCGCATGTTCACCCACCTGCTGTCTGCCGACATGGCCCAGTTGCTGGCGGCACCCACGGGCACGCTGACGTCGCGCTTCATCAACGACGTGGAGTTCATCCGCAACACCCTGTTCCGCATCCTGACCGGGCTGGTGCGCGACATCCTGACGGTGGTGGCGCTGGTCGGGGCCATGTTCTACCTGGACTGGATGCTGTCGCTGATCTTCTTCGTGGTCTATCCGCTGGCGGCCATCCCCATCGTGCGCATCGGGCGGGCGCTGCGCCGCAATTCCCGCAAGACGCAAGAGCAGATGGGCGACATGACCTCCCTGCTGGGCGAAAGTCTGGCCGGCGCGCGCATGGTCAAGACCTATGGGTTGGAGGATTATGAACGCCGCCGGGCCGGTGACGCCTTCGAACAGAACTACGACCTGACCATGAAGGCCACGCGCCAGCGCTCCCGCATCGATCCGCTGATGGAGGCGCTGGGCGGGCTGGCCATCGCCGGTGTCATCGCCTTTTCCGGCTGGCGCATGGTCAACGGCCAGGGGTCGGTGGGCGAATTCTCCGGCTTCATCGGCGCGCTGCTGATCGCCGCCCAGCCGGTGCGGGCCATCGGCACCCTGAACAGCGTGCTGCAGGAGGGCATGGCCGCCGCCCAGCGCATCTTTGAGTTGCTGGACCAGCCCCCCGCCATCACCGACCGTGCGGACGCCCGGCCGCTGGCGCGCGGCCCCGGTGCCGTGCGGCTGGAGGACGTCACCTTCGCCTATGAACCCGGTGCCACCACGCTGAACGGCGTGACGCTGGACGTGCCGCCGGGCCAGACCGTGGCGCTGGTGGGGCGCAGCGGGGCCGGCAAATCCACGGTGTTCAACCTGATCCCGCGCCTGTACGACGTGGACGGCGGGCGGGTGCTGATCGACGGGCAGGATGTGCGCGGCGTGACGCTCGCCAGCCTGCGCGCCTCCATCGCCCTGGTCAGCCAGGACGCGGTGCTGTTCAACGACACGGTGCGGGCCAACATCGCCTTCGGTCGTCTGGACGCCGACGATGCGGCCGTCCGGGCGGCGGCGGACGCGGCGGCGGCCCACGATTTCATCATGCGCCTGCCCGACGGGTACGACACCGTGATCGGCGACCGGGGCGTGAAGCTGTCGGGGGGCGAGCGGCAGCGGCTGGCGCTGGCCCGCGCCTTCCTGAAGGACGCCCCCATCCTGCTGCTGGACGAGGCGACCAGCGCGCTCGATTCCGAATCCGAGCGGCTGGTGCAGGCGGCGCTGGAGCGGCTGACCGTCGGGCGCACCACGCTGGTGATCGCCCACCGGCTGGCCACCGTGCGCAACGCCGACCGCATCGTGGTGATGGAGGCGGGCCGCATCGTGGAGCAGGGCACCCACGACGCCCTGCTGGCCCAGGACGGCGCCTATGCCCGCCTGTGCCGGCTTCAGTTCGGGGAAGAGGCGGAGGGGGCCGGGGTCATTCCCGGCTGAGGATGCGGTCCACCACCGTGTTGGCCCATTCCTTGGACCGGAAGCTTTCCTTGGCCGCCACGGGATCGTACACTTGGTCCACCCAGTCGAAGAACGGGGTGGGCTGGCGCTCGTTGTACAGCCGGTACAGATCGAAAAAGTAATCGAGGATGCCGGTCTTGGCCTGTTTGATGTGGCCGTATTTCCAGTGAAGCTGCCGGGCCGCCTCTTCCACCGGGCGGCCCTCGTGGATCAGCAGGTAGAGGCCGGCCATCAGCCCGGCACGGTCCGCCCCCGACTTGCAATGGAGCAGGGCCGGGTATTCGATGGCGGCGAAGATCTCCCGCGCCCGGTGCAGGGTTTCCTTCTTGGGCATGTCGCGGGAATTGACCGGAAAATTGACCAGAGCCACGCCATGGCGCCGGCACGCCTCGTCCTCCAGATAGAAGGACGCGCAATCGCGGCTGCCGCGCAGGTTGATGATGGTCCTGATCCCCATATCCGCCGCCGTCTTCACATGGGACGGCGACGGCTGGCTCGACCGGTACATGCCGGGTGCGATCCGGTGGCGGTTGGCATAGGCCAGCCGGAAGACCGCATGGTCGATGAACAGGCTTTCGACATGGCCCAGCGCACGCTGGAACGGGCCCCCCATGGTGCCGCGGTGCCGTTTGATCCCTTCCGACATCCAGGTGGTGATACGGCGCAGGAACCAGCGTTTGGACAAGGGGCACCTCGAAAGGGAAAAGGCCGGAGCGGAATGGCGCAATTGCGCAACGCAGCAGGCACACCATAGATCCCGGCTCACGAAGGTCAAGGCTCTGGGCACCGGAGGCCACCGCGGCGGGGGGGTACGGCATGCTGCACGATCGAATACATATGCAATTTTATGAAACGTCCAGGCAACCTATTGACTCCTGCAAAGTGCGTAGGTACACCTGTTGAACAAGAAAGAGACGAATTCAGTGCTTCGAGAAGTGAACTCAGCGGTTTTTGATAATCTCCTATGAGTTTCTTTATTAGTCTCAAAGACTTTTGAGCACGTACAAATTTCTTTTGCATATGCGTTGGTGGGCCGTGGCGCTGCGCCTTTTAGTAGAGGGCGCAGACGCCCTTTTTTGCTTTCTGCAAATGAGAACCAGTACAGCCCGCCGCCGGTCTGGGGTATAAGCCCGCGATGGTGGGATGATAAGGGGGCGGTTCTCATGGGCACCAAGGCTGGGGTGTTGCTGGCGTTCATCACGGTGATGGCGCTGATGGGGTTCGTGCTGATGACCGCCAGCGATGACAAGGCGCTGGCCCCGGATCCATCAAATCAACCTCTGGTGGCGTTGGGCCGCATAGTTTATGCCAGCCAGTGCGCCCGCTGCCACGGCGCCAACCTGGAGGGGGAGGCCGATTGGCAGGCCCGCCGCCCCGACGGCACGCTGCCGGCCCCGCCTCATGATGCCAGCGGCCACACGTGGCACCACCCTGATTCGCTGCTGCTGGCGATCACCCGCGACGGGGCGGCGGCCCATGCTCCGCCGGGGGTGAAGACCGCCATGCCGGGCTTTGCCGGCACGCTGAACGAGCGGGAAATCGCTGCCGTCATCGCCTTCATCAAGAGCACATGGCCCGCCGAGATCCGCGCCCGGCAGGCGCGGACCACGGCGCAGGCGGCGCGGACGCCGTAACGAACCTATTCCGCCGGCTGAGCCGCGTGCTGTTCGCGCAGGGAGTCCAGGACGCACGGGGTGACGTAGCGCCCCACCACCTGCTCCCACCCCACATGACCGACCAGCCCGCGGACGAAGCTGGACGACACCTCGCGCAGTTCCCGCGGGGGCATCAGCACCACGGTCAGGATCTCCGGCGCCAGATCCTCGTTGACGTGGCGCATGGTCAGCTCATAGCTGAAATCGGTCTCGTCGCGGATGCCGCGCAGCAGCACGTCGGCCCCGTGGCGGCGGGCGAAATCCACCAGGAACAGCCGCTCGAAGCTCTGCACCTCGATGTTGCCGGACAGGCCCGCTTCCCCGATGCTGCGGGCGGTCAGGTCCAGGCGGGTGGCGATGTCGATGGTCGGGCGCTTGCTGGGGTTGACGCCGATGGCCACGATCAGCCGGTCGAACAGCCGTGCCCCCTGCTGGATCATCCACAGATGGCCGCGGGTGATGGGGTCCAGGCTGGCGGCATAGACGGCGGTCGGCATCGGGCGTCTCCGTTGTGCGGGTGGCGGACCCTACCGCAACCGCCGCGGCGGGGACCACAGCGGAAATGTGAAGTCCCTGTTACCAGTCGTCGCGGCCTATGCCCCGTCCCGCGTGGGGCTACGCCCCGTCACGATGGAAGCTCAGGCCGCCGGGCACCTGATGGGTGGGCATGATCTCCAGCCGGGTGACGTTGACGTGCGGCGGGGCGGTGACGGCATAGGCGATGGCCTCGGCCACGTCCTGGGGCCGGAGTGCGTCGTAGCCGTCGAAGAAGCGCTGGCGCGCCTCCTCCGCATCGCCCAGGGCGTTGGCGAAGATCTCGGTCTCCACCCGGCCCGGAATGATTTCGGTTACGCGGATGCCGGTGCCCGCCACCTCCAGCCGCAACTGGTCGGTCAGGGCCGCCACCGCCGCCTTGGTGGCGGCATAGACCGGCATGCCGCCGAACACGTGGTGGGCGGCAATGGACGAGACGTTGACGATGTGCCCCCGCGACTTGGCCCGCATGATGGGGATGGCGACGCGCAGGATCTCCATCACCGCCGACACGTTGACCGACAGTTGATCGGTGATGTCGCCGGTCATGCACCCGCCCAGGTTGCCCATGCGGGCGATGCCGGCGTTGTTGACCACCACGTCGGGGGCCACGTCCTCCACCAGCGCCGCCATGCGCTCGTGATCGGTGACGTCCAGCGGCAGCACGGCACAGCCGGCGGCGGCCAGATCGGCGAGCGCGTCCGCCCGCCGGGCCACCGCCACCACCGCCAGCCCCTGCTGGGCCAGCGCCAGGGCCGTTGCCTTGCCGATGCCACTCGAAGCACCCGTGACCAGTGCCGTGCTGTAGGACGTGTTCATGTCCGCCTGTCCCCGCAAGAAACCGCGCAAAAGATTGAGAGATATGGTGTCGGGAAATGGAGCGGCGGATGGGGTCGCACAAGGGCGGGCGTGCTGGCAAGCCCCTTGACCGGACTGCCACCCATGCGCCGTGCCGTCCGGCCCCGGCGGTGATAGGATCAAGGGCACAATCCCAACGGGAAAGGGGAGGGCGTTTTCATGAAAGTCGGTATCGTCGGCGCGGGCTTTGTCGGGGCCACCGCCGGTTTCGCCATGGTGCTGGGCGGGGCGGCGTCGGAACTGGTGCTGGTGGACGCCAACGCCGCCCTGGCCGAGGCACAGGCGGCGGACATCGCCCACGCCGTGCCCTTCACCCGCGCCGTGGCGGTGCGGGCCGGCGGGTACGGCGATCTGGCCGGGGCCGGGGTGGTGGTTCTGGCCGCGGGCGTGGGGCAGAAGCCGGGCGAAACCCGGCTCCAGCTTCTGGAGCGCAACGCCGCCGTGTTCGCCGATGTGATCGGCAAGGTGCTGGAGGCCGCCCCCGACACCATTCTGGTGGTGGCGACCAACCCGGTGGACGTGATGACCCAGGTGGCGGCGCGGCTGTCGGGCCTGCCGCCCGAACGGGTGATCGGGTCGGGCACCATCCTCGACACCGCGCGGTTCCGCTCGCTGCTGGCGGCCCGGCTGGGGGTGACGCCCAAATCGGTCCACGCCCACGTGGTGGGCGAGCACGGCGATTCGGAGGTGCTGCTGTGGTCCGGCGCCTCCGCCGCCGGCCTGCCGGTGGAGCGTTTCGCCGAACAGACCGGCCAGCCCCTGACGGCGGAGGACCGGGCGGCCATCGACGCCGGTGTGCGCCGCGCCGCCTACCGCATCATCGAGGGCAAGGGGCACACGGCGTTCGGCATCGGCGGCGGCCTGTCCCGTCTGGTGGGGGCCATCGCGCGTGACGAGCGGGCGGTGCTGACCTGCTCGATCCTCACGGCCGAGGTCGCGGGGGTGCGGGAGGTGGCGCTGTCGCTGCCGCGGGTGATCGGGGCGGGCGGCGTGCTGTCCACCCTGCACCCCGACCTGTCGGAGGAGGAGGCCGCCGGGCTGGCCCGCAGCGCCGGCATCCTGAAGAAGGCGGCGGATTCGGTGGAGGCGGTGCTGTAGGGAGGGCGTTTACGCGGCGGTGACCGAGGCGCGCACCACGCCGACCACGGTGCGGCTCAGCGCCTCCACGCTGGCCGCCACCTCGGCGGAGGCATGGCGCACGGCCCCGGCGTGGGCACCGGTGCGCGATGCCTCGTCCGACACGGCGGCGATGCGGGCCGAGACCTCCTGCGCTGCGGCGGCGGTCTGGGCCACGTTGGTGGAGATGGCGCGGGTGGCGGCACTCTGCTCCTCCACCGCCCCGGCGATGGCCGCCGACACCCGGCTGATGGTGGCGATCAGGTCGCCGATGCCGTTCACCTCGTCCACCGCCGAGTGGGTGACACCCTGGATCTCGGCGATCAGGCGGGAAATCTCCTCGGTCGAGCGGGCGGTCTGGGTGGCGAGATTCTTCACCTCGCCGGCCACCACGGCGAAGCCCTTGCCGGCCTCGCCCGCGCGGGCGGCCTCGATGGTGGCGTTCAGCGCCAGCAGGTTGGTCTGTCCGGCGATGTCGGTGATGAGCGCGGCCACGTCGTCGATGCGCGCCACGGCGGCGGACAGGGACGCGATGGTCCCGCGGGCGGCCTCGCTGCGGCTCACGGTGTCGTGGGTCACCCGCTGGGCCTGGGCCACCTGGGCGGCGATTTCGCCGATGGCGGCGGCAAGCTGTTCCGAGGCCGCGGCCACGGCCTGGGCGTTGGCGTGGGCCTGGCCGGCGGCGGCGGCCACGCTGGTGGCGTTGCCGCTGACCGCCTGGGCCGACCGGGTCATGCTGTCGGCATCGCGGGCCATGGCGCCGGTCCGGGCGGCCACCTGTCCGGCGGCGGTGTTGGTTTCCCGCTCCACCGTGTCGGCCATGGTCTTCAGCGCGCGGGCTTTTTCCGCTGCCGCGGCCCCGTCCAGGCGGATGCGCTCGTGGCGCAGCCGTTCCGCCTCCTGGGCATTGCCCCGGAAGACCTCCATCGCCTCGGCCATCCGCCCGATCTCGTCGTGGCGCCCGCGGTCGGGGATGGGGGTGTCGAGCGCGCCGCCGGCCAGGGCGTGCATGGCCGCGGTCATGCGGCGGATGGGACCGGCCACCGCCGCCCCGAGCAGCAGCCCGGCCACCCCCATCATCACCATCACCGCCAGCGCCGTGACGATCATGCGGACGAAGGTGTCATCCCGGCTGGCGTCCATGGCGGCATCCGCCTCGTCGCTCAGGCGGTTCAGCCGGTCCACCGCGCGGGACAGCAGCGGGTCGATGGCGGCGCCGTCGCGGCGCACCTCGTCCTTTTGCGCCGCCAGCCGCAACTGGGCGTCGGCAAAGGCGTCGAACGCCGTCTGGTAGCGGGCGGCCAGATCCGACAGGGCCGCCGCCTCGCCCGGCGGCAGGACACCCCCGGCCAGCCGGTCGCGGAAGGCCGCCACCCGCTGCCCCAGTTGCGCCCGGTACGTGGCTTCCGACCGCAGCATCAGATCCTTTTCATGGCGGCGCATCTGCAGGACCAGCAGCTTCAGCCCCAACAGGCCGCTGTCGGACGGTGCCTGGTCAAGCGCCCCATCCAGCCGCTTTTCCATGTCGTGGACCGCCTGGCGCAGCGTCGCCTGCAGCCCGTCCCGTTCCGTCAGCCCGAGAGCGCGCAGGATTTCCGTCACCGCCACGGCCCGCCGGTCCCATGTGTCGAGCGCGGCAGCGGCGGCGGTGATGTCCGGATCGCCGGGCAGACGCCGCGACAATTCCTCCAGAAGCCGGCGGGCCGCCGCCACCTGTTCGGCCCGCGCGGCCAGCGCCTGGGGATCGCGGGAATCGAAGAAGATGTTGGTTTGCACCTTGGCGTTCAGCACCGCACGCTGGGCATCCACAATGGCATCGGCCGCCGCCGCCTCAGTCCGCATCGTCTGGTAAAGGCGGTCTTGCGTGCTGTTGGCTAACCAGTAAAGAGAAAAAACAATCAGCATTCCAACAATCGAAACGAACGACAAAAGGAAAAGGCGGAAGCGTATCGACAGATTGTTGAGCATGGTGTCTTTCCCCTGGAAGCTTTTTTGACGATTGTGTTACAGTTTTATTTCTGTTTCATGACGTGTTCTTTTGATTTCTATTCTTGTCGAACTTTATGAAAAATCGTCAATTCGTTTTGTGAAAGTGCGACGGTTTTTTCTTGCCGGCGTGTGCCTTGCGCTTGGTCCGGGCGGCGGCCATGATCCCCCCGCAACAGGCGGGGAGAGGGCAGGCGATGGCGGCCGTGGGACAGGCGGGGGGACCGGCGGGGCGCCGGCGTGCCGTGGTGTTCGACCCGTCCGCCGCGGCGGGGCTGGCGGGCTGGGCCGACGCCCTGTACGACGCCGGCCATCCGGGCGCGGCGGCGCGCTGGTACGGGCGGGCGCTGGCCGTTTCCCCTTGCGATGCGGTGACGGCGTTCAACCGGGCGGCGGCGTGGGCCGACGCAGGGGAGGCGGGGACGGCGCTGGCCGGCTTTGCCGCCGTGGCCCGCATGGCGCCGCTGCTGGCGCCGGCCCATGAACGGCTGGCCGGGCTTCGGTTTGCCGTGGGGGATCACGGCGGGGCGGTGCGGGCCTTGCGTCCGCTGCTGGCCCTGGACCCGGCCCACGCCGGGGCGGTAAAGGCGCTGTTCTCCGCCCCCGGCGGCATGGACGGCCCGTGGCTGGCCCGCGCCGCCGCCCTGGCGCCGCTGGATCCCGACGGCCCGCAGGCGCTGGGGGTGGCGCGGCACCGGCGGGGCGACGGGGCGGGGGCGGTGCGCGCCTACCGCGTCGCTCTGGCCGTTGACCCGTCCCGACGGGCGGCGCTGGTCAACGCCGGCCTTGCGCTGTCGGAGAGGGCGCGGGGGGAGGAGGCGTGGCCGCTGCTGCGCCGTGCCCTGCGGCTGGACCCGCTGGACCCGGTGGCGCTGGCCAACGCCGCGGCGGTGCTGCAACGGCTGCGGCGTCCGGCGGACGCGCTGGGTCTGGCCCGCGCCGCGCTGGCGCTGGACCCGGCTGCCTCCCTGAACTGGGCGGGGATGGGATCGGCGCTGCTGGACCGCAGCGCGTTCGACGCGGCGGCGTCGGCGCTGGCGCGCGCCCTGGCGCTCAGCGACGGTGACCGGGTGCGCGATGCCGACACGTGGTCCAACCTGGGCCTCGCCCGCTTTTCCATGGGCGACCAGACGGGGGCGGAATCCGCGTTCCGCCGCGCGCTGGCGCTGGGATCGGGCAACATGGGCGCCCGGTCCAACCTGCTGTTCTGTCTGTGCTTCAACGAGATGATGGACCCGCGCACCCTGGCCGACGAGCATCGGCGGTTCGAGCGTTTCGCGGTCCCCTATCCGGCCCCCGTGCCGTCGTTCGCCGGTCATGACCGCGGCCCGGAGCGGCCGTTGCGCATCGGGTATCTCTCGCCGGATTTCCAGCGCTACCCCGGCCCCGGCTATCATTTCCTGCTGCCGCTGTTCAGCCGGCACGACCACGGCCGTTTTTCCATCACCGCCTATTACAACGACACGGTGGAGGACGGGGCGACGGCGGCGTTCCGCGGGCTGGCCGACCGGTGGCGCCCGGTGGCCGCCCTGTCCGACGGCGAGCTTGAGGAGCGCATCCGCGCCGACGCCATCGACATCCTGGTGGACTGCGACGGCCACATGGCGCGCAACCGCATGGCGCTGTTCACCCGCCGCCCGGCGCCGGTGCAGGTGAGTTTTCCGCTCTATCCCTTTTCCACCGGCCTGTCGGCCATGGATTACCGCTTCACCGATCCCCGCTTCGCCCCCGCCGACCACAACCGTTTTCATACGGAGGCGCTGATCCGCCTGCCGGGAACCGTGCTGTGCTACCGCCCGGCGGAATCACCGTTGGAACCGCCGGCGGACGCGCCGTGGCGGACGGCGGGGGTGTTCACCTTCGCCTCCTTCAACAATCTGGCCAAGCTGAACGAATCGACGCTGGACCTGTGGGCGGCGGTGCTGCGGGCGGCGCCGGGCACACGGCTGATGCTGAAGTGGCGCGGCCTGACCACCGCCGGGGTCAGCCGGCGGGTGCTCGACGCCTTCGCCGCCCGCGGGGTGGGGGCGGAGCGGCTGTCCCTGCGCCCGCCCACCCCCGATGCGTACGAGGATTACCGGCTGGTGGATCTGGCGCTCGACCCGGTGTTCACCAACGGTGGCACCACCACCTGCGATGCCCTGTGGATGGGGGTGCCGGTGCTGTCGCTGGCGGGGGATGCGCCGATTTCCCGCTGGGGGGCGTCGCTGCTGCCGGCGGTGGGGCTGGGGGAACTGGTGGTGGACGACCCGCGGGATTATCGGACGCTGGCGGTGCGGGCGGCCACCGCTCCGGGCTTTCTCGACGGGCTGCGGGCGGGGTTGCGCGGGCGGATGCAGGCATCCCCCCTGATGGACGAGGCCGGGTACACGCGGGCGGTGGAGAACGGATACCGGCAGGCGTGGCGCCGCTGGTGCGCCGGCCAGCCGCCCCAGCCCTTCACGGTGGAGGACCGCTGACCATGACCGCTGCTCCCCCTGTGGGCATTCCCCCCGTGGGCGGTGCCCGCCGCATTCTGGTGGTGAAGCTGGACGCGGCGGGGGATTTCCTGCTGTCCACCCCGTTCCTGCGCGGCCTGCGCGCCGCGGCCCCCGCCGCGCGCATCGTGTTGGCGGTGCGGGACGCGGTGGCCGATCTGGCCGCCCCCTGTCCCCATGTGGACGGGGTGGTGGTGCCGTCTCTCATCGACGGGCCGGGGCGCGCGCGGCTGGACGTGCGCGGCGTCACCCCCAACGGGCGGGCGCTGTTCGCCGAGGGCTTCCGCGGCGGGTTCGACCGGGTGATCGTCGCCCGCTACGACTGCGACACCCACGGGGCGGCGACCCTGGCGTCCCAGGTGCCGGCCAGGGTGCGCGTGGGCTTCGGCGAGGCGGTCACCCCATGGAAGGCGGACATGAACGCCGGCTTCGACCGTGCCCTGACCCACGTCCTCGGCCCCCTGCCGGGGCTGCACGAGGTGGAACGGCTCCTCTCTCTGCTGCACGCCGTGGGCGGGGCGGCGGACGGCACCCACACCGAACTCTATCTGACCCAGGGCGACGTGGACGCGGCGGCGGCCCTGATGGCCCCGCTGGGGGATGGGCCGGTTCTGGCGGTGGCTCCCGGTGCGGCCAGTGCCCGCCGGGTCTATCCCGCCCCCTCCTTGGCGGCGGTGGCCGCCGCTCTGTCACGCCGCATGGGGGCCGGCATCGCCGTGATCGGCGGGCCGGAGGACGGGGAGGCGGCGCGGGTGCTGGTCCATGCCGTCCCCGGCCCGGTGGTGGATCTGACCGGGCGCACGGCGGTGCGCACGGCGGCGGCGGTGATCGCGCGGGCCGAGGCGCTGCTGGCCATGGATTCGGCCCCGGCCCACATGGCGGCGGCCTGCGGCACCCCGGTGGCGGTGTTCTCCTGCCATCCCGACGGCGGCGATCCCGAGCATTTCCACGCGCCTGAACGCTTCCGCCCCTGGACCCCGCGGGCGCTGGTGCTGCGCCCGCCGCGGGGGCGGGACGGGTGTTCGGCGTCGTGCACGGCGGCGGACGCTCATTGCATCGCCACCATCCATGCCGCCGATGCCTATGACCGGATCGCCGGTTTCCTTGGGCTTGGCTGACGGGTATTCTCCGCCCGCATCACGGGTGGGGGGCTTATGAGCGGCGGTGACGTGCGGCTGGGGTTGACGGCGGTGGTGGTGGCGGTGGCGGGCACGGTCCCCCGCGTGGTCACCGTGCGCAGCGGCTTCGCCGTGCCCGAAAGCCACCGCCGCCCCGACGATCCCCCGGTCCACCGCGACGCGCTGCCCGGTGCCCCGTTCGAAGCGGACCGCTTCCGCACCCTGCAGGAGGGGCTGCGCGCGGTGGCGGAGGGGCTGACCGGGCTGGCGCTGCGCTATGTGGAGCAGCTCTACACCTTCGGCGACCGCCACCGCGACCCGCACGAACTGTTCGGCGGTGCCCGGTCGGTGGTGGTGGGGTATCTGGCGCTGGTGCGCGACGGGCCGCTGGCGGGCGGGGCGGCGTGGACCGGCCTCTACGATTGCTTTCCCTGGGAGGATTGGCGCGATGAACGCCCGGCGGTGATCGACGGCGTGATCCGCCCGGCGCTGGAACGCTGGATCAAGGCCGCCGCCGATGACGACACCCGCGCCCGCCGGGCCGAGCGCGCCGGGCTGGCCTTCGCCCTCGACGATGCCGCGGCGTGGGATATGGAGCGGGTGCTGGAGCGTTACGAACTGCTGTACGAAGCCGGGCTGGTGGTGGAATCCTTCCGCGACCGCGCCCTGGAACGCCGTGCCGCGGCGGGGGAAGGGGAGGCATCCGTCCCCGCGGCCCCCGCCCAGATGCCGCGGGCGCTGGGCCGCCCCATGGCCCGCGACGGGCGCCGCATCCTGGCGACCGCCCTGGAACGGCTGCGCGGCAAGCTGAAGTACCGCCCCATCGTGTACGAGCTGCTGCCCCCCGCCTTCACCCTGTTCCAGCTTCAGCAGGTGGTGGAGGCGCTGAGCGGCACCCGTCTGCACAAGCAGAACTTCCGCCGGCTCATCATTTCCGGCGGGCTGGTGGAGGCGACGGGGCAGTTCGAGAGCCAGACCGGCGGGCGCCCGGCGGAACTCTACCGCTACCGCCGCGCCGCCATCCACGAACGCACCAGCGCGCGGGCGATTCCGACGGTCGAGGGATGATCATACCGGCCGCGCCCGCCGTTCGAGGGAAAAGGATTATTCCGCAATCACGACGCGGTTGCGGCCCTGGCGTTTGGCCTCGTACAGGGCGGCGTCGGCGCGGCGCACCGTGTGCTCGTAGTCGGGGTGACCGTCGTGCAGCGCCACGCCGATGGACGCGGTGATGCGCAGCGGCTGTCCGGCCAGGGAGAACACATGGTCTTCCACGATGGTGCGCAGCCGTTCGGCCTTCACCGCGGCGGATGCGGTGTCCATCTCGGTCAGCAGGATCAGGAATTCCTCGCCGCCGTAGCGGAAGACGAAATCGCCGGCCCGCACGTTGCTGTGCAGCAGCTCGGCCATGGCGGTCAGCACGCCGTCGCCGGCCTGATGCCCGTGGGTGTCGTTGATGGCCTTGAAATGATCGGCGTCGATCAGCAGCACGGCAAACGGCTTGCCGTGGCGCAGGCTGATGTTCACCTCCCGCTGGAAGATGGTGGGCATGAACCGGCGGGTCAGCAGCCGGGTCAGCGGGTCGCGGCCCCCTTCGATCTCCAGTGCCTTGTCGATCACCGCTCCCAGCAGATAGGCCATCTGGGTCACGTCGTCGTTCAGGGCGCGGACGAAGGCGGCGGCATCCGCCATGGCCGTGGTGTTCTGCAAGGTGGCGGCGATGGTGCGGGTGCGTACGCGGATGGCGTCCAGCTCGGCCACCCGGCCAAAGGTCAATTCCGCCTTGTGGTTCAGCCACAGGCCGAAGTCGCTGGCCTCGATGGAGGGAATGGCGGCGCCGTTGCCGGTGTAGATCGCCACCACCGTGTTGCGCAGCCAGTCGAAGAGGGAGGATTTCAGCCGTTCCCCCTCCAGCGCCAGATTCTGGCCGCTCATGAACATCTTCAGCGACTGCTGCTGGCGGACGTTGCCCAGAAGATCGCCCAGATACGCCTCGTGCATGTTGTCCAGCACGGTATCCAGCAGCTCGCTGACGAACAGGATCGCCTGGGCCGTCATCTCCCGGCTGAGGGGGGAGGCCAGGATGCGGCGGGACAATTCCTTCTTGATGATGCGCATCCCGGCGTTGACCAGGGTCAGCGGGATGTTGATGCGTGCGTGGATCAGCCCGACCTGATAGTTCTGCTCCAGGATGGCGTCGATGGTGGCGCGTTCGCCGTCACGGAACATGGCGCGGATCCACCGCGCCAGCGATGGCCGCAGACGTTCGTGCACCAGCGCATGATTGAGGAAAGCGTTGGCGTCCGGCTGCTGCATCAGCACGGTATAGAACAGATCGGCGATATCGTCGGCGGCCTCGCCGGCGATGCGGATGGCCGCCTCCACCGCCTCCCCATCGGTTTCGACCCAAAGGGAAACCAGGGTTTCGGCGAGAATGGCGGCTTTCCGGTCCTGTTTGGTGTCCATGGTCCTTGGCAAGACAAGAGAAAACGGTATCTGGCGTTGGCTTCGTGTCCAGACCGTCCGGCCCGCTGACAGCGGGGCTCACTCTATCTTCCCGCAGGGGCAGGTGGAAGCGATTACGTCCGTATTGTGAAAGAAACGTTTGCGGGGGCGCAAGGTTGCTGTTGCGTGGGGTGCCCGTCGTTTCTTACCCTCTCGGCTGGCATGGTTGATATCCGGTTAGGGAAGGCGTTCGGCGCATGACACCACAGGATTGCCCCGGTCCCGCGGGTCAGGATCGTGTTCCGCCCCGCGGCCTGACGGGGTGGGCGACCGATATGGCCTGGCGGTCGCTGGCGTCGGTTCCCTTCCTGATGGTGGCGTCGGGTATCGCCTTTATCCTGGTCGTCAATGCGCTCATCGGGTACGGCATCTGGCAGAACCGCCGGGATGCGCTGGACGCCGCCCAGCACAATCTGGAGCAGTCGGCCCGCATGCTGGATGAGCAGGTCGTCCACGCGATCGAGGCCGCCGACTGGCTGTTCGCCGACATCGACGCCATGATGGTGATGGGGGGCGAGATCGTGAACGATCCCCGCACCGCGGCCAGCGTCTTCCGGTACCTGCGCCTGCGGCGGGAGGCGTTTCCGCCGGTCGCCGACATTCTGGTGGCTGGGCCGGACGGGCGGGTGCGCTATTCCGCATCCGGCAACCGCCCGGTGGATTTCGACCTCCACGACCGCCCCTATTTCACGGTTCACCGTGACCGGGTGGACGCCGGGCTGTACGTGGGGACTCCCCTGGCCGGATGGTCGCACGCCAAATCGCCGGTCGTGCCCATCAGCCGGCGCCTGACCCTGGCCGACGGCGGCTTCGGCGGGGTGATGGTGATCCTGCTCAGCCCGTCGGCGCTGGATTCCGCCTTTGCCGCCGCGCGCATCAAGCGGGGAGGTTCGGCCCTGCTGGCATTGGAAGCCCCCGGCGGCGACGGCCAAAGCATGGTGCTGACCAACCAGTACGCCGTCGATGCGCTGGTGGGGGCGTCCTTGTCCGACTGGCCGGCACTGAACGCGGCGCTGGGCCGTGCGCAGGCGGGAACACGCGTCTTGGAATCCGTCGGCGGCATCGATTATCTGGTCAGTTTCCGCCGCACCGCCCGTTACCCCTTCATCCTGGTGACCACCCAGCCCCAATCCGACGCCCTGGCCGACTGGCGCCGCGACACGGCGGCGTGGTCGTTCGTCGGGCTGGCCATGACCAGCGCCATTGCCGTGCTGACGTGGTTCGTGGTGCGTCAGCATCGGCGCCGCGAGCAGGATCAGGAGAAGCTGGCCCAGGCGTCCCGGCGCATCCGCGGCATCCTGGAATCCATGATGGATGCGGTGATCACCATCGATTCCCATGGCCGGATCGAGACCTTCAACCGCGCTGCCGAGGTGATGTTCGGCTACCGCGAGGCCGAAGCGGTGGGGCAGAGCATCGACATGCTGATCCCCGAACCCTTCCGTCTGGATCATGGGCGGTGGCTGGAGGAATACCGGCCCGGCCGCGGGTCGCGGATCATCGGCAACGACCGCGAGGTCATGGCCCAGCGCCGCGACGGTGCGGTGTTTCCGATGAATCTGGCGGTCAGCGAACTGGTGCTGAACCAGGGCGACGCCGACCGGCGCCTGTTCGTCGGCGTCATCCGCGACATCACCATCCGCAAGCAGAAGGAGGCGGAGGTGCTGGCCGCCAAGAGCCAGGCGGAAATGGCCAACCGGGCCAAGAGCGAGTTTCTGGCCAACATGAGCCACGAGCTGCGCACGCCGCTGAACGCCATCATCGGTTTTTCCGAAATCCTGGATTCCGAATTCTTCGGCAAGCTGAACGAGCGGCAGAAGGCGTGCGCCAAGGACATCTATGACAGCGGGCGGCATCTGCTGGATATCGTCAACGCCGTGCTCGACATGTCGAAGATCGAGGCCGGGCGCTATGAGCTGACCGAGGAACTGTTTGACCCGTCGGAAGCGCTGACCCAGTGCCTGACCATGGTGCGGGAGCGGGCGGCGGATGCCAAGGTGGAGCTTCTGCACGCGCTGAACATCGCCCATCCGTCGATCTGGGCCGACCGGCGGGCGTTCAAGCAGGTGATCTTGAACCTGCTGTCCAACGCCGTGAAGTTCACGCCCAAGGGCGGGCGGGTGACGCTGGACGCGCTGGTGGACGAGGACGGGTGTCTGGTGGTGTCGGTGAGCGACACCGGCATCGGCATTCCCGCCGATTTCATGGCCCACCTGTTCGAGCCGTTCCGTCAGGCGGACAATTCCACCAGCCGCCGTTACGAAGGCACCGGGCTGGGCCTGTCCATCTCCAAGAATTTCATGGAACTGCACGGCGGCACGCTGGCCTGCGCCAGCGAGGTTGGGGTGGGCACCACCATGACCGCCCGTCTGCCGGCATCCCGCGTGATGTCGGGCGACCCCCGCGCGGCTCTGGCGGCGCTGGGCATGGGGTAGGGTCTTAGAGTCCTTCAGGTGCTTATTGAAGCACCTGAAGGACTCTAAGCTTTCGGTTTTCCCGTGTGATTCACGCTTCAAACGATTCCGTTTGAACCGATCACACTCTAATCGAAACAGGGCAGGGTCTGCCTCATCATCGACATTCCAGGGACTCATGCCGCCGCTGAACGCGGCTCATCCCTGGATTCCCGCTTTCGCGAAAATGACGGTAAATTCTTTTCATCAATAAGCTGATCATGGAAAAGCCGGGTTCCAAGGGCCTTGCGGGCCCTTGGCCGGGGATGGCGAAGGGGCTGGAGGCCCCCTTCGCGGGCGCCCGAGGGCGCCCCGCTCCGTCTTGCGTTTACGCCGCGGCACTTCCGCCGCGCGGACGCCCGCCACCCTGGAAGCGCCGGGGGGCGTTGCCGCCGCCGCCGTTGCCGCCGCCGGCACGGCGCATCGGCTGCGACCCGTCGTTGGCCGGGGCCGGCGCCGGGGCGTGGCGGGCATGGCTCTTGCCCTCGTGGGGCTTGCCGCCGGTGTGGGAGTTGTGGGACTGACCCATGCGGGCCGGGGCGCCGCCCTGGTTGGCGCTGGGGCCGTGACCATTCCCGTGACCGTTGCCGGGGCCGGGGCGGCCCTGGCGCTTGGGCGGGGCCGGGGGCTTGGCCTTGCCGGCGCGGATGCGGTTGTGGATGTCGGCGATGTTGGCCGCGTGGTAGCGGTGGCCGGCGTCGATCTCCACCGTGCGGCAGATGGTCTTTTCGATGGCCTTCAGATACGCCAGCTCTTCGATGTCGCAGAACGACAGGGCGATGCCGTCGGTGCCGGCGCGGGCCGTGCGGCCGATGCGGTGCACGTAGCTTTCCGGCTCGTTGGGCAGGTCGAAGTTGATGACGTGGGTGATGCGGTCGATGTCGATGCCGCGGGCGGCGATGTCGGTCGCCACCAGGGCACGCAGACGCCCGGTGCGGAATTCGTCCAGCGCCTTCTGCCGCGCGGTCTGCGATTTGTTGCCGTGCAGCGCTTCCGCCGTCACGCCGGCTTTGCGCAGGTGCTCGGCCACGCGGTCGGCGCCGTGCTTGGTGCGGGCGAACACGATGGTGCGCTCGATGCTGTTGTCCTGCATCAGATCGACCAGCAGATTGCGCTTGTCGCCGCGGTCAACGAACAGCACGCGCTGGTCGATGCGGTCCACGGTGGACGACTGGGGCGCCACTTCCACGCGCGCCACGTCGGGGCGCAGGATGCTGCCGGCCAGTTCGGCCACGGCGTCGGGCATGGTGGCGGAGAACAGCAGCGTCTGCCGTTCCTTCGGCAGGGCCGCCACCACCTTGCGCACGTCGCGGAAGAAGCCCATGTCGAGCATCCGGTCCGCTTCGTCGAGCACGAAGATTTCCACGCCGTCCAGCTTGGCATGGCCCTGGGCCATCAGGTCGAGCAGACGGCCGGGGGTGGCGATCAGCACCTCGGTCCCGCGCGCGATGGCCTTCACCTGCGGCATCTGGCCGACGCCGCCGTGGATGACGGTGCGGCGCAGCGGCAGGTGGGCACCGTAAACGGTAAAGCCGTCCCCGATCTGCACGGCCAGTTCGCGGGTGGGGGTCAGGATCAGGGCGCGCGCGGTCTTGGCAGGGGTGCGCACGCGGTTCTGGAAGAGGCGCTGAAGGATGGGCAGGGCAAAGGCCGCAGTTTTGCCGGTACCCGTCTGGGCAAGACCCAGAACGTCCCGGCCTTCCAGGGTCAGCGGAATGGTGCCGGCCTGGATGGGGGTCGCCTGGGTGTATCCCTCGGCCGTAACGGCGCGCAGCAGCGGCTCGATGAGGCCGAGGTTGGTGAAGTCGGTCATAGAATCGTTTTTCCCGGAGTGATAGCCGCCGTCCCGGCAGTAGGCCGGGCACTTCATTCACCAAAGGCGGCAGATCCAAACCGGCGCCGGGCACAAAAACGACAGCCCGGCCAGCCCCCAGTAAACGCGGCAGCCTTCACATAAGGGCAAGCGGGCCGGCTGGCAAGCCTCAAGGGGCGTTCAACCCCTGCCTGCCGGCGCGGCCCTGCCTTGCGTTGCCTGTTCGGCGTCGTGACGGGCGGGTTCAATCAACCCTTGGTGATGACGCCGCAGCCCACCCGGTCCCCGGAGTTGCCGGCGGGCTGGGAGGTGTAGTCGTCGGGACCGGCGTGCACGACGAAGCTGGTGCCGCCCGGCTTGAACACGCTGTCGGGGCCGTCGCCCAGCGTGACCAGATGGGTGATGGCCTCCACCCCCGCCTTGCCGCCGGCGTCGGCGATGATGTTGGGCAGGTCGCCCGAATGGATCGGGGATTCCACCAGCCCGTGCTTGCCGTTGCCGGGGTTGAAGTGGCCGCCCGCCGCCGAAAAGTCGGGGGAGCAGGTGCCGTTGGCATGGATGTGGATGGCGTGCGGGCCGGGTGTCAGCCCGCTGAGCTGGCCGCGCAGCACCACGCCGTGGGGGTATTGGGTCAGGGTGACGGTGCCGAGATCCTTGCCGTCCGGCCCCTTCACGGCGGCCGTGGCGGTGGGCATGGCGGTCTGGGCCGACACGGTGCCGGCGGTCAGGGCCGCCACGGCGAGCGCGGAGCCGAGGATCAGGCGGGCGGTGGTGCGGAGGTGGCGCATCGGAACGGTTTCCCCTGTTCGGTTTTGCTTTGCCGGCCATCAGGCCACCCCGCCGACCGCCCGTCAACGCCCCCGGACGATGTAGCCGGAAGCGCCGAGGGGGCGCGGCCTATCCGCGGATGCCGCCGAGGAAGCGTTCCACCTGCTGCTCCAGAGACTGGGAGTCCTTGCGCACGTCGCCGGCCCGCTGGGACACCAGCGAGCACAGGTCGCCGATACCGCCGACGGTGGTGGAAATCCCCTGGATGGCGGCGGACACGCGCGCGGTGCCGTCGGCGGCCTCCTGCGTGTTGCGGGCGATCTCCTGGGTGGCGGCGGCCTGTTCCTCCACCGCCGCGGCGATGGTGGCGGAGGTTTCGTTGATCCGCTTCACCGTCACCACCACGCTGCCGATGGCGGTGGTGGCCGAGCGGGTGTCGGTGCGGATCTGGTCCACCAGGGTCGAGATGTCGCCGGTGGCCTTGGCCGTCTGGTTGGCCAGCGTCTTCACCTCCTGCGCCACCACGGCGAAGCCCTTGCCCGCTTCGCCCGCGCGGGCCGCCTCGATGGTCGCGTTCAGCGCCAGGAGGTTGGTTTGTGCCGCGATGTCGGAAATCAGGCTGACCACGGTGCCGATCTGGTCGGCGTTCTGGTTCAGCGCCTCCACCACGCGGTCGGTGTTCTCGGCCTCCGTCGCGGCCTGACGCGCGATATCGGCGGATTCGGCGATGCGGGCGGCGATTTCGGCGATGGAGGCGCGCAGTTCCTCCGCCGCACCGGCCACGGTCTGCACGTTGTGGGATGCCTGTTCGGCGGCCCGTGCGCCGGCCCCGGTCTCGCTGGTGGCGCGGCCGGTCTCGTCGGCCATGCGGCGGGCGCTGTCGGCCATGGTCTCGGCTTCCGCCGACATGTTGCGGATCAGGGCGCCGACCTGGCGTTCGAAGCCGTCGGCCATGGTGATGCGCGACTGGCGTTCCCGTTCCGCCTGTTCGGCATCGCGGTTGGCCTGATCGCTGCGGATCCGCTCGGCATCGGCCAGGCCGTCGCGCACGGTTTCCACCGAACGGGCCATGTTGCCGATCTCGTCGGCGCGCTCCCGGTGGGGGACGGTGACCGACAGGTCGCGGTGGGACAGGCGGGCCATGGTGTCGATCAGGGCGCTGATCGGGCGGGTGATGCTCACCCCCATCCACCAGAAGGCGGCGGCCCCCAGCGCCAGCAGCACGGCGGCCACGGCGGAAAGCTGCATCACCGCCTGCTGCACCGGTTCTTCCACCGTGGCCATCGGCACGGCGGCGATGACGGTCCACGGCGCCTTGGCCTGGGCGAAGGGCACGGAGACGGCGGTGATCAGCGACGGCACGCCGTTGAAGGTGCCGGTGCGGTTGACGGCCCGGCCCTTGGCAGCGCCCGCCTCGCGGGTCAGGGCGCGGACCAGCTCGTCATCCGCCGGCTTGCCCAGCCGGGCGGCGTCGGGGTGGGCCACCCACGCGCCGTTGTCGCTGACCAGCGACACCCACCCGGTGTCCAGCGGGCGCAGGGCCGACAGGCTGTTCTGCAAGGTGGTCAGCGCCGTGTCGGCGGTGGCGATGCCGATGGCCTTTCCCTTGCCGTCGCGCAAGGGAATGCTGGACGTGATCATCATCACGTCCACACCCTCTACCGGATAGACGTAGGGAGAGGTCAGGACCGGCGCGTTGCGGCGCAGGGGATCGGTGTACCACGTGTCGATCCCGGCCTCGGACGTCATGGTCAGCACCTCGATGCCGACGCCGCCGTTGTTGGGTTTGTGGTAGAAATAGGGGACGAAGCGGCCGGCGGCGTCGGCGCCGGCGGTGCCGACATGGGCGCTGTCCGCCCCTTCCACGCTGTTGGGTTCGAACGCCGCGGTGATGCCCACCAGTTCGGGCAGGGCGGCGATCATGCCGGTGATCTGCTGGGTGATCTGGCCGCGGGTCATGGTGCCGGCCTTCAGCCCGTCGCTGAGATACCCCGCGACCACCCGCGACACCAGCGCACCCTTGCCCACCTCGCCCTCGACCAGGCGGGCGGCCATGCGGGCGGTTTCCTCGGCGGTGCGGACCGATTGCGCCTCGATCCCCCCGGCGACGAAGCGGGCGGCGGTGGCCATCAGGGCGGCTACAACCAAAACGAAAATCCCGATGCCGGTTCCCAGCAGTCGGGCGCGAATGGACGTGCGGAATAAGGAAAGCATGGCAGGTTGCTCCGGCAACGAACAGCGCGGCGATCTTACTACCATCACATGACAGTGGTATTACCAATCGCCAGTATCATCACGTATGACGCTATGGTTACCAGCAAAATATATTACGATTCCTTTTGCAAGCCGTTTCGCGTGAATATTTCTTTCTTAATCGCTTTATTGAACGATGGTGCCTTTTCTTGATTATCAACGCCACTGACGACATACTTTCCGGTTATCAGATCATGAGCGATTTCCAACGTCGGGGTGAAGCACGGCACCTGGGTCGCCTGGATGCAATGGGCCTCGGCATAGCGGACCAGGGTGCCCTTGCCGTCGTAATGCTCGGCCATCAGGATCTGCCATGAATCCTCGTCCAGGTAATAGACCCGGCGGGCGAAGGCATGGCGGGATCCGGGGCGGCGTGCCGCTTCCACCACCCACACCCGGTGCAGCTCGTAGCGCAGGAAGTTGGGCGCCAGATGCCCCGGCCACAGCAGGTCGTCCGGCCCCAGAACTGGCGTGTCCAGACGGTAGGCGTTGTAGGGGACGTACATTTCCCGCTTGCCCGCCAGGGTGAAGACGAAACGGTCCATGGTGCCGCTGAACATGTCCATCATGTCGGCGGTGCGCACCCCCCCGGTGGCCGGGTCGGGCCGGTCGTAGGAGAAATCCGACGCCGGAATCACCCGCGGCTTGCCGGGGGCGCGGTACCAGAATTGCGGCGGTGCGGCGATGGGGTCGATGGACCGCCACAGGGCCAGCGCCTCGCCCGCCCTGTCCGACGGCGGCAGCACGGTGCGGCGGGTCATCAGCGCGATGGCGCCGTCCTCCCCCCTGGCATAGGGCGACAGCATGTCGCGGCGGTAGCGGGTGACGGTGCGCTGGCCCGACGGATCGACGACGAACACGCCGTCGGTGGCGCGCATGCTTTCGCCGCGCCAGCGCAGCACATGGTTCCACATGGCCTCGTCCCCCGTCTTCGGCAGGGGAAAGGGCACGCCGATCCTGGCCCCGTGGACCGCCAGCCCGTTGGATTCGTTGCGGGCGGTGGCGGTGTTGGCGACGGTGGCATCATAGACGCGCTGGGGATACGCGGCGGTGCGCCGCGTGGGGAACATGGGCAGCAGGAAGCTGTTGGGATACGCCTTCAGCAATGCCACGCTGCCCGCCGACAGCCGCCGGGCATAGCGGTCGATCTCGGCGGCGGTGACGGTGAACCACCGCCCGTCCTCGATCAGCGGGTCGGGATGCGGCTGCCCCTCGGTATAGCCGGGGACGGGCGTGGACAGGCCGCCGGTCCATTCGGGAATGGTTTCGCGGCTGTTGGCGGCCCGCTCCGCACCCATGGGCGTCAGGCCGGCGGGCCACGCCTGCTCCTGCGCCCGCACTGTGGCGGGCAGCAGGGGAAGCAGCAGGGCCGAGCCGGCGGCGGCGAGCAGATGGCGGCGGGCCGGGCCGGATGGGGGGTTCCCGGTCATGGCAGCAGTCCTCCTTCGTCGCGCAGCCGCTCCATGTCGGCCAGGGACCGGGCGGTCAGGGCGGCCTGCGCCTCGATCCGCGGCCAGTCGGCACGGGGGGCTGCGGTTTCCAGGGTGCGGGCGGATTCCGCCAGCGCCAGCGCCCCGGCGATGCGGGCGGAACCCTTCAGGTTGTGGGCGCCGCTCTGCACGGCACGGGCATCGCGGCGGGACACCGCGGCGCGGATGTCGGCCAGGATACCACAGCCGACAGTGATGAACTCGTCCAGCATCTCGCGGATCAGCGCCGGGTCGCCGCCGCACAGGGCGTGCAGCGGCCCCGGATCGAAGGCCGGGGGGGCGCCGAAATCCTCGGTCACGGGCGGCGGGTCGGACGCGGGCAGGCGGGCCGGGCGCCCGCCCCGGCCGGGCGGCAGCCGCGGCTCCAGCATGCCGGCCAGCGCCGTCAGGGTCAGCGGCTTGGGCAGCCACCCGTCCATTCCCGCCTGCCGGTACAGCCCGCCCTGGCCATCCGCCGCGTCGGCGGTGATGGCGATGATGGGCAGGCGGCGGGCCGGGGTGCCGTTGCGCTCCGCCTCCTGCTCCAGGGCGCGGATGCGGCGGGTCAGCGCGAACCCGTCCAGCCCCGGCATGTGGCAGTCGGTGAGCAGGGCGCCATAGGGGCGCTCGGCCACCGCGGCCAGCGCCTCGAACCCGTCGGCGGCCAGATGCACGGCATAGCCCAGGGAATTGAGCTGGCGCAGGATGACCTTGCGGTTGATGGGGTTGTCCTCGGCCACCAGGATCAGCCGGCCCTCGGCCTGCGCCTCGTCCTCGGACGGGGGGATCAGGGGGCCGGCGGCGCAGGGGGACAGGGCCGGGGGCGGCGGCGGTTCCGGGACCGGCCGTCCGGCGGCGGCGGCCACCGCGCGGACCAGGGCGGCGCGGCGCATGGGGCGGATCACCACCGGGCCGGGGTGGTGATGGGCCTCGGCCTCGGCGTTGGCGATGCGGACCACCGGCACGGCGGCGGTGAGCGGGACGGGCAGGGGGAGCGGCGGGCTCGGCCCGTCGGTGACCATCACGTCGGTCATCTCCTCCCCGCCGGGAGGCAGGGCGGCGCCGGCCGCGGACAGATAGGCCAGCGCCGCCTGCCGCTCCGGTCCGGGGGGCAGGCGCACGCGCACGGCCAGCCCGTCCAGGCGGGCACCGTCGTCCCCGCCGGGGCGGGCCGGCGTGCGTGCGATGCCGAAGGGCAGGTCGAGCCAGAAGGTGGACCCCGCCCCCTCCACGCTGTCCACGCCGATGTCGCCCCCCATCAGGGCGGCCAGCCGGCGGCAGATGGACAGCCCCAGCCCGGTGCCGCCGAACCGCCGGGTGATGGTGCTTTCCGCCTGGCTGAACGGCAGGAACAGCCGCGTCCGCGCGGCATCGCCGATGCCGATGCCGGTGTCCGAGACCTCCACCCGCACCCGCACCCAGCCGTCGGCGCGGGTGCGCAGGTGGGCCGACATGACCACCCGCCCGCGTTCGGTGAACTTCACCGCGTTGCCGCCCAGGTTGAACAGGATCTGGCGCAGCCGCACCGGGTCGGCGAACAGTTCGGCGGGGATGGCGGGATCGACCAGGGTCACCAGCTCCAGCCCCTTGCGCCGGGCCATCGGCGCCAGGGTTTCCGCCACCCCCTCCACCACCGCGGTCAGGGACACCGGCTCAAGCTCCAGGTCCATCTTGCCGGCTTCGATCTTCGAGAAATCCAGGATGTCGTCGATGATGCGCAGGAGTGCGGTGGCGGATTCGCGCATGGTGTCCACGGCTTCCGCCTGTCCGCCGTCCAGGCGGGTGTGCTCCAGCAGCTCCAGCATACCCAGCACCCCGTTCATCGGCGTGCGGATCTCGTGGCTCATGGTCGCCAGGAACGCCGATTTGGCGGAGGCCGCCTGTTCGGCCTGTTCCTTGGCGATGTGCATCTGGCGCTCGGTTTCCTTGCGCCGGGTGATGTCGGTGACCCAGGCGATGTAGCAGGGCCGCCCGTCCAGATCGGCCCGCCCCCCCGACACCAGCGCCCAGAAGCTGCCGCCGCCGGGCCGCTTCACCGGGATTTCCGCATCGCGCACCGCCGCCCCGCGCAGCAGCGGGCGGATGGCCCCGTCGCGGCTCCCGCCGTCGGGAAAGAGGGCGGAGGCGGGATAGCCCTCCAGCGCATCCCGCGGGGTGCCGAGAAGCTCGCACAGGCGGCTGTTGGCGAAGATCAGCCGGGCGTCGGTGGAAAAGCCGCACACGCCCACGGGTGCCGATTCCAGCAGGCGGCGCAGGCTTTCGCGGCTGGCCGACAGCTCGCGGGTGCGGGCGTCCACCCGCGCCTCCACCGCCGCAAGCTGCTCGTACCCGCGCAGGGCCGCGATCAGGGCGGTGAACAGCGCGTCCGACGACAGCCCGGCCTTGTCCCGGTAATCGTTGATGTCATGGTTCAGGATCACGTCGCGGGGCGGGGCCTGGCCCGGCTGGCCGGTGCGCAGGATGATGCGGATGTGGCTGTTGCCCAGCGTCTCGCGCACCCAGCGCACCAGATCCAGCCCGGCGTTCTCCCCCTCCATCACCACGTCCAGCAGCGCCACGGCGATGGAGCCGCCGGGGCCGTTCTCCGCCCGGTCGGCGGCCAGGATGGCGCGGGCCTCCTGGGCGGAAAAGGCGGGGATGAAGGCCAGCCGCCGCCCCCGGAACCGCACGTCGCCCAGCAGCAGCGTGGTCATGGCGTGGACGTCCGGCTCGTCGTCGGCCACCAGAACGGTCCAGGGGGGCAGGGCGTCGGCGGCGCCCTCGTCCTCGGCGGCGAACAGGAGGCCGCCGTCGGCGTCCAGGGCGTCGGCATCGCTGTCGGTCGCGCGGGTCATGCGGGGAGAGGCTCCGGCTGGCGGGAAACGGCGTCGAGCACCGGGGCGGTGCGGGGCAGGCGCAGGGTGAATGTGGTTCCCCCGCCGGGGGGGCTGTCAACGGTGATGCGCCCGCCCAGCGTCTGCGTGACCAGATTGAAGACGATGTGAAGCCCCAGCCCCGATCCCCCTTCGCCCCGGCGGGTGGTGAAGAAGGGGTCGAAGACACGGGCGAGATGGGCCGGGGGAATGCCGCGGCCGTTGTCGTGGAAACGGATCTCCACCTCGTCCCCCGCCAGGGCGGCGACGTGGATGGCCAGCCGTTCCGGCTCTCCCGGCCCGCCGGGGCCGAAGGCGTGCACGTCGGCGTTCATCACGATGTTGGTCACGATCTGCGACAGGGCGCCGGGGAAGCTGTCCATGGCCACCGGGTCGGCGGCGGGGCCGTCCACCGCCACGCGGGACCGCAGATGGTGCAGCGACGGGTCCAGCGACGCCGCCACCTCGGTCAGGTAGGGGACGAGGGCGAAGCGGCGGCGGTCCTGGCTGGTCTGGTCCACCGCCACCCGCTTGAAGCTCTGGATCAGGCCGGCGGCCCGTTCCAGGTTCTGGCGGATCAGGCGGGCCGCGTTTCCGGCATCGTGAAGGAAGCTTTCCAGCGTGGACCTCTTCAGCCCCCCGGCGGCCAGCGCGTCGGTGACGGTGCCGGCCTGCCCCTCCAGATGGGTGGAGCAGCCATAGGCCACCCCCACCGGGGTGTTGATTTCGTGCGCGATGCCGGCCACCAGCAGGGCGAGGGATGCCATCTTTTCCGCCTGGACCAGACTGGCCTGGGTGTCCTTCAGATTGGCGTAGGCTTCCTCCAGCGCCAGCATGGTGTCGAAGATTTCCTCGGCCTTGCGGGCCTCTTCGGTCACGTCGCGGAAGGTGCGGACGAAACCGCCCCCGGCCAGCGGGGTGGACCGCACCTCCACCACGGCGCCGTTGCGGCAGCGGCGCTTGAACGCCATGGGCTGGCGGGTGCCCTCGGGCCATTCGTCCAGGTGCAGGTCGGGGTCGCCGGCGTCGTCGGCGAATTCGCCGTTGTCCTGCTGGCGGCGGATGACCTCGGCATAGGTGGGGCCGGCGGCCAGGAAATCGGCGGGCACGTTCAGCAGGTCGGCGGCCCGGCGGTTGGACATCACCACCCGCAGGCCCGCGTCGGCCATGACGATGCCCTGTTCCACGTTGTCGAGCGTGATCTGCAGCGTGGTGTGCTCCCGTTCCAGCGCCTGTTCGGCACGGACCCGTTCGGTCACGTCCGACACGGTGCCGGTCAGGCGGTGGGCGATGCCGTCGGCGCCGCGCACGGCGGTCGCCCGCTCCTCCAGCCACAGCCACGCGCCGTCGGACCGGCGGACGCGGTAGGTGACGGCCAGCGACTCGGTTTCGCCCAGGATATGCCGTTCGGTGGCGCGCAGCACCTCCGGCGCATCGCCGGGGTGGATCAGGGCGGCGCGGCTGGCCGGGGTCATGGGCAGGTCTTCGGGCGTCATGCCCAGCAGCCGGGGGAATTCCGGGGACCACCAGCACCGCCCGGTGATCAGGTCGTGGTCCCACACCGCCGAGCGGGTGGCGCCGATGGCCAGCGTCAGCCGCTCCTGGCTCTGGCGCAGTGCCTCCTCCTCCGCGTGCAGCCGGGCGAGGGTGGCGTTGTAGGCGGCGACCACCCGGCCCAGTTCGTCGGCCGATTCCCAGGCCACCGGGCGCCCGGCGCCGCCGGGCTGCATAGCTTCGATCATGCGCCGGAGCGGGCGGGCGATGCTGATGCGGTGGGCGGCCAGCGCCGTCGCCACCGTGCCGCCCAGAATCAGCCCCAGAAGCACCAGCGCCCCGTGAACGCCCGACCGGATGCGCTCGTCCACCGCCGCCATGGACACGCCCAGCGTGAGCGTGCCCCCCGGCGGCAGCGGCACCCGAACCCGTTCCAGCCGTCCGCCCGCGGGGCAGCCGCCGGGGGGCCAGGCCAGGGCGGGGGCGCCGCCGCCGGTTTCGGCGCACGGGGTGTCGGGGTGGGCGGCGATGGCCTGAAGGATGGTGCGCGCCGCCCCGTGGTCCGCCCGGTCCAGCACCGCGGCCAGGACGGCGGCGTGGCTTTCGGCCACCACGGCCATGCGCCGGGTCTGGTCCTCCGTCAGGGTGCGGTGCCTGAGCACGAAGAAGCCGGCGGAAAAGGCCAGCGACCCCAGCAGCAGCACGGGCACCAGCACCGCCAGGAACTTTCCCGACACCGACGGTATCCGGTGCCACGCCGCGGCACCCGGCAGGTTGATCGCCATCGCCTTCCCATCCCCGATACCGGCCGTGCCCGGCCATGGACACCACTGGGCACTCTTTTACCGCGGTGCGGTCGCCGCCGTCCATCCGGGGGTGTTTCATGACGTTTCTGTGATGCTTGTGAAAAGCATCATGGTTCCGTTACAGTCGCCGCCACAATGACACGGGCCGCCTCGTCACGCGGCGGGCATGGTTCTTCCTGCGCTGCTTTTGGCCGTGCATCCGGGTGTATTGCGTTTTTATGTCACCATGATTGGGAACAAGGGCGCTTATGCAGTTCGATTCGCACATCGATAACAATGGCCTGACGCTGCGCCTGCACGGACGGCTGGAGTTCACCGACCACGAGCGCCTGCGCGAAATGGTGGCGCAGATGAGCCGGATGGAGAAGGGGGCGCGCTTCACCATCGACGCCAGCCAGTTGGAGTTCATCGATTCCGCCGGCCTGGGCATGCTGCTGATCCTGCAGGAAGAGGCGCAGGACCGTCAACTGACCCTTGTCATCCGCGGGGTGAAGGGCGGGGTGCGCCGGTCCATCGAACTGGCCCGGATCGACGAGTTGATGACCGTCGAGCCGTGACCGCCGGCCCGTCCTCCGCGTCCCTGCCCGGCGGTGCCGTCCGGTGCGGGGCCGTGCCTCCGGCGCTTGCGGCGCGTGCCGCCGGCGCATCCGCGGCCCCGCATGGCAGGGGCGCTCATTGGTCTGCCGCTCTGGTGGGCGGCAGCCTGGACCGCGACGGGCTGACCTGTCTGCTGGCCGGGGAGGCCGCGTTCGTGGTCGAGACGGACGAGGGCGCGCCGCCCGAGCCCGCTCACGGCTGGGTGCCGGTGGCGGTGCCGCGGGCCCTGTTCGCCCTGTCCCTGTCCACCCGGCTGGCGTGGGCGGCGCAGCCGGCGGCGGCGGTGTGCGATGCGCTGCTGCGGCTGGGCGTGCTGGACAAGGCGTCGCGCGGCACGGTGGAATTGTGCCTGCACGAGGCGGTGGCCAACGCCATCGTCCACGGCAACCTGGGCATCGCCAGCGCCGCCAAGAATCACCCGGAGGGGTACGAGACCTTTGGCCGGCTGCTGGCCGAACGGCTGGCCGACCCGGACCGCCGCCGGCTGCGGCTGGACATCGTGGCGCGCTGGGACGGCGGGTGCCTGGACATCCTGGTGGCGGACGAGGGGGCGGGGTTCGACCGGGCGCTGCTGCCGCTGGAGGCGGACGGGAATTCCCGGTCGGGCCGCGGCTTCGTCTTCATGCGGGCGCTGGCGGCGGCGGTGGATGTGACCGACGGCGGACGCTGCACGCGTCTGCGTTTTCCTCTGGCCTGACAGGGGGCGGAGCATGGCGGTGCCGCTGGAGGATTGCCGGGTTCTGATCGTCGATGACAACCCTTTCACCCAGAAATCCCTGGCCCTGGTGATCCGCCGGGCCGGGTGCCAGTCCATCGAGTTCGCCGCCGACGGGGCGGAGGCCCTGGCCAAGGTCGAGCGGTTCCGCCCCGACCTGATCCTGCTGGACGTGGACATGCCGGTGATGGACGGGCTGACCCTGTGCCGCCGGCTGCGCGCCGACCCGGCGCATGCCGAACTGCCCATCCTGTTCCAGACCGCGCTCGACAGCGACGAGGAGCAGGTGCGCTGCTTCGAGGCGGGGGGCAGCGATTTCATCTCCAAGCCGATCCGCCCCGGCGAATGCGTCGCCCGCGTGCGCCACCACCTGGAAAAGCGCAAGCTGTTCAACGATCTGGCCCGGTTCCGCCAGCGGGTGGAAAACGAGCTGCGCCACGCCCGCGCCATGCAGCTCTCCCTGCTGCCCGAGCCGAAGCTGCTGGCGGACGTGGGCGGCCATTACGGCCTGTCCATCGCGCCCCATTTCGAAACCTCGTCGGAACTGGGCGGCGATTTCTGGACCGTGCTGCCGGTGGACGAGCGGCGGGTGGGATTCCTGATCGTGGATTTCGCCGGCCACGGCATCACCGCGGCCATCAACACCTTCCGCCTGCACACCCTGATCGACCGCATCCCGGTGCCGGGGCGCACGCCCGCCGGGTGGCTGGCGCTGCTGAACGAGGCGCTGAAGGAGGTGCTGCCGGTGGGGCAATTCGCCACGGCCTTCTTCGGCATCATCGACACGGTGGCCGACACCCTGACCTATGCCGGGGCCGGCGCCCCCAACCCGTTCGCCGGGCGGCGGGGGCAGGGGGATCTGGTGCGGCTCGATTCTTCCGGGCTGGTGCTGGGGGTGTCGCGCAAGGCCCAGTACACCGACCGCACGGTGCCCTTTCCCCCCGGCGCGTTCCTGTTCCTCTACAGCGACGCGCTGGTGGAGGCACGGGCGGCGGATGACGGCAGCTTCGGTCACGACGGGGTGGAGGCCCTGGCGCGCAACGCCGCCGTGGCCCGGCCCGATGCCCCTCTGCATGCGGTGCTGGAAGGCTTTTTCGCCCGCATTCCCCGTCCGCTGACCGACGATCTGACCGCCCTGTGGATCAGCCGGCCATGACCCGTCCGGCGCCCGGCGGGGGCAGCGTTACCGTGGGCGCATTGCTCATGCTTGAAATCTCTTCTTGTGCCGGGGCGCGTTTTCGCGTTCCGTCTGCCGCGCGTTCCGCTGCACTTGCCAAGGGTGCGGGAACTGTGCTCAACAAACTGTCGTTTGACTTTTCCGGCGGTGACCTGTATGGCGCCTCTCTGATTGGGGTGTGACGCCCCGCGCCTGGGATTCAGCACGCCGAACCGGTTCCGCACCACGGAGTTTTTTTATGCCGCGCACAACGCCTCTGAGCGAAATTCGTAACATTGGCATCATCGCCCACGTCGATGCCGGTAAGACGACCACGACCGAGCGTATCCTGTACTACACGGGCCGCAAGCACACGATCGTGGACGTTCACGAGACCAAGGATCTGAAGTCGTCCACCACGACCGACTACCTTGAACAGGAACAGAAGCGCGGCATCACCATCCAGTCGGCAGCGGTGTCCTGCTTCTGGAAGGACAAGAAGATCAACGTCATCGACACCCCCGGCCACGTGGACTTCACCATCGAGGTGAACCGTTCGCTGCGTGTGCTCGACGGTGCCGTGGTGGTGTTCGACGGCGTGGCCGGCGTGGAGCCGCAGACCGAGACCAACTGGCGTCTGGCCGACAACTACAACGTGCCGCGTCTGTGCTACGTCAACAAGCTTGACCGCTCGGGCGCCAACTTCCGCCGCGCCGTGCAGATGATGAAGGACCGTCTGGGCGCCAACGCGGTTCCGATCATGGTTCCGATCGGGTCGGAAGACGATTTCCGCGGCATGGTCGATCTGGTCGAGATGAAGGCCTATGTCTGGTTCTCGGAAGAGAAGGACTCGACCTGGGAAGTCTGGGACGTCAGCGACGACATCGCCGACAAGCTGAACTTCACCAACCAGAACGACCGCGACATGCTGGCCGAAGTCCCCACGCTGCGCCAGGAGCTCCTGGACGCCGCGCTGATGATGGACGATGACGCCATGGAAGCGTACCTGGAAACCGGCGAGGATCCCTCGGTCGAGGTGCTGCGCGAATGCCTGCGCCGCGGCACGCTGAAGAGCACCCTGGTGCCGGTGCTCTGCGGCTCGTCCTACAAGAACAAGGGCGTGCAGCAGCTCCTGGACGCGGTTCTGTGGTACCTGCCGTCGCCGACGGAAGTGGACGCCATCAAGACCGTGGACCCGGACGGCAACCCGAACGGCGAGCGCGCCTCGTCGGACGAAGAGCCCTTCGCCGCCCTGGCGTTCAAGGTCGTCAACGACCGCTTCGGTTCGCTGACCTTCGTGCGCGTCTACTCGGGCGTGGTCACCAAGGGCCAGTCGCTGCTGAACACCACCCGCGGCAAGCGCGAGCGCATCGGCCGCATCGTGGAAATGTTCGCCAAGGACACCAACGATCTGGACGAAGCCCGCGCCGGTGACATCGTCGCCTTCGTGTCGCTGGCCGAAACCGACACCGGTGACACCCTGTGCGACGCCACCGCCCCGGTGGTTCTGGAACGCATGCGCTTCCCCGAGCCGGTGATCTCGGTGTCGGTGGAGCCGAAGAACCGCAGCGACCAGGACAAGTTCTCCACCGCCCTGGGCAAGATGGTCCGCGCCGACCCGTCGCTGCGTCTGGAAACCGACAAGGACTCGGGCCAGACCATTCTGCGCGGCATGGGCGAACTGCACCTGGAAGTCACGCTGGACCGTATGCGTACGGAATTCGGCGTGGAAGGCGTCATGGGCCGTCCGCAGGTGGCCTATCGTGAAGCCATCACCAAGCCGATCGAGCACACCTACACCCACAAGAAGCAGACCGGCGGTTCGGGCCAGTTCGCCGAAGTGAAGATCCGCTTCGAGCCGCTGGAGCGGGGCGAAGGCTACAAGTTCCAGGACAAGATCGTCGGTGGCACGGTTCCGCGCGAATACATCCCCAGCGTGGACAAGGGCCTGCAGATGCAGAAGGAAGACGGCGTGCTCGCCGGCTATCCGACGGTGGACTTCTCCGCCTCCCTGACCGACGGTAAGTACCACGACGTCGACTCGAACGCGCTCACGTTCGAAATCGCCGCCAAGGCCTGCTTCCGTGAAGCCATGCGTCTGGCCGGCCCGGTCCTGCTGGAACCGGTGATGAAGGTCGAGGTGGTGATCCCCGACGAATATCTGGGCGACGTCATCGGCGACCTGAACCGCCGCCGCGGCACCGTCCTGGGCCAGCTGGAGCGCGGCAACAACATCGCCGTGGAAGCCCACGTTCCGCTGTCGGAAATGTTCGGCTACATCGGCGAACTGCGCGGCATGACCTCGGGCCGTGGTTCGTACACCATGGAGTTCTCGCACTACGATCCGGTGCCGAAGAACGTGGCCGACGAAGTCATCGCCAAGAGCGGCAAGGCGGCCTGAGCCGTCCCCCTCTGACGCGGACTGTCTGCGGGAAAAGCCCCGGTGGAAACACCGGGGCTTTTTCTTTGCCCGAACGTTTGGGGAGGGGATGGGCGCAATTCTGCTCACGGAGGGTGTGGTCCTAGGTCTGAGGGCGTAGGACCGGCGTGCAAAAGAGATAGTTAAGGATCAATTAACCCGGTCATGAAACGGTGTGCCTGCCTAAAGTTGATGGGTTGGCCTGACACTCCTGCACGGGTGGTTCCATGGCGTTCTCTTCTGCGGTGATCGGGATGGTGCTGGTGGCCGTGGCGGCGGCGGTTCTGGCTGCTGCGGCAATGGCTGCGTGGCAGCAGATGCGGATGAGCCGGTGCCGGTGCGTGACCGGCATTCTTGACAGCTCCACCGACGGGGTGTTCGCGGTGGACCAGGATTGGCACCTGACCTACATGAACGACCGGGCGCGCGTGCTGTTGAATGCGCCCTACGCGCCCGAGGGCAAGGGGCTGTGGGATGTGGTGTCCGACGCGGTGACCGTGGGGTTCGGCCCGGCGTGCCGTCAGGCCATGGAACAGCAGGAACTGGTGGAAAGCGCGGTGTTTCATCCCCCGCTGGAAGCGTGGTTCGCGGTCTGTGCCTATCCCATTCCCAACGGGCTTGCCGTGACCTTCCGCGACATCACCGCCGGCAAACGGCGCGAGGCGGAGCGCGAGCGGGTGCCGGCCCCCGATCCCGAGCCGATCCCCCATCTGGAAGATGTGCCGCTGGCCGGTCTGATGGAAAAGGCTGCTGCCGTCCACCAGGCGTCGGTCGAGGGCCGCGGTCTGGCATGGCAGCCGGGCCAGACGGTGGACGGCACGGTCATGGTGCGCAGCGACCGTGCGCTGCTGCTGCGGATGATCGGCGGGGTGATCGGCACGGCGATGCGCCAATCTCCCGGCGGCGCCGTTGGCCTGGGTTGCCGCATCAGCCCACGGGCGGTGCAGATCGTGGTTCGCAGCACGGCCACCTTTCCGCCGGGCGAAACCGGGCTGGAGGCTGTCCTTCCTCTGTCACGCCGGCTCAACCATCCGGTGGATGTGATGCCGGCGGTGGGGCAGGGGATGGAGTGGACCATCACCGTCCCCCGCGGACAGGAAGTGCCCTCGCCCTCCGTGAGGCTCCCCCAGCCTCCCGTCCGGGCCGCTGCGGCCGCCGTTGCCGGCCTGGGGCAGCCGCCGCAGAAAGCCCGGCCGTCTGCCCCCTCCAAGGCGGGGCGGAACGGGGGCCGCTGCATCCTGCTGGTGGATGACGATCCCATCGTGCTGATGGGGCTGGAGGCGGTGCTGAGCGATTGGGGGTACGAGATCGTGACCGCCGCCTCCGCCGATCAGGCCATGGAGCGGCTGGCTTCCGGCGGGCAGCAGCCCGACATCGTGATGGCCGACTACCAGCTTCGCAACAACCGGGTGGGGACCGAGGTGGTGTCGCGGGTGCGCGAACGGTTCGGCCCGGTTCCCGGCGTCATCCTGACCGGGGAAACCGGGGGAACCTGTCTGGCGGAGGCCGAGGCCATGGGGCTGGCCGTGATGGTCAAGCCGGTCACTCCCCAGCAGCTCGCCGCCGCTCTGGGGGCGATTCCCGCACCGTGACCGTCAGGGCGCGTTCGGTGTCCAGCATATAGTCGCGGGTCAGCGGCACCGCCCCCGGCGACCGGCTCAACTGGATCTGGAACACCATGTGACCCTGATAGCGGAAGGCGATTTCGGCCCCCGCCAGATAAAACTCCCACATACGGCAAAAGCGTTCGTCGTACAGCGCCGCCGCCTCGGCCCACCGGGCCCGGAAGCGTTCGCGCCAGTGGCGCAGGGTTTCGGCGTAATGCAGGCGCAGGATCTCCACATCGGTGGCCCACAGCCCGGTGCGCTCCACATGGGGCAGCACCTCCGACAGGGCGGGGGAATAGCCGCCGGGGAAGATGTACTTGCGGAACCACGGGTTGGTCGATCCGGGACCGTCGCTGCGCCCGATGGAATGCACCAGCGCCACCCCGTCATCCTCCAGCCGGTCGCGCAGGCCGGCAAAGAAGGCCCCATAGTGGGGCACGCCCACATGCTCGAACATGCCCACCGACACGATGCGGTCGAACCGCCCGGTCAGCGTGCGGTAATCGCACAGCTCGAACCGCACGCGGTCCTGCAGCCCGGCTTCATCCGCCCGCCGCCGGGCGACGGCAAGCTGTTCGTGCGACAGGGTGATGCCCAGGACCTCGGCCCCGGTGTCCCGCGCCAGCGTCAGCGCCATGCCGCCCCAGCCGCAGCCGATGTCGAGCACCCGGTGTCCGGGGCGCAGCAGCAGCTTGGCCGCGATGTGGCGTTTCTTGGCCGCCTGTGCCTCCTCCAGCGTGGTGTCGGGGGTGGGGAAGTACGCGCACGAATACTGCATGTCCGGGTCGAGGAACAGGCGGTAGAGATCCTCCGACAGATCGTAATGGTGGGCGACATTGCGGCGCGAGCGGGCCAGCGGGTTGGTCTGGTGCAGCCGCCGGGCGATGGGTTCCAGCCACGAGGCCACCCGCCCCAGCATCCCCTGGACCTCCGATCCCGACGACAGGATCGCCAGCAGGTCGTAAAGCCGCCCGTCGTCCACGGTCAGCCGCCCGTCCATATAGGCTTCGCCGAACACCAGCCGCGGGCGGAGCACCAGATCCCGGTGCAGGGCCGGGTCGTGCAGGCGTAAAGTGACGTGGGGATCCCCACGCCCCAGGTGATGGGCGTGGCCGTGACCGTCGATCAGGGTGATGGAGCCGGCCGTGACCGCCGGTGCCAGCAAACGCGCGAGCAGCATCCCGCATCCTCCGCCGCATCAGGGACAGATTGGAATCGTCCGAAGGCTATCATGCGGTGCGGCGGGCAGCGTGGCGCGAAAGGAGTACCCCAAATGCGGACATACCAAAGGCCGCCACACCCCGGAGGGGTGGGCGGCCCTGGCATGACGAGCCGTCGAGGACGCGAAGGGCCTGAAATCAGGCTTCTTCGGTGGTTTCCTCGTCGGCGGTCTCTTCGGCTTCATCAGCCGCTTCTTCTTCTTCTTCCAGCAGGTCGGCGGCGGTGACCATGGCGCCGCGCTGGGCCTGAAGCTCGGCTTCTTCCAGGGTGCGGGCCACGTTGACGGTCACGGTGACGCTGACTTCGGGGTGCAGGACCAGACGCACCGGGAACAGGCCCAGGGTCTTGATCGGCTGCTCGATGGCGACCTGCTTGCGGTCCACGATGTAGCCGGCGGCGGTCAGCGCCTCCGACACGTCGCGGTTGGCGACCGAACCGTACAGAACGCCGGTTTCGGCGGCCTGGCGGGTGATCACCACCGACACCTTGTCCATCTTCGCCGCGACGACTTCGGCGTCCTTGCGGCGCTCCAGGTTCACGGCTTCCAGGTGGGCGCGCTGCTTTTCGAAGACGGCCAGGTTCGCCTTGGTGGCGCGCATGGCCTTCTTCTGCGGCAGCAGGTAGTTGCGGGCGTAGCCGGGCTTAACCTTGACCACCTGGCCCATCTGGCCGAGCTTCTCGACCCGTTCCAACAGAATAACTTCCATCACTCGTCCTCCTGATCGGGTTTCCGGGCGGCGAGCCGCGCGCGAAACCCCATCCATTGCTCGATCATGCCCAGGCCGACCAGAAAGGGGATCGGCCATCCAATCAGAAACACGAACAGGTACACTGCCACCAACAGGGCGGTCGATGCCTTCTGCCGCCGGGCCACCGCATGGACGACGGCCAGACCGGCGAACAGGAACGGCACGCCCAGAACCAGCGCCACCGTCAGGGCGGCAAATCCCGGCGTTCCGTCCAGCAGCACCGCACCGGCGCAGGCCAGCGACAAGGCCAGGGCCGACCAGTGCGGCAGGGTGAAGTCCACCATCCGCATGGACGGACGGCGGTTCAGCCCGAACCGCGACAGCAGCCCCTGGGCCAGCGTGCCGTTGACCACCGTCATCAGCAGCCACGAGATCACCACCAGACCGGGCATGGCCGGTGCGATCCACATGGCGTCCGGTCCCAGCGCGTCGGCCTGCCCGGGGGCGACCAGAAGCGCCATCCGGCTCAACGCCTGACGGATCACCCCTTCCAGCCCGCCGGGCTCGCCCATCGCCATCACCATGGCAATGGCAACCCCGCCCAGACCGACACCGGCGAGAACCAGCATCAGCCGGCCTGGCGGATACCATTCCAGCCCGCCATCGGGGGCGGTGCGGGCCAGCAGCGACTGGCGCACCACCACGAGGGCGGGCAGGGCCGAGGTGATCAGGAAGCCCAGTGTCGCCACCAGCCCCCCGGTCTCCTCCTGCATCAGCAGCGTCACCAGCATCGTGCCGATGATGGAAGCCAGCACGGCCGCGGCGGTTCCCTGCCACAGACCGGCGGCCATCAGCGGCAACGGCGCCAGATAGCCCAGAATCAGCGCACCGAACCCGCCCAGCAGCACCGCGGCGTAAAAGAGCGCCGCGAGGATGCCGCTGCCGAAGGCGACGGTCAGGCCGGGGGGAAGCTTTCCACCCATGGCATTCCGTTCCATATGCGTCTTCGGGGTGCGTCTTCGGATGGTGTTACCTGTTCTGCCGTCCTGCTTACTTCACGATGTAAGGCAGGAGCGCCAGGAACCGGGCGCGCTTAATGGCGCGGGCCAGCTCACGCTGCTTCTTGGTGGACACCGCGGTGATGCGGCTCGGCACGATCTTGCCGCGCTCGGAAATGAAGCGCGACAGGAGCTTGACGTCCTTGTAGTCGATCGCCGGAGCATTGGCGCCCGAGAACGGGCAGGTCTTGCGGCGGCGGAAGAACGGACGGCGGGGACCGCCGCTGCGGGCGGGGGCGCCAGTGGTCTGCTTGTCGCTCATTTACGCGGACTCCCCTTCGGAGGCGATGGCGGCGGGGGCTTCGGAACGGCGGGGGCCACGGGGGCCACGGTCGTCAAAACGGCGGGGACCGCGTTCACCGCGCTCACCGCGTTCACCACGCTCGCCGCGGTTCTGCAGCATCACCGACTGGCCGGGGTCCAGCTTTTCGATGCGCACGGTCATGTAGCGAAGGATGTCTTCGCTGATGCTCATGTTGCGCTCCATCTCGGCGACGGCGGCGGCCGGCGCATCGATGTGCAGCATGAGGTAATGACCCTTGCGGTTCTTCTTGATCTTGTAGGCCAGCGTCTTCAGGCCCCAGTATTCGGTCTTGGCGACCTGTCCGCCGTTGTCGCGGACGATCTGGGCGAAGGTCTCGCCGAGCTGTTCGGCCTGCGCGGCCGAGATATCCTGGCGCGCGATGAGCACGCTCTCGTACAAAGCCATTCGACTCCCCATGGCTGTTTCGTGGCCCGGCGCTGTGCCTTCCACCATTGGAACGGTCAGCCGCCCGGACCTAGCCGGCGGCACAAAGAATGTGTCGGGTCCGCCGGCAAGGAGCTTGTGAAGCCGCGCAGTATGCACAGGCGGCGCGTGCGGGCAAGGAATTTCCCGCCCCAATCGGCCTGAAAACAGCCGAATTCATCCTTTTTCGCACGGTGAACCGCGCAACGTCCCTTGACTTGGGAAAAGGGCAGGGTATGACTGTCGCCCAATTCGCGCGGAAACGACAGGTCCGGGCCGGACCCGCCGCGCCGACACAAGACAGGTGAACCAAGCGTATGAGCAGGGCGTTCGTCTTCCCCGGCCAGGGCAGCCAGGCCGTCGGTATGGGCCGCGAACTGGCCGAAGCCTTCGAGGTGGCGCGGCACACCTTTGAAGAAGTGGACGACGCGCTGAATCAGCGGCTGTCCCGCCTGATGTTCGAAGGGCCGGATCAGGACCTGACCCTCACCGAGAACGCCCAGCCGGCCCTGATGGCCGTGTCGGTGGCGGTGATGCGGGTGCTGGCCCAGCAGGGCGGGGTCGATCTCGCCAAGCACGCCATGTTCGTCGCCGGCCATTCGCTGGGTGAATATTCGGCGCTGTGCGCTGCCGGGGCCTTTTCGCTGGCCGACACCGCGCGCCTGCTGAAGCTGCGCGGGCAGGCCATGCAGAAGGCGGTGCCGGTGGGCAAGGGCGCCATGGCAGCATTGCTGGGTGCCGATCTGGAACAGGCCCAGGCCATCGCCGCCGACGCCGCCCAGGGCGAGGTATGCGCGTGTGCCAACGACAACGCGCCGGGGCAGGTGGTGGTGTCGGGGGATGCCGACGCCGTGGACCGCGCCATCGTGCTGGCGTCGGAGCGCGGGCTGAAGCGCTGCATCCGGCTGCCGGTCAGCGCGCCGTTCCATTGCGCCCTGATGCAGCCCGCCGCCGACGCCATGGCCGCGGCGCTGGAGACGGTGGCCGTCACCGCGCCGGTGGTGCCGGTGGTATCCAACGTCACCGCGTCCGCCGTCAGCGACCCCGCCGAGATCCGCCGGCTGCTGGTGGAGCAGGTGACCGGCATGGTCCGCTGGCGCGAAGGCGTGCTGTTCATGAAGGAGCAGGGCGTGACCGCGCTGGTGGAGGCCGGGGCCGGCAAGGTGCTGGCCGGGCTTGCCAAGCGAATCGACAAGAGCGTGTCGGCGGTGTCGGTGCAGACCCCGGCGGACGTCGAGTCGTTCCTGAACGCCTTCAACGCCTGATCCCCTGCCCGCGACCACAGAGATAGAGTGATCCCATGTTCGATCTGACCGGCAAGACCGCTCTCGTCACCGGGGCTTCGGGTGGCATCGGTGCGTCCATCGCCCGCGCGCTCCACGCCCAGGGCGCCACCGTCGCCCTGTCGGGCACGCGGGTCGATCCGCTGAACGCGCTGGCCGCCGAACTGGGCGAGCGCACGGTGGTGGTGCCCGCCAACCTGTCGGACGCCGCCTCCACCGAGCAGCTTGCCAAGGACGCCGAGGCGGCGCTGGGCGGGCGGATCGACATTCTGGTCAACAACGCCGGCCTGACCCGCGACCAGCTGGCGCTGCGCATGAAGGACGAGGACTGGCAGGCGGTGCTGGACGTCAACCTGTCCGCCGCCTTCCGCCTGTCGCGCGCGGTGATGCGGGGCATGATGAAGCGCCGGTTCGGCCGCATCATCGCCATCACCTCGGTCGTCGGCGTCACCGGCAATCCGGGGCAGGCCAATTATGCCGCCTCCAAGGCCGGTCTGATCGGCATGTCCAAGGCGCTGGCCGCGGAGGTCGCGTCGCGCGGCATCACCGTCAACTGTGTTGCACCGGGCTTCATCACCTCGGCCATGACCGAGGCGCTGAACGGTGAGCAGAAAGACAAGATTCTCAATGGGATTCCCGCCGGCCGCATGGGCGACCCGGCGGAGATCGCCGCCGGGGTGGTTTTCCTGGCGAGCAACGAGGCCGCTTACGTCACCGGTCAGACGCTGCACATCAACGGCGGCATGGCGATGATCTGAGCAAGGGCCTGCGCCCAACGGCGGGCGGGGCCGGGCGCCGGGGCGGTTCGCGCCGACGCTGGTCAAGCACGCCGAAATGTGTTATCGGACGGGGCTTTCGCGGCATCGCGACACGCACGCCGAGGCGTGGCCGCTCCGGCAGAGGTGCCGGACGGTTTCCCGAGCGGATTTCCAAAACGGTTTCAAGGAACTGGAAGGTCAAAGAAATGAGTGACATCGCCGAGCGTGTGAAGAAGATCGTCGTCGAGCATCTGGGCGTCGATGCCGACCAGGTGACCGAAAACGCGGCCTTCATCGATGATCTGGGTGCCGACAGCCTGGACACCGTGGAACTGGTGATGGCCTTCGAAGAGGAATTCGGCTGCGAAATTCCCGACGACGCCGCGGAAAAGATCCTGACGGTGAAGGACGCCATCGCTTTCATCCAGGCGCACACCTGATCGGGTTTGCGCGCCTGAAAGCGTCGCATCGGGAAACGCCGGCTGCCGCGGATCCGCGGCCCGGCGTCCCGTCTTTCGTGAACACGACAGCGCACCCGGCGGGATCCGTCTCAGCCGAACGCGCCATTGAACGCAAGGTCAGGAACAGTCCATGAGACGAGTCGTCGTTACCGGCCTCGGTCTGGTCACGCCGCTGGGCGTGGGCCACAAGCGCAACTGGGACCGCCTCATCAATGCCGAATCCGGCATCGGCTCCATCACCCGGTTCGATGTTTCCGACCTGCCCTCGAAGGTCGCGGGCCAGGTGCCGCGCGGTGACGGCGAGGGTCTGTTCAACCCCGATACCCATGTTCCGCCGAAGGATCAGCGGAAGATGGACGAATTCATCATCTACGCCATCGCGGCGGCCAACGAAGCCATCGCCGATTCGGGCTGGGTGCCCGCCACGGACGAAGACCGTGAGCGCACCGGCGTCATGATCGGGTCGGGCATCGGCGGTCTGGCCGGCATCGCCGAAGGCGCTGTGACGTTGCATGAAAAGGGGCCGCGCCGCGTCTCCCCCTTCTTCATTCCGGCGTGCCTCATCAACGAGGCGTCGGGGCATGTCTCCATCAATTACGGTTTCAAGGGGCCGAACCACGCGGTGGTCACCGCCTGCTCGACCGGTGCGCACGCCATCGGCGATGCCGCCCGGCTGATCATGCTGGACGATGCCGACGTGATGGTCTGCGGTGGGGCCGAGGGCGCCATCTGCCGTCTGGGCATCGCCGGCTTCGCCGCCATGCGCGCGCTGTCCACCGGCTACAACGACACGCCCGACCGCGCGTCCCGTCCCTATGACAAGGGCCGCGACGGCTTCGTCATGGGCGAGGGCTCGGGCATCCTGGTCCTGGAAGAGCTGGAGCACGCCAAGAAGCGCGGCGCCCACATCTATGCCGAGGTGATCGGCTATGGCCTGTCGGGCGATGCCTACCATCTGGCCGCCCCGGCGGAAGACGGCAACGGCGGCTTCCGCTCCATGCGCGGTGCGCTGAAGCGCGCCGGGCTGAACCCCGAAGACATCGGCTACATCAACGCCCACGGCACCTCCACCCCGCTGGGTGACGAGATCGAGCTGGGGGCCGTGCGCCGCCTGTTCGGGGCGGCCATGGACACGGTCGCCATGTCGTCCACCAAGTCGGCGATCGGCCATCTGCTGGGCGCGGCCGGTGCGGTGGAAGCCATCTATTCCATCAAGGCGATCAACCATGGCGTGGTTCCGCCCACGCTGAACCTGGAAGATCCGTCGGATAGCTGCCTGGGCGTCAATCTGGTGGCCAAGGTGGCGCAGGAACGCACGGTGAAGGCGGCGCTGTCCAACTCCTTCGGGTTTGGCGGCACCAACGCCTCGCTGGTGTTCAAAGAGTACGTCTGACACGGCGGAGGATGACGATGGGCTGGGGTCTCCGGATTGCCGCCGGGGGGCTGGCCCTCGTCGTTGGCGCTGCGGCGCTTGCCGGGTATGCGGTGACGTGGGCACAGGGTGCCGTCACCGCGCCGGGGCCTCTGACCGCTCCTGCCGCGGTGGTGATCCCGCGGGGCGGCGGCACCGAAACCATCGCCATGACGCTGTGGCAGGCGGGGGTTATCGACAACCCGCTGCTGTTCACCGCCGCCACCAAATTCCATGGACCACGCCGTGACCTGAAGGCCGGGGAGTTCGTCTTTCCCGCCGGGGTCAGTGTGGCCGGGGCGCTGGACCTGCTGCGCCAGGGCAAGCCCGTGGTTCACAAGCTCACCGTCCCCGAAGGGCTGACCAGCCAGCAGGTGGCCGGGCTGCTGACCGCCAGCCCGCTGCTGTCCGGGATCATCGACGGGCGCCCGGCGGAAGGGTCTTTGCTGCCGGAAACCTATCATTTCTCGTATGGCGAGAGCCGGGCGGCGCTGCTGTCCCGCATGAAGGCCGCCATGGATCAGGCGCTGGCCGACGCGTGGAAGAGCCGCGCCGCCGACCTGCCGCTGCGCACCCCCGCCGAAGCGCTGGTCCTGGCGTCGGTGGTGGAGAAGGAAACCGGCGTGGCGGCGGAACGCCCGCGGGTGGCCGGGGTGTTCGTCAACCGTCTGCGCACCGGCATGCGGCTGCAATCGGACCCCACGGTGATCTATGCCCTGACCAACGGCGAGACGGATTTCACCCGTCCCTTGACGCGGGCGGATCTGAAGGTGGACTCGCCCTACAACACCTATGTGACGGGGGGGCTTCCCCCCGGCCCTATCGCCAACCCCGGACGGGCGGCGCTGGTGGCGGCGACCCAGCCGGAAAAGCACGAGTTCGTGTATTTCGTCGCCGATGGCACCGGCGGTCACGCCTTTGCCAAGAGCTTGAGCGACCACAACCGCAACGTTACCCGCTGGCGTGAAGGGCAGAGGGCCAACGGGGCCCCGGATCCTTCACCGGAATAACCTTGGGGCTATTATTATCTGGATGCTTGCGCCGCTTCCCCGCTGACGGCACCATGACTGGGTGTCGATCCATGCGGAAGGGGAAGGGAAAATGGAAACGGACGTGCAGAAGCGCATCCGCGAACGTGCCTACGCCATCTGGCTGGAAGAAGGCTGTCCGCATGGGCGGGACACCGACCATTGGATGCAGGCTGAGCGCGACATCGCCGGCGGCCTGACCGAAACGGAAACGGCGTCCGTGGCTCCCGCCGCGGCAGCGGCAGTGCCAGCGGCTGAGGTGGCGGACAAGGCGCCCACGAAACCGAAGCGCACCCGGACCACTCCGCCTGCTGTGGAAAAAGCGGAACCGGCGGCCAAGGCCCCGGCCCGCAAGCCGGCGGTGAGGAAGGCGGCCGCCCCCACGGTCACCACGAAGCTTGCGGAAAAGACGGAAGCGGCGGAGCCGAAGACGACGCGCACCCGGCGCAAGACGTCCACGGCCCCGGCCTGATCCCGGTTCACCGCGTCCTTGTGTGGTCAGGCGGCGTTGGACACCACCACGACGCCGGCCATGGAGCCGTATTCCTTGCGGGCATCGCGCATCCGCTCCAGGGTTTCGCGCAGGCTTTCCTCGGCGAAGCCCGGCGGGAGCTGGTGCAACTCCTTCTCCGTCATGTCGATGAAGGCATCGAGCAGCCGGGCGTGGATGCGGCAGGCCTTGCGGAGTTCGGCGGCGATGGTGAGTCCAGGCATTGTTTGTCTCCTGCGATGCGCGGGACAGGCGCGATGAGGCACTTTTGGCCTCTGCCGGTTAACAAACTCTTTCCTGGTCTGGGCAATTTCCGGTCATATTTTGCACTACCACTTTCGAAGAGCGGCGCTATCCGAAATATCGAATGATTTCTTCTTCTGATAGGGCCGCTTTTCTTGAAGATGGTGTGTGAAAGGCGATCAGATCCAGTCGTCGCCGCCGTCCGACCCGGAATCATCGAAACCGGCATCGTCATAAGCGGCGTCGGTGGCACCGGTATCCGCCGGAGGATTGCCATAGAAATTGTTGATGGTGGTCTCCGACACGGCGCCCTGGGCCGCTTCGGCGGCGTGTGCGGTGCCGGAACTGAACATCGACTGGATGGCGCTGGCCGCCAGCATGCCGCCGGCCACGCCGACCGCCGTCTGTGCCGCACCGGCCAGGAAACCACCCCCGCCCCCCTGGGGCGCATAACCCATGCCGGGGCCGCCGAAAGCCGGCTGTCCATAACCGGCTGACGCCGGGGCGGCGGGGTAGGACAGGCGCCGGCCCCACGGACCGCCGGACGCCGCCGGCTGTTGCGGAACCGGTGCCGGTACGGCGGGGGAGGGCGGCGGGGCGCCCCACAGGCTGCGCACCCCGCCCATGAAACCGCCGCCCGTCGGCGCTTGGGCGGGGGCGGCGGTCTCCAGGGCACGGATGCGGCTTTCCAGGGCTTCGATCTTTTGCTGGGCGCCGCTCAGGGCCTGCTGCTGGAACAGCACGGCCTGGGCCATGTAATAGACGGCGTTGGGCTGGTGCTGCGCGGCCTCGCGGATCAGCCGCTCGGCCTCCGGGTCGCGCGGCTGGGCCTCCGCGTCGCGCAGGCGGCGGAACAGATCGTCGATCAGGGCGCGTTCCTCGGGCGTCATCCGTCTCTCCTGAAAGCAAAAACCGCCGCGGCCAGCAATGCCGCGGCGGTTGTCATGTGGCGGTGTGACGGTCCCGGTGCAAGGGGCCCCGGTGTCAGGAAACGGCTCAGGCCAGGATCTCGGCCAGCGCTTCCTTCTCGTCCAGTTCCCGTTCCAGGGTTGCCAGTTCCGGGCCGACGGCATCACGGATCGACACCATGCCGACCGGGCGCCCGTCCTCGACCACCGGCATGTGGCGGAACCCGCCGTCGTGCATGCGGTGCAGCGCGTTCAGGACCATGCAATCGGGGGTGACGGTCAGGGGATCGGGGGTCATCACCTGCTCGACCGTGGTGCGGGTGGGGTCCAGCCCGCCGGCCAGCACGCGGAACAGCGCGTCGCGTTCGGTGAAGATGCCGGTCAGCCGGTCACCGGCGGTCACCATCAGCGACCCGACGCCGAATTCCTTCATCATCACGGCGGCGGTGCGCACGGTGGTATCGGGGGTAATGGTGAAGATACGCTGGTGGCGGACAATATCCCGAACCGGACGGGTGTGCATCGAGCAATCCTCCCTCGTTGGTGAGAGGCTGTCCGTTGTGTTTGTTTCTTGGTGACAGCCAAAGGAAGAATGCGGAACACAGCCATGATCGGCAACCCTGACATTGGGGACAGGGCTGTTCGACTTCGGTGATAGGAATATCTTGTAAGAGGACTATTACCGCCCCGTCCGCCCGCGCCACACCTGGAACTGCGGCGTTTCCAGCAGGCATTCGGTGATGGGCAGATGGGCCTGGATCAGCTTGCCGGCCCCGGCGGTGCGCTGGATCACCGCGATCAGCACCCCGTCGTGGCGCAGCCGGTTGGGCGCGTCGCGCACCAGGGATTCCAATGCTGCGAAATCCTCATGCCCCCCGCGATGCAACGGCGGGTTCGACACGATCAGGTCATAGCGCACCCCGCGCGGCATGGTGCCCCAGCCGTCGCTGAGCAGGGTTTCCGCCCCCGGCAGGTTGGTGCGGGCGGCGTGCAGCGCCAGGGAATCCACGTCCAGCAGCGTCAGTGCGCTGTCGGGGTGGCGGCGGCGGATCTCGGCGGAGATCACCCCGGCGCCGCAGCCGAAATCCAGCACCCGCGCGGCACTTTTCAGCGGCGGCAGCACCTCCAGCAGGTGGGCGGTGCCGGGGTCGAGCCGGCCATGGGCGAACAGTCCCGGCCAGGACGCCAGCGTCAGCGGCCCGGCCAGCAGCCCGTCGCCCGACAGGATCACGTCCTCCCGCCACTCGTCCAGGCTCCCGCGGGCGGGGGCATCGGTGCGGGTCAGGGCCAGAACGCGGGCGCGGCGCTTGATCAGGATCGGCTCGCCGCCATCGAACAGCCCGTCCAGCCGCTTAGGAGCGGTGGCGATGCCCTCGTCGTTGCCGCCATAGATCCACAGTGGCGCCCCTGCCGGCAGCCGGGCGGCCACCGCGTGCAGCATCATGGCAAAGGCCCCCCAGCCGTGGGGCAGGCGCAGGGCCGCCCCGGCAAAGGAACCATCCACCGGCCACGGGGAAACCGCGCGGGCCGCCACATCGGTGAAGGCGTGGCGCTGCCATTCCGTGACATCCACCCCATGGGTGGTCAGCGCCGGCAGCAGCGTGCCGGTGCCGTCCCCCACCAGAAGCAGGGGGCCGGGGTGGTGAAGGCCGCACAGGGCCTGTTCGGCGACGCCGGCGATCTCCGCCTCGCGCGCCGCGGCCCGCTGGGCCAGACGGTTGCTCATCCGTGTTTCCGGTATCAGCCGCGTTCGCGCATCAGGCGGGCCTTGTCGCGCTGCCAGGTGCGTTGCTTTTCGGTTTCGCGCTTGTCGGCCTTTTTCTTGCCGGTGGCGATGCCGATTTCCAGCTTGGCGATCCCACGGTCGTTGAAATAGACCGACATGGGGATCAGCGTTACGCCCTTCTGCTTGATGGACGCGGCCAGCTTGGTCAGTTCGCGGCGGTGGACCAGCAGCTTGCGCGGGCGCCGCACCTCGTGCTGAAGCCAGCGCCCGGCCTGCATGTATTCGGGGATATAGGCGTTGACCAGCATCAGCTCGCCGTCGCGGGTCAGGCCCGCGTACGCCTCGTTGATGCTGGCGCGGCCGGAGCGGAGGGATTTCACCTCCGTCCCGGTCAGCATCAGCCCGGCCTCCATGGTGTCTTCGATGAAGAAATCGAAGCGCGCGCGGCGGTTTTGCGCCGCCAGACGCCGGGGTTCCTGATCGCGCGCGGCCACGGTGGCTTTCTCCTTATGGTCTTAGAGCAGGCCCGCCGACACCATGGCGGCGCGGACGGTTTCGCGGGTGGCGTCGCTGACCGGCACCAGCGGCAGGCGCACGTCTTCCGCGCACTTGCCCAGCAGGCTGGCGGCGTACTTCACCGGACCCGGCGAGGTTTCCACGAACATGGCATGGTGCAGCGGCATCAGCAGGTCGCGGTAATGATAGGCGGTGGCGTAATCGCCGGTGCGCCAGGCATCCTGCATGGCCGCGCACGCCTTGGGCGCCACGTTGGCCGACACCGAGATGCAGCCCACGCCGCCCTGGGCCAGAAAAGCGATGGCGGTGGCGTCCTCGCCCGAGAGCTGGCAGAAATCGGGACCGATTTCCAGCCGGGTGCGCAAGGGGCGGACCAGATCGGCGGTGGCGTCCTTCACGCCGACGATGTTGGGCAGCTTTGCCAGCCGCGCCATGGTCGCGATCGACATATCCACGACACTGCGGCCGGGAATGTTGTAAATGATGATCGGCAAATCCGCGGAATCATGGATCGCTTTGAAATGCTGGTAGAGACCTTCCTGAGTCGGCTTGTTGTAATAGGGCGTGACCACCAGGGCCGCCGCCGCACCCGCCTGCTTGGCGTGGCGGGTCAGGGCGACGGCCTCCTCGGTGGAGTTGGAGCCGGTGCCGGCGATGACCGGAACCTTGCCGCCCGCCGCCTCGATGCACAGCTCGACGACGCGGTTGTGCTCGTCATGGGACAGGGTGGGGGATTCGCCGGTGGTGCCGCAGGGAACCAGCCCGTGGGTGCCTTCGGCAACCTGCCATTCGACGAAGGACTGGAACGCGGCCTCGTCCACTTTGCCGTTCTTGAACGGGGTCAAGAGCGCGACGATCGAACCGTGGAACATGGGGGCCACCTCTCAGGGACGGACACAACGGGGGAAAAGAGGATCGGCACATTAGCCCCGCGCGCGATGCTGGGCAAGGGGCGTGGCGGCACGGTGCGATGCGGTATCGTACGGTCGGGCATGGCGGCGGCGCTCGCGCTGTTCCTGGCCTTCGGCGCCGCCCCGGCGCTGGCCCAGTCCGCCGCCGACCTGACGCTCTACCGCAACGCTTTCAAGGCCGCCGACAACGACCGCCACGACGAGGCGTTGCGGATGCTCCAGGGCGCCCCTGACCGGCTGCCGGGCAAGATCGTGCGCTGGATGAAGCTGGCGGCACCGGGGGCGGGCTTTCCCGAGACGGCGGCCTTCATCCGCGAAAACCCCGGCTGGCCCAATCTGGCCGCCCTGCGCCGCGGGGCGGAGGCGGCGATGCCCGACACCCTGCCCGATGCGCAGGTGCTGGCGTGGTTCCGCCAGTACGCACCCCTGACCACCGCCGGCGTCATGCGCTACGCCGACGCGCTGGCGGCGGCGGGCGAACGGGACGCGGCGGCGCGGGTGGTGCGCACCCATTGGATCGAGGCCGACATCGCCCCGGCGGACGAGCAGGCGATGCTGATCCGCTACCGCGACCTGCTGCGGCGCCAGGACCATGTGGCCCGCCTGGACCATCTGCTGTGGGACCGGCAGGAGGCGGCGGCGCGCCGGCTGCTGCCGCTGGTGCCCGACGGCTACGACGACCTGATCGCCGCGCGCATGGCGCTTTTCAACGGGGTGGCCAACGCCGAGGCGCTGGCGGCGCGGGTGCCGTCGCCGCTGCGCGACGATGCCGGGCTGGCGTACGACTGGGTGCGCTACCTGCGGCGCAAGGGCGATGACGAGGGGGCGGCGGAACGGCTGTCCAACCCGCCCGACAAGGTGGTGCGCCCGTCGCTGTGGTGGGCGGAGCGCAACATCATCATCCGCCGGCTGCTGGACCGCGGCGACAACCGGCTGGCCTACCGCCTGGCCATGGACCACCGGCAGGACGACGGGGTGGGGCAGGCGGAAGCGGAATTCCTGGCCGGCTTCATCGCGCTGCGCCGGCTGAACCGCCCCGGCGACGCGCTGGAGCATTTCCAGACCGTCTACAAGGAGTTCGCCTCGCCCATCACCCGCGCCCGCGGCGCCTTCTGGGCCGGCAAGGCGGCGGAGGCCGCCGGTTCCCCGGCGCGGGCGGCGGAGTGGTACAGCAAAGCGGCGCAGTACGGCGTCACCTTCTACGGCCAGTTGGCGGCCAACGAGGCGGGGGTGCGCGTGCGCCTGCCCGCCGAGCCCAAGGCGGCGGAGGCGGACGCGGTGGCGTTCGAGAAGCGTGAACTGGTGCGCGCCGCCCGGCTGCTCTACCGCATCCAGGGCAAGAGCGACGACCGGGCGGCCATGTTCCTGCGCCGCATCGCGCTGGACGCCAAGGACGGGGAGGAGCTGCATCTGGCCGCCCGTCTGGCCCGCGACATCGGCCGCCCCGACCTGGCCATTGCCGCGGCCAAGGACAAGGTGCAGGAGGGGATTTTCCTGACCGAAACCGGCTATCCCACCATTGATCTGTCGGGGATTCCGGCACCCGAGGGGCCGCTGGTGCTGTCGCTGATCCGGCAGGAAAGCACCTTCAACCCGCTGATCGTGTCGTCGGCGGGCGCGCGGGGGCTGATGCAGCTCATGCCGCAGACGGCGCAACTGGTGGCGTCCAAGCTGGGCATCAAGCACACCCAGGCCAAACTGACCGCCGATCCGCGGCACAACGTGCGCCTCGGCTCGGCCTACATCGCCGACATGCTGGACCGCTACAACGGGTCGTACGTGCTGGCGATCGCGTCCTACAACGCCGGCCCCAACCGGGTGCGCCAGTGGCTGGACCAGTTCGGCGACCCGCGGACGGAGGCGGTGGACGTGCTGGACTGGATCGAACTGATCCCGTTTTCCGAGACCCGCAACTATGTCCAGCGGGTGATGGAGGCGACCATCGTCTACCGCGCCCGGCTGCAGGGTGCGCGGGCCGATCTGGACCTCGCCCGGCTGCTGCACCGGTAACGGGGTGTAAAAAGCCGAAAAACCCCTCTCCCCGGGGGGAGAGGGGGTGGCAGGGGAAAGTGGGGGAACGGCTCAGGTCACGACCCGATCACACCGCCGTCCTTCTTGGTGATGACCACGACCGAGGGGCGGGGCGGCATGCCGTCCTTGAAGTCGGGCCAGCGGGTGGCCGGGTCTTCGAACGACGACAGCTTGCCGAATTTCGGCCACGCATCGACACCATCGGTGGCCGGGTGCTGCACGGCGACGAAGAAGGTCTTGTCGTCGGGCGTGAACCAGGGCCCGCACATTTCCGCACCCACCGGCACGCGGAAGAACATCTTGGACAGGCCGCGGCGCGGGCCTTCGGTTTCCACCGCCCAGATGCCGTCCGACGAGCCCGACGCCTTGGCCCAGGCTTCGCCCTGGTCGGTGGCGACCCACAGGCGGCCCTGGTGATCGCAGGCCACGTTGTCGGGGCAGGCAAACCAGCCGTTGGCGGTGGTTTCCGGGTGATACTGGGCCTGGACCGCCGGATCGGCGGGGTTGCCGGCCTTCAGCAGCAACTCCCATTTGGCCTTCGGCGCGGCGTGGGAACCGTCGGCGCTGATCTCGATGATATGGCCCCACTGGTTTTCGGGGCGCGGGTTGGCGGCGTCCACCTGATCGGCCTTGCGGCGGGAGTTGTTGGTCAGCACCACCACCACCTTGCCGGTGACGGGGTTGTATTCGATGTCTTCCGGGCGGTCCATCTTGGTCGCACCCAGGGCGTCGGCGGCCAGACGGGCATAGATCAGCACGGTGGCCTGATCGGCGAAGCCCTTGTCCGCCGTCAGCGGACCCTGGCCGTGGACCAGCGGCAGCCATTCCACCGACCCGTCGGCGTTGAACTTCGCCACGAAGAGCGTGCCGTCTTCCAGGATATCCAGGTTGGCGGCACGGTTGTTGGGGTCGTACTTCTTCTTCGCCACCAGCTTGTAGACGTAATCGAACCGCTCATCGTCACCGGAATAGGCCACGACGGTGCCGTCCTTCTCCACCACGATGGTGCAGGCTTCGTGCTTGAAACGGCCGAAGGCGGTGCGCTTCTTGGGCACAGCGTTGGGATCGTAGGGGTCGATCTCCACGATCCAGCCGAAGCGGTTGCACTCGTTGGGTTCCTTCGACACGTCGAAACGGTCGTGGTACTGGCCCCAGTTGTACCAGCCGCCGGGGATGCCGTAGCGCTTCTTGGCCTTGCCGTCCAGGCTGTTTTCGTCGGCGGTCTTGCCCCAGAAATAGCCGTTGGTGTTCTCTTCCGCCGACAGCCAGGTGCCCCACGGGGTCATGCCGCCGGAACAGTTGTTCAGCATGCCGCGCACCGTGGTGCCGGTGGCGTCCGCCCCGGTCTTCAGCAGCGCGTGGCCGGCGGCGGGGCCGGTGATGGTGCATGCGGTCTCGCCGGTGATGCGGCGGTTGTAGGTGGACTTGGGATCATAGGCCCATGTGCCATCCACCTTGCGGATCTCGATCACCGAACCGCCGTGGGCGGCGATTTCGATGTCCACCAGATCCTTGGTCATGCGGGCGAACTTGTCCTTCTGCTGCTCCACGCCGACACCGGGGAACATCACTTCCTCGTCGGTGTACTCGTGGTTGACGCACAGAAGCCCGTGGTCGGGGGTGTTGGACCCCAGCGGCAGCGGGGCGAAGCCGACGAAGTCGTTGTTGTAGCCGAACTGCTGGGCCTGGGCCGCCGCGGTCTGCTTGCCGGGGTCGAAGGCCGGGGCGCCGGGCACCACCGGGTCGCCCCAGCGGATCAGGATGTCGGCGTTGTAGCCCTCGGCCACATGGTGGGTTTCATCCACACCATGCTCGATTTCCTTGAAGGTGAAGGGGGGCAGAGCGGCGGCGGCCTCGGCCTTGCCGGTCAGCGCGGTCAGCGCCGTGCCCGACAGGGCGGTGGTGGCGCCCAGCGCCAGCATGCCGCGCAGCATGCCGCGGCGCCCGAAGCGGGCGGCGATCACGTCGCCGATGGCCGGGTTGGCGGTGGGGTTGCTGCCCACATCCTCGGTCCTGTCGAAGGTCAGGTACTTCGTCCCCTTGGGGGCCGTGTCGTGCCGGTCCATGCTCTCTCCTCGCCCCTTGCGGGCATCCCTGAAACAAAACCGTGCGGCGCCCGTGGTGTGCCGCGACCTTGGGCGGCACCATAGTTCGCGGACGTGACGGTTCTGTTGCGAAGGGATGACGGGGTGGTGAATTTGCCGGTCACGTCTGCTTGATGGTTTCCAACGCTGCCAGGGCGCGGTCGCGGGCGGCGGCATGATTCACCAGCGGACGGGGATATGTCTGACCCAGCCGCACCCCGGACCCGGCCAGAACGGCGGGCGGTGCCTCCCACGGCTTGTGAATCCACGACTCCGGCAGGGTTGCCAGCTCCGGCACCCAGCGGCGGACGTACGCGCCGTCGGGGTCGAACTTCTCCCCCTGGAGGACGGGGTTGAAGATGCGGAAATAGGGGGCGGCGTCGGCGCCGCACCCGGCCACCCACTGCCAGCTTGCGGCGTTGTTGGCCAGATCCGCATCCACCAGCGTATCCCAGAACCACGCCTGACCCGCCTGCCACGGGATCAGCAGATCCTTGATGAGGAAGGAGGCGGCGATCATCCGCACCCGGTTGTGCATCCACCCGGTGTGCCAGAGCTGGCGCATGCCGGCATCGACGATGGGATAGCCGGTCATCCCCCGCTGCCACGCCGCCAGCCCTGCCGGATCGTCGCGCCAGGGGAAACGGGCAAAGCGCGCGTCCAGCGGCGATTCCGGCAGGAAGGGCAGGGCGTGCAGCAGGCTGACGCTGAATTCCCGCCACCCCACCTCGCGCAGGAACGCTTCCGCCCCCGCGGCGCGTTCGGGAAAGACGGAGGCCGCGTGGCGGGCGGCGTGCCACACCTGCCGTGGCCCGATCTCCCCGACATGCAGGTGGGGCGACAGACGGGAGACGGATTCCCGGTCCGGCCGGTCGCGTTCGGCCTTGTAGACGGTGACGGGGCCGTCGAGGAAATCGCCCAGCCGCCGCCGTGCCCCGGCCTCCCCCGGCGTCCATGTGTCCCGCAGTCCGCCGGCCCAGTCGGGGGCGGTGGGCAGCAGGCGCCAATCGGCCAGATCCTCCCCGGCGGGCACGGTGGCCGGCGCCGTCAGACGGGCCGGGGCCGGCAGCGGGGCCGGCGGTTCGGGCTGGGCGAGGCAGGCTTTCCAGAACGGGGTGAAGACCCGGTACGGCTCCCCGGTCTTGGTGCGGATGGTCCAGGGTTCGAACAGCAGCGCGCCGTTGAAGCTCTCCACCCGCAGGCCGCGGGCCTTGAGCGTGGCCTTGATGGCCTCGTCGCGGGCGCGGGCCGCCGGCTCGTACCGGCGGTTCCACAGCACGGTGCCGGCCCCGGTTTCGGCGATCAGCGCGTCGAGCACCGCCGCCGGATCGCCGCGGCGCAGGACCAAGGGCGCCCCCAGCCGGGCCAGATCCGCGGCCAGCGCCGTCAGGCTGCCGTGCAGCCACCAGCGCGTGGCCCCGCCGGGGAGCCAGGGATCGGCGGGGTCGTCCTCCCACACGAACAGGGGGATGACCGGGGCGCCGGTGCCGGCGGCGGCGGACAGGGCCGGGTTGTCGGCAAGGCGCAGATCCTGGCGGAACCAGACGATGACGGGGGCGGGCATGGCGGGGCGGCGGATGGAAACGTGGAACGCTTCCTCCACCTTATCCGCTCTGTCCGGCTGTGAGAAGGCAATGCCAACCGGCCTTCACGCGTTATGTAAGGTATTGAATAGGAAAAACCTTCCATCGTCATCCCAGCGAAGGCCGGGGTCCAGAAGATGTCTCCACGGGGGAAACCCTGGGGGACTTATATCGCCGCTGACCGCGGCTCGATACCTGGATTCCAGTCTTCGCCGGAATGACGATGGAGAGAGGACAAGGAAGGGGCCGGGCGCCCCCTCACCCCCGCGACCGCTCCTGATACGCCAGCAACTCGGCGCGCAGGCCGGGGGGAATTTCGGTGGCGCTCAGATCGTCCAGATGGGTGATCGCCACCACCTGACGCGCCGCCAGCCGGGTTACGCCGTCGATCTCGCCCAGAATGCGCAGGTGGATGGAACTGCGCCCCACCTTTTCCACCAGAACCCCCAGCGTCAGCAATTCGCCCAGACGCGAGGGGTGGAGGAAGTCGCATTCCACATGCACCGTCGGCACCCCCAGCCGATGGTCGCGGATCAGCTCGGCGTAGTTGAAGCCCAGTTCGTGGGTGAACCAGTCCTCCACCAGCGCGTTGAACATGTCGAAATAGACGGGGAAGTACACGATCCCCGCCGGATCGGTGTGGGAAAACCGGATCGGACGGCGCACGCGGAACGCGCCCTCGGGCAACCGCTCGGGCGCCGGGGGGCGTCTGGCAAGCCGGCGCAGGGCCGCGCTTTCGGTCATTCGTCATCACTCCCTGTTTTGTTCTTTTGTGACACGGCGGGCGGCGGGCGTAAACAACCATCAGACAGTCCGATAGTCTGATGGCATCATTGTTATGCCCGGCTGGCCGCGCGGGCGATCGCCACGAACCGTTCCACATGCGCCTCCCGCCGTCCGCGGCGGCAGGCCAGCATCAGGATCATTTCGGCCCCGATTTCCCCCGGCGGTACGTCCAGCGGGCGGAACACCAGCCCCTCCATCGCCATGCGGTGCAGGTGGCCCGGCAGGATCGACACCCCCAGACCGGCGGCGATCAGGCCGATGATGGTCAGCGCCTCCGCCGCTTCCAGCACCACCTGGGGGCGGAATCCCACCTCGGCGCACAGGCCCATCACCTGATCGTGGATGGTGGTCCCCGCTTCCGACGGGTAGAAGACAAAGGACTCGCCGGCCAGATCGGCCAGCGCCACCCGCGCCCGTCCGGCCAGGGGATGGTCGGCGCGCAGGACCACGTTCAGCGGGTCGCGTTCCAGGGTGATGAAGGCCAGATCCTCGTCGTCTTCCTCCCGTGGCACGCGGGCGGCGCGGACGAAGCCGACGTCGATGGTCCCCTCACGCAGCGCCACCGCCTGCCGCTTGGACGACAACTCGTTCAGGGTCAGGTGAACGTCGGGCAGGGCGCGGCGGTATCCGTCGATGATGACCGGCACCACCGGGTCGATGGGGGCGGCGGCGGTGAAACCGATGCGCAGTTCCCCCACCTCGCCCGCCGCGGCCCGGCGGGTCAGCACCACCGCCCGGTCCGCCCGGTCCAGGATGGCCCGCGCCTCGGTCAGCAGCAGTGTGCCGGGGCCGGTCAGGGCCACCGACCGCCGGGTGCGCTCCAGCAGCGTGACGCCCAGTTCGGCCTCCAGCCCCTGGATCGACTGGCTGAGCGGCGGCTGCGCGATGCCCAGCCGCTGGGCGGCCCGCCCGAAGTGCAGTTCCTCGGCGACGGCGACGAAATGGCGGAGGTGGCGCAGGTCCATCTTATATGGAATCCATATCAATAAACCGTTTTATTATATTGGACGGATATGGACGGAAACGCCAGCTTGATGGCAGCACACCCGTCCAAAGACCGAGTACCCCGCCATGCAGCCCACCGCCGTTCCCGACACCGGTCATTTCCGCAGCGGCACGCCGGAATACCGCCGTGCCAGCCTGGCGCTGTTCGTCGGGGGTTTTTCCACCTTCGCCCTGCTGTACTGCGTCCAGCCGCTGATGCCGCAGTTCGCCGCCGATTATGGCCAAAGCCCGGCCTCGGCCAGTCTGGCGCTGTCGGTGTCCACGCTGATGGTGGCGCTGTTCCTGATCCCCGCCGGTTCGGCGTCGGAGGCGTGGGGGCGCAAGGGGCTGATGGTGGCGGCACTGGTCGCGTCGGGGCTGCTGACCGTGGCGGCGGCGCTGGCGCCGGGGTTCCAGGCGCTGCTGGCCTGCCGGTTGCTGCTGGGCATCGCGCTCAGCGGCCTGCCCGCCGTTGCGATGACCTATCTGGCCGAAGAGATGCACCCCGCCTGCCAGGGGCGGGCCATGGGGCTGTATATCGCCGGCAACGCGCTGGGCGGCATGGCCGGGCGGCTGGTGGCCGGGCTGGTGTCGGAATGGGTGTCGTGGCGGCTCGCCGTGGGCGGCATCGGCGTGCTGGGGGTGCTGGCGGGCCTGACCTTCTGGCGCATCCTGCCGCCGTCGGCCCACTTCACCCCCAACCCGCTGCCGCCGCGGCAGTTGATGGCGGCGCTGGGCGAGCATCTGGGCGACCGGGGGATGCGCGGGCTGTTCCTGCTGGGGCTGCTGTTGCTGGGATGCTTCGTCAGCCTGTTCAACTTCATCGGCTTCCGTCTGGCCGAGGCGCCGTTCAATCTCAGCCACAGCGCGCTGGCTGCCTTGTTCACCATCTACGTCATCGGGTCGTTCAGTTCGGCGGGCTATGGCCGGCTGGCCGACCGGCTGGGGCGGGGCCGGGTGCTGTGGAGCGCCATCGCCCTGATGCTGCTGGGCGTGGGGCTGACGCTGGGCTCCAGCCTGTGGGTGGTGATGGCCGGCATCACGCTGACCACCATCGGTTTCTTCGGCGCCCACACGGTGGCGTCGAGCTGGGTGGGCCGCCGGGCGGGCCGGGGCAAGGCGCACGCCTCGTCGCTCTACCTCTTCTTCTATTACCTGGGATCGGCGGTGATCGGGTCGGGTGCGGGGCTGTTCTGGAGCGGGGAGGGATGGACCGGCGTGGCCGCGGTGCTGCTGACCCTGCTGACCCTGGCGCTGGGTGTCGCGCTGGCGTTGCGGCACCTGGCCCCCATTGCCACCAAAACGGCATGACGGGGCGGGAGATGGGCGGAAGCCCGTAAAATTCCGCCACATCCCCGACACAAATTCGATAAGGTGAGGGCGCCCGGCCGGGGTGGGGGGACCACCCCGGCCGGGCGTTTTCCTGTTTTCCGCACCGAACCCCCGGCCCGCCGGGGATGAGCCGCAGGGCCGGCCCCATCCTGTCACGGAGGGTTCGGCCCCTTGCGGCCCGACTCATGAGGATGGAGCCTCCCTTGTCCGCCGACTCCGCGCCCCCCGACGCCACCCGCCCGCCCGCGCCGGTCCCCGTCATCGAGGCCCGCGGCCTGTCGCTGATCTACCCCACGGCCGACAAGCCGGTGGTCGCGCTGGACGACATCAACCTGACCGTCAACGCCGGGGATTTCGTGTCGCTGATCGGCCCGTCGGGCTGCGGCAAGACCACCTTGCTGCGGGTGATCGCCGATCTGGAGCACCCCACCGCCGGCCATATCGCGGTGGAGGGCATGACGCCGGAGGCCGCCCGACTGCGCCGCGCCTACGGCTATGTGTTCCAGGCCCCGGCGCTGCTGCCCTGGCGGACGGTGGAGCGCAATGTCACCCTGCCGCTGGAGATCTTCGGCACGCCCAAGGAGGAGAGGCGCCGCCGCGCCGCCGAGCATCTGGCCATGGTCGGCCTGGCGGGTTTCGAGCGGAAATTCCCCTGGCAGCTTTCCGGCGGCATGCAGCAGCGCGCCTCCATCGCCCGCGCCCTGGCGTTCGAGCCGGACATCCTGTTGATGGACGAACCCTTCGGCGCGCTGGACGAGATCACCCGCGACCATCTGAATGTGCAGCTCACCCGGCTGTGGGCCAGCACGGGCAAGACCTGCGTCTTCGTCACCCATTCCATTGCCGAGGCGGTGTTCCTGTCCACCCGCATCGTGGTGATGAGCCCGCGCCCCGGCCGCATCCTCGACGTCATCGCGTGTGACGGGCTTCCGCGCGAGCGCACGCTGGACATCCGCGAGACGCCGGAGTTCCAGCGCATCGCCGCCCGCGTGCGCCAGGGCCTGAAGGAAGGCCACAGCTATGACGATTGATCGGCTGAAGCGCCAGGGTTTGCCGGTGGCCACGGTCGCGCTGGTGATCCTGGCGGTCTGGTACGCCGGCGCCCTGTGGCTCAACGCACCGCAGGCGATCGAGGGGCTGAACCGTGCGGGCCGTCCGTGGGAAGCCATGGATCTGGTCAACGCCGCCTTTGCCATGAAGCGTCCGGTGCTGCCGACGCCGGGGCAGGTGTGGGCGGATTTCTCGGCCTCCGTCCTCAATTACCCGGTCACCCACATCCGCAGCCTCGTCTACCACGCCGGGGTGACCGCCGGGTCGGCGCTGACCGGGTTCGCCATGGGGGTGGCGCTGGGAACGCTGCTGGCGCTGGGCATCGTCCACAACCGCACGCTGGATGCCAGCCTGATGCCGTGGGTCATCGCGTCCCAGACCATCCCGATCCTGGCGGTGGCGCCGATGATCGTGGTGATCCTGGGCAACCTGGGCTTCACCGGCCTGCTGCCCAAGGCGGTGATTTCCATGTACCTGTGCTTCTTCCCCGTTACGGTGGGGATGGTGAAGGGGCTGCGGTCGGTGGATCCGCTGGCGCAGGACCTGATGCGCACCTACAGCGCATCCGCCGCACAGGTGTTCTGGCGGCTGCGGCTGCCCGCCTCGCTGCCCTATCTCTTCACCAGCCTGAAGGTGGCGGTGACCATCAGCCTCGTGGGCGCCATCGTGGGTGAACTGCCCACCGGCGGTCAGGCGGGGCTGGGGTCGCGGCTGCTCAGCGGTTCGTACTATGGCCAGACCATTCAGATTTGGAGCGCGCTGTTCATGGCCGCCCTGCTCAGCATCCTGTTGATCGGTGCCGTGTCGCTGGCCGAACGGCTGGTGGTGCGCGGAAACGGGGGACGGCGATGACCGGACGCACCATGCTGAAACCGTCGGTCCTGCTGCCGCTGGCGTCCCTGGTGATGCCGTTCGGCCTGACCGCTTCGGAAAAGGTGATCTTCGCCTTTCGCGACCCGGTGCCGCTGGCCGGGCTGCTGACGGTGCTGGTGGCGGCCATCGCCGTGCGGCTGCGGCCCTTGCCGCCGTGGGTGGATGCGGGGATCAGTCTGGCTGCGGCGGTGCTGGCGGCGGCGGCCCCCTTCCACCTGCTGGACCAGGGCTACACGCTGGGCACCCACGCGCCCGGCCTGTGGGTGATGCTGGCCGGGGCGGCGCTGGTGTTCTGGCGGGCACTGGGCATCCTGTCCGCCGGCTCGTGGCCGGGGCGCAAGGCGGTGGTGGCCGGGCTGTTCGGTCTGGCGCTGGTGTTCGTGTGGGAAGCGGGGGTGCGCGGCTTTGCCGTGCCCCGCGTGCTGCTGCCGGCCCCCAGCGCGATCCTGGCGGTGATGGGGCCGCAGTCGGAACTGCTGTGGGCCGATTTCCAGCAGACGGTGCTGAAGGCGGTGCTGCGCGGCTATCTCATGGGCTGTCTGGCCGGCTTCGTGGTGGCGGTGATCGCCGACCGGGTGCCGTTCCTGGCCCGCGGCCTCTTGCCGTTCGGCAATCTGGTCAGCGCCATTCCCATCGTCGGCATCGCGCCGATCATGGTGATGTGGTTCGGCTTCGACTGGCCGTCCAAGGCGGCGGTGGTGGTGGTGATGACCTTCTTCCCCATGCTCATCAACACGCTGGCCGGGCTTGCGGCGTCGGACCGGCTGCAGATGGACCTGATGCGGTCCTACGCCGCCGGTTATTGGCGCACGCTGGTGACGCTGCGCCTGCCCAACGCGCTGCCGTTCCTGTTCAACGCGCTGAAGATCAACGCGACCCTGGCGCTGATCGGCGCCATCGTGGCCGAATTCTTCGGCACCCCGGTGGTGGGCATGGGCTTCCGCATCTCCACCGAGGTGTCGCGGATGAATCTGGACATCGTGTGGGCGACCATTCTGGTGGCGGCGGTCACCGGGTCGGTGATCTATGGCGCGCTGACGCTGGCCGAACGCGCGCTGACCGCGTGGCACCCGTCGGCGCGCGGGCGTTGACGGTACTTTTCATATCCCCCCAAAGAAGAGGGTATTCCCGATGAACAGGAAGCGGTGGTTCGGAACGGCGGCTGTGGCTTTGGCGCTGGCGGTGTCCGCCGGGGCGGCGGTGGCGGTGTCCGCCGGGGCAGCGGAGGCCAAGGACAAGCTGACGCTGCAACTGAAGTGGGTGCCGCAGGCGCAGTTCGCCGGCTATTACGTCGCCAAGGCCAAGGGCTTCTATGACGAGGCCGGGCTGGACGTGACCATCAAGGCCGGCGGCCCCGACATCAACCCGTCGCAGGTGATCGCCGGCGGTGGCGCCGATGTGGTGGTGGACTGGATGCCGTCGGCGCTGGCCACCCGTGAAAAGGGCGTGCCGCTGGTCAATTTCGGCCAGATCTTCCAGAAGTCGGGCATGCTGCTGACCTGCCGCAAGGACGCCGGCATCACCGCGCCCAAGGATTTCAAGGGCCGCACCCTGGGTGTGTGGTTCGCCGGCAACGAGTATCCGTTCCTGGCGTGGATGAGCAAGCTGGGCTATTCCACCAGCGGCCCCAACCCCGACATCAAGATCCTGAAGCAGGGTTTCAACGTCGATCCGCTGCTGCAAAAGCAGGCCGACTGCATCTCGACCGAGGTCTACAACGAATACCAGCAGGTGCTGGAAGCCGGCATCCCGGAATCGGAACTGGTGGTGTTCAACTACCAGAACGAAGGGGTGGCAACGCTTGAGGACGGGTTCTGGGCGCTGGACAAGACCCTGGCCGATCCGGCCAAGGTGGACCAGTTCGCCCGCCTGATGAAGGCCACCTTCAAGGGCTGGGACTACGCCGCCAAGAACCAGAAGGAAGCGGTCCAGATCGTTCTGGACAACGACGCCACCGGTTCCCAGACCGAGGAGCATCAGGCCAGCATGCTGCGGGAATCGGTGAAGCTGCTGGAGGGCGCCACCAAGGGTCCGGGCTATCTCGACCCCGCCGATTACGAACGGACCATCGGCATCCTGCTGTCCGGCTCGTCCGCCCCGGTGATCTCCAAGAAGCCGGAAGGGGCTTATACCCACGCCGTCTATGAGGCGATGGAAAAGCTGAAGTAAGGCACGCGCCGAAACGGAAAAGGCCCCGCCCCCGGTAACAGGAGCGGGGCTTTTTTACAAGACCACCTTACGTCGCCGCCGGCTGCAGGCGGTCGTAGACGCCATAGTCGTAGGCGATGGCCAGCACGATTTCCAGGTACAGCTTGATCATGCCGTTGACGTAGAAGGCGGGGCAGCCGGTGTAATGGTGTTCCCCGTCCTTGGCGAAGGGTTCGATCTGGTTGGGGTCGAGCTGGATCACCGGCTCGCCCTTTTCATCGGCGACGATGAAGGCGGTCTGGTCGGGCGTCAGGGCGTGGATGGCCAGATGGTCTTCATGCTCGGTCTTGGTCTTGCTCATGTAGGTGACGAGCATGCCGAGGCTGCCCATGGACAGCGGCACCACATGCTTCAGGCTGCGGCGGATGATGGCCTCGTACTCCTCGGCGGTCAGGCCGGGCAGCAGCATGGGCGCCACCTCCACCACGTTCCAGCAGACATGCAGCGCCGTATGGCTGCCGGTCTTGGTGATCGACAGGATGTCGTAGCCGGATTTCTTGTAGAGGTGCGATTCCGTCAGCGTCTTGCTCAGCATGTAGCTGGACGCCGCGATGCTGGTGATCTGCCCCTCCTGCCGGCAGCGGTCCTCCTCCGTCATCACGGCGATGGCCCATTCACGGATCATGGCGTCCAGCAGATGGCAGGAGCAGTCGCGCAGGAACTCGCAAAGCTGGTTCGGCGGCAGCTTTGCCAGCGCCTCGCGGTCCTTGGTGTCCAGGCTGCTGGGATGCTCCGGCGGGCTGGGCAGGTCGATGAACCCCTCCGGCGTCAGGGGCAGCCGCTTGGTGATGTGCTGGCGCAGCGGCTCATACAGGTGGGCGAGCGTGGTGTTGACCACGATCTTCTCGAAATCCTCGGGCCGGGCGTTGGCGTGGACCGGGCATTGCCCGCCCAGCTTCTTGCTGAAATCCTCGCTGAAGAGGAAATCCGGTTCCTTTTCGATCCGGTCCAACAGGTGGGCCACCGACACACGGGTCATCCCCGCCTCGTTGTGGGCCGCGGTGTAGGCCAGGGCGAAATCGTTCGGGCGGCGGTCGTTGGGCGGGGTGGTCATGGGCGGTGCGGGTCGTTCGGGCCGGGAATGAAAGGCTGATCCACTCCACGCTAGGTAATACCATGCGCGTACGCAACAAAAGACCCTGTGACATGACGCCTCAAGGTCACTTTTTCTCGGTGATCCGCCCCTCGGCTGCGGGAGAGACGGTCTTTTGCGCCTGGATGTGGTCCATCACCAGCGTCGCCACCAGCGTGCCGGCGGACGGGTCCACCAGAACCTTGCCCCGTTTCAGCGCGTCATAGCCGTCGCCGCCCCTCAGCAGGTAATCATTGGTGGCGACGGTGTAGGTGGCGGCGGGGTCCAGCGGCTTGCCCCCCACCGTGGCCTGCACCACCCGCGCACCCGTGGGGGCCTTGGGATCATAGGTCACGGTCATGCCCGACAGTTGCGGGAAACGTCCGGCCTTGTCCTCGATGCGGGAAAAGCCGTTCTCCAGCACCGCCAGCAGGTCGGCCCCGCTCAGCGCCACCACCACGCCCACGTTGGCGAAGGGCAGTTCCTTCAGCACATCCTTGCGGGTGATGGGGGCGCCCGCCCGGATCAGCCCGTCGCCGCGGATGCCGCCGCCGTTCATCAGCCCGACATCGGTCTTCAGCCCCACCCGCAGCGCGTCGGCGATCAGGTTGCCCATGGCCGATTCGCGGGTGCGCACGCTGTCCTTGCGGCTGTCGAGATCGGTGCCGGCGGTGCCGATGGCCGCCGTCATGGCCGAATCGAGATCGTCGGTGTACTGCCGCACCTTGGCCGCCACCGCCGCGTCGGGAGTCACGCCGCCGGTGGAGGTCAGCCGCCAGGATTGCGGCACCACGCTGGTCACCGGCCCCTTGGGCGTGGTGCGGGTGGACACGTCCAGGTCGATGGCCGCCAGATAATGGGCGTCCGACCCCGCCTTCACGATCAGCGTCCCGCCCTCGTAAAAGGTGATGGGGTCGTGGTCGTGGCCGCCCAGGATGAGGTCGATCCCCTTGACCGTACGGGCCAGCCCACGGTCGGCGGCGATGTCCAGATGGGTCAGGGCGACGACGACGTTGGCCCCCCCGGCCTTCAGCTTTTTCACCGCGTCCGCCGCGGTGCGGGTGACGTCGGCCAGCTTGAGGAACGATCCGGTGTTGGACAGGGTTTCGGTGTCCTGGGTCAGCACGCCGAAGAACCCCACGGTCACGTCGCCCACGGTGCGCGTCCAGGTGGCGGGGGCACCGCCGAAGGGGGTGCCGTCGGGGGCCAGCAGGTTGGCGCCCAGCCAGGGGAAGTGCGCCTCCTTCATGCGGGCCTTGGCGACGTCGGGGCCGAAATCGAATTCGTGGTTGCCGAACACCGCCACGTCGATGCCGACCGCGTTCAGCAGGTCCACCATCTGCCGCCCCTGCGTGGTGCCCGACAGCAGCGACGGCGACAGGAAATCGCCGCCCAGCGTGGTGATGGCGCCGGGGTTGCGCCCGCGCTCCTGCCGCAGCAGGGTCATCAGCTCGGCAAAGCCGCCCTGGCCGTCCACGGGTGCGATTTCATAGACGTCGTTGATGTGCAGAAAGGTCACCCGCCCGTTCTGGGCCAGCACCGGAGACACGGCGAAAGCAGCGGCCAAGGCCACGGCGGCGCAGAACGGACGGAACATGGGCGGTCCTTTGGGGAGGGGCGGGACTGGGATGATAGTGACAGGCAATGGCGGGAGATCAAGCATCACCCCTCGCCCTGGCCCTCTCCCCGGGGGAGAGGGGGAGGGTGGTGTTTCTGGTCTCCGTCAGCCGCGCCAGCCCCTCGGTGGTGTCCACGTCGGTCAGGATGCCGTCGCCGTCCATGGGCACCTCGCACACCCGGTCGGCGTGGTCGCCCAGCAGGTGCCGCGCCCCGGTGTCGCCGGCCACGCGGGCCATGCTGGCGAAGAAGCTGCGGTCCCACAGAACCGGGTTGCCGCGCTTCCCGTCGAAGGTCGGCACGCAGATGGACCGCCCCTCGGTGGGGTTGTAGGCGGCGATCAGCCGGTTCAGCACCGCCGCCGTCACCTGCGGCATGTCGCCCAGACACACCATCACCCCGTCGCAATCCGCCGGCACCGCCGCCAGCCCGGCGCGCAGCGACGTGCTCAGCCCCTCGGCGAAATCGGGGTTGTGGGCCAGAACCACGCCGCGCCCGGCCAGCGCGGCATGCACGCCTTGGGATTCATGCCCGGTCACCACCACCACGGGCCGCGCGTGGGAGGCCAGGACCGCATCGACGGTGCGGGCGATCAGCGGCGCCCCGTTCACGTCGGCCAGCAGCTTGTTCACCCCGCCCATGCGGGTGGACCGGCCCGCCGCCAGCACCAGTGCTGCGATGCGCGGCGCCCGCAGCAGCGGTTCCGCCGCCGCCACCGCACTCAGCCGCGGCAGGGGGCGGGAGGGGATTTCGGCCAGCAGCCCGCCCACCCCCATGCCCATGATGTCGCGCCGCCCCACCGGCACCCCGGCGGCGAAGCGCTGCAGCACCCAGTCGAAGCCGTTCAGCTTGGGCGAACGCGCGCAGCCCGGCAGCCCCAGCACCGGCACCCCGCCGATGCGGGCCAGCAGGATCAGGTTGCCGGGATCGACGGGCATGCCGAAATGCTCCACCACCCCGCCGGCCCGTTCCACCGCCGCCGGCAGCACGTCGCGCCGGTCGGTGATGGCCGAGGCCCCGGCGATCAGCAGCAGGTCCGGGTGCCGCTCCAGCGCCGCGGCGATGGCGGCGGCCAGGGCCTCCGTCTCGTGGGGGCTGCGGCGTTCATCCACCAGCGCGCCGCCCAGCGCCGCCAGCCGGGCACCGGTCACGCCCACCGTCTTGTCCAGCGTGCTGTCCTTGGTGCCGGACAGGCGCGTCTGAATCAGTGCTGCGGCCAGCGGGCGGAAGGGGGCGGCCCGCAGCGGCGGCTCCCCGGCCATCAGGGCGATGGCCCGTTCCACCGCATCGCGGGGGGCGGCGAAGGGGATGATCTTCACCGTCGCCACCATCTGCCCCGGTGCCACGGGGGTGAAGGCGGGCAGGGTGGCGACCGTTACCGCTTCATCCACCGCGTTCACCGCGTCGATGCGGGCAGCGTCGGCCAGGAACAGCCCGGCCTGTTCGGCGAACAGGTTGACCCGGCCGGTGAAGGCCGCCCCGCCGGTGATCCCCGGCCCGGTGAGCGGGGCGGCCAGGGCCGCCGCCGCCGCATCCTCTCCCATGTCGCCGGGGTCGAGCCGGGCGGCAATGACGTTTTCGATTCCCGCAGCCAGCAAGGCGGCGGTGTCGGCGGCGCTCAACACCCGGCCCTTGCGGAAGATCAGGCCGCCATGGTTCAGCGCGTGGGCCAGGAAGGCGCCCACGGCGTCATCCACCGGGGTGGGGCCGAAACGCATGGGTTTAATCCCTGTGCAGGAGGATGCGCCCGTTGCGGCGCACGGCGGTGATCTCCGCCAGCACCGACAGGGCGATTTCCGCCGGGCTGACCGCACCGATGTCCAGCCCGACCGGGGCGTGCAGCCGCGCCATCTGCCGGTCGCGCAGCCCCTGCACCCGCAGCCGGTCCAGCCGCTTGGCGTGGGTGCGGGTGCTGCCCAGCGACCCGACGTAGAACGCCGGGCTGCGCAGCGCCACCAACAGCGCCGGATCGTCCAGCTTGGCGTCGTGGGTCAGGGTGACCACGGCGGTGCGGGCGTCGATGGCGAGATCCGCCAGCGCCTCGTCCGGCCAGCGGGTGTCGAGTTCCACGCCGGGAAAGCGCCCCTCGCTGGCAAAGGCCCCGCGCGGGTCCACCACCGTCACGCCATAGCCCAGCATCGCCGCCATCGGCGCCAGATGCTGGGCGATGTGCACCGCCCCCACCAAAATCAGCCGCAGGGGCGGGTTGTGGACCTGCACGAACAGGCGCAGGGTCATGCCGCCGTCCGCATCCTCCTCTTCGATCAGGCCGCTGGCATCATCGGCGATGCGGTCGCGCACCGCCTCCAGATGGGCAGGCGACAGGCCGAACCCGCCCTCCACCCGGTCCGGGAACACCAGGGTCTGCAGCCCGGTGGTCAGGTCGGTGACCAGGGCCACGGGTTCCTTGTCCGCACGGGCCTGCAACAGCCGCTGCAACGTTGCCGTTCTCATTCCACCGCCTCGACATAGACCTGCACCGTGCCGCCGCAGGCCAGGCCCACGTCCCACGCCATTTCGTCCGACACGCCGAAGGACAGCAGGCGGGGTTCGCCGTCCTCCATCACCTTTTTCGCCTCGTGCACCACGGCGCCCTCGATGCAGCCGCCGGAGACGGAGCCGGCCATGGTGCCGTCCTGATCCACCGCCAGCTGGCTGCCCACCGGGCGGGGGGACGACCCCCAGGTGGCGATCACCGTCGCCATCGCCACCTTGCGCCCGGCCCCGCGCCAGCGGGCCGCCGTTTCCAGCACGTCGTCGATATCAGAGGGGTTGGTATTGGGGGTGCTCATCTCGGTCCCTTCCTGCCGTCAGCATCGCGGTCCAGCCGTCCATCCCCGCGGCCCGGCGGGGGCCGGGGCGGGACAGGGCATCGGCCAGCGACGCCAGGCTGTCCAGCGAATGCACCGGGCGGAAATCGTCCACATGGGGCAACAGCGCCCGGATACCCGATGATTTCGGGGCAAACCCGTCCCAACGCAACAGGGGATTCAGCCAAATCAGCCGGCGGCAGGATTTCTGCAGCCGTTCCGCCGCCGCCGCCAGCCCGTCGCCGCCGTCGCGGTCCAGCCCGTCGGTGATGAGAAGCACCACCGCCCCCTGTCCCAGAACCCGCCGCGCCCAGCGCCGGTTGAAGGTGCCGAGTGCGGTGCCGATGCGCGTGCCGCCCGACCAGTCGGCCACCGCCCCCGCCACGCAATCCACCGCCACATCCACGTCGCGGTGGCGCAGATGACGGGTGATGTTGGTCAGCCGGGTGCCGAACACGAAGCTGTGGACCCGCGTGCGGGCGTTGGACACCGCGTGCATGAAATGCAGCAGCATCCGCGAATAGCGGGCCATGGACCCGGAGATGTCGCACAGCACCACCAGCGGCGGCGGGCGGGTGCGCACCCGGCGGCGGGCCAGACCGGCCACGTCGCCGCCGGTGCGCAGCATCCGCCGCAGCGTGGCGTGGGGGTCGATGCGCGGCCCCTGCGGGTCGGGGCGGAAGCGGCGGGTCGGCACCTCGGCCAGCGGCAGCGCCATGCGGGCCATCATCCGCTTGGCCTGCGCCAGTTCCGCCACCGACATCTTGTCGAAATCCTTGCGCTGAAGCTGCTCGGCGGCGGACACCGTCAGGGCTGCGTCGAATTCGATCTCGGTCTTCGGCGGCTCTTCCGGTTCGGGGTCCAGGCGGTTCTTCAGCGCCTCGGCCACCCGGCGGGAGAGCTGGGGGCCGGCGTGCTCCACCTCCGTGCGCACCCGTGGCAGCATCATCGCCATCATGCGCTTCAGCAGGTCGGGGTTGCGCCAGAACACATGGAACGCCTGATCGAACACCGGGTGCTGGTCGGCGCGGCTGACGAACACGGCGTGCAGCGCCCAATAGAAATCCTCCCGCCGGTCCAGCCCCACCGCCTCCACCGCCTCCACCGCCGCCAGCACGGTGCCCGGCCCGGCGGGCAGGCCGGCGGCGCGCAGCGCGCGGGCGAAATGCAGGATGTTCACCGCCAAGCGTGCCGAACCCACGGGGGAGGAGGGTGTGGTCATGCCGGGATCACCGCGCCGTGGTGGCGGCCAGTTCGGTCTTGACCTGGGCCAGCAGCCGGGCCGCCTCGCTGCCCTGGATGCGGGCGATGTCGTCCTGATACTTCAGCAGGGTGCCCAGCGTGTCGTTGATGGTGGTGGCGTCCAGCTCCAACTGGTTCAGCTCCACCAGCGCCTGCGCCCAGTCCAGCGTTTCCGCCACGCCGGGCAGCTTGTAGAGGTCCATGGTCCGCAGCCGCTGGACGAAGCCCACCACCTGGGCCGCCAGCCGCTCGTCGGCCTGGGGGGCCTTCAGCCGCAGGATGGCCCGCTCGCGCTCCGCGTCGGGGTAATCGACCCAGTGGTAGAAACAGCGCCGCTTCAGCGCGTCGTGGATCTCCCGCGTGCGGTTGGAGGTCAGGATCACCAGCGGCGGCTCGTCGGCGCGGATGGTGCCGAATTCGGGGATGGTCACCTGGAAATCCGACAGGATTTCCAGCAGATACGCCTCGAACGGCTCGTCGGTGCGGTCAAGCTCGTCGATCAGCAGGACGGGGGGGCCGTTGTCGTCCGGCTCCAGCGCCTGGAGCAGCGGGCGCTTGATGAGGAAGCGTTCGGAGAACAGGCCGGCGGCCAGGGCGGTGCGGTCGCGGTCCCCGGCGGCCTCCGCCAGCCGGATCTCCATCATCTGGCGGGCGTAGTTCCATTCATAGACCGCCGCCGCCACGTCCAGCCCCTCGTAGCATTGCAGCCGCACCAGCCGGCGGCCCAGCGTGCGGGAGAGAACCTTGGCGATCTCGGTCTTGCCCACCCCGGCCTCGCCCTCCAGGAACAGGGGGCGTCTCAGCTTCAGCGCCAGGAACAGGGCGGTGGAAAGATCCCGCCCGGCCACGTAATCACCGCGCTGCAGCAGCGCCTGCGTCTCATCCACCGAATGGGGGAGCGGGTGGGGCATGGTCACTCCGGGGAACATGACGGCTCTGGTTTTGGCGGTCCCTCTTCCCGGCGGGGCCACGGCGCTCACACATCGTGTAACATACTGACAAAAATAATATTTCACCGTCATCCCAGCGAAGGCTGGGATCCAGAAGGTGTTTCCAAGGCCAGAGCCTTGGGGGACTCATGTCGCCGCTGACCGCGGCTCATGCCTGGATTCCCGCCTTCGCGGGAATGACGATGAGTAAGTCGTTTGTATCAGTAAGTTAACGATGTGTGCGTCCGATAGCCCTGCCAGGGAGGGGGGAAAGGCGTCTTCTTCTCACCCCACCGCCTGCATCATGGCGCGTTTCGCCATGACGGTCACCAGATGGGCGCGGTATTCGGCGCTGGCGTGCATGTCGCTGTTCAGCCCGTCCGCCGGCACCGTGATTCCCGCCACCGCATCCGGGGTGAAGGACGCGGCCAGCGCCGCCTCCATCGCCGGCACGCGGAACACCGACGGGCCGGCGCCGGTCACCGCCACCCGGACGGTGCCGCCGAAGCGGGCGATGAACACCCCTACCATGGCGTAGCGGCTGGCCGGGTTGGCGAATTTGGCGTAGCCGGCGGCGTCCGGTTTGGGGAAATGCACCGCCGTCACCAGTTCCCCCGGCGCCAGCGCCGTTTCGAACATGCCGGTGAAGAAATCATCGCCCGCGATTTCCCGCCGGTCGGTGCGCACGGTGGCGTTCAACCCCAGCACGGCGGCGGGATAGTCCGCCGCCGGGTCGGCGTTGGCGATGGACCCGCCCAGCGTGCCGCGGTGGCGCACCTGCCGGTCGCCGATCCCTCCGGCCAGATGGGCCAGCGCCGGGATCACCCGCGCCACCAGATCCGATCCGGCCACGTCGGCGTGGTGGGTGAAGGCGCCGACGGTCAGGCCGCCCGCCTCCTCCCGCACGCCCTTCAGGTCCGGCACCCGCGACAGGTCCACCAGATCGGCGGGGCTGGCAAGGCGCTGCTTCAGGGTGGGCAACAGGGTCTGCCCGCCCGACAGCGCCTTGCCGTCCTCCATGGATCCCAGAAGCGACACCGCGTCGGCCAGGGTGGCGGGGCGGTGATAGGTGAAGTTGTACATGGCTCCCCTCCCTCTTATTCCGCGGCCATGGCCGGGGTGTGGGCCTGGATGACGCGCCACACCTTTTCCGGGGTGGCGGGCATGTCGATGTGGGTGACGCCGTAACCGGCGAGCGCGTTGACCACGGCGTTGATCACCGCCGCCGCCGCCCCGATGGTCCCGGCCTCGCCGCAGCCCTTCACGCCCAGCGGGTTGTGGGTGCAGGGCGCGTCCTCGTGATAGGCGACGGTGAAGGACGGCACGTCGTCGGCCCGCGGCATGCAGTAGTCCATGTACGAGCCGGTCAGAAGCTGCCCCGTCTCCTCGTCATAGACGCAGTTCTCGAACAGCGCCTGCCCGATGCCCTGGACGATGCCGCCGTGTACCTGCCCCTCGACGATCAGGGGGTTGATGACCCGCCCGAAATCGTCCACCGCGGTGAAGTTCAGGATCTTCGTCACACCGGTATCCGGGTCGATCTCCACCTCGCAGACGTGGCAGCCGTTGGGGTAGGTGAAGTTCTTGGGATCGTAGAACGCCTGTTCGTCCAGCCCCGGCTCCAGCTCGTCCAGGGGAAAATTGTGGGGGACATAGGCGGCCAGCGCGATCTCGCCGATGCTCACCCCCTTGTCGGTGCCGGCGACGGAGAAGCGGCCGTCCTTGACCTCGATGTCGGCTTCGGCGGCTTCCATCAGGTGGGCGGCGATCTTGCGGGCCTTGCGCTCCACCTTGTCCATGGCCTTGACCAGCGCCGAACCGCCCACCGCCAGCGACCGCGAGCCATAGGTGCCCATGCCGAAGGGGATCTTGGCGGTGTCGCCGTGGATGATGTCCACGTTTTCGATGGGGATGCCGAAGCGGTCGGCCACCAACTGGGCGAAGGTCGTCTCGTGCCCCTGCCCATGGCTGTGGGAGCCGGTGAAGACGCTGACCGACCCGGTGGGGTGGAAGCGCACCTCCGCCGATTCATAGAGGCCCGCCCGCGCGCCCAGGGCACCCGCGATGTTCGAGGGCGCAATGCCGCACGCCTCGATGTATGTCGCAAAGCCGATGCCGCGCAGCTTGCCGCGGGCCGCCGATTCCGCGCGCCGGGCGGGGAAGCCGGCGTAATCGACCATGGGCAGCGCCATGTCCAGGTTCTTGGCGAAATCGCCGGTGTCGTATTGCAGCGCCACCGGGGTCAGGTAGGGCATGGCCTCTTTTGCGATGAAGTTGCGGCGGCGCAGCTCGGTGGGGTCCATGCCCAGCTTCTGCGCGGCGATGTCCACCAGCCGTTCGATGAGGAAGCACGCCTCCGGCCGTCCGGCCCCGCGGTAGGCATCGACGGGGGCGGTGTTGGTGAAGACCGCCGTCACCTCCGCGTAAATCGCCGGGGTCTTGTACTGCCCCGCCAGCAGGGTGGCGTACAGGTACGTGGGGATGGAGGTGGAGAAGGTGGACAGGTACGCCCCCATGTTGGCGTCGGTCTTCACCCGCAACCCCAGGAAGTTGCCGTCGGCGTCCATGGCCAGTTCGGCGTGGCTGATGTGGTCGCGCCCGTGGGCGTCGGACAGGAAGCTTTCCGACCGCTCCGCCGTCCATTTGACCGGGCGCCCGACCTTCTTCGCCGCCCAGGTGACGATGGCCTCTTCCCCGTAATGGAAGATCTTGGACCCGAAGCCGCCGCCCACGTCGGGGGCCACCACCCGCAGCTTGTGTTCCGGGATGCCCAGAACGAAGGCGCCCATCAGCAGCCGGATGACGTGGGGGTTCTGCGACGTGGTGGTCAAGGTGTGTTCGCCGGTGGCGGGGTCGTATTCGCCCATGGCCGCCCGCGGTTCCATGGCGTTGGGCACCAGCCGGTTGTTCACCAGATCGATGGTGGCGACGTGGGATGCCTGGGCAAAGGCGGCGTCGGTGGCGGCCTTGTCGCCCAGGTGCCAGTCGTAGCAGACGTTGCCCGGCACGTCGTCGTGGACCCGTTCCGCCCTGCCGTCCAGGGCGGCGCGGATGGAGGCGACGGCGGGCCGCTCGGCGTAATCCACCGCGATCATCTCCGCCGCGTCCTTGGCCATGTCGCGGGTCTCGGCGATCACCACCGCCACGATGTCGCCCACATAGCGGGCGCGGTCACGGGCGATGGGGAAATGCGGCGGCTCCTTCATGGGGCTGCCGTCCTTGTTGTGGATCAGCCAGCCGCAGGGCAGGCCGTTCACCCCGTCGGCGGCCATGTCGGCCCCGGTGAAGACGTGGAGCACGCCGGGGGAGGCCAGCGCCCCCGACGGGTCGATGCCCAGAATCCCGGCGTGCGCGTGGGGTGAGCGCAGCATGTAGGCATAGGTCTGGTTGGGCCGGCCGATGTCGTCGGTGTAGGTGCCGCGCCCGGTCAGGAAACGCGCGTCTTCACGGCGGCGCACCGGGGCGCCGATGCCATTGGGGTTTGCCATCGCAAACATCCTTCCCTGATCCTGATAAGGGGCGCCGGTCACTCGGCCGCGGCCTTCACGGCGCCGCCGTTCATCGCGTCCGCCCCCGCCATCACCGCCTTGACGATGTTGTGATAGCCGGTGCAGCGGCAGATGTTCCCCTCCAGCCCCTCGCGGATCTCCGTCTCGGTGGGGGTGGGGTTGTCGCGGACCAGATCGACCGCGCTCATCACCATGCCGGTGGTACAGAACCCGCATTGCAGGCCGTGGTGCTCGCGGAACGCCGCCTGCATCGGGTGCAGGGTGCCGTCGGGGGCGGCCAGCCCCTCGATGGTGGTGACGGCGCAGCCGTCGGCCTGCACCGCCAGCATGGTGCAGGATTTCACCGACCGCCCGTCCAGATGGACGGTGCAGGCGCCGCACTGGCTGGTGTCGCAGCCGACGTGCGTGCCGGTCAGGTGCAGGGTGTCGCGAAGGAAATGCACGAGGAGGGTGCGCTCCTCCACCTCGCGCGTGACCGTTTTTCCGTTGACGGTCAACGTAACGGTGCATGCCATACCGTTTCCTCCCATATGGCCCTCGGCCTTGGACGGCGGCGGCTTTTTTTCCGATAACCCCGGTCAGACGGGCATAGGCCGGACGCCGGGGTTTCGAGCCGTTCCTTGCCGTGGGGATAAGGTTTGCACAGCCGCCGGGCCGGTCAAGGCGCCGTTCGGCCAGTATCCTTAAGCCAAAGGTCCGAATAATCGTCCAGCGGCTTGGCGGTTGGTTGAGGACAGGGTACAGTTGCTGACAAAATCAAACCAACAAGAACCCTTTACCTGGGAGGGGTAACCCGAATGAAGCGTATTCTCGGCATCCTTGGACTTTGCCTCACGCTTGCCGCACCTGCGAAAGCGGAAGAGTTCGTCACGGTCCTGACCGGCGGAACCAGCGGCGTCTACTATCCCCTTGGTGTTGCATTGCAAAACATCTATGGCAAGAGCATCCCGGGCGCCAAGACCTCGGTGCAGGCCACCAAGGCGTCGGTGGAGAACCTGAACCTGCTTCAGGCCGGGCGCGGGGAGATCGGCTTTTCGCTGGGCGATTCCCTGGGCGATGCCTGGGCGGGGGTGGAGGAGGCGGGCTTCAAGGCCAAGCTGACCAAGCTGCGCACCATCGCCGGCATCTACCCCAACTACATCCAGATCGTCGCCAGCGGTGAATCGGGCATCAAGACCCTGGCCGACCTGAAGGGCAAGCGGGTGTCGGTGGGCGCGCCGAAATCGGGGACGGAGCTGAACGCACGCGCCATCTTCGGCGCCGCCGGGCTGGGGTACAAGGATTTCGCCAAGACCGAATACCTTCCCTTCGCCGAATCGGTCGATCTGATGAAGAACCGGCAGTTGGACGCCACGCTGATCTCCGCCGGGCTGGGTGTGGCGGCGGTGAAGGATCTGGCGGCGTCGCTGCCCATCACCATCGTCACCATTCCGGCGGATGTGGTGCAGAAGGTGGGCAACGCCGCCTACATCCCCGAGGTGATCCCCGCCGGCACCTACAGCGGCCAGGACGCCGACATCGCCACCGCCGCCGTGCGCAACTTCCTCGTCACCCATTCCGGGGTGCCGGATGCCACGGCCTACGCCATGACCAAGGGGCTGTTCGAGCATCTGGACCTGCTGTCGGCGGCCCATGCGGCGGCCAAGGGCATCGCGCTGAACGCCGGGGCGGCCACATCGCCGGTGCCGCTGCATCCGGGGGCCGAGAAATTCTACAAGGAAAAGGGGCTGTTGCCGTAAGCGCGGGCCACGGACGAAAGACGTGCAGCCATGACCGCATCCCCCCATTCCCCGGCGGGCGACAACCCGCTGGATGCCGATCTTGAGGCACGCGCTGCCCTGGACCGGGAAAACCCCGCCGGCCTCGTCGCGTTCGACGGGGTTGACGGCAAGATTCTCTTTCTCATCGCCGTGGTCTTCGCCCTGTTCCAGGTGTGGACCGCGGCCTTCAGCCCGCTGTCCAGTCTGGTGGTGCGGTCGGTCCATGTGGGCTTTCTGCTGCTGCTGACCTATTGCCTGTTCGGGTTCGGCAACCAGCCGCAAAAGCGGGTGCCGTGGCACGGGTGGCTGCTGGGCGGGCTGTCGTTCGCCATCGGCCTCTATCATTGGGTGTTCGAGGCCGACCTGATCCAGCGGGCCGGCGATCCCACCACCACCGACCTTGTGGTCGGGGCCGTCGGCATCATCCTGGTGTTCGAAGCGGCGCGGCGGCTGATGGGGTGGGTGCTGCCGATCATCTGCGGCGTGTTCATCCCCTATGCCCTGCTCGGGCCGTGGCTGCCGTTCGGGCTGTCCCACCGCGGGTTCGGCTGGGACCAGATCATCGACCAGCTTTATTTCTCCACCGAAGGCGTGTTCGGCACGCCGGTCTATGTGTCATCCACCTTCATCTTTTTGTTCATCCTGTTCGGTGCCTTTCTGGAACGGGCGGGAATGATCAAGCTGTTCAACGACGTGTCGCTGGGGCTGGTGGGCCATGCCAAGGGCGGCCCGGCCAAGGTGGCGGTGATCTCGTCGGGGTTCATGGGCACCATCAACGGGTCGGGTGTCGCCAACGTGCTGACCACGGGGCAGTTCACCATCCCGCTGATGACCCGTTTCGGTTATCGCCCCGCCTTTGCCGGCGCGGTGGAGGCGACGGCCAGCATGGGCGGGCAGTTGATGCCCCCGGTCATGGGCGCCGCCGCCTTCATCATGGCGGAAACCATCGGGGTGCCCTACAGCGAGGTGGCGCTGGCCGCGACCATTCCCGCCATCCTCTATTTCGCCAGCGCCTTCTGGATGGTGCATCTGGAGGCGGGCAAGCGCAATCTGGTGGGCCTGCCGCGCAGCGAATGCCCCAGCGCGCTGAATGCGCTGATCGAGGGGTGGTATCTGGTGCTGCCGCTGGCGGCCCTGGTCTATCTGCTGTTTTCCGGGTTCACGCCGCTGTTTGCCGGCGTGATCGGGCTGGCGGCCACCGCCACCTTGATTTTGGGCGCGCGGGTGTCGGGGGTGCTGCCGGGCATGGCGCTGCGGGCACTGTTCTGGGTGGGGCTGGGTCTGGCCGCCGCCGGTCTGTGGCGGCTGGGCCTGCGCACCGAGGAAATGGCCTTTCTCATCATCGCCCTGCTGATCGTGCCGTGCCTGTTCGTCCGTGGCGGGCGGGAGACGATCTCCATCCTGGTTCATGCGCTGGCGGAGGGGGCGAAGAACGCGCTGGGCGTCGGGGTGGCCTGTGCCCTGGTGGGGGTGCTGATCGGCATCCTGTCCCTGACCGGGCTGGCGTCCAGCGTGGCGGGGGCCATCGTCGATCTGGCGGGCGGCAATCTGCTGCTGGCGCTGATTTTGACCATGATCGCCTGCATCGTGCTGGGGACCGGGCTGCCCACCACCGCGAACTACATCATCACCGCGTCCATCGCCGCCCCGGCGCTGCTGCAGATGGGCGTGCCGCTGATCGTGTCGCACATGTTCTGCTTCTACTTCGGCATCATGGCCGACCTGACGCCGCCGGTGGCGCTGGCGGCCCTGGCCGCATCGTCCATCGCGCGGGCGGGGCACATGGAGATCGGGTGGATCGCCACCCGCATCGCCATGGCCGGCTATGTGGTGCCGTTCATGGCGGTCTATGACCCGGCGCTGATGCTCCAGACCGACAACCCGTGGGCCGTGGCCTATATGGTGGTCAAGGCATGCCTGGGCATCATGCTGTGGGGGGCGGCCACCATCGGCTATCTGCTGGCGCCCATGACGTGGGTGGAGCGGGGCGTGGCGGCGGCGGGGGCGTTCCTGTTCGTGCTGGCCCTGCCGGTGACGGACGAGGCGGGCTTCGTCATCACGGTTGCCCTGACCGGCTGGCAGTGGTGGCGGTCGCGGCGGGTGGCGGAACTGGCCCGGTGAGTGCGGTCTGCCTGTTCACCCTGGCGGGGGCGCTGCTGGCGTCCTTGCCGGGGGACACCATCACCCTGTCCTGGACCCATTCCATCGAAAAGACCGAATGGCGGGAGGTCTGGCGGGCCGAGGACGGGCGGCTGACCCCGGTGGAAGCCCGCATCAAGGGCTTCGGCGCCGGCATGGAACCTCCGCCGGACGCCCGCCTGTCCGGCGGCTGGCTGGTCTGGCGCCCGGCGGCCCCGCCGTCGGGACGTCTGGTGCTGGCGGCCTCGTCCTTCACCCCCGACCACACGCTGTGTGTCTCCGGGCAATGCCGGGCCCTGCACCGCTGGACAGGCGGCGGGGATGGGGAGGAACCGCTCGTGATTGCGGCCTGTGCGCCGCCCTAATTCCTTATCCCGCCATCCGGGGCAGGCCGGCGATTTCCAGGATCAGCTTGTTGCGCAGGGCCTCGGCGAAGTTTTCCCGGCTGTCCACCGTTCGGACGAAGGCGTTGGGGCCGGTGATCACGGTCTCACGGTAATAGCCTTCCAGCCAGTCGAACTCATCCAGGATCGCCAGGGCATTGATCCCGATCCCGCGGGTGTCGGCGCGCGCGCGCGCCGCCAGCGGGTCGATGCCGGTGTTGGAAAAGCCGTTGGACACCAGATCGATCACCCGCCGCGCCCCCAGCACGCCGGCCCCGCCGAACAGGTCCATGGCTCCGTAAAGGGCGCTGCCGATGGCGGTGGAGTCCGGCCTGTCGTCGCGCGGGGCGGCGTCGGTGGCGGTGGCGAAGCGGGAGGCCGCCTCGGCGCTTTCGATCACCGTCCACGGCACCAGCGTGCGCAGCGTGTTGGGGCCGGAGAAGGAACACAGGGTCACCGCCGTGGCGGTCATCGCCGCGGCCTCCGCCACCGCCGGATCGCGGAAGGCGGCGGCATGGCCCTGCAACTGGAACTCCAGCGCGCCCTCGCTGATGCTGGCCGAGCCGTCCACCAGCAACACCAGTTCCAGCCCCACACGCTTGATCTTGCGGACGGGTGCGGAGGCTTTCGGCTTGGCCGCGGGCGCGTCGGCGTGGGACGGGAGACCGGGCAGGGCGGCGGCCACCCCCAGCAGGGACAGCGTGGTCAAAAGGCGGCGGCGGGTGGTCATGTCCGGCGGTATCGCGTGTGGCCTAGCGGGTGTGGTCCAGGGCGTGGCGCACCACCTTGCGCATGACCGAGGGCAGGGCCTCCCCCTTCAGCGCGCCGATGGGCACCCAATAGCCGTCGGCGGCGGGCCAGTTGTCCCCGGCCTCCCCGGCGGTGACGGTAAGATCCAGGTGAAAATGGCTGAAAGTATGGCGGACCGAGCCGGGCAGCGGGCGCCACGGCACCCGGGCCAGGGGGGCGGCGGCCTGCACCGCCGCCGGTGTGGGCGGCCCGCCGGCTTCCCACGGGGTCGAGGGCACCTCGGCCATGCCGCCCAAAAGCCCGGTGGGCGGGCGGCGGCGCAGCAGCACCGCCATTGCCGATTCCAGCCAGAAGGCCACGCCGTGGCGGGTGGGCTTGTCGGCCTTGGCCGTGCGGGCGGGCAGGGTCTCGGCGATGCCCATCCGTGTCGCCTCGCAGGCGTGGGACACTGGGCAGATCAGGCATTGCGGCTTGCGCGGGGTGCAGACCGTGGCCCCGAGATCCATCATGGCCTGGGCATAGTCGCCCGGACGGGTGTCCGGCGTCAGGGTGGCGGCCAGGGCGCGCAGCCGCGGTTTCACCCCCGGCAGCGGGTCGGTGACGGCGAAGACGCGGGCCACCACCCGTTCCACATTGCCGTCCACCACCGTGGCCTTACGCCCGAAGGCGATGGCGGCCACGGCGGCGGCGGTGTAGGCGCCCACGCCGGGCAGGTCCAGCAGTGCCGTCTCATCATCGGGGAAGCGCCCCCCCAGCCGCTCGTTCACATGGCGGGCACAGGCGTGCAGGTTGCGGGCGCGGGCGTAGTAGCCGAGCCCGGCCCAGGCGGCCAGCACGTCGTCCAGCGGCGCTTCGGCCAGATGGCGCACCGTGGGCCAGCGCTGAAGGAAGGTCAGGAAATAGGGGGCCGCAGCCACCACCGTGGTCTGCTGCAGCATGATTTCCGACAGCCAGACCCGGTATGGGTCGGCCCGTTCCCCCGGCGGGGCGCGCCAGGGCAGGGTGCGGCGGTGGCTGTCGTACCAGCCGAGAAGACGGGCGGCGAAATCGGTGCGGTCGGTCATGGCCAACACATAGCACGCCCCCGCCGCCGATGGTGGCGGCGGATTGTGCGATGGGCTATGCCCTGACGGCCTGTCCGTGCCGGAGATCCCATCCCGTGTTCGCGCCGAAGCCGCTGTCCCACGACGTCCTCGCCCCCGATGGCTTGCCGGCCACGCCGTGGCGTTTCCTGTGGCTGTTCATCCGCCGCCGCTTCCTGGGGCGCACGCTGCTGTTGAACCTGATGGCGGCGGGCGGGGTCGGCACCATGGGTATGGAGCCGGTGGCGATGAAGGCGCTGGTCGATGCCCTGTCCGGTGACCGCGCGGCGGGATGGACGGGGGAGGTGCTGTTCTGGTTCGTGATGCTGGGTGTCCTGTGGGTGGTGTCGGCCCTGTTCAACCGCGGGCGGGAGATCGTGGACATCTATACCTCCCCCGCCATGCGGCACGAGATCCAATACACCCTGTTCAGCCATCTGATCGGCCATTCGCCCCGCTATTTTCAGGACAATTTCGCCGGCAAGCTGGGGCAGAAGGTCAAGCAGGCGGGGCAGAGCGCGGTCCAGCTTCTGGAATTCGTGTCCAACGACGTGATCCGCATCGTCCTGGTGCTGTCCATCGCGCTGACGCTGCTCTATGGCGCCAACACCTTCTTCGCCGTGCTGCTGGTGGGGTGGACGGTGGTGCAATTGGGGGTGTCGGCGCTGCTGGCCCGGCGCTGCCTGGCCCTGTCCCACCATTTTGCCGAAGAGGTGTCGGCGTCGTCCGGGGCCATGGTGGACGTGCTGAGCAATGTGGAACTGGTGCGCGCCTTCGTGCGCACACCGTTCGAGATGGGCCGTCTGGCCCAGGCACTGGATGGCGAGGCGGCGGCGTCCCAGCACCAGCGCTGGTTCCTGACGCTCATGTGGTTCATCCTGTTCAACGCGCTGCTGGTGTTCCAGATCACGCTTCTGGGGCTGGCGGTGCGGGAGGCGCTGGCCGGGCGCATGTCGGTGGGCGATTTCGCCATGGTGTTCTCGCTGGCCAGTCTGGTGGGCATCAACGTGTGGTCGCTGTCGTCGCGGATGCTGCATTTCTTCGACCAGTTGGGCGTGCTGGCCGGATCGCTCAGCGATATCGTGGTGCCGCACGCCATCACCGACAAACCCGGCGCTCCGGCCCTGGGGGTGACGGCGGGGGCCATCACCCTGGACGGCATCGTGTTCGACCACGGCGACGGCAGCCCGGTGTTCCACGGCCTGTCGCTCGACATCCGTGCGGGTGAGAAGGTGGCGCTGGTCGGCCCGTCGGGGGCGGGCAAGAGCACGCTGGTCAAGCTGCTGCGCCGCCAGTTCGACCCCCAGGGCGGGCGGGTGCTGATCGACGGGCAGGACGTGGCGGGGGTGACCCTGGCCTCCCTCAACGGGGCGGTGGCCGAGGTGCCGCAGTCCCCGGCGCTGTTCCACCGCACCATCCGCGAGAACATCGCCTATGCCCGCCCCGAGGCCACGGAGGAGGAGATCGTCGCCGCCGCCCGCAAGGCCCATTGCCACGGTTTCATCATGCGGCGCGGTGCCGGCTATGACGCGGTGGTGGGGGAGCAGGGCGTGCGCCTGTCGGGCGGCGAGCGCCAGCGCATCGCCATCGCCCGCGCCTTTCTGAAGAACGCCCCCATCCTGGTGCTGGACGAGGCCACCTCGGCCCTGGATTCCGAGACGGAGCACCTGATCCAGGGCGCCTTGTGGGATCTGTTCCAGGGCCGCACGGTGATCGCCATCGCCCACCGCCTGTCCACCGTCACCGGCATGGACCGCATCCTCTATCTGGAGGAAGGCCGGGTGCTGGAAAGCGGCAGCCACGCGGAACTGATGGCGCAGGACGGGCGTTACGCCCGCCTGTGGAACCGGCAGGTGGGTGGGTTCCTGCAGGATTGAGGCCGGGGCGCCCGGTTCAGAACCCCTCTACCGGGGCGGGATCACTCCCCCGCCGGCCGTTCCAGCGTGACGAAGCGGCCGAAGCGGTGGAAGTCCTTGGACGAGCCGCCGGCCAGGATCATCTCGGCGATGCGGTCCACGTCCTGGGCCACGAAGCCGCACAGGCTGTCGATGCCGTAATCGAACAGACGCGGGGTCAGTGGTGTGCCGGGGCCGATCAGCGCCACCCGCGCGCCGCGCGCCGCGCTCAAGAGGCCGGGCAGGGTGCGGTTGGCCAGGGCCGAGGCGGTGATGGCCGCCCCCTCCGCCCCCGCCAGCAGCCAATCGCCCGCCGTCGCCGGGTATTCCCCCGGCTTGGGCGCGAAATCCACCACCTGGGCGTGGGGCAGGCGTTTCCGGATGCCGGGGAAGCTGCCGATCACCACCACCCGGCCCGTGGCGTCACGGAACAGGTCCAGCCCGTTACCGCCGCTGCCGGTCACGCCGGAATGGTTGTAGAAGGCGTTCAGCGCCGCGACACCGGATGCCACCGTCAGCGGATCCCACCCGCTGGCCGCCTGTTCCGCCAGTTCCATCAGGCCCCGGCCCACCCAGCGCTCCGGCGGCGGCAGCGGGTCGTTCAGCGTCACCGCGGGGCGGGAGGCGAGGCCGATGCGGTCGCCCGCATCCACCATGATCCATTGCGCGCCGATCACCACCCGGCGGATCTCGGCCCGGCGGATCTCGGGGTCACCCTCCACCCCCAGCGCAAGATCGCGGTAGAGCCGGTGCGGTCCCCACCAGCGCCAGAGAGACGCCATATCGGGGCACAGGAGGTCGGTGTGGCCGCCCGTGAACGTCACCCAGTCGGTGGTGAAGCGGCTGCCGACGCTGGTCAGCACCGGCATGCCGTCGGCCATGGCCGCCAGCATCTCGGCGGACAGGCCGCTGCCCCCGGCTTCCAGCCCGGCGAACTTGTTGACGATCAGCAGGTCGGCGCCGCCGCCCAGCGCCCGGCGCAGCACGCCGCTGGCCTCCGCCACCCCCATCGGGTCAACCTTGCACGATTGGGAGCCGGAGCCGAGGTTCTGGGTGATGTTGTAGGCGTGGCCGGTGGCCACATCCACCAGTTCCATCCGCTCGGCGCAATCGTCGATGGCCCCGGTGTTGCGCTGTATCACCCCCTCCACCCGGAAGCCGCGGGCAATTAGGGTGGCGGCGAAGCGCTGGAGAAGCCGGTCCACCTCCTGCGAGCCGGGGCCGTGCAGGACGGCACCGGGGCGCAGCGGCGGCGGGGATGCGGGCGGGAAACATTCCATGACGCCTTATTCCCCCCGGCGGATGTGATAGATGAACACGCCGTCCTTCTGCTCGTATCCCAGCAGTTCGTTGCTGGTGATGTTGCAGAAGTGGCGGAAGTCGATGACGGAGGCCGGATCGGTGACATAGACCTTCACCTCGTCGCCCACCGCCAGCGTGTTCAGCAGGGCGCGCGTGCGCAGGATCGGCAAGGGACAGGACAGCCCCTTCACATCCAACTCGTTCATGGTCTGGGCAACGCTCCGGTTTGGCCTGTTGCCCGAACCTTACCGCCAACGGGCGGCTCTCTCCAAGCCTGCGGTCATGGAAAATTGTTTATGAGCGAAACATATGGAGCTTGTCGGGGCTCTGCTTGGCCGCCGGCTTGTGGGCGGCGATGGCGTTGGCGATGGCCTCCAGCCCCGTGCGCCGCCCGCCCGCCGGCACCACCAGCGCCACCCCGCTGACGCTGAGCATGGGAAAGCGCCGCGGGGTGCCGTCGCGGTCCTTGCCCAGAAAGAAGCCGCTGTCGCGGGTGGCGGCGTCGTACAGGCTTTCCGCGTCGGACCGGAACCGCTCGATCAACTCGATCAGGCGGACCCGCGCCGCGTCCTCCGCCATGCCGGACAGGGCCAGGAAGAAATCGTCGCCGCCGATGTGGCCGGCAAAGCCGTTGTGGGTGGCCGCCAGCACCTTCAGCCGTTCGCTGAACATCAGGATGGCCCGGTCCCCCTGGCGGAAGCCGAAGCAGTCGTTGAACGGCTTGAAATAGTCGAAATCCAGATAGGCCAGGACGTGGTCCTCGTCCGTCCGGTCCAGCAGGGATTCGATGTGCCGCCCGATGGCGGCGTTGCCGGGCAGGCGGGTCAGCGGGTTCTGGTCGGTGGCGCTGGCCAGATTGTGTTCGTGCACCAGCCGCAGCAGCGCCGAACTGCTCAGGAACCCCACATATTCCCCGCTCTCCACGATGAGCACGCCGTCGGAGGCGGACTCCTCCGAAAACGCCTCCACCACCCGTTCCAGCGGCGTGCCCACGTCGCAGACGGGGCAGGACACCACGAAATCCAACAGGCTGTTGGCGTTCGACCGGTTGCGTAGCAGGTCGGCGCCATAACGGGAATAGACGAAGGGTTTCAGGTCGCGCTCGCGGATCAGGCCGACGGGCGCGCGGGCGGCGTCCACCACCGGCACCGCCAGCGGCGCCTTGAGGTTGGCGAAATACTCCAGCAGCGTGGCCTTGGGCGAATCCACCCGCAAGGGGGGGATGGGGTCCATCACCTCGAACAGCCGCGTGCGGGCCGCCGACGGCTGGCGCCGGTCCTCGCCGTTCAGGGTCTCCGCCACGGCGCAGGTGCGGGGCAGGGCGTCCGGGTCGGTCACCGGGCGGCCCAGCAGATACCCCTGGCCGAAATCACAGCCGATGTCGCGGCAGGTGTAGAATTCGGCCGCCGTTTCGATCCCTTCCGCCACCGTCACGATACCCAGCGCGTGGGCATAACCCACCAGATAGCTGACGATGGCCCGCTTGCGCAGGTCGCGGTCGATGCCGGCGACGAAGAAGCGGTCGATCTTCACGAAATCGGGCCGGGTCTCGTACAGCAGCTTCAGCCCGGCGAATCCGACGCCGAAATCGTCCAGCGCCACGGCGATGCCCGACGCCCGGCACTGCCCGATCGCCGTTTCCACCGCCGCCGTGTCGGCCACGGGCCGCGCTTCGGAGATCTCATGCACCACGGGCACGGGTTGCCCGGCGGCGGCGGTCACCAGGGCGTCGGTGGTGCCGATCAGCCGGGCGTCCACGTTCAGGAACAGCCGCACGTCGGGGCCGGGGCTGAGGCCGCGGAACCGCGCGATGGCCTTGGCGTGCAGCGCCGCTTCCACCCGCGCCAGCCAGCCGTCGGCGTGGGCGGCGTCCAGAAGGGCCGCAATGGTGGAGAACCCCGCCGTGTCCCACCCGCGCATCAGCGCTTCGAAGCCGTGGCAGCGCCCTGTGCGCAACTGCACGATGGGCTGAAACGCATGGGTGACGGCCGCGGTTACCGCCGGCCAGTCGTGGGGGGCCGGGGCATGGGGCTGGGTGTGATGCGCATGGGGGACAGGGAACAGGGCCACCGTGTCCCGTTCCGCATTGTGCCGCTGCTGCATGGCGCCCCCCTTCGTTCCGGCACCATCGTCCCGGCTGGGGGGAGTATAGCCTGCGGGTATTTCGGATTTATGGCGGATTGCGGTTTTCCACGGCGATACGTTTCGCGGTGGCCCATCATCACAGCCGCACGGTGCCCATGGGGTGGCCGGGTATCAGGAGCGGACGGTGGTGGTCATGTTGCGCAACCGCCGCATGGGCTTGGGCGGCGTGGGAGAATCAGAGAAATCGGGCAGGGCGGGAACGCGCTGACACACCTTGCGGATGCGCACGGCGGTTTCCTCAAGCTGTTCCAGCACCTCCGGTTCCACTTTTTCGGCGAATTGGGGGCGGCTCAGCTTTTCGCGCACCTCGTCGATGTTGCGCAGTTCCGGCTCGAACAGCTCGCGTGCGCCGATGGGCAGCAACTGGTCTTCCGGCATCGACAGGAAATAGGTGTGCATGGACCGGATCAGCACCCGCGTCAGCAGAATGTCCATCCGCTCGAACTCCACCCGCAGATCGTCGATGCGGGCGGTGGGCATGCTGTTGAACCGCTCCTCGGTCAGCGCGACCAGGGAGCGCACCTCCTCCACCTTCTTGCGGAAGTCGAGGAAGGAGGCGAAGCGGTTGTCCTTCATGTCGCGCTGAGCGCGGACGGAAAGCTGCATCGCTTCCCGTGCCTGCCGTTCGATGGCGTTCAGCAGAGCCTTGGCGTCTTCCCGGCGGTAGCCGGGTTTCGTCTCGGCCGCTTTCCAGTCCTGCATCGGCCCTCACCCCCGCGTGAGCAGTCAGTGTGACGGGAAAGGTTTAAGAAAGTTTTATTCGACTTCGGATGATATAAAATCGAAATCGTCAGGTGGCAAGCCCAACCGCCGTGTCCAGCCCGTCAGGCCAGATCCAGGATGACCGGGGTGTGGTCGGATGCCTTTTCCTGCCCGCGGGGGCCGCGGTCGATGGTGCAGGCGGCCAGCCGGTCGGCGGCCTGGGGCGACAGCAGGAAATGGTCGATGCGCAGGCCCTTGTCCCGCGGCCAGCACCCCGCCTGATAATCCCAGAAGGTATAGGCGTGATCGTCGCCGTGCAGCGCCCGGTACGCCTCCGTGTAGCCGAGATTAAGGATGGTGCGGAAGGCGGCGCGCGTTTCGGGCCGGAACAGGGCGTCGGTGATCCACCCGGCGGGGTCATAGACGTCGCGGGGGGCGGGAATGACGTTGTAATCGCCGCCCAGCACCACCGGCATCTCCGATTCCAGCAGCTTTTTCGCGTGCTCCCGCAGCCGGGTCATCCAGCGCAGCTTGTAATCATACTTGTCCCCCGGCGACGGGTTGCCGTTGGGCAGGTAGAGCGATGCGATGCGCACGCCCTGGACCGTGGCCTCAACATAGCGGGCCTGTTCGTCCTCCGGCTCGCCGGGCAGGCGCTCGATCACGTCTTCGATCGGGTGGCGCGACAGCAGGGCGACGCCGTTGTACGCCTTTTGCCCCACCACCGCCGCCTGATAGCCGAGATCGGCGAAGGCGGCGGTGGGGAACAGACCCGTTTCGCACTTGATCTCCTGGAACAGCACCACATCGGGGTTGGTTTCCGCCAGCCAGCCGGTGATGTTGCCCAGCCGCGTGCGGACGGAATTCACGTTCCAGGTGACAATACGCAACGGGAAAGGCCCTTTGTATGTTTGTTAGATGCCGAAGGAGTTGCCGCAGCCGCAGGACGACTTGGCGTTGGGGTTCTTGATCTGGAAGGACGCGCCCATCAGATCCTCCACGTAATCCAGCACGGCACCGTCCAGCAGGTCCAGCGAACAATCGTCGGTGACCACCGGCGTGCCGTTGTGGCTGAACACCACGTCGTCGTCGTTGACCGCGGCGTCGAACCCGAACCCGTACTGGAAACCGGAGCACCCGCCCCCCGACACGGTGAGACGCAGGCGCACGCCCGGTGCATCTTCCCGCGCGATCAGGAAGGCGACGCGCCTGGCGGCACTGTCGGTGATGGCAAAGCCGCGCCCGGCGGCAACCTCGGCGCCGGATTCGATGGTGGCCGGTGCCAGAGCGGCGGCGGGAAGGGTGGCGGTATCGCTCATACGGGAAGGCTCCCTGGGTCAGGCGTGAACATCCGTTGCCAGGAAATGTAGGTCAGGCGGACGGATCCGTCAAAGTGTGCGGCTGCGAAAAGGCTTACCGCTTGCGGGACTCCGATGTCCGCGGTTCCGGCGGCTGGTAGGCGAGGGCGGCCGGCATCCGGGCTTCCAGCGCTTCAAGCCGGCCTTCCAACCACCCGAAATCGCGGGAACTGGGGGTGGTGTCCCTGGACTGGCCTTTCAACTCGCCCATGTCGGCAGACATCTTCACCAGCACGGGAAGCATCTGGGCCAGGGTGGCTTTGACATCCTGCATACTGGTTTCAAGTGAACCCAAACGTTCCTCGATCCGGATCCGGGCCAGCGGCTCGTCCGTCTTCGTATCGCTCATGAAGGGTGCTCCCGCCGCCGCCTTCCAAAGGTGATTCCTTCCCGGTGGCCCGTCAACCGCTTCCCCCGGCCGCTTCCCCCGGCCGCATCCGCCGTTGCGCCGCACCCCGCCCGCCGGGTACTGTCGGTGGCATGACGGCGGAACGGACGGTCCCTTTTCGAGCGCCTTACGCCAGCGATCCGGCCACCAGCCGCGGACGCCGGGTGGCGGAGGCGGAAAGCGCCACGCGGTCGTGCTTTCAGCGCGACCGTGACCGGATCGTGCATTCCGGTGCCTTCCGCAAGCTGGAATACAAGACCCAGGTCTTCGTCTATCACGAGGGCGACTATTACCGCACCCGCCTGACCCACAGTCTGGAGGTGGCGCAGATCGCCCGCTCCATCAGCCGCACGCTGGGGCTGAACGAGGATCTGGCGGAGGCGGTGGCCCTGGCCCACGATCTGGGCCACACCCCCTTCGGCCATGCGGGCGAGACGGCGCTGAACGCCTGCATGGCCCCCTATGGCGGCTTCAGCCACAACGACCAGACCCTGCGCATCCTGACGCATCTGGAACGGCGCTACGCCGATTTCGACGGCCTCAACCTGTGCTGGGAAACGCTGGAGGGGGTGGTCAAGCACAACGGCCCGCTGCTGCCCACGGCACCAGGGACGGAACTGCCCGCCACCATCCGCGCGTACCGGGATGTCTGGGATCTGGAACTCCACACCCAGCCGGGGGCGGAGGCGCAGGTGGCGGCCCTGGCCGACGACATCGCCTACAACAACCACGACGTGGACGACGGCCTGCGCGCCGGGCTGTTCACCGTGGACGAGGTGGCGGAGATCCCCCTGGTGCGCCCGTTCGTCGAACAGGTGCGTGCCCGCTATCCGGGGCTGGAGCGGTCCCGTCTGATCCACGAGACGGTGCGCCGCATGATCGGCGCCATGGTCGAGGATCTGGTGGCGGAGACGCGGCGGCGGCTCGATGCCGTGCGCCCCGGCTCGGCGGCGGAGGTGCGGGGGGCGGACCGGGCGGTGGTGGCCTTCTCCCCCGCAATGGCCGAAGCCCAGCTTCCCTTGCGAGGGTTCTTGAAACAGCGCATGTACCGCCATTACAAGGTCAACCGCGAAATGAGCAAATGCAAGCGGGTGGTGGCGGACCTGTTCGGCCTGTTCCTGGCCGAGCCGGAATGCCTTCCCACCCCCTGGCAGGACCAGCTTGCGGCGCTGGGCGGACGGGATGATATGGCGGTGCGTGCCCGGCTGGTGGCCGATTACATCGCGGGCATGACCGACCGTTACGCGCTGGCCGAACACACCCGTCTCTTCGACATGGATGCGAAGACCTGAAACGATGAATATTTTCAAGGCGTTCGAGAACGATATCCGGGCCATTCTGGCAGCATTGGCCGACGCGGGGAGCATCCCCGCCGGGCTGGATCTGTCGCGGGTGACGGTGGAGCCGCCGCGCGACCCGTCCCACGGCGACCTGTCCACCAACGCCGCCATGGTGCTGGCCAAGCCGGCCAAGATGGCGCCCCGCGCGCTGGCGCAGATGCTGGTGGACCGGCTGACCGCCCGCGGCGACGTGGTGTCCGCCGACATCGCCGGCCCCGGTTTCGTCAACCTGCGCCTGACGCCCGCCGTGTGGCAGGAACGGGTCCGCGACATCGTGACCGCCGGCCCGGCCTATGGCGACAGCGATGCCGGCGGCGGCCAGGCGGTGAACGTGGAGTACGTCTCGGCCAACCCCACCGGCCCGCTGCACGCGGCGCACGGCCGCGGTGCCGTGTTCGGCGACGCCCTGGCGGCGCTGCTGAAGAAGGCCGGGTACAACGTCACCCGCGAATACTACATCAACGACGCCGGCGCCCAGGTGCAGGTGCTGGGCCGTTCCACCTACCTGCGCTACCGCGAGGCGCTGGGCGAGGACATCGGCGAGATTCCGGCGGGCCTCTACCCCGGCGCCTATCTGAAGGACGTGGGGCAGGCACTGGCCGAGCGTGACGGCAATAAATGGGTCGGCGCCGACGAATCGGTGTGGCTGCCCGTCTGCCGCGACTTTGCGATATCCATGATCATGGGCTGGATCAAGGAGGATCTGGGCCTGCTGGGCATCGGCATGGACGTCTACACCTCCGAACGCGCCATGGTCGAATCGGGGGCGGTGGACGCGGCGTTGCAGGCGCTGCAGGACCAGGGACTCATCTATGTGGGCGTGCTGGAGCCGCCCAAGGGCAAGAAGCCCGACGATTGGGAGCCGCGCCCCCAGACCCTGTTCCGCTCCACCGGTTTCGGCGACGACGTTGACCGCCCGCTGAAGAAGTCGGACGGCACCAACACCTATTTCGCCAACGACATCGCCTATCACTACGACAAGTTCCGCCGCGGCTCGCCGACGCTGATCGACGTGCTGGGGGCGGATCACGGCGGCTATGTCAAGCGGATGCAGGCGGCGACCTCTGCCGTCACCGCCCGGCAAGGGTCGCTGGACGTCAAGATCTGCCAGCTCGTCCACCTGCTCCAGAACGGCGAGCCGGTGAAGATGTCCAAGCGCGCCGGCACCTTCGTCACGCTGCGCGACGTGATCGAGTCGGTGGGGGCGAACGTGGTCCGCTTCATCATGCTGACCCGCCGCAACGACCAGACGCTGGAATTCGACTATGCCAAGGTGACCGAGCAGTCCAAGGACAACCCGGTCTTCTACGTCCAGTACGCCCACGCCCGGTGCAAGTCGGTGCTGCGCAAAGCGGCGGAAGAGGGCCGCGATACCGGCGTGGAGGCTCTGTCCAAGGCCGATTTGACCCGTCTGGAGGCCACGGAGGAAATGGACATCATCCGCCGCATGGCCACCTGGCCGCGGCTGGTGGAGGCCGCTGCAGAGGCACACGAGCCACACCGTGTTGCATTTTTCCTCTACGACCTTGCTTCGGACTTCCATGCTCTGTGGAACAAGGGCAAGGATGACGCCACCATGCGATTCCTGATCGACGGTGACGAGGGGATTACGGTGGCGCGCCTTGCCCTGGTTCATGCCGTGGCGGCGGTGATCGCCTCCGGTCTTCAGGTCATGGGCGTCGAGCCGGTGGAGGAGATGCGCTGAGATGCAGTACGACGACACCCAATACGGAGCCGATCCCTACGGCTACCCGCCCGCCCGGTCCGGGCGGCGCGGGCTGCTGGCGCTGGGCGCGGCGGTGGTGGGTGTCGCCGCCTTTGCCGGCGTGATCGTCTTCGCCTACAGCCGCGGGCAGCATGCGGTCCACAACGGTGCGCCGCCGCTGCTGGAGGCCGACGCCACCCCCACCAAGTCCCGCCCGCAAGACCCCGGCGGGTACGAGGTGCCGCACCAGGACAAGATGGTCTATGAACGGCTGAACGCGGCCCCGGCCAAGCCGGGGCTGGAGCGGCTGCTGCCGCCGCCCGAACAGCCGCTGCCGCGTCCGGTGGTGTCGCCCCAGGTGCCGCCGCTGCAGCCGGCCCCGGTGGTGGCGGTGGCCGACGTGCCCGCCCCCCAGCCCCCCGCACCGGCCCCGCAGGCGGCGGCCCCGGTGCCTGCACCGCAGGCCCAGCCCACGGTGGTGGCCTCGGCCCCGCCGGCATCGTCCCTGGCTCCGGCCCCGCCCGCGGCGGGGCAGTCGTCGCAGCTTGCGGCCCTGCCCGCCGCCCCGGCCAAGCCCAAGCCGGTGGCGCCCAAGCCCGCGCCTGCGGCGATTCCCGCCGCTCCGTCCGCCGATGCACCGGCAGCCGGCGCCAGGAACGCCGGCAATGGCAAGAACGCCAGCAACGCCACGGGTGCCGCGGCGCACACCCAGCCGCCGGTGAATGCCGCAGCACTGCCGCCCACGGTCCAGGCCAAGCAGACGCCGCCGGCCCCGGCCAAGGCGGTTCCCGCTACTCTGACCCCGCCGCCGGCCTCCGCGGCGCCGGCCAAGACGGTTCCCGCCGCCCTCACCCCGCCGCCGGCCACGGCGTCGGCCCCGGCTGCGGGGACGCTGGTTCCCCCCTCGGCCCGTCCGGGGGGCAACGCCGGGCGCGGCGGCTGGCGGGTGCAGCTTGCCTCCGTCCCGTCGGAGTCGCAGGCGCAGGGCGAATGGAAGCGCCTGTCCAACCGTCATGCCGACGTGCTGGGCGGTCTGGGCGTCAACTTCGCCCAGGCAACCATCAACGGCGCCACTTATTACCGCGTGCAGGCGGGGGTGGTGGACGAGACGCGGGCGCGCTCCATCTGCGCCGCGCTGAAGGCGCAGAGCGTGGGGTGTATTCTTGTCGCTCCCTGAACGGCCGCGGGCCATTGTTTTCGGCTGTGCCGGCACGGTGCTGAGCGCGGACGAGCGTGATTTCTTCCGCCGGACCGATCCGTTGGGCTTCATCCTGTTCCGCCGCAACTGCGAGACGCCGGAACAGGTGGCGGCCCTGGTCGCCGGCTTGCGCGCCAGCGTGGGCCGCCCCGATGCCCCCGTCCTGATCGACCAGGAGGGGGGGCGGGTCGCCCGGCTGCGCCCACCCCACTGGCCCGCCCACCCGCCCGCCGGTGCGATCGGCGCGCTGGCTCTGCGCGACCGCGCCGCGGGGCTGGAAGCGGCGCGCCTCAACGGGCGGCTGCTGGCCCACACGCTGCTGTCTTTGGGCATCACCGTCGATTGCGCGCCCGTGTGCGACGTGCCGGTGGAGGGCGCCCACGACATCATCGGCGACCGCGCCTTCGGGCGCGATCCGGCGCTGGTGGCCGCTCTGTCCCGCGCGTTTGCCGAGGGGATGCTGGTCGGCGGCGTGTTGCCGGTGATCAAGCACATTCCCGGCCATGGCCGCGCCTTTGCCGACAGCCACGCCGAACTGCCGGTGGTGGACGCGCCGCGCGATGCGCTGGAGGCCACCGATTTCGCGCCGTTCCGGGCGCTGGCCGACCTGCCGCTGGCGATGGTGGCCCATGTGGTGCTGACGGCGGTGGACCCCACGGCCCCGGCCAGCACCTCGGCCACCGTGATCCGCGAGGTGGTGCGCGGGCCGTCCATCGGGTTCGACGGCCTGCTGTTCAGCGACGATCTGTCCATGGGCGCCCTGCACGGCACCATGGCCGAACGGACCCGTGCGGTGCTGGATGCCGGCTGCGACGTGGCCCTGCATTGCAACGGCGCGATGCCGGACATGGTGGAAGCGGCGGGCGTCACCCCCATCTTGAGCGATGAGGCTTTTGCGCGGTGGCAGCGGGCGGCACGGGCGCCGTCGGCTCCCGGTACCATCGACGCGGCGGCCCTGCGTGGCCGGCTCGACGCCCTGCTGGCCTGACGCCCCGGGCATCGGAAAGGATCTTTATGATCGAAGAGTGGCTGTTCAAGATCACCGCCGTGGGGATTCCCGCCATCCTGGCGATCACCCTGCACGAGGCGGCCCATGGCTGGGTCGCGTCCAAGCTGGGCGACGACACGGCGCTGCGGCTGGGGCGGGTGACCTTCAACCCGCTGCGCCACATCGACCCCTTCGGCACCATCATCCTGCCGGCGCTGATGTATTTCACCACCGGCTTCGTGTTCGGCTGGGCCAAGCCGGTGCCGGTGAACTTCGGCCGTCTGCGGAACCCGCGCCGCGACATGGTGTGGGTGGCGCTGGCCGGGCCGGGGTCGAACCTGATCCTGGCCGTGGTGTCCGCCTGGATCTGGGGCATGCTGCCGAACGCGGCGGGCATGGGCGACATGTGGGTCAAGGCGATGCTGGAGGTATCGATCCTGGCCAACGTGGTGCTGATGGTGTTCAACCTGATCCCGCTGCCGCCGCTCGATGGTGGCCGGGTGGCGGTGGGCATCCTGCCCCGCGCGCTGGCGCTGCCGCTGGCGCGGATGGAGCAGTACGGCATCCTCGTGCTGATCGGCGTTCTGTTCCTGCTGCCGCTCCTGGGGCGGGAGATCGGGGTGGACCTGAACGTCTTCGGCTGGATCATGGGGCCGCTGGTGGACTGGGCGCTGGATCTGATCGCGGCGCTGACCGGCAATTCCTGACATGGCCGATACCCCGGAGACGGGGGGAGGGGACACCTCCCCCGATCAGCTCGTTCTGGCGCTCGACGGGTTCGAGGGGCCGATCGACGTTCTGCTGACCATGGCGCGCGAGCAGAAGGTGGATCTGGCCCGCCTGTCGATCCTGCAGCTCGCCGACCAGTATCTGGCCTTCATCGAGGCCGCCGGGCGGGTGCGGCTGGAACTGGCCGCCGACTATCTGGTGATGGCGGCGTGGCTGGCCTACCTGAAATCCCGCCTGCTGCTGCCCGAACCCGATCTGGAGGAGCCGCCGGCGGAGGACATGGCCGCGGCGCTGGCCTTCCAGCTTCAGCGGCTGGAGGCGATGAAGGCGGCGGCGGAGCAGTTGATGACCCGCCCGCGGCTGGGCATCGACGTGTTCGCCCGCGGCGCGCCCGAGGAGCTGGCGATCCTGGAAAAGCCGGTCTATCAGGTCACCCTCTATGATCTGCTGCGCGCCTATGGCGCGCACAAGAAGCGCAAGGAAGGCAATGTGCTCCACATGGAGCCGATGCGCCTCTATTCCATCGAGGACGCCGTGCGGCGTCTGGGCGATCTTCTGGGGCGGATGCCCGACTGGGCCACCCTGTCGGCGTTCCTGCCGCCGGAAGCCCAGGGGACGCTGATGGGCCGCTCGGCCCTGGCCGCCACCTTCGCCGCCACCCTGGAACTGGCCAAGGCGGGTGAGGTGGAGCTGAAGCAGGAAAGCCCCTTCAGCCCGCTGTTCATCCGCCGCGTGCCCCGCTAAACACCCCCTATCATGACCGACGACACCGCAACATCCGCCCCGGGCCAGCCGTCCGGGCCCGATGACAAGACCGCCAAGCTCCGCCTGCTGGAAGCGCTGCTGTTCGCCGCCGCCGATCCGGTGAGCGAGGTGCTGCTGGCCGCCCGCATCGGGCCGGGGTGGGACGTGACCGTCCTGCTGGCCGAGCTTCAGGCGCATTACGCCCCCCGCGGGGTGGTGCTGCTGCGGGTGGGCGGCGGCTGGGCCTTCCGCACCGCCCCCGACCTTGCCCCCCTGTTGCGGCAGGAGGAGGAGGTCGCGCGCCGCCTGTCCCGGGCGGCCATCGAGACGCTGGCCATCATCGCCTATCACCAGCCGGTCACCCGGGGGGAGATCGAGCAGATCCGCGGCGTGGCGACCAGCAAGGGCACGCTGGACATCCTGATGGAAAACGGCTGGATCCGGCCGGGCAAGCGGCGGGAATCGCCGGGCCGCCCGCTGACCTGGATCACCACCGAGCATTTCCTCGACCACTTCGGGCTGGAGCATCTGCGCGACCTGCCGGGGGTGGAGGATCTGCGCGCCGCCGGCCTGCTGGATTCCCGTCCGGTGTTCTATGGCGTGACCGGCGGGGGCGACGACGGCCTGCCGCTGCCGCGGGCCGACGACGGCGACGAGGATTAGCACCGGGGCCGCGGTTGCGGGGGCGGGCGCCCGGATCCTGAACCGTGATCCGGGCGCATGGGGAATGGCGGATGCCGGCGGACTTACGCCAGCGGCTGCCCCAGCCGTCCCGCCAGATCCTGAATGAACTGCCACGCCACGCGGCCGGAGCGGCTGCCGCGGGTGACCTGCCACTCCACCGCCTCGGCCTTGAGCTGGTCGTCGGTGATGGTCAGGCCGAAATGGGCGGCATAGCCGCGGATCATGGCGAAATAGGTGTCCTGGTCGCAGTTGTGGAAGCCCAGCCACAGGCCGAAGCGGTCCGACAGCGATACCTTTTCCTCCACCGCTTCCGCCGGGTTGATGGCGGTGGACCGTTCGTTCTCGATCATGTCGCGGGGCATCAGGTGGCGGCGGTTGGACGTGGCGTAGAAGATCACGTTGTCGGGCCGCCCCTCGATGCCGCCGTCCAGCACCGCCTTCAGCGACTTGTAATGCACGTCGTCGCCGTCGAAGGACAGATCGTCGCAGAACAGGATGAAACGGCGGGATTCCCCGCGCAGCCGGTTCAGCAGCCGGGGCAGGGAGGGGATGTCCTCGCGGTGGATTTCCACCAGAACCAGCGTGGCCGGCACCTCGGCGGCGACGGCGGCGTGGATGGACTTGACCAGCGAGCTTTTGCCCATGCCGCGCGAGCCCCACAGCAGCGCGTTGTTGGCCGGCAGGCCGCGGGCGAAATGGCGGGTGTTGTCCAGCAGCGTGTCGCGCTGGCGCTCCACGCCTTGCAGCAGGGACAGGTCCACCCGGTTGACCGACGGCACCGGGTCCAGCCGGTCGGGATCGGTGTGCCAGACGAAGGCGTCGGCGGCGGACAGGTCCAGCGGGGCCGGCGGCGGCGGAGCCAGGCGGTCCAGCGCGTCGGCGATGCGGGCCAGGAGCGGCAGCAGGGCGTGGGTGGATGAGGTTTCTTGGGTCACGGCTCTGGATCTTTGGGGTGGGAAGGGCCACTTGGTGGGCGCGGCGCCGGGGCAACCCGCCGGTGCCGTGGCGGGTCTGTCAGGACGCGACACCCCATCCGGCCGGAACCGGCAGGGATCGCACCACGGGCGATGGTAGACGCCCGCGGGGGCGCCGGGCAAGCCGTCCGGGGGGCCGGTGTCCTGCGGTCCGCCGCTCTCAGACCCTCGCTAAGGCGCCCGGACGGTCGCAAGACACGTTGCATCGTCCGTCCGGGCGGCTATAGTCCCCACGGCCCGTGCCGGACCGGTGTTGGCCTTCAAATCGTTCCAAGGGAGATTAGGATGTTCGTTTCGACCGCGTTCGCCCAAACGGCGGCCCCGGCCCCCGGCGGTGGTGACATGTTCATGCAATTCATGCCGCTGATCCTGATCTTCGTGGTCTTCTACTTCCTGCTGATCCGCCCGCAGCAGCGCAAGATGAAGGAACACAAGGCGATGCTGGAGTCGGTGCGCCGCGGCGACCGCGTGGTGACCGGCGGCGGCATCATCGGCGTGGTGACCAAGGTCGGCTCCGACGACGAGCTGCAGGTGGAAATCGCCGAGAACGTCCGCGTGCGCTGCCTGCGCTCCACCGTCAACATGGTCCTGACCAAGGGCGAGCCGGCCAAGAACGGCGACACCCCCGCCGACGGGGCCACGGAGGCCAAGACCGACGACGGTGCCGGCGGCCGGATCGGCAAGTTCTTCGGCCGCAAGTAAGCCGGCCCTCATCGCAGCGGGCCACCCGCCGCCGGCACCGCCGGACGGGGTGGCCTTTCCGCCTTCGGGCAACCGGGAACGGAACCTGTCACGTCGATGCTCTATTTTTCGCGCTGGAAGATCTATCTGATCCTGGCGGTGTGCGCCGCGGGGGTCATTTTTGCCCTGCCGAACTTCTTCAGCCGCGAGACGCTGGCGAGCCTGCCGTCCTGGTACGCCAACAGCCGCGTTCACCTGGGCCTGGACCTGCGCGGCGGCTCGCACCTGCTGCTGGAAGTGGACATGGCCGCGGTGGTCCGCGACCGGGTGGAGGGGCTGGTCGATTCCGCCCGTTCCCAGCTCCGCACCGGCAACATCGGCTACACCGCCATCACGCCCGCCGAAAAGGGCCTGACCGTCCGCTTGCGCGACCCGGCACAGGCGGACGAGGCGGTGAAGCAGCTTCGCCAGCTCAACAGCGGCAACGCCGGTGTCCTGGGCGGCGGCACGCCGGAACTGGACGTGGCCGCCAACGGTGATTCGGTCACCGTGACGCTCAGCGAAAAGGCGCTGCGCGACCGCGCTACCCAGGCGGTCGAACAATCCATCGAGATCGTGCGCCGCCGCATCGACGAGACCGGCGTCAACGAACCCACCATTGCCCGCCAGGGCGGCGACCGCATCCTGGTGCAGCTTCCCGGCGTGGAAGACCCCGACCGCGTGAAGCGCCTTCTCGGCACGACCGCCAAGATGACGTTCCGTCTGGTGGACGTGAACGGCGACCCCGCCGCCCGTCCCCAGCCGGGGATGGAGGTGCTGCCCTCGGCCGAGGGCGGGCGCGGCCCCGCCGCCTATGTGGTGCGCAAGAAGGTCGAGGTGGACGGCGCCAACCTGAAGAACGCCCAGGCCGGCACCAACAGCCAGACCGGCGAATGGGTGGTGAACTTCGAATTCGACAGCGTCGGCGCCCGCCGCTTCGCCGAGGTGACCCAGGCGAACGTGGGCCGCCCCTTCGCCATCGTTCTCGACAACAAGATCATCAGCGCCCCCGTGATCCGCGAGCCGATCATCGGCGGGCGCGGCCAGATCAGCGGCAACTTCAGCGCCCAGACCGCCAACGATCTGGCCGTGCTGCTGCGCGCGGGCGCGCTGCCGGCACCGCTGACGGTGATCGAGGAGCGCACGGTCGGCCCCGACCTGGGCGCCGATTCCATCCGCGCGGGTCTCATCTCCGTGGCCGTCGGCTTCGTGCTGGTGTGCGGCTACATGCTGGCCGCCTACGGCACCTTCGGCTTTTATGCCTGCGTGGCGCTGCTGGTGAACATCATCCTGACGGTGGCGGTCCTGTCGCTGCTTCAGGCCACGCTGACGCTGCCCGGCATCGCCGGCATCCTGCTGATGCTGGGGCTGGCGGTGGACGCCAACATCCTGATCAACGAGCGCATCCGTGAAGAGACGGTGCGGGGCCGCGGCGCCTTTTCGGCCATGGAAACCGGGTTCCGCCGCGCCTATGCCACGGTGGTGGACTCCAACCTGACCACCGTCATCAAGATGATCCTGCTGTTCATCTTCGGCGTGGGTGCGGTGAAGGGGTTCTCGGTCACCATCATCTTCGGCATCCTCACCTCCATGTTCACCGCCACGGTCCTGGTGCGTCTGATGATGGTCGCGTGGCTGCGCCGCCACCGCCCGTCGATGCTGCCGACCTGAGGGGATATCCGTCATGTTCCATCTTCGTCTTGTGCGGGACAACACGCGCATTCCCTTCATGAAGGGGCGGCACGCGGGGCTGATCGTGTCGGCGCTGCTGTCGCTGGCCTCGGTGATCCTGTTCTTCCATCCGGGGCTGAACTACGGCATCGACTTTGCCGGCGGCATCGTGATCGAGGCACGCACCCCCCAGGCCGCCGATTTCCCCAGCCTGCGCCACACCCTGTCGGGCCTGAACATGGGTCAGGTGCAGTTGCAGGAGTTCGGTTCGCCCCAGGACGTGCTGATCCGCCTGGAACGCCAGCCGGGCGACGATGCGGCCCAGCAGCGGGCCGCCGATCAGGTGCGCGCCACGCTGGCCAAGGAAATCCCCGGCACCCAGGTCCGCCGGGTGGAAGCGGTGGGCGCGTCGGTGTCGGGCGAACTGTTCGCCAACGGCATGATCGCGCTCGGCCTCGCCATGGTGGCGATGCTGGTCTACATCTGGTTCCGCTTCGAATGGCAGTTCGGGGCGGGGGCGGTGGTGACGCTGTTGCTGGACATCACCAAGACCGTCGGCTTCTACGCCGTCACCGACATCCAGTTCAACCTGACCGCCATCGCCGCCATCCTGACCATCATGGGCTATTCGGTGAACGACAAGGTGGTGGTCTATGACCGGGTGCGCGAGAACCTGCGCATCTACAAGAAGATGCCGCTGCGCGAGCTGATCGACCTGTCGATCAACGAGACGCTGAACCGCACGCTGGGCACGTCCATGTGCACCTTCCTGTCGGTTCTGCCGCTGGCCATCTTCGGCGGCGAGGCGCTGCAGGATTTCGGCATCGTGCTGATCTTCGGCGTCATCATCGCTACCTCCTCGTCGATCTTCATCGCCGCCCCCATCTTGCTGTTCCTGGGCGAAAACCGGCTGCGCCGCGGCTCGCCCGACAGCGAACAGCCGGCTGCGGCCACCAAACCGGCCCCATGACGGGGCCGGCGGGGGAAAAGCGATGAACATCTCCGAATTCATTCCCGCCGACAGTTTCGTCATCGACGGCTATGGCGACGGTCAGTTCTGCGTCCGCGGCGTCTGGCACGCCGGGGCGCAGCTCGTCTTCCCCGACGCGCTGGTGCCGTGGGGGACGGGGGCGTTCGAGGATCTGACGATCGGCGACTTCGCCCCGATTCTGGAGCGGGCCGGACAGATCGACATCCTGCTGTTCGGCACGGGCGCCCGGAACCGGCTGGTTCCCAAGGCGCTTCGGCAACCGTTGCGCGAAGCGGGTGTGGTGGTGGACGGCATGGACACCGGGGCGGCCTGCCGCACCTACAACGTCCTGCTGACCGAAGGGCGGCGGATTGCCGCGGCTCTGTTGCCGGTGTAAGCTTTTCTTCGGCCCGACCAGACGGATTACCCCCTTTGCCCCGATGAGCGGGGAAAAGCGATGGTATTCCGCCGCGACGAATGGTTGAATACGGGACTGATGACCCGACCCGATCTCGACCTTGCGCATCTGCGCCTGTTCGTAGCGGTGGCGGAAGGCGGGATCGCCTCTGCCGCCCGTTCCCTCGGCTGCACCGAACACGATGTGCAGGACGGTCTGCGCACCCTGGAGGAGCGGTACGGACACCCGTTGCTGACCGCGGAGGGGCCGACCGCCGATGGCCGCCGGCTGCTGACGCGGGCCCGCCGCATTCTGTCGCTGTTCGACGAAACGGTGGACGCGCTGGACCGCGGCACCCTGGCCGCCAGCCATCTGGCCGACAAGGACGGCGCCGGTGACGCGCTGATGCTGCGCGACCTGCTGGGCGATGCGGTGGGGTGCATCAGCGAAGGCTTCGTGCTGTTCGACCCCGACGGGCGGCTGGTGCTGTGCAACGACCGTTACCGCGAAGCCTATCCGCTGCTGGCGGACAAGCTGCGGCCGGGCGTGTCGTTCGCCGACCTTCTTCGCACCGCCCTGGACCGCGGGGCCGGGGGGCAGGTCATCAACCCGACCCTGTGGGTGGAAGAACGCCTGCGCCGCCATTTCGACAGCGAGGCGCCCACCGACCACCGGCTGGGCGACGGGTGCTGGTACCGCATCAGCGAACACGCCACCCGTTTCGGCGGCATCGTCAAGGTTCTGACCGACATCACCGAACTCAAGCGCCATGAAGAGGCGCTGGCCCACAGCGAAAACCGTTACCGCCAGCTTGTGGAAACCGCCCCCTATGGCGTGATCGTGTGGGATGGGGTGCGGGTGCGCTTCGCCAACCGCGCGGCGGCGGACATCCTGGGCACGGACGCCGTGGAGGACATGGCGGCTCTGCCGCGCCTGTCCGATCCCACGGCGCCGGGGCTGGGGGAACCGCTGTTCGCCCATCTGCCGCCGCCCTGCGTCCAGCGTGCCCCCGGCCCGGCCATGGCGGCGCAGGTGGACACGGCCGGCGGCGGCGTCCGCGACCTGGAGGCCGGGGTCCATCCCTTCGCCATCGACGGCGCGCCCGCGTGGCTGTTGGTGCTGAACGACGTGACCCAGCGCAAACAGGCGGAGCGGGCGCTGAACCAGTCGCAGAAGATGCAGGCCATCGGCCAGCTTGCCGGCGGTATCGCGCACGAATTCAACAACATGCTGACCGCCATTGGCGGTTTCGCCCACATGGCCCGCCGCGCCCCCGCTGACCGCCCCCGCGTGGAGCAGTGTTTGGGCGAGATCATCAAGGCCACCGACCGCGCCGCCGGGCTGACGTCGCAGCTTCTCACCTTCGGACGGCAGGAACCGGGGGAGGCCGCGCGTCTGGTCACCGTCGCCCCGCAGCTGGAGGAGGCGCGCCGCTTCCTGCGCCCGATCCTGGGGGAACGCTACAGCCTGGAGATCGACGTCCGCGCGGCCGATGCGGTGGTGCTGATCGAGCCGGCCCACCTGCACCAGTCGCTGGTCAATCTGGCCATCAACAGCCGGGATGCCATGCCGGGCGGCGGCCCCATCACCATCACGCTGGACCGCGGGGTGCCCGATGCCGCCTTCTGGCGCCGTCACACGGCCTTGCGCCGCGGCACCTATGTCACCATCCAGGTGCGCGACGCCGGGGAGGGCATCGCGCCCGACGCCATCGACCGTATCTTCGAACCCTTCTACACCACCAAACAGCAGGGGGAAGGGACGGGGCTGGGCCTGTCGCTGGTCTATTCCACCGTCACCCGCGCCGGCGGCGCGGTGGAGGTGTGGTCGGAACCGGGGCAGGGCACCGCCTTCACCCTTTATTTTCCCGCCGAACGCGGCACGCTGGGCTACGGTGCCGGCGACGGTGGCGATGACGCCCCGGCGGAGGAGGTGGAGGACGGACCGTCCGTTGCGGCCACGGTGCTGCTGGTGGAGGATGAGGAACAGGTGCGCGAGTTCATCCGCCTGACCCTGGAGGATATGGGCATGCGGGTGGTCATCGCCGCCGACGGGCAGGAGGCGCTGGAGCTGTTCCACAGCCAGGGCGGGGCCTTCGACCTGCTGGTCAGCGATCTGGTGATGCCGCGCATGGGCGGGGCCGAGTTGACCCGCCGCCTGCGGGAAGAGGCGGGCGACCTGCCGGTGGTGCTGATGTCCGGCTACCCGCCGGAAACCGAGCCGCTGGACGGGCTGCTGGCCGATTCCAGCCGCATCGCGTTCCTGCACAAGCCGGTGAACCCCGACGCTCTGGCCGCGCGCATCCACGCGCTGGTCGTCTGACCGGGGGCCGCGGATGGCCGCGCGCATCGACGTCAACTCCCCCACCCTGGAAGCCAGCGCCGTCGATTCCTACGACGTGGACGCGCTGCTGTTCGAACTGGGCGCCGACGCGGGCGCCCAGGACGAGGGCGTGCCGGTGTGCACCGAGCCGCAGCACCTGTTCACCAGCACCGCGCGTTTCTTCGCCGCCGACGCGCTGGCCGATTTCCTGGACGGCCAGCGGCTGACGCCCACGGAAATGCTGCACCGGGTGACACCCCTGTGCGCCTTTCAGGAATGGCACCGCCGCCGGGCGGTGCTGGAGCGCATCGCCCATGCCCAGGCCAAGCCCGGCCACCGCAACGCGCAGATCCGCGTGGAAGAGGTGCTGGATCTGGAAAAGGGCGTCATCGAGCTTGCCAAGCAGCGCGGCCACCGGGGACCGGCGCCGGGGTTCGACGCCCGCACCTTTGGCGCCGCGGTGTCGGGGGCGTTTCAGGGGGGGCCTGATTTCGACGCCCGCTACGCCCTGGATTCCCTGGTGTCGAGCTGGCTGGCCGACAGCACCAGCTACGAGGTCAAGCTGGTCCGCCTGCTGTCGCTGGAAAGCGACGGGCTGAGCCGGGAGGGGATCGCCGTCATCGATCAGGTGATCGGGGAAATCCTGGCGTCCCGCGCCGGGGTGGAGGAGCTGTTCGGCTGGTGCAAGGGGCTGCATCCGCTGCTGGATGCGCTGGTCCAGGTCTGGAAGGGCGACGGGGTGCTGGGCGATGGGGCGCCGGTGGTGCTGCGCCGTCTGGCCGCCTTCGTCGGACGGCGCCGGGCGCCGGGGGCGCGGCGGGGGCTGGAGATGTCGCTGCACCGGGTGCTGATCGGCACCCAGCGGCTGACGCCGCCCAACAGCTACGACCCCCGCGCCCTGTCCACCATTCTGGATGAGATGCTGGCGACCGGGGCGGTGGCCAGCCGCCTGCGCACCACGGGGGGATACATCGGCGGCGACCGGACGCGCCGCATCCTCGACCGCCGCATCGCCCGGCTGCTGACGCCGGACAAGCTGGACGCGGTGCTGCAGGACAAGACCCATTACGCCCGCCTGATCGACCTGTTCACCCTGGAATCCGCCACCTTCGGCGATCAGAGCCGCAAGATGATCGCGGCGGCCATCCAGAAGCATCTGGAACAGCGGGAGTTGACCCAGCGCCTGTTCGAAGGGATGCGCACGCCGCGCGCGCGGATCAAGGCGCTGTCGGACCTGCACCGCCGGCTGCTGCGCAGCGGGTTGCCCGAGTCTTTGCGCGACAGTTTCGGGCGGATGCTGGACGAGCTTCAGTATCTCTATCTGCGCACCAACCGCATCCTGGCACGGCTGGCCTGCGACAAGAAACCGGCGGTGGAGGAGGTGATGGATTTCGCCGCCCTGCTTGCCGAAAACGCCTTCACCGAACCCAAATGCGCCGCGGCCATCCGCATGCTGATCGGGCACCACACCCGCTCGCCGTCCTTCCTGCGCGCCTATCTCAACCATTGGCGGGAAAAGGCGGAGCGGGACGGGCTGGCGGCGGGGGCCGACGAGCGCAGCAGCATCTTCCAGGCCCTGTTCACCACCCTGGCCGAAGCCGGCGTGCCGCTGAAGGACATGGCCGACCTGCGGGTGCTTCTGGCCGAGGACGAATCCCAGGCCCGCGCCTATGTCCGCATGATCCTGCGCGATCTGGGCGTCGTGGCGATCACCGAAGCCGAGGACGGGCACGCCGCCCTGTCGTGTTTCACCGGCCATGAGGCCGATTTCGACATCATCATCTGCGACTGGAAGATGCCGCGGCTGTCGGGGCTGGAATTCCTGAAGATGGTGCGCGCCGTGCGGCCCGACATGCCCTTTCTGATGGTGACCGGGCTCGCCACCATGATCGCGGTGGAAGAGGCGATGGCCCACGATGTCACCGCCTATATCGCCAAGCCCTTCGCGCCCGAGCAGCTTGAGGAGAAGCTTCTGATCCTGGTCAACCGCGACCCGGCTCTCCCGGCCAAGCCCTGAGCGGGTGCCCGTTCGGGCGCGGCCATAAATTGCTTTATTAGAATACGGTCTTTTGTATGTCATTGAGAGTAATTACGTAAGCAGGAAACGCGATGTTAACCGGTGAGGCTCTAAACCCTTGCGTTGGGGCCGCCGGAACCGGGGTGGCCGTGTGTTGCCAGTGATTATCCACCTCATCGCAAAAGGCATCGGCCGTGGACGGGACGCGCAATCGCAAGGACGGGCTGCCGGAAGCGGCTGTTGAGGATTCCGTGCAGCCGTCCGCTGAGGCACCCGTTCTGTCCCCGCCGGTTCCGTTGCACACCCGTTGGCTGATCCTGCCCGAGATCCTCCTGGTCGTGCTGGGGGTGATGGCGCTGGTCGGGCTGCTGATGTTCGCCGCCGACCGGCAGGACCGCATCGCCGGCATTCAATCCCAGCGGACCGCCGCCTCGCTGCTGTCGCTGGAGCGGGAAGCGTTGGAAAAGACGGTCAGCGATTACGCGTGGTGGAACGACACGGTGAAAAATCTGGCGGCGGTCCCTCACGGCGGGTGGGCGGAAAGCCTGCTGGGACCGGCGCTGCACAAGCAGTTCGGCGTCAACGACGCGCTGCTGCTGGACCGCAACGGTGCGGTGCTGTTCGCTTTGTCGGGCGGGCGGCTCAGCGATCCGGGGCTTCTGGCGCGTTTCGGCGCGCCGCTGCCGGCTCTGGTGGAACAGACCCGGCGGCGCATGGGCGATTCCATCCACACGGGCGATGAGCGTCCCCCGGCCTTGAGCGGGCTGATGGTGACGCGGGACGGGCAGGGGGTTCCCGTGCTCAATCTGGCGGCGGTCAGCCCGCTGTTCGTGACCACCCCCGACAGCGGCGGCGCGCCCGACCGGCTGATGCTGGTGTTCGTCCGCCAGGTGGACGCGGCGGTTCTGGAACGGATGGAGCGGCTGTTCGGCCTGCGTGATCTGGTCTATCGCTCCGATGCCGGTGTGCCCGCCGGCACGGCGGCCCTGGCCTTGAGCGCGCCCGACGGCTCCGACGTGGGGTATCTGGCATGGACGCCCGACCAGCCGGGCCGCACGCTGCTGCGCCGGGTGGCGCTGCCGCTGGCGACGGTTCTGGTGATCATGGCCGGGCTGGGGGTGCTGGCGGTCCGCCGGGCATTCAGGGCCGCTGCCGCGGTGCAGCGGGCGGCAGGGCTGCTGCGCGATGCCAACGAGGGGCTGGAACTCAGCCACCGCCGGTTCCGCGACTTCGCCGAGGCATCCTCGGACTGGTTCTGGGAAACCGGGCCGGATCATGGCTACACCTATATTTCCGAACGGCTGGAGGTGCTGCTGAAGCGCAGCCCCTGGTCGGTCTTCGGCACCTCGCTGATGGACCTGGGGCGTTTGGCGGAAGATGCCGACACGTGGGAGGAATACCGCGCCGATATTCTGGCCGGGCGCCCCTTCCGTGACCTGGAGGTGCAGGTTGACGACAGCGGCGACACCCCTTTGGTCCTGCGGCTCAGCGGCCAGCCGGTGCTGTCGTCCGACGGGCGGCTGCTGGGCTACCGCGGCACCGGCATCGACGTGACCGCCGAAACCATGGCGATGATCGACGCCCGCTTCATGCAGGTGGTGGTGCACGACGCGCTGGACAGCATTTCCGAAGGCTTCGTTCTGTTCAACGCCGACGGGCGCCTGCTGTTCTGCAACGACCGTTACCGGCAGGCGTACCCGACCATCGCCGACGTGCTGCTTCCCGGCACCACCTTCGACGAGATCCTGCGGGTGGCGGCGGTGCGCGGCGGCTACCAGGGCAGCGAACAGGACATGGTGCAGTGGATCCAGGCGCGCAAGAACCGCCATCTGGAGCACGAGGCGCCGGTGGACAAGCGCCTGTCGGACGGGCGCTGGTACCGCATCAGCGAGCACGCCACCGGGTCGGGCGGCATCGTGAAGATCCTGATGGACATCACCGAGCTGAAGGACCGGGAACAGGAGCTGGCCGGCCAGACCGCGCGGCTGAAGGCCACCCTGGAAAGCATCAGCCAGGGCATCTGCATGTTCGACCGCGACGGCACGCTGGCGGCGTGGAACGATGATTTCCCCCGCCTGCTGGGGCTGTCCGCCGGGTTCGTCCGCTTCGGGCTGCCGCTGGGCGATCTGGCCGGGCACATGCGCAACGAGGCCGCCCCGCTGGCGCTGGCGTTCCAGCCCGACGGTTCGGCCTGCGCCCCCGTCGTTCCCGCCGCCCGGTGGGAGGTGGACCCGCTGCGCGTCGGCGACCGTTTTCTGGAGGTGCGGCGCAGCCCGATCCCCGGCGGCGGTTTCGTCGCCACCATCACCGACGTCACCGACCGCTACCGCTTCGAAGCGGTTCTGCGCGATCTGGCGCAGTCGGTGTCCCACGGCGGGGGCGAGGAGTTCTTCCGCAAGCTGGCGCTGGCGCTGGCCCGCGCGCTGGATGTGGAGATTGCCGCCGTCGCCGCCGTCACCGACGAGCCGGGAGAGGTGCGGATGCTGGCGCTGGCCGTGGACGGGGAGATGCAGCCGCCCATGGATGTCCCCCTGGCCGGCACCCCGGCGGAACAGGTGGTGGGCCGGGCGCCGCGGGTGTTCCCGTCCGGCGTCTGTCGCCATTTTCCCAACGATCCGCTGGCGGTGCGGCTGAGGGTGGAGAGCTATTGCGGGGCGCCGCTGTTCGACGCCTCGGGCCGTCCGCTGGGCTTCATCGCCGTCATGTCGCGGCGTCCCAACCTGGACCTGATGTCGGCGCAGTCGCTGCTCGACGTGTTCGGCGCGCGGGCGGCGGCGGAGCTGGAGCGCGCCACGACCGTCACCGCGCTGAAGGAGAGCGAGCACCGCTACCGTCAGCTTGTGGAAATGGCGCCCTACGGCATCGTCATCTGGTACCGCGGCGCCATTCAGTTCGCCAACGCCGCCGCCGCCGGCATTCTGGGCATGGCCGGGGGCGGGCTGGTGGAGGGGGGCAACCTTGCCGGCTTCCTCGACGACGGGGCGGCGGTCGAGGCCCAGATCACCAAGGCCGCCGACGGTCAGCGCCAGCGGCTGGAGGCCGAGGTCATCCGCCCGTCCGGCGAGCGCCGCCATGTGGAGGTGCAGGCTTACCCCGCCGTTTATCAGGGTGGGGCGGCGGTGCTGGTGGTGATGAACGACATCACCGAACGCCGCCGGGCCGAACACGAACTCCAGCGGTCGCAGAAGATGGAGGCGGTGGGCCGCATGGCCGGCGGTATCGCCCATGAATTCAACAACATGCTGACGGCCATCGGCGGTTTTGCCCGGCTGGCCGAGCGCAGCCCCGGCGACGAGAACCGCGTGCTGTCGTGCGTGCGCGAAATCGCCAAGGCGTCCGACCGCGCCGCGGCCCTGACCTCGCAATTGCTGGATTTCAGCCGCCGGCGGGTGTCGGAGGAGACCGAGGTGGTGGGGCTGGCCGAGTTGGTCCGCGACCTGCGCGTGTTCCTGAAACCCCTGATCACCTCCAGCGTGGCGCTGGAGGTGGAGATCCGCGAACCGGCGGCCCATGCCGTGGCCAACCCGGTCACGCTCAATCAGGCCCTGCTCAACCTGGCCATCAATGCCCGCGACGCCATGATGCCCAATGGGGGCCGGCTGGTGGTGTCGCTGGACGTGGTGACGCCGCCGCCGGTCTTTTTCGAGCGCTACGAATACCTGAAGAAGGGGCGCTATGCCCTGTTGCGGGTCACCGACACCGGGTGCGGCATCCCGGAAGAGATCCGCGACCGCATCTGGGAACCCTTCTTCACCACCAAGGAACCGGGCAAGGGCACGGGCCTGGGGCTGTGGATGGTCTATGGCACCGCCCGGCAGGCCGGCGGCGTGGTGGAGGTGATGTCGGAGCCGGGGCAGGGAACGGTGTTTTCGCTCTACCTGCCGGCGGTGGACCCGCCCGTCCATCAGGACGAGGGGGTGGAGAACGTCGGCCTGCCCGAGGGGGAAACCGCGTGGGTTCTGTTGGTGGACGACGAGGAATCGGTCCGGTCCTTCCTGCGCCTGACCCTGGAAGAGGCGGGGTGCGAGGTGGTGGAGGCCGCCGACGGGGTGGAGGCGCTGAAATGCTTCATGGACAGCGGGGGACTGTTCGATATCGTCATCAGCGATATCTCCATGCCACGGATGAGCGGCCCGGAACTGGCCCGCGCGCTGGAGGAGCATAATCCCGAGTTGCGCATTCTTTTCCTGACCGGCTATGCCTCCCGCGATATGGCGGAGGGGCTGACGGCCCGCCCGGGCACCCAGATCCTGATGAAGCCGGTGACGCCCGAAAAGCTGCTGGCCGCCGTGCGCGAACTGATCGCCGCATGACGGCCGGGCACACGGCCTCCGCGCGTGACCGAAGCCCGTTTCCGGGCTTCGCCTGAGGAAGAACCGCTATGGCATCGGATGCCACTCTTGTCGATGACAAGCACCTCGATCCTGACGATACGCAGGAGATCACCCCGTGCGTCACGGCGGAGGATTTCTTCAACCCCGCGGCGCGGGACGGCATCGGGCGCCATTGCGAACGTTTTCTCAATGAAAACGCCCTGACGCCCACCGAACTGCTGCATTCCCCCCGCCACCAGAACACCCTGTCCAACCAGGCCATCTTCGTCGGCATCCTGCAGCAGGCCGAACGGGTGATGGGGCGTAAGAGCGGGTCGCTGAACGCGCTGGTCAACGACGTGGCCATGCTGACCCGCCAGCGGTCCAAGGAATGGGTCATCCCCGAACTGACGGCGGAGAATTACACCGCGTCCGTCAAGGAGGTGATGGAGAAGGACGCCCAGACCGGACGCTGGATCGTCGATGCGGCCCTGACCCAGTTCATCCACGCCGGCCGCTCCTTTGCCGAAAAGACCGGGCAGCTTCTGACCCTTGCCGACACGGTGGGCGAGGGGGGGGACGAAGAGGAGCGGGAGGCCGCCATGGGCCCCCTCGACCGGCTGTTGGGCGAGATGGTCCGCAGCGAATCCGGGATGGCCTCCATTTCCGGTGACATGCCCTTCGTGCGGCTGGTGGACACCATCATCATCCTGGCCACGGGCGACACGCCGCTTCCCGACGACACCCCGGCGTTGGTCACCCGGCTGGGCGCGCTGATGCGGCGGGTGAATATGCCGCTCCTGTCCGACAGCCTGATGGTGGCGTTCCGCCGGGAACTGGCCAAGCCCCACCGCTTCGCCGTCAGCAGCATCGGCGACATGTTCGGCATCGAATCGGTGCAGAAGGAGGTTCTGGCCCTCGCCCGCATCGCCCAGCGGGTCAAGACCGGCGACGGCTACCGCGGCGGTGCGCGGACCGAGGGGTCGTTGCAGCGGCGCATGGCGCTGCTGCTGAACGAGGACACGCTGCCGGAGATCATCAAGGGGCGGAACTTCATCGAAAAGATCCGCATCCTGTTCATGCTGCAGAAGATGCCGCTGACGCCGATCTCGCTGCGGGCGGTGAACCAGTACCTGAAGGTCTATTTCGACGGGCGCGAATTCGCCGGGCGGTTGCTGGATTGCTGGAAGGAGCAGAGCGACAAGCTGAAGGGGCTGGCCGAGGTGCAGCGCCTGATGCTCGATTCCGCCTTTCCGGCGGAAGAGCGCGACACGCTGGCCAAGCAGATCGACGAGGTGCAGTACACGTTCATCCGCACCCAGCGCATCCTGTCGCCGCTCCAGCAGATCAAGACCGAACCCACCGCCGACAAGGTGCTGGAAATCGTCAAGCTGGCCGGGGAAAAGGCGTTCTGCGAGGGCAAGAGCCGCATTACCGCCGCCCGCGCCCTCTATCGCCAGGTCCACCGTCCCCGTTTCATCCGCGCCTTCCTGCTGGGCGCCCAAGGCACCAAGGAACGGGCGGCGCGGGCGGCGTGGATGCGCGGCGCGCTGGCCACCATCGGCGTGCCCTTCATCGACATGAGCAACCTGCGCGTGATGGTGGTGGATGACGAGGACGGCCCGCGCAACTATGTGGAATCCGTGCTCCACGATCTGGGTGTGGGCGTCATCGAGACCATGGAGGACGGCCAGCAGGCGCTGGACCGTTTCCTCGGGCACGAGGACCGCTACGACCTCATCATCTGCGACTGGATGATGCCGCGGGCCAGCGGGCTGGAGGTGCTGAAACAGGTGCGCGCCGTGCGCCCCGACCTGCCGTTCCTGATGGTGACGGCGCTGGCCACCCGCAAGGCGGTGGAGCACGCGCTGGCCCATCAGGTCACGGCCTATATCGTCAAGCCCTTCACCCCCGACCAGCTCGAAGACAAGGTGTTCATCGTCCTGACCCAGAAGGGCGCGCCGGGAAGCGGTTAGGCCGCAGCCCTTTCCGCCCCGCCCAGCGTGCCGGCCAGCCACGCGTCGATGCGCCGGGCGACGGTTTCCCACGCGGGTTCCAGCATCAGGCCGTGGCCGAGGCCGGGAAGGATCTCCGCCTCGGTGTTCAGCAGGCGGGCGGTGGCGCGCACCTGGGACGGGGGGATCAGCCGGTCGTTTTCCGCGCCCATCACCAGGATGGGAATGGTGCGGGGCGGCAGCACGGGGAAGGGTATCCAGCCGCCGATTTCCATCAGGATGCGCTTGGATTCCCCCTGCATCATCGTCATGTAGCGCACCGCCTCGTCCCGCGGCATGGCGTCGGAGAACATGGCGCGGGAGATGGTGGCCGGATCGACGGCGTTTTCCCCCAGCGTGTTCATCAACGCCATCTGCTGGAAGATGATGGGGTGGCACCACGCCAGCCATAGCGAGGATTCCAAGAGCCCGGTGGGCGGGGACGAGGACATCAGCACCGCCGCCGGGGTGGCGGGGCGGCGAGCCAGCACGCGCTGGACCACCATGCCGCCCATGGAATGGCCGATCAGCACCGGGGGGGTGTCCAGGCCGTCGTACACCGACAGCACGTCGTTCACGTAATCGGACAGGCCGTAGCCGATCAGCGCGTCCCGGCCCCCGCTCTTGCCGTGGCCGCGCAGGCTGAGCGCGTGGGCGGTCCAGCCGCGTTCGGCAAACCAGGGCAGGAAATGCTCATCCCAGATCCAGCCGCCGCAAAAGGCGCCGTGGACGAACAGCAGGGGGCGGGGGCGGGCGGGGCCACCGGCGGGGCGGCGGGTGATCAGTTCGATGGTCGGCATGACGTTTTGGGTAACGCGCGCAAACGCCGTTTGTCCAGCGTCGGCATTGGGAAAAGCCCTGTCTTGGCAGGGACACGGCGATGCGCTATGCCGCAAGCCTTCGGAATCGAGGAGCCGTGGCGCCTGTGCTATTCTGTAAAATCAGCTTGTATGGTTACATTATTATGACTGGCGCGCCGGGGCAGCCGGCGTTCCGGCAGCCCCGGCGCGCAAACGGGACGGCGGCACACGCCGGACAGGAGGGAACATGAGCGGGCATCTGACTCTGGTTCTGGGCGGCGCCCGTTCCGGCAAGAGCCGGTACGCCGAAGAACTGGTCAAGGCGGCGCCGGCCCCCTGGATCTATCTGGCCACGGCCCAGGCGTTCGACACGGAAATGGCCGTGCGGATCCGCCGCCACCGCGCCGACCGCGGCCACGGCTGGACCACGGTGGAGGAGCCGCTGGATCTGGTGGGGGCGCTGATGCGCCACGCCAGCCCGCAGGCATCCGTGCTGGTGGATTGCCTGACCTTGTGGGTTTCCAACCTGATGGGGGCGGGGCGTGACGTGTCGATGGCCTGCGCCGCCTTTGCCGACACGCTGGAGCGGCTGCCCGGCAACGTGGTGCTGGTGTCGAACGAGGTGGGGCAGGGCATCGTGCCCGACAACGCCATGGCCCGCGAATTCCGTGACCACGCCGGGCGGCTTCACCAGATGGTGGCCGAACGTGCCCGCCGGGTGGTGTTCGTGATCGCCGGCCTTCCCATGAACCTGAAGGGCTGACGAAACCGCCATGGCACGCGCCATCATGCTTCAGGGCACCGGCTCCGACGTGGGAAAGTCGCTGCTGGTGGCGGGCCTGTGCCGTGCGCTGGTGCGGCGGGGGCTGACCGTGCGGCCGTTCAAGCCGCAGAACATGTCCAACAACGCCGCGGTCACCGCCGATGGCGGCGAGATCGGGCGGGCGCAGGCGCTCCAGGCCCGCGCCTGCGGCGTGCCCCCCAGCGTCCACATGAACCCGGTGCTGCTGAAACCCCAGAGCGACATGGGCGCCCAGGTGGTGGTGCAGGGCCGGGTGATCGGCACGGCGGAGGCCGGGTCGTACCAGCGGCGCAAGCGCGATTTCCTCGGTGCCGTGCTCGACAGCTTCGTCCGCCTGAAGGCCGAAGCCGACGTGGTGGTGGTGGAAGGGGCGGGCAGCCCGGCGGAAATCAATCTGCGGGCCGGCGACATCGCCAACATGGGCTTCGCCACCGCCGCCGGGGTGCCGGTGGTGCTGGTGGGCGACATCGACCGCGGCGGGGTCATCGCCGCCCTGGTCGGCACCCACGCTCTGCTGAGCGCGGACGAACGCGCGCTGGTCCGCGGCTTCATCATCAACAAGTTCCGTGGCGACGTGCGGCTGTTCGACGGCGGGCTGACCGCCATCGCCGAGCGCACCGGCTGGCGCAGCTTCGGCGTCGCCCCGTGGTTCCGTGACGCCGGCAAGCTGCCGGCGGAGGACGCCCAGTCGCTGGGCGCGGTGGGGGCGGGGCGGACGGACGGCACGGCGCTGACCATCGCCGTGCCCATGATATCCCGCATTTCCAACTTCGATGATTTCGACCCGCTGGCGCAGGAACCGGCGGTGCGGCTGGTGATGGTGCCGCCGGGCATGCCGCTGCCCGCCGATGCCGGTCTGGTGATCCTGCCGGGGTCCAAGGCGACCATCGCCGACCTGGCCTTCTTCCGCGCGCAGGGGTGGGATATCGACCTGCTGGCCCACCACCGCCGCGGCGGGCGGGTGCTGGGCATCTGCGGCGGCTATCAGATGCTGGGCCGCCGCATCGCCGATCCCGACGGCATCGAGGGGCCGCCGGGCGCCGTGGACGGCCTGGGCCTGCTGGATGTGGACACGGTGCTGAGCGGCCCGAAAATTCTGGAGGAGGTGCGCGGCGCCCACCGCACCACCGGCACGCCGGTGGCGGGGTACGAGATGCACATGGGCCGCACCGCCGGTCCCGACGCGGCCCGCGCGGTGCTGGATGTCGGCGGGCGGATGGACGGGGCGGCGTCGGCGGACGGGCGGGTCGAGGGGTGCTATCTGCACGGCCTGTTCGCGTCGGACGCCTTCCGCGCGGCGTGGCTGGCCGGGCTGGGGGCAGCGTCGGATCTGGCCTATGACGCGGCGGTGGACGCGGTTCTCGACGCCCTGGCCGACCATCTGGAACGGCACCTGGACGTCACGGCCCTGCTGGACGCAGCGGTTTAGAGTCCTTCAGGTGCTTATTGAAGCACCTGAAGGACTCTAAACTTTTGGTTTTCCCGTGTGATTCACGCTTCAAACGATTCCGTTTGAACCGATCACACTCTAACGAAAAGGGGGCCGGGCCCCCTTACAGCGCCCGCACCTGCATCTGGATCGGACCATCGCCGCGACCGTGGACGAACTGGTCCACGTACGGGTTGCCGGAATGGTCGATGTCCTTGGCGTGGCCGGTCCAGATGATCTTGCCCTGATAGATCATCGCCACCCGGTCGGCGATCTTGCGGGCCGACGCCATGTCGTGGGTGATGGTCACGGCGGTGGCGCCGAGATCCTTCACGCACTTCACGATCAGTTCGTTGATCACGTCGGCCATGATGGGATCGAGGCCGGTGGTCGGCTCGTCGAAGAAGATGATCTCCGGTTCGTCGGCGATGGCGCGGGCCAGACCCACGCGCTTTTGCATGCCGCCCGACAGTTCCGACGGCGACAGTTCCGCCACGTCGGCGGTCAGGCCGACCGCCGCCAGCTTGCGCAGGGCGATCTCCTTGGCCTGGGCGCGCGGCATGTGCTCGCCCTGGATCAGGCCGAAGGCCACGTTCTCCCACACCGGCAGGCTGTCGAACAGCGCCGCCCCCTGGAACAGCATGCCGAACTTGTGCAGCAGCTTTTCCCGTTCCCGCGGACGCAGGCGGGTGGTCTCCTGCCCGTCCACCTTGATGGAGCCGGAGTCGGGCTGCAACAGGCCCAGGATGCATTTCAGCATCACCGACTTGCCGGTCCCCGACCCGCCGATGATGACCAGGGACTCACCGCGCCCGACCTCCAGGTCGATGCCGTTCAGCACCACCTTGTGTCCGAAACGCTTGTGAACGTGTTTGAGGGCGATCTTGGGCGTGTCGGTCATTTTGTCGAAAAGAAAAGGCCGGTGATGAGATAGTTGAAGACCAGGATGAGGATCGAGGCCGACACCACCGAATTGGTCGTCGCCTGACCCACACCCTGCGCACCGCCCTTGGAGCGGTAGCCGAAATAGCACCCCATCAGCGCGATGATGAAGCCGAACACCGCCGCCTTGACCAGGCCGGAGATCACGTCCACCGGCTCCAGGAATTCCCAGGTGCGGTTGATGTAGGAGGCGGGGTTGAAGTTCAGCCGGTACACGCCCACCAGGAACCCGCCGAACACGCCGATGATGTCGGCCACCAGCACCAGGATCGGCAGCATGGTGACCCCGGCCAAAAGCCGCGGCGCCACCAGATATTTCATGGGGTTGGTGGACAGGGTGGACAGGGCGTCGATCTGTTCGGTGACCCGCATGGTGCCGATCTCGGCGGCCATGGCCGCCCCGATGCGCCCGGCCACCATCAGCCCGGCCAGCACGGGGCCGAGCTCGCGGGTGATCGACAGCACCACCACCGTGGCGATGGCGCCCTCGGCCTGGAACCGGGAGAAGCCGGAATAGCTTTGCAGCGCCAGCACCATGCCGGTGAACAGCGCCGTCAGCCCCACCACCGGCAGCGAGTAATAGCCGATGTCGATCATCTGGCGGATGATCTGGCGCAGATAGAGCGGCGGCCGGATGGCGTGGGACACGCCCACGCTGGCGAACAGCGCCAGCCGCCCCGTCTGGGTCAGGAAGATCAGAAAGGTGCGCCCGACGGCGGCGAGAAACTGCATCACACGGCCTTCTTCCCGGCATCGCCACCGGTGTAGTCCCGGTGATAGCGCCGCCCCAGAGAGGTGAGGATCTCGTACCCGATGGTCCCCGCCTCCTCCGCCACGGTGTCCACCGGCCGGTTGGGGCCGATCAGTTCCACCAGTTTCCCCGGAACCACCGCCCCGTCGGCAAGGCCGGACACATCGACCGTGATGAGGTCCATGGAGATGCGACCGACCACCGGGGCCGGCACACCATCCACGAACACATGTCCGCGCGCGCCCAAAGAGCGGAAATACCCATCGGCATAGCCGACGCCGAGGGTGGCGATGCGGCCGGCACGGGGCATCCGGTGAGCGGCACCGTAGCCAACGGTCATACCCAAGTCAACGCTGCGCACCTGCAGCACCCGCGCGTCCAGGCGGATGGTGGGAACCATGGGGTTGGGCTTGCCGGGGGTGGGGTTGACGCCGTAGAGCGCCACGCCGGGCCGCCCCAGGTCGAAATGATACGCGGAACCGAGGAAAATGCCCGAGGAGTTGGCAAAGCTGACCGGCGCCTTGGGCAGCCTGGCCACCGCCGCCGTCATGCGGGCGAGCTGCTCGCCGCTGACCGGGCTCTCCGCCTCGTCGGCACAGGCAAGATGGCTCATCCACAGATCCAGCCCGATGCCGGTCAGGCGAGTCGGGTCGGCGGACAGCTCGTCCACCTCCGCCGGGGACAGGCCCAGGCGGTTCATGCCGGTGTCGATGTGGATGGCGGCGGGCAGGGCCGTGTTCCGCTCCCGGCACACGGCGGCCCACGCGTCCACCTCGCCCAGATGATTGAGGACGGGGGTGATGCGGTGATGGACAAACGTGCTGTCCGTCCGCGCCGGCAGCCCGCCCAGGCAGAGGATCTGCGGATCGGGCAGGGCGGCGCGCAGCGCCAGCGCCTCGTCCAACTGGGCGACGAAGAAGCGGGTGCAGCCGGCGCCGAAGAGCGCCCGGCCCACCGCCGCCGCCCCCAGCCCATAGCCGTCGGCCTTGACCACCGCCGCGCACGGGGCGGGGGACAGCCGGGCCGACAGCCGGCGCCAGTTTTCCACCACCGCGCCCAGGTCGATGGTGAGGATGGCCCCGGCCCGGTCGGCGGGGGCGCTCAACGCGCACTCAATAGTCATTGGTGTCATGCCGCTGATCGAGATCGCCGAACTTGGTGAACTGGCCGTCGAAGAACAGGCGCACGGTGCCGACGGGGCCGTGGCGCTGCTTGGCGATGATGGCTTCGGCGGTGTTGTGGACCTCGCCCAGCCGCTGTTGCCAGCGCTGGTAACGGTCGTTGAACTTGTCGTCGGTTTCATCGGGCCGCCGCGACGGCTCCGCCCGCTCCAGGTAGTATTGTTCGCGGAACACGAACATCACCACGTCGGCGTCCTGTTCGATGGAGCCGGATTCGCGCAGGTCGGACAGCTGGGGCCGCTTGTCCTCGCGCTGTTCCACCGCACGGCTCAACTGCGACAGGGCCAGGACGGGGACGTCCAGTTCCTTGGCGATGGCCTTCAGGCTGCGGGTGATCTCGGAGATTTCCTGCACCCGGTTCTCGCTGCCCTTGACCGACGATCCCCGCAGAAGCTGGAGATAGTCCACCACCACCATGCCCAGGCCGGACGTGCGTTTCAGCCGGCGGCAGCGGGTGCGCACGGCGGCCACCGACAGGGCGGGGGTGTCGTCCACGAAGAAGGGCACGCGGGCCAGATCCTGGCTGGCCTGGACGAATTTGGGGAAATCGTCCTGGCGGATCTCGCCGCGGCGGATCTTGTCGCCGGGCACCTGGGTTTCGTCGGCCAGAATTCGGGTGGCCAACTGTTCCGCCGACATTTCCAGCGAGAAGAAGCCGACGCACGCCCCCTCCTTGCCCCCGGAGCGCAGGTGCGCCTTGGCGGCGTTGAAGGCGATGTTGGTCGCCAGCGCCGTCTTACCCATCGACGGGCGTCCGGCCAGGATGAGCAGGTCGGAGCGGTGGAAGCCGCCCAGCTTGCGGTCGAGATCGAGCAGGCCGGTGGTGACGCCGGTCACGTGGCTCGACGCGCGGAACGCCACCTCGGCGGTGGCGATGGCGAGCTTGACCGAATCGGCGAAGGGCACGAAGCCCCCCTGCACGTCGCCGGTGCTGGCCAGATCGAAGAGCTGCTTTTCCGCTTCCCCGATCTGGTCCATGGCCGAGATGTCGAGGTCGTGGCGGAACGCCTCGTTCACCATGTCGGTGCCGACCTCGATCAACTGCCGGCGCAGGAACAGGTCGTGGATGGTGCGGCCATAATCGGCGGCGTTGATCACGGTGACCACGTTGGCCGCCAGTTCGGCCAGATATTCCGCCCCGCCGTCGCTGGCCAGCGCCGGGTCGTTGTCGAAATAGGGTTTCAGGGTCACCGGATTGGCGATCTGGCCCCGCTCGATCATCTTGGTGATCGCTTCGAAGATCCGCACATGGACCGGATCGTAGAAGTGCTGCGGGCGCAGGAACTCCGCCACCCGTTCATACGCCTTGTTGTTGACCAGGATGGCGCCCAGCAGCGCCTGCTCCGCCTCCTCATTGTGGGGCGGGGTGCGGTAGTCGGGGGAGGACGTGCGCTCTTGGCCGTCCACCAGCCGGGGTTCGAAGGCGGGCAGGGTGGTGTTTTCCATGGCGGGCACTGTAGCAAAGGAAAGGCCGGCGCGCTGTGAGAAGCGCGCAAGGCCCCCCTTCGGATTTGGGACTTTCGGGTTCGGGCGGGGTCAGGGCAGGGCGGCCATCCGCCCCATCAGCCGGGTGCGGATGGCGGTGACCGCGCATTGCAGCGGCCGGTCGTCGTCCGGCTTCACCGGAGCGGCGGCGACGTCGGGGCAGAAATCCTCCATCTGCCACGTGCTTTGCGCCGGCGGCGTCGGGGCGTGGGGGTCGCAGGCGGCGGGGTCGGCGTGGACCTCCTCCGGCGGCGGGCCGCCGTTGGGCACGGGCATGGCCGGGCGGATCTCCACATTGGGCTGTACGCCGAAGCAATCCACCAGCGCCCCCGACGGGCGGTAATAGCGCGCGGTGGTCAGGCGGATGCCCACGTCGCCCGACAGGGACGAAATGGTCTGCACCGATCCCTTGCCATAGCTGCGCACGCCGAACAGCAGGGCGCGGCCATGGTCCTGAAGCGCGCCGGCCACGATTTCGGAGGCCGAGGCCGAGCCGCTGTTGATCAGCACCACCACCGGCAGCCCGCTCATCAGGTCGCCGGGGGTGCCGCCGTAGCGGCGGTTTTCCGTGGGGTCGCGGCCGCGGACGGACACGATGTCCACCCCTTCCAGAAACTGGTCGGCCACACCGACCGCCTGATCCAGCAGGCCGCCGGGGTTGTTGCGCAGATCCACCACCGCGCCCATCAGGTTGCCGCGGGCCTGCCGGCGCAGATCATAGACCGCTTCCTCCAGGGCGTGGGTGGTCTGCTGGTTGAAGGCCGCGATGCGGATATAGGCCACGTCGCCTTCCAGCCGGGCGCGCACCGGCTGGATCTTCACCACCGCGCGCGTCAGCGCCACCTTGAAGGGCGTGTGGGTGTTGGCCCGCTGCATGGTCAGCGCCACCGACGTGCCCACCGGCCCGCGCATCTTCGCCACCGCGTCACGCAGGTTCAGCCCCTTGACCGGAGAATCGTCGATCCGCGCGATCAGGTCGCCGGAACGCAGGCCCGCCCGCGCCGCGGGCGATCCGTCGATGGGCGAGACGACGCGGACCAGCCCACTGTCATCGTCCATCGTCACTTCGATGCCCAAGCCGCCGAACTCGCCCTGGGTCTGTTCGCGCATGTAGCGGAAGTGCTCGTTGTCGAGAAAGGCGGAATAAGGGTCGAGCGAGCTGAGCATGGCGTCAAGCCCGGCCTCGGTCAGGTCGCGGTCGGTGGCGCCGGGTTCTTCCGCCTTCTTCTTCCTGGCGCCCTCGATAGCCTTGTCCACCAGGGCTTGGGGGGTGGTCGGGCGCACATATTCGGATCCGACCCGCCGCAGCACATCGGCAAACAACGCTACGTTGCGGTCGTTGGGCGGCGGAATGGTGCCGGAAGGACGCAGCCGGGCCATCTCGTGCCGGTAGCGGTCAAGGGCGCCGTTCAGTTCCGCCCGGCTGTTGGGCGATACGGCGCACGCGCTTCCGGTGGCCCACAGCAGCAGCAACAGCGCAAAAAAGATTTTCGCCATCCTGCGGTCCTCTTGGCGGGGCATCAAGCCCGGCAACATCAATGACATCGATGCGTTCGTCCAGCGGTGCTAAGGCGCGGGTGAGGAGTGTTGGCCGCCCGGCCCATGGTGTCAAGCTACCACGCCCGCACGGCGATCACAATTTGCCCCGATGGCTTGAGGGGGGGGGCGGCAGGCGGGACGGAATGCGGGCGGATGGGCCACGCCTGTGCAATTTCCACGATGCGCTTTTACCCCCATGGAGGGAGCCTCGGCCGCCGGCCGGCAAGAATGGCAGGGGAAATCTCTGGGTGCCGAGGCGTTCCGGCGCCTTCATGCCAGTCAGCATATCATGGTATGAGAAAAATATACGCACACGAAGAATATTGATGATTTGGTTTCATACCATTGTGTCGGATTTATCTTTTCGGAAAACAGGCTCTATTCCTAAAAATCGGAATAAGAAAGCCGTGAAGTGTGCTATTTTTTGTGAAAACGACAAGAGGCGTATGGTTGTATGTCTTTTCCATCCGCTGTTTCTGCCCTGCCGTCCCATGCCATCGGCCTGATTCAGGCGACGGAAGAGGTCGGGGGTGCGGTGCTGGTGTTCGATGGTGCGGACCGCATCGTCTGGGCCAATGACGCCCAGCGCATGCTGATGCCGTGCATTGGTTATGGGGACGGCGATTGTTATGAGACTCTGTTTTGGGCGGCGCTGGCGGCTGGTCTGAACGGCAACAAGGCCGCCGGGCGCGACCCTCATGGTTGGTTGGCCATGGCGGTTGCGACGCGTCAGTCCAGCCCCAACCTGAATTTCGTCAACGAATACCCCAGCGGGCGGATGCTGGTGTCCCATCTGCGCTTGGACGACGGGTGGAGCGTCCAGTCGCGCATCGGCTATTCCGTGTCCGGCATCGCGCGCTTCTTTCCTGATTATGATGGCGGGGTGGGGGTGTTGTGGGTGCTGAAGATGCGGGAGCGGATCCGGCGTCTTCACACCGCATTCGATGATCTTCCGGTCGCCGTCGGGCTGGTGGACGCGGATGGGGGGCTGCTTCACCGGAATGCCGCCTTGGATGCCCTGCTGGCGGCGGGCGATGGGCTGAGGCTGGATGGGGGCGGGCGGGTCACCGCCACCGACGGCGGTGATGGTGTCGTTCTGACCCAGGCGCTGGGTTATGTGGCGGGCGGGCTGCTGCCGTTGCTGTTCGTGCCGCTGCGCCGGTATCGGGCGCCGCCGCTGATGATGGCGGTGAACCGCGGCGATCTGGAGGGGACGGCGGTGGTCGCCATCTCTCATTTCGGTGCGGATCAAAAGGAATTGACGGCTTTGATCCGCCGGACGCTCGATCTTTCATCCGGCGAGACGCCGTGCGATTCGTGGGCTGCGCACCCGGCATCCGGCTTTTTGGCGGGGAAGCCCGGTGTTGTGGGCAGGGACGCTGCGGCTGCTGCCGCCAAACGGCAGGAGAGCCGCCATTGACCGGAGAGGATGGTGCTGCCCCCTGCCGTTCGGGCGTAAGTGGGTGTTCGCTGATGAAAAGTGCGTTTGAGTAGAGTTTTCTTTTGATTGAATTCGTTTCTGGTGTGTGCGGCTGTTATGATTTTTCTTTTCATGGTGATATGTTGTTTTTGTTCTTTCATCTTTTAATAAAATAAGCTTTGGCGTCTTGTTTCGAAGGGCGTGATGCGTTTTTCTTGTGTTTTGGAAGTATTTTTCGATGGGACTTTTAATGATCTTCACGAAATATAAGTTCGCAATTGGTGATATTTTTTAATGATTTTGGTTTTTGATTAACTATTCAGTCGATATTTTTCTATTTTCCTCAAGTCTAAAACATACGGTGATATGCTTTCATTCTGTGATGTGCTTGTTTTTATATTCAATGTATTTTTAATCACGCATTTGTATGATGAAAATAGGAGCCATCTCTCTGGGCATTCCCAAAAATCGGAATGACATGGCGCCATTCTGTGTTATGGTCGGTCAAACAACACTTGGCTTATCCTCATGTCCCTTCCTCTTGCCGTGGCTGAGTTGCCGTCACCGGCTATCGAGTTGGTCCGTGCGACCGACGAGGCCGGAGGCACGATCGTGGTGTTCGATGCGTCCGACCACATCGTCTGGGCGAATGAGGCGCAGCGGACCCTGATGCCGTGCAACAGCTATGGGTCGGAAGAAACCTATGAAAGCCTGTTCTGGAGCATCCTGCGGTCGGGGAAGGTTGGGAACAAGGCCGCGTTCGACGATCCTCATTCGTGGTTGGCCAAGGCGGTCGCCGCGCGCCAGTGCAGTTCAAATCTGAATTTCGTCAATGTCTATCCCTGGGGACGAATGATCGTGTCGCTCCTGCGTCTTGAGGACGGGCGGAGTATTCAGTCGCGGATCGATTACAAGACATCGGGGATCGCGCGCCTCTTTCCCGATTTCGACGGCGGGGTGGGGGTGCTTTGGGCTTTGAAGATGCAGCAGCGCATGCGCAGCCTGCAGACCGCGCTCGATGCCCTGTCGGTCGCGGTGGGGCTGGTCGATGCGCGGGGGTGCGTGCTTCATCGGAACGCCAGCCTGGCGGATCTTCTGGCCGTCGGCGACGGGCTCGGCGTGGATGAGGGCGGCGTTGTGGTGGCCACCGATGAATGCGACGGGATCGTCCTGGCGCAGGCTTTGGAAAATGTGTCCCGCGGAGCGATCCCCCATCAATTCGTGCCGCTGCGCCGCCGCAACGGATCGCCTTTGATGATGGCGGTCAGCCGCGGCGACTCCGTTGGGACCGCCGTCATCGCCGTATCCCGCTTCGGAGAGGATCAGGCCGAACTGGCCGCGACGATCCGTCAGGCGCTGAACATAACACCTGCCGAAGCCGAAGTAATTTCAGGTATTGGCACGGGTATGTCTGTGTCTGAGATTGCTGCGGCTCGTGGCGTGACAGAGGATACTGCCTACAAACAGATTAAATCGGTTCGTAACGCCATGCGGCGGTCCCGGTTCGCGGCCAATGATTTGGCGGGTATTGCAAGCTTGGTAACAAAAATTGCCGCTATTTCAAGACCGTATAGAAAATACAGCCATTAACAAGTGTTTTTCGGTGATTTTTTGTTGACCCTTTTAGGGCTTTCTGATATTGAAAAAGTAGAAAAGGTTTTTGTTCTGTGATGCAGGCGTGTGGTTCCGGCTTGGTGTGTGCTGCATTCGATGGTGTTGGCGAAGGATTGCGCCGTTACATACTTATGCAGCCGGTTTGCCCTCGGGGTTCCACCGCGTCGGTGTGTGTAGAGGCAAGAGTGCTGTTGGGTTGCTTCCGTGAACGCTTCCGCAAGGATGGCTTCTGGTGTGAAGCGGATGGGGCGTAAACGGCAAACGCCCGGTTGGTGGCACAACCGGGCGTTCTGTCGGCGGTCCCAAAAATGGGCGCAACGTTGATCTGCATAAGGCTTGGAGACGCTATGAAGATCGAAACAGAAGATACCCCCTTGATGGGAAAGCGCAAGTCCCGAATGGCAGGGCTTGGTTTTACATCCGGTTAGCCGTCAGGTTCTCAATATCATCTTTGCGTGCCAACACAGCGGGCGTATGCGCGGTCCGTTGTACTGGCTGCAAGGATAGCGTGCAAGCGGCGCCGGGTGATGGGAATGACAGAAAGACCATTCTGTCGCTCTTTCATCCTTCGATAGCCCATCCAACTCAAGACCCCATCATGACATGCCCAGGCCGTACGCAGGGGCGAAGGAGGTTTCATCATGCTGCATAACAAGCGTCCCGCCCTGCGGCTGGTCACCAAGAAATCGGCACCGGTTTCCCAGCCCCCGCGCAGCCGGGCTCTGGAAAATGCCCTGGCAGCCGTCTCCGAATTGTGCGCCAACGTCGGTACGCCGGCTGGGATTGATCTGGATCTTTACCTGGAAAGCATCGACGCCGGGATGACCGAGACCCAGGCGCTGGCTCTGGCCCGTCAGGGGCAGGATGCACCGCTGGCCGTCAATGCCGACGCGGCCCGCTGACGACCCATGGGCCCGCTGACCATGGGGATGCCGGCGTGATGACGGGGATCGCGATGCCGCCGCTGGACCGGTGAATCATCTCCGGTGACCAGCGGGGCTTTGCCCCGCCGGCCTTTCAAAGACGTTGTGCCGTCAGCAGATCCGCGGAAGCTGTTCGCCCGTCAGCCAATCGACGATGCGCTTTCCGCCGAACCGTGTTTCCATCTGCACGAAATGATGGCGGTCGTCCTGCACCCGTCCAATGGCCGCGGCATCCGCGCCCAGCGGGTGTGAGCGCATGGCGGCCAGCAGGGCCGCGGCGTCGGCCTCGGCGCAGATGGCGATCAGCTTTCCTTCGTTCGCCACATAGAGCGGGTCGAGCCCCAGCAATTCGCACGCCGCCGCCACCTCCGGGCGCAGCGGGATGTCGGCTTCACGGATCACCATCCCGACACCCGACTGGTGGGCGATTTCATTCAGCGTCGTCGCCAGCCCGCCGCGGGTGGGGTCGCGCAGCACATGCACATCGGGCACCGCCGCCACCATGGCCGCCACCAGCCCGTGCAGCGACGCGGCGTCCGACAGCACCTCCGTTTCAAAACCCAGGTTCTCGCGGGTGGACATGATGGCCACCCCATGGTCGCCCATGGTGCCGCTGACCAGAATCACGTCGCCCGCCGCCGCCCGGTCGCCCGAGGGCGCCACCCCCGGCGGCACAACGCCGATGCCGGTGGTGGTGATGAACACGCCGTCGCCCTTGCCCCGTTCCACGACCTTGGTGTCGCCGGTGGCGATGGGCACGCCGGCCTCATTGGCCGCTGCGGCCATGCTGTCCACGATGCGTTTCAGGTCGGCGAGCGGGAAACCTTCCTCCAGGATGAAACCGGCGGTCAGGCAGATGGGCACCGCTCCGGCCATGGCCACGTCGTTCACCGTGCCGTGCACCGCCAGCTTGCCGATGTCGCCGCCGGGAAAGAACAGCGGCGAGACCACGAAGCCGTCGGTGGACACCACCATGCGTCCCGGTGGCGGGTCGAACGCCGCCTGATCGTTGCCCTGGGCCAGCAGGGGGTTGGCGAAGGCGGCGGCGAACAGGTCGCGCACCAGTTGCGCCATGGCCTTGCCCCCGGACCCATGGGTCATGTCCACGGTACCGTTGACGAGATCGAGGGGGCGGGCGAACAGGCGGTCGGCGGGCATGGGAAATGTCCGTGAATAAGATAGTGGAAGGGTCAGGTGTTGGGCTGGGCCGCCGCTGCGGTGGGCACGCCGGCTTCGGCCAGCAGAGCCAGGGTGCGCTCGGCCTCGTCCTGATTCAGGCGGTTGAGGGCGTAGCCGACGTGGACGATGACGTAATCGTCAATGGCGATCCCCTCCACCAGCGCCAGCGACACGGTGGAGCGTACGCCCCCCAGGCTGACCACGGCGCGGTCGTCGTCCAGCAGTTCCACCACGCGGGCCGGTACGGCAAGGCACATCGCTCAACTTCCTTCTTCCATACGGCGCAGGCCCGCGGCCCACGCCTGTCCCAACGCCAGCCCGCCGTCGTTGGCCGGGGCCAGCCGGGGCAGCCGGGCGGTGACGCCGTGGGCGGCGAACCCCTCCACCAGCAGACCGGCCAGAACCCCGTTCATCAGGCACCCGCCCGACAGGGCCACCTCGGCCAGGCCCCGGCGGGCCAGTTCCGGCAGGGTCCAGTCCACCAGCGCGGCGGCGATGGTGCCATGGAACAGATCCGCGCCGTCCGCGGCATTGACCTGCAACAATTCTTCCAGCAGCGGCAGCAGATCCAGACAGCCGTCGGCCATGCGCCAGCCGCCGGCCAGCACCCGCGGGCGGGTGACCAGGGATTCCAGAGCCATCGGCGCCTCTCCCTCGTACCCCGCCACCGCGCGCACGCCCAGGATACCGCACGCCGCGTCGAACCACCGCCCGCAGGACGTGGTGAGAGGCGCGTTGATCCCCCCCTCGATCATCCGCCGCACCCCCGTCGCCGGGCCGTGGGCGGCGAAGCGGGCAGGGATTTCGTCCGCCCGGCCCAGGCGCGCCAGGGCCGCCGCCGCCATGCGCCACGGCTGCCGTGCCGCCGCGTCGCCGCCGGGCTGGGCCAGCGGGGCGAGGTGGCCCAGGCGGCGGACCCCGGCCCCGTCCAGCAGCAGCATCTCGCCGCCCCACGCGCCGCCGTCATCCCCCAGCCCGAACCCGTCCAGCGCCAGCCCCAGCACCGGGCCGGACAGCCTATGCTCGGCCACCACGGCCGCAAGGTGGGCGTGGTGGTGCTGCACCGGAATCAGCGGCAGCCCCAGGGATTGGGCATGGCGGGTGGACAGGAAATCGGGGTGGCGGTCGTGGGCCACCGCCACCGGCGCCACTTGCAGGACATGGGTCAGGTGGGCGATGGTCTCTTCGAAAAAGGCGAGCGTGGCGGCGTTGTCCAGATCACCGATGTGCTGGGACAGGAACGCCTCATCCCCGCGGGTCAGGCAGACGGCGGTCTTCAGATGCCCGCCCACCGCCAGCATGGGCGGGATGGGGTGGGGCAGGCGCACCGGCTCCGGCACATGGCCGCGGCCCCGGCGCAGGAAGGCCGGCGCCCCCGCAACCACCCGCACCACGGAATCGTCGGCGCGGATGACGATGTCCCGGTCGTGGCCGACGATCAGGTCGGCAATGCCGTCCAGCCGCCGGGCCGCCTCGTCCTCCGCCGTCACCAGCGGCTCGCCGCCGGGATTGGCGGAGGTCATGACCAGGGCCAGCGGCTGCGGCTGGTCCAGCCACGCCGTGCCGGCGGGCCGCCCCGCGGCCTCGTGGAACAGCAGATGGTGGATGGGGGTGTAGGGCAGCATGAGGCCCAGCCACGCCAGACCGGGGGCGATGGCGTCGGGCAGGAGCGGCGCGTCGGGCCGGCGGCGCAGCAGCACGATGGGCCGCGCCGTCCCCTCCAGCAACGCCCGTTCCTGGGAATTGACGGTCGCATAGGCTTCGGCGCTGGCCGTGTTCGTCACCATCAGGGCGAAGGGCTTGCCGTTGCGCTGCTTCACCCGCCGCAGCCGCTCCACCGCCGCACCGTTGGCGGCATCGCAGACGAGGTGGAAGCCGCCCAGCCCCTTCAGCGCCACGATCATGCCGGCGCGCAGGGAGTCCAGCACGGTGTCGATGGGATGGCTCAGACGCGGGCCGCAGACAGGGCAGGCGATGGGCTGGGCGTGGAACCGCCGTCCGGCGGGATCGGTGTACTCGGCGGCGCAATCGGGGCACAGGGGGAACCCGGCCATGCTGGTGCGGGGCCGGTCATAGGGCAGGCCGTGGGTGATGGTGTAGCGCGGCCCGCAGTGGGTGCAGGTGATGAAGGGGTAGCGGTAACGGCGATCGGCCGGGTCGAACATCTCGGCCAGGCAGGCGGGGCAGACGGCGGCGTCGGGGGGGATGCCGGTGGTGACCGTCCCGCCGGTGCCGCTGGCGTGGATGGTGAAGCCGCTTTCCCCCGCCACCGGCGGGCAGGGGATGGAGTCCACCCCGTCGATGCGGGCCAGCGGCGGCGCCTCGTCCCGCAAGGCGGCAAGGAAGGCGGGCAGGGCGTCCCCCTGAGCCTCCAGCAGCACGCCGCCACCATCGTTCAGCACCCACCCGGTCAGGCGGAAGCGGGCGGCCAGGGCGTGGACGTGGGGGCGGAAGCCCACCCCCTGTACCCGCCCGCGCACCCGCACCCGCAGCCGTTCCATGGCGGGATCAGCCGGCGGGGCGGGCGGCCTTGGCAAGCCCGGATGCAAGCCAGCCGTACCACTCCTCCATCCCCTGGCCGGTGGTGGCCGACACCTGGATGACGTGCAGCGACGGCTTCACCTGCCGGGCGAAGGCGACCATGCGCTCCACGTCGAAGGTCAGGTGGGGCAGCAGGTCCACCTTGTTGACCAGCAGGATGTCGGCGGCGGCGAACATGGCGGGGTATTTCAGGGGTTTGTCCTCCCCCTCCGTCACCGACAGCACCACCACCTTGTGCGCCTCGCCCAGGTCGAAGCCGGCGGGGCAGACCAGATTGCCCACGTTCTCGATGAACAGCAGGCTGCCGTCCGCCACCCCCAGCCGGCCCACGGCCTGGGTCACCATCTGGGCGTCCAGGTGGCAGCCCTTGCCGGTGTTGACCTGGATGGCCGGAATGCCGGTGGCGCGGATGCGGTCGGCGTCGAAGCTGGTCTGCTGGTCGCCCTCGATCACCGCCATGGGGTGGCGGCCCTTCAGGTCGGTCAGGGTGCGGGTCAGAAGCGTGGTCTTGCCCGACCCCGGCGACGACATCAGGTTGACGGTGAACACCCCCTTGGCGGCGAAAAGCTGGCGGTTGACGGCGGCGAAACTGTCGTTTTTCGCCAGGATGTCCTGTTCGATCTGCACCAGCCGGGTCTGGCTCATCCCCGGCACCTGCGTTCCCGCCGGGCCGAGGCCCACGTGGATGTCGCCGTGCCCATCATCGCCGTGATCATGGTCGTGATCGTGATCGTGATCGTGATCGTGTCCATGGTCATGATCATGGTGATGATCATGGTGATGATCATGGTGATGATGATGATGGCCGTGGTGCCCGTGGCCGTGATCGTGCGCGCCGTGTCCATGGCCGTGGGCGTGGCGGTGGACGGAGCCGTCGGGGGCGGTGTGGGTGTGTTCGTGGGAATGCACGTCGGTGGCGTGGCTTTCCCCATGGTCATGGCCGTGGGAATGGCTGTGCCGGATCACCGAGCCGTCGGGCAGGGTGTGTTCGTGCTCGTGCCCGTGGGGATGGTGATGATGGCCGTGTTCGTGGCCATGCTCGTGGGAGTGGGGTTCATGGGCGTGGGGGTGCCCCCCGATGCGGGTTTCGCCCTCGCCGCAGCCACAGACGGTACACATCACTCCACCTCCAGTTCCTTGACGCGCAGCTCGTCGCCGCCGGTCAGCACCCATTCATGCCCGCCGCACACGGGGCAGGGGTCGTAACGTTGGGAAATCGCCACGGTCTGGCCGCAGGGCATGCAGAACGCCTGCCCCGGCGGCCGTTCGATGGTCAACGCCGCCCCTTCGGCCAGCGTTCCCCGGCTGACCGCTTCGAAGCAGAACTCTATCGCCTCCGGCTCCACGTGGGAAAGCATTCCGATGGCCAGGCGGACGGATTTGACGGTTGTAAAGCCCTGGGCCGCAGCCTGGTCGCGGATGACGTCGATGATGCCCTGGCTCAGCGCCATTTCGTGCATGATGGTGTGCTTTCCGGTGGCGGTGTGCGTTGCTGTCCGGCCTCAGCCGTGCCGGTCGATGTCGAGCGTCCAGCCGACGCAGGGGTCGAGGGCCGTGATCAACCGCGACGCCAGCCCGTGCAGGCCCGGCCCGGCCTCTACCCCCGTCAGCCCGCGGGCCAGCGTTCCGCCGGGGTGGAAATTCCATTCGGTGGGGGCGGCGATGCGGTAATCGGCGATGGTCCCGCCCTCCATCCGCACCCAATGGGCCAGCGTGCCGCGGGCGGTGTCCACCACCGCCGCTCCCGTCCCGTCCCCGGTGGCTCCGGTGGCGGTGTCCGTTCCGCCGCCGCAGGCCAGCAGCGTACCGATGGCCGCGTCCATCCGGGCGGGCAGGTCCGCCAGGGCGGCCAGCCGGGCGGCCAGCAGGGTGATCAGCCCGTTGCCGCCGAACCGCCCGGCCACATCCCGCACCAACGGGCTGCCGGACGCGGCCGCCGCGGGGCCGGTCACCGCCGGCCCGTCCTCGGTCGCCGGGGCGTGGGAAAAGCCGGGGTCGGCGGCCAGCCGGGCGGCGAACCACGCGGCGGGCCGCGGCGCCAGCAGGGGAACATCGGTGGCGCCGTAACCGGGGTGGGGGCTGTTCAGCGTTTCCCCCACCAGCCGGGCGGCGGCGGTGTCGCCGGTGGCGGCCCAGGCTTCCAGCTCGGCCAGGGTGGCGGGGCAGGGGGCGCCGCCGAACACCGATTGGGTGATGTGCGCGTCCAGCCGTGCCACCGCCAGCCGCAGCACCGCCTCTTTCGGCAGCAGCCCGCCGCCGCCCAGGGTCAGGGCGTCGCGTTCGGGATACAGCCCGGCCAGAAGGCTGCCGTTGACCGTGCGCAGCGCGGCGAGCTGTTCGGTGGACGGTGCCTCTTCCAGCAGCCGCGGCCAGTCCATCAGCACGTGCCAGCCGTGGCTTGCCAGGGTTTCCGCCAGAACCGCAAGATCGCGGGCGATGCGCTGGGCCGGGGATACGGGAGTGCCCAGCGCCTGTTCGCACGCGTTCAGGGCGGCCACGCCCTGGGCCGTGCTGCACACGCTGAACAGCAGCGGCACCAGTTTCAGGGCCTCCGCCGCCGATCGCCCGTTCAGCGCACGGGCGGCGGCCAGCGGGCGCCGGACCGCGACATGGGCCGCGGCGACCCGCCCCCCGGCCACCTGGAGCCGGACGGTCAGGGCGCCTTCGATGCCCGGCGCGCCCGCCATCAGCCGTGCCGCCGGAACAGCGACCGGCGCGACACCGCCTCTTGCGGCTTCTTGGCACCGATGGCGGGGCCTTGCGCGGGCAGGGTGGGTTCGGGAGGGCCGGCGTCATCCCCGGCGGCGGCCTGCTCCTCCTTGGGCAGCAGCAGGGCGTCGAGGGCGGCGAAGCACGCGGCGCGGGCATCGTCCTGGTCGGGAAACACCTGCATGTCGGACACCGCCGGGATGGTCATCGCCACCCCCAGCGCCCCCAGCCGGGCGGCGGTCACCGCGAACTGCCCCGCCGGGGTTTCCAGCACGTCCTTGTCGCCGTCGTTCAGCCCCGCCCATTGGCCGGTGTCGCCGGGCAGCAGCACCGCGTTCAGCGTCCAGGGCGTGATCAGACACCCGATCCAGCCGGTGCCGAAGGGGCGGAAACCCACCGCCTCCACCCCCAGCCGGGTGTTGCACACGCCGAGCCCGGCCATGTCGGTGGCCGCCACATGGCGGTGCGCCTCTTCCAGCGCGGCCAGCCGGGCGGCCAGCGGGTCCGTGCCGGCGGGCACGGTGAAGAAACGGTGGGCGGCGGCGCCGCAGCCAGGGCAGCGCCACACGGTGGGCAGCCGGGCGAACGGGGTGCCCGGCGGAACCTCGTACCGGCGGTCGCCGGCGGCGGCGTCATAGACGAAACCGCAGCCGGAGCAGGCCGGGCGGTCGGCGGGGGAAAATCCGGCGGTAAAAGTGCCAGCGGTGGCGGTCATGACGGGTCGTTCCGGGCGGCGGTGATGTCGGCGAACAGATGATCCACGTTTTCCCCGCGGGCCGCCATCAGGATGGCGTCCAGCGCGTCGTTCAGCGGCCCCAGCTCATCCTCGGCCAGGGTGCGGACGGCGTTGTTGATGTGGACCAGAACCCAGCCGCCGACCGGTGCCTCATCCTCGCCCAGCAGCAGCAGGTTGACCATCCGCTCTTCCCCCCGCCCGGCGCAGCGGGCGATCAGGCCATCGGTTTCCATGACCTGCATGGGTATTCCCAGACACATGGGCGGCGGTCTCCAACGGCGATACGGCATGGGGGCGGGTGCGTGGGGGTCACGCACCTGTCATACCATTTCGCCGCCGGGCGTCACACAGGCAATGATCTAAATCACCCGTGCCGCACCACCGACAGGAAGCGCGACACCTCCTGCTCCAGGGAGCGGGATTCGTCCAGCAGGCCGCGGGCGGCGGCCAGCAACTCTTCGGCGTTGCTGCCGGTGGCATTGGCCTGATGCGACACGCGGTCGATGCTGCCGGTCACCGCGCGGGTGCCGGCGGAGGCTTCCTGCACGTTGCGGGCGATTTCGCCGGTGGCGGCCCCCTGTTCCTCCACCGCGGCGGCGACCGTGGTGGTGATCTCGCTCACCCGGCGGATGGTGCCGACGATGGTGCCGATGGCGTCCACCGCGCGCTGGGTTTCGCCCTGAATGGCGGCCACCTGGCTTTGAATGTCCTCGGTCGCCTTGCCGGTCTGGTCGGCGAGGCTCTTGACCTCCGACGCCACGACGGCAAAGCCCTTTCCGGCCTCGCCCGCCCGCGCTGCCTCGATGGTGGCGTTGAGGGCCAGCAGGTTGGTTTGCGCGGCGATGGAGTTGATCAGCTCCACCACCTCGCCGATGCGGTTGGCGGCGTCGGCCAGCCCCTGAACGGTGGCGTTGGTGGCCTGCGCCTCCTGCACCGCGCGGTCGGCGACCTGGGTCGCTTCGCCCACGTGGCGGCTGATCTCGCCGATGGAGGCGGACAGCTCCTCCGCCGCCGCGGCCACCGTCTCCACGTTCGACGACGCCTGGAGCGAGGCGGACGAGACGGTGGAGACCGCCGCCTGGGTTTCCTCGGCGCTGAGGGTCAGGCTCTCGGCGTTGCCGCGCATCCGCTCGGCGGACGAGGACACGGACCGGACCACCGCATCGATGGTGCCGGCAAAGGATTGGGTGGCGCGGTCCATCTCGGCCCGGCGGCGGGCCTGGTCCTCCTGGTCCTGCTGCTGCCGGCGGGCCATGGTGTCGGCGGCGGACAGGGATTCCCGGAAACCGGCGACCGCGCGGGCGATGTCGCCGATCTCGTCGCCGCGGTCCGTGGCGTGGACGGTGGCGGAGAAATCCTTGCGCGCCAGGGCCCCCATCACATCCACCAGCCCATGCACCGCCGCCATCTGATGGCGCACATAGACATAGGTCAGGATGCTCAGCACCAGCCCGATCGCCAGCGACACCGCCCCGATGCGCCAGCCCAGTTGCGACACGATGGCATAGAATTCATTGGCCGGCATGCCCACGGCCAGCGCCCCCACCGGCTTTCCCGCCGCATCGCGCAGGGGTTCGTAGGTGACGAGATAATCAACCCCCAGCACCGGGTATTCGCCCAGGATTCCGTCCCCCTGCACCAGCACGCGCTGCTGGATGTCGGCGGGCATCTTCGATCCCACGGGGCGCGAGCCGTCGGGGTTGACCAGCGTGGTGGCGATGCGGACATCGCCGCGGAACATGGTGGCGGTGATGCCCAGCGCGGCCTTTACCCGGTCCACCGTTTCGAACGCTCCCTCCAGCGGCTGGGCGCCGACGAACAGCTTGCCGTCCACGATGCGGTAGGGGTCACCCTTGGGGTTGATGATCTCTTTCGCCACCCGCAGGTTCATGGCCTGACGGGTGATTTCCTGCGTCTTCATCTGCGACGACACGAAATAAAGGGCGATTCCCACGATGGCGGTGCAGCTCACCACCGTGCCCACGATGTTGAGGGCCACCAGCTTCTGCGTGAACCCCAGCCGTTCCAGAACGTTTCGCATTCCCATTCAATCCTTGGCCTTCCCGTCCCGATGGTGAAGACCGGGAAAAGGGTATGTTTTGGGAATACGGTAATAAAAAGAGATGTGCGGCGCAATAATATCACGCAGCCCATCACGCCTTATGGGACGAAATGACGATGCCGGTCTTTGCGGTGGGTGGGGAAAAGCCGGGGGCGCTCAGCCGGTGCCGTCCTGTTCCTGGCGGCGGCGGAAACCGACGAGTGCGGTTTCGTCCATCATCAACTCCTCCTTGTGCTTTTGCTTCTCCCGTTCGCGTTTCAGCCGCTCCTCCTCCGCCAGTTCGTAGCGCTTGAGATCCTGATAGGCTTCGGCGACCTGTTCGGTGGCGGCGACGATCTGTTCCTGCACCTGGCGGATGGAGTCGTCGATTCGCCGCCGCCGTTCCATGGCGCTGCGGGCGAAGCCGGCATAGGTGAAGGAGGCGTTGAAGTCGTTGCGCGCGGTTTCCTGTTCGGCGCGCATCTCCTCCGCCAGCCGGTCGATCTCGCTGCGCAGCCGGTCTTCCAGGTTCTGCAGTTCGGTCAGCGCCCGGCGTTTCTCGTCAAGCTGCCATTTCTGCACGCGGATGAGTGTCTTGAAGGAACTCACGGCCAGGGCACCCCGAGGATTTCAGCAAGCTGGGCATAGCCGGTGGCAAGATCCGCCTGCTCCCGCTTTCCCTGCTTGAGGAAGGCTTCCAGCGCCGGCTGGTAATGGATGGCCAGATCCACCTGCTGGTCGGTGCCGCGGCGGTAGGCGCCCAGCCGGATCATCTCCGCCATGTTGTCGTACGACGCCAGAAGCTGGCGGGCGGCGCCGACGAGCTGGTTTTCCTTTTGCGAATTGCAGCCGGGCATGGTGCGCGACACGCTGCGCAGGATGTTGATGGCGGGATAGCGCCCGCGCTCGCCGATCTGGCGTTCCAGCACGATGTGCCCGTCCAGGATACCGCGCACGGCGTCGGCAATGGGTTCGTTGTGGTCGTCGCCTTCCACCAGAACGGTGAACAGCCCGGTGATCGACCCCGATCCCCCCACACCCGGCCCCGCCCGTTCCAGCAGGCGCGGCAGCTCGGCGAAGACGGTGGGCGGATAGCCCTTGGTCGTCGGCGGTTCGCCGGCGGACAGGCCGATTTCGCGCTGGGCCATGGCGAAACGGGTCACGCTGTCCATCATGCACAGCACGTCGCGCCCCTGGTCGCGGAAGAATTCCGAAATGGCCAGGGTCATGTACGCCGCCTGACGGCGCATCAGCGGCGGCTCGTCCGACGTGGCGCACACGACGATGGAGCGGGACAGGCCCTCTTCCCCCAGATCCTCGGTGATGAATTCCTGCAATTCGCGTCCGCGTTCGCCGATCAGCCCGATCACCGCCACCTCCGCCGCGGAGAAGCGCGCCAGCATGGACATGACCGACGACTTGCCCACGCCCGATCCGGCGAAGATGCCCATGCGCTGTCCGCGGCAGCAGGTGAGGAAGGTGTTGACCGCGCGGATGCCCAGGTCGAGCTTCTGCCCCACGCGCTGGCGGGCGTGGGCCGGGGGCGGGTTGTTGCGGATCGGCACGCCATAGGCGCCCTTGGGCAGCGGCCCCTTGCCGTCCACCGGCTCGCCCAGCGCGTTGACCACCCGGCCCAGCCACGCATCGGTCGGGAACACCGACGGCTGCCCGTCGGACACCAGCGCCCGGCAGCCGAGCCCGACCCCGTCCAGCGTGCCATAGGGCATCAGCAGCGCCCGGCTCTGGCGGAAACCCACCACTTCGCACGGGACGCGGCGCCCGTCGCGCGCCTCCACCACGCAGCGGCCGCCGACCGACAGCTCCTTCTCGATGCCGCCCACCTCCACCAGCAGCCCGAGCACCGCGGTGACGCGGCCGAAGCGGCGATAATTGGGCAGGGCTGCTATGTCGTTGACAAGGCGCGCAACATCCGCAGGCATGCGGCACCCCTTCGCATTTAACCATGAACCGGCGGCAGGGGGGATGTATCCCCGGATTTTCCCAAGGCTTTCCAGCCCCGGCGGTTCCGATCATGACGCCATAATGATTAACGGAACATGAAACGCGGTGAGGGTGGCATTAAGCTGAATCACCTGTTAACCTGTGTAAACGGGCCGAAAAATCTGTTAAGAAGAAGATATCCGCTACCGAAGCGGGTTCGGATCGGGAAACGTGGTTCCAACGTCGGGATAGCGCCATGCGGGTTCTGCTAGTCGAGGACGATTCCTCCGTCGCGAAGAGCATCGAGTTGATGTTGCAATCGGAAGGCTACATCGTCGATTCCACCGACCTGGGCGAAGACGGGCTCGAGATCGGGAAGCTGTATGATTACGACATCATCATCCTTGACCTGATGCTGCCCGACATTGACGGGTACGAGGTGCTGCGCCGCCTGCGGGCCGCGCGGGTGACCACCCCGATCCTGATTCTGTCGGGCTTGTCGGAACTGGATCACAAGATCAAGGGGCTGGGGTTCGGCGCCGACGATTACCTTACCAAGCCGTTCGACAAGCGCGAACTGATCGCGCGCATCCAGGCCATCGTGCGCCGGTCCAAGGGCCATTCCGATTCGATCATCCGCACGGGACGCCTGACGGTCAATCTCGACACCCGCACGGTCGAGGTGGACGGCCAGCCGCTGCACCTGACCGGCAAGGAATACGGCATCCTGGAACTGCTGAGCCTGCGCAAGGGCACCACGCTGACCAAGGAGATGTTCCTCAATCATCTCTACGGCGGCATGGATGAACCGGAACTGAAGATCATCGACGTCTTCGTCTGCAAGCTGCGCAAGAAGCTGGCGGTGGCGACCTCGGGCGACAACTACATCGAAACGGTGTGGGGCCGCGGCTATGTGCTGCGCGATCCGCACGAGGATGCGGCTCCGCTGGGCCCGCCGCCCAAGCTGCCGCACCACATGGCAGGCTGATCGTCTCAACTTTGGCTGCTTTTGTTCGGCGCGCTCTTCCCGGCAGGGAGGGGCGCGTTTTTTTATGCCCCCCCGGTTGACGTGACGGACAGGAGAGACGGGTGAAACGTGTACGGATAACGCTGTCCCTGGTGGTGGCAAGCACGGTGGTCGGCCTGATGGGCACGGACCTGATTTTGCCGGCGGTTCCCCATCTGCCCGAGGTGCTGGGGGGGAACGCTGCTGCGGCCCAGTTCGTGATTGCGGCCTATGTTGCGGGGACCTGCGTTGGGTTGCTGGCCTATGGTGTTCTGAGCGATCACATCCCCACCCGGTGGCTGTTCGCCGGATCGCTGTTCGCCACGGCGCTGATCTCCTGGGGGTGTGGCGGGGCGTCGTCGCTGGAATCCCTGATCGCCCTCCGTTTCGTTCACGGGGTGGCTGCCGCGGGACCGGCGGTGTTTGCGCCGGCGGTGGTCAAGGCGATGTTCGACGAGGCGGCGGCGGTGCGCGTGATGGGGGCGCTGGGAAGCATCGAGTCACTTGCCCCGGCTCTGGCCCCCATTGTCGGGGCGGTTCTTCTGGCGTGGGGGGGCTGGCGCCTGTCGTTCGATGTCCTGGCCGCCGTGGCGGGGGTGCTGGGTCTTTTTTTGCTACTGGGCGGCGGTGTGCCGCAAGTGGGGCGGCGGGCGCGTGGCAGCTACGCCGTGTTGCTGTTCCGGGCGACGTACGTCCGCTACGCCTTCAGCCAGGCCATGGTTCTGGGTGGGCTTTTGGTGTTCGTCTTTGGAATGCCGGCCGTGTTCGTCCGGGTTCATGGGGGGAGCATGACCGATTTCATCGTCATGCAGGTCAGCTCGATTGTGATGTTCATCGCGGCGGCGAACATGGCCTCGCGGGCCGTGGCCCGTTTCGGACCCGAACCGGTCATTGGGTTTGGAACGCTGCTTGCTGCGGTGGGGGCGGCCGGCCAATTTGCCTATGCGGTGGCGGGCGGGCGCGACGCTCTGATGATCACGTTGCTGTTCATCCCGGTCAACATCGGCCTTGGCCTGCGCGGCCCACCCGGCTTTTACCGCGCCATCGTCGCCGCTCACGGCGATGACGCCCGCGGCAGCGCCCTCGTGGTTCTGGGGATTTTGGGGGCTGCCGCCGCCGGTACGGCCTGTGCGTCACCGTGGATCGAGTGGGGAGCAGCTCCGTTGACGGGGGTGGCGCTGCTCATGCACGCCCTGGGAGTCGCCAGCCTCGCCATTTTGCCGCCGCTTCACAACGGGAAGGTGGCTGGCTGATGAAGGGGTGGCGGATGGGGTGGGATTCGAACCCACGGTAGGCTCACACCTACGGCGGTTTTCAAGACCGCTGCCTTAAACCACTCGGCCACCCATCCTCGACGCTTCGGGTCCGGGATAGCGCAAGCGAAGCCAATGGTCAATCATGGCTTTTTATCAACGGATTCTTCGTGATGCCCCTCTTCCCACCCGGCTTGCCGCACGAGCGTGAATTTGGTACATCCCACAAGGTCATCAACCCAAGGCAACGGCCCGCCTTCAACCCCTTTGGTTGCACGGCGCGGCAGCGGACCCCGCATGAGCATCCTGGCGCGGCTTATCGTTCTGATTCTCGTTGCCGCGCTGCCGGGAATCGGCATCCAGGCTTATCACGTCTGGAAGGGGCATCAGGATGACCTTCTTTCCCTCAATGCCGAAACCGCGCGCACCCTGGCGGGCATTGCCGAGGAGCAGGTCCGCGTCATCGACGGGCTGACCATCCTGATGGGCGTCGCCGCCGAGGACGAGGCAGTGCGCGCGGTCAATCCCCACGCCTGCCAGACCCGCTTCGACCGCCTGGCCCCCCACCTGCCCAAAGGCCAGCAGCTTTTGCTGACCGATGCCCGCGGAACCGTGCTGTGCGCCACCGACCGTACCCTGGTGGGGCAATGGTTCGGAAACCGGCTGCCGCTGATGCCGTCCACGGGCAATGGGGTGACGGGAAGCGACGTGTTCCTGTTGCCCACCGGCGGCAAGGCCGTGCGGTCCTTCATCAAGCGGATCGAAGGGGAGGGGGGAGTCACCGCCGGCCATCTGTTGCTGACGCTCGATCTGACGTGGCTCGACGGCTATCTGGCCCGCCACCCGCTGCCGCCGCGGGCGGTGCTGGTGGCCGCCGACCGCGAGGGGATCATCATCGGCCGTTATCCCGACGGCGGCACCGGGTGGTCGGGGCACCGGCTGCCCGCCCACATCGGACAATTGGCGGCCCGGCCCGCCGCCGGCGCCGCCACCATCCCCGGTTTCGACGGTGAGGAGCAGGTGGTGGCCTATGCCCCGCCCGCCGCTGGGGGCAGCGGGCTGTTGCTGGCGCTGGGCGTGCCCTCGTCCGATGGGCTCATGCGCATCAACGCCAAGGATCCGTGGGCTATCATGGCGGCCGCCGCAAACCTTGTGCTGGTGCTGCTGGTCGCGTGGCTCGGCGCGCGGCGGCTGATCGAACGCCCCGTCCACCGGCTGATGCGCGCCGTCGAGCGCTGGCGCATGGGCGATTACAGCGCGCGGGTGCGGCTCAGCGATACCCGCTCCGAACTCGGGCAGCTCGGCGCCGCCTTCGACGCCATGGCGCGGGAACTGGAAACCCGCGACACCTTGCGGGAAACCGGGCGCGCCGCCGAACGGCGCATGGCCGCGGTGCTGGCCAGCACCACCGACGGCGTGCTCGAAATCGACCGGACGTGGCGCGTCGCCTTCATGAACGACCGGGCGCGGCTGCTGCTGTCCCAAGGCGTGGACCGCACGGGCGAAGAAATCTGGGCGCTGCTGCCCGCCGAATCCGGTGACGACGTGCGCAGCAACCTGCTGGTCGGCATGCGCAGCCAGGTGCCGGTGGAATTCGAGGTCAGCCAGGAAGCCCATGGCGTGTGTCTGGCGATCCGCGCCTTCCCATCGCCCGAAGGCTTGGCCCTCTATGTGCAGGACGTGACCCAGCGCCAGCGCGCCGAACGGGTGGTGCGGCGGGCGGAGGCGCGCTACCGCGCCATTCTGGAAACCGCCGCCGATGCCATGGTGCTTCTGGACGGCAACGGCATCGTGCAGGTGTTCAACCGCGCCGCCGAACGGCTGTTCGGCTATGCGTCGGTCGAGGTGGTGGGGCGCCCCGTCTCCCTGCTGCTGCCCGACGAGGGCGGCGGCGACGTGCGCAGCCACTACATCCTGCGCCGCGGGCTGGACGACAACGATGGCGATGCCGGGGCGGGCACCACGCGGGAGATCACCGCCCGACGGCGCGACGGCAGCGTCTTTGCCGCCGATCTGGCGGTGGCGGAATGGCACGACGGCGATACCCGCCAGTTCACCGCGATCATCCGCGACATCTCCGAACGGCTGGCGGTGCAGGAACGGCTGCGCAGCGCCAAGGAAGAGGCGGAGCGGGCCGTTCTCGCCAAATCCCGCTTCCTGGCCGCGGCCAGCCACGACCTGCGCCAGCCGTTGCAATCGCTGATGTTCTTCGCCGCCGCCGCCGCGGAGCAATTGCGCGGTCATGGCGCATACGGCACGCTGGAAGCCATGCAGCAGGCGCTCAACGCCATGAAGCGGCTGCTGGACGGGTTGCTCGATATCTCGCGGCTGGATGCCGGGGCGGTCACGCCCCATCCGGGCGACGTGGCGCTGGGGCCGCTGCTGGACCGTTTGCGCGTGGAGTACGGGCCGCAGGCGGAGCGGCGGGGAATCCGGCTGCGCATCCTGCCCTCCAGCCTCGTCGTCCACAGCGATGCGGCGCTCCTGGAACGGGTGCTGCGCAATCTGCTGGAGAACGCCCTGCGCTATACCACCCGCGGGACCATCCTGATGGGCTGCCGGCGGCGGGGCGACGGCACCGTGCGGGTGATGGTGTGCGACACCGGCATCGGCATCCCCCCCGAACGCCAGGATGAGATCTTTGAGGAATTCACCCAGCTCGGCAACGCCGAACGGGACCGGGAACAGGGGCTGGGGCTGGGGCTGGCCATCGTCCGCCGCCTGTGCCGGCTGCTCGGGCACCGGCTGGGGCTGTCGTCGCAGCCGGGACGGGGGTCGGTCTTCTTCATCGACCTGCAGCGGGTGATCCCCCCGGCCCAGCCGGCTGCCCCGGAAGCGCATCCTTCCGGCCCCGCGCCGGCCGCGGAGGAAGCCGCCGCCATCCCGTCGCGCCTGATCCTGGTCATCGATGATGAGGTGATCATCCTGATGGGCCTGCGCGTCATGCTGGAAGGCTGGGGGTACGAGGTGCTGACCGCCACCGGGGGCGAGGAGGCGATCCGGCTGCTGACCAAGCACGGGCGCAGTCCCGATGCGGTGATCGCCGATTACCGCCTGCGCCACGGCCACACGGGGCCGGAAGCACTGCGGGCCATACACGCCCATTGCGGCCATGCCATGCCCAGCATCGTGCTGACCGGCGACACCGCCCCCGAGCGCATTCAGGAAGCCCACGCCAGCGGCTTTTCCATCATTCACAAGCCGGTGTCGGCCCTGGACCTGCGCCGCATGATCGAAACCGCCCTGGAAAAGGCCACCGCCTGAGCGGTTCAGGCCGTGTCTTCGTCCGGGGCCTGCCGCGCCAGCGCATCCCGCCCGCGCTCGGTCAGGCGGCAGACCAGCCAGTCGGGTTTCAGCGGGTTGTTGAACCAGCGTTCGGCCCAGCCGTTGTGCAGGCATGCCGTGACGATGGTGGCCTGCACCCGCTGGCCGCGGTCGTCGAACAGGGGCAGCTTGCCGCCCGGCTGGTGCAGCCCGCGGCGCAGCCAGGCCGCCTGACGGGGGGTGGGGCTGCGGCGGCGGCCGGGAAGGCGGGGCGGCATCGTCGTCTCGTTCCGCTGGGGACGGGGATGGATTATCCTACGGCAAAATCAACGCCAGGGGGAGGGAAAGCGCCATGGACCCCGTGTTCGTCTATATGACCGCCGGTTCGCCCGACGAGGCCCGCCGCATCGCCCGCACGCTGGTGGAGGAGCGGCTGGCCGCCTGCGTCAACATCATCGACGGCATGACCTCGATCTACCGCTGGGAAGGGGCGGTGGAGGAGGGGTGCGAGACGGTGATGATCGCCAAGACGCGGGCCGGCCGTTTCGAGGAACTGGCCGCACGGGTGCGGGCGCTGCACAGCTACACGGTGCCGTGCATCATCGAAATCCCCCTGGGCCGGGGCGATGCGCCCTATCTCGACTGGCTGCGGGCGGAAAGCGCACCCTAAGCGTGCGGGTGCATGGCGGCCATGCGGGCGGCCCCGTTGCGGCACCGCCCTTTCGCGTGAGACTCTCAACGGCTTCATTTCCCACAAAAGGGCGGAGTTCCTGCCATGTCCGCACCCTCGCCCGACCTGTCGGCCCGCCTGTCGGTGGGGTTCTCGTGGGTTGGCCACACGATGATGCACATCACCGCCGCCCTTTATCTCACGGTGGTGCTGGCGTTGGAGCGGGAATGGAACCTGCCTTATGACGAACTGATCCGGCTGTGGACGCTGGGGTCGCTGATGATCGGGGTGGGGGCGCCGCTGGCCGGGTGGCTGGGTGACCGCTGGAGCGACAGCCGCATGATGGCGGTGTTCTTCCTGCTGACCGGGGCCGGATCGGTGGCTGCCGGGCTGGCCGACGGACCGCACGCCCTGTGGCTGGGGCTGGCGGTGCTGGGGCTGGGGGCGTCGATCTACCATCCGGTGGGTATGTCGTGGATGGTGAAGAACGCGGTCAACCGCGGCAAGGCGCTGGGGTATCTGGGTCTGTTCGGCAGTCTGGGCGTGGCGCTGGCCGGCGTGGTGGCCGGCGGGCTGACCGAGGTGTTCGGCTGGCGCTCGGCGTTCCTGTTGCCGGGGGCGGTGTGTCTGCTGCTGGGGGTGGCGCTGGCGGTGTGCATCGCCATGGGGGTCGTGCAGGACCGCCACGCCGACGTGAAGCCCCAGCCCAAGCCGTCACGCGGCGACGTGATCCGCGCCTTCGTCGTGCTGTCGGTGACCATGCTGTGCGCCGGGTTGATGTTCAACGCCATGCAGGTGGTGCTGCCCAAGCTGTTCGGCGAGCGGCTGCACGGGCTGGTGGGGGAGGGCACGTTCGGCATCGGCGGTCTGGTTACCCTGGTCTATCTGACCGCGGCCGTGCCGCAGTTGATCGGGGGGCATCTGGCCGACCGCTACCCGCTGAAGCGGATCTATGCTTTGTGCCTGCTGTGGCAGACGCCGATGATGGCGGCGCTGGCGGTGCTGAGCGGTTTTCCGCTGGTGGGGGCGGCGGGGCTGGTCATCATCGCCTCGCAGGTGCAGATCCCGGCGGAAAACCTGCTGTTGTCCCGCTACACCCCCGACCGTCACCGGGGATTGGCCTTTGGCGCCAAGTTCATTCTGTCGTTCGGGGCCGGGCCGTTGGCGGTGCAGATGGTGGCCTATTTCTATGAGCAATCCGGGGAATTCGTGACGCTGTACGCCACGCTGACGGTGCTGGCGGGTATCGCCTTCCTGGCGGCGCTGCTGCTGCCGGGCGACCGCACGCCGGCCACGGCCGATGCGGCGGCTCAACCGGCCGCCGTGCCGGCGGGCGGGGCGGACTGAGGACCAATCACACCGCCCGCGCGGGGCTTATCACACCGCCCGGGCGGCGATGGCCGTGTCGGGGGCGGAACTGGCGTTGCCGGGGGCGGGCGCGATCCAGGCATCGCCGATCCCCGCCGCACGCGCGGCGTTCAGGGCGCGCACCGCCTGTTCGCGGGTGGTGCTGCGGATGGTCACGCGGTAATGGGGACGGCCTTGCACCGTGGCTTCGGTGATGTCCAGGTTTGACCAGCCCAGCGTGCGGCGGCGGTCCTCCGCCTGTTCCCGCTGGGCATAGCTGCCGACCACCACGAGAAAGCCGGGCCGGATCGCCGGGGCCGCGGACGGGGCGGCGGCGGGTGCCGGCTCCGTCGGAAGGGATGCGGTGTCGCGGGACGGCGGCGGCGGTTCGGCGGGAACGGCCACCACGGGGGTTGCCATGACCGGGGGCGGCGGTGCTTCCGCCAGGGCGGCGGCAGCGGGTGTTTCGTCCTCATCCCGGCCGGCATCGACCAGGAGCTGGGGCGGTGGGGCGGTGTCCCGGCACAGGGCGCCGGTGGTCATGAAGGTGCCCAGTCCGCAGACCTGCCCGGCCATGGCCATTGGCTCCGCCGGCCACAGCAGCAGCGCTCCCAGCGCGGCCCCCGCCCCCAGACAGGTGATGGCGGCGGTGGTGATCAGCAGTCTGTTGCCCGTCACCGGCGGTATCCCCCTTTGGCACGATCCCGGCAGCAAGGGTTGATAGGAAAGCGACCGTTGTCAACAAAGCGGAACGAATTAACTGTATTTTTCCTCAGCTTTTCTCGAAGCCCCATGAAAAAGGGGGCGTTGCCGCCCCCTTTTCACCGTTTCTTTCCCACCGGCCCCTCAGCCCACGGCTTTGTCCAGCGCCTTGGCCAGATCGGCGATGATGTCGTCGGCGCTTTCCAGCCCGATGGACAGGCGGATGACCTCCGGCCCGGCCCCGGCGGCGGCCTGACCCGCGGGGTCGAGCTGGCGGTGGGTGGTGGACGACGGGTGGATGATCAGCGAGCGGCTGTCGCCGATGTTCGCCAGATGGCTGAACAGCTCCACGCTTTCCACCAGCTTCACCCCGGCGTCATAGCCGCCCTTGATGCCGAAGGTGAAGATGCCGCCGGCCCCACGCGGCAGGTACTTCTGCGCCAGCGTGTGGTACTTGGACGATTCCAGGCCGGCATAGCTGACCCACTCCACCGCCGGATGGGATTCCAGGAAGGTGGCGACCTTCAGCGCGTTGGCCGAATGACGCTCCATGCGCAGGTGCAGGGTTTCGATGCCGTTCAGCGTCAGGAAGGCGTTGAAGGGCGACTGGCTCGGCCCCAGATCGCGCAGGCCCACGGCGTGGCCGTGGATGGTGTAGGCCAGATTGCCGAAGGTCTCGTGGAACTTCAGCCCGTGATAGCCCGGCTCCGGCCCGCTCAGCGCCGGGTACTTGCCGTCCTTGGACCAGTCGAAGGTGCCGCTGTCCACCACCGCGCCGCCGACCGAGGTGCCGTTGCCCGACAGGAACTTGGTGGTCGAATGCACCACCAGCGTCGCCCCCCATTCGATGGGGCGGATCAGGTAGGGGGTCGCCAGGGTGTTATCGACGATCAGCGGGATGCCGGCATCCTGGGCGATGGCGGCGATGGGTTCCAGATCCGTGACGATGCCGCCGGGGTTGGCCAGGCTCTCGACGAAGATGGCCTTGGTCTTCTCGGTGATCGCCGCCTTGACGCTGGCCGGTTCGTCGGTGTCCACGAACACCGCCTTCCATCCGAACGCGCGGGGGAAGGTGTTGGCGAACTGGTTGAGCGAACCGCCGTAAAGCTTTGTGGACGCGATGAATTCATCACCCGGCGACAGCAGCGGGAACAGCGCCATCAACTGCGCTGCATGACCCGAGGAGGTGGCGGTGGCGCCGATGCCGCCTTCCAGATTGGCGATGCGCTCTTCCAGCACCGCCACCGTCGGGTTGGTCAGGCGCGAATAGATGAATCCCACCTTTTGCAGGTTGAACAGCGATGCCGCATCGTCCACGTCGTCAAAGACGAAGCTGGTGGTCTGATAGATCGGGGTTTGGCGCGCGCCGGTGGCGGGGTCGGGGGCGGCGCCGGCATGGATGGCACGGGTTTCGAAACCGAAGCTCTTCTTGTCGCTCATGGTGGCTCCCTGGAGGTCCGCTGCTTGTTGTGCGGTCTGGACGCATTCTCTGCAAAACAGATAGGCTATAATTTTACAGCCGCGCCGCAGATTTTTCCACAAAAACACACGTTACCCTGGTCGCAACCGTGGTGTGGTTCCGTTACACGTTTAACGCCCGCCCCGCCGGGCCAGAAAGGCCAGCCGTTCCAGCAGGTGGACGTCCTGCTCGTTCTTCAGCAGAGCGCCGCAGAGCGGGGGGATCAGCGTGCGCGCGTCCTTGGCCCGCAGGGTTTCCGGGTCCACGTCCTCCACCATCAAAAGCCGGATCCAATCCAGCAGTTCCGAGGTGGAGGGCTTCTTCTTCAGCCCCGGCACCTCGCGGAGGTCATAGAACATGGCCATCGCCTCGCGCAGCAGATCCGGCTTCAGGCCGGGGTAATGCACTTCCACGATCTGCTCCATGGTCTCCTTGTCGGGGAAGCGGATGTAGTGGAAGAAGCAGCGGCGCAGGAAAGCGTCGGGCAGTTCCTTTTCGTTGTTCGACGTGATGATGACGATGGGCCGGCGGGCCGCCGTGATGGTCTGCCGCGTCTCGTAGACGTGGAATTCCATGCGGTCCAGTTCCAGCAGCAGGTCGTTGGGGAACTCGATGTCGGCCTTGTCGATCTCGTCGATCAGCAGGACCGGGGGTTCCGGTGCCTCGAAGGCTTCCCACAGCTTGCCGCGGACGATGTAGTTGGAGATGTCGTGGACGCGTTCCTCGCCCAACTGGCTGTCGCGCAGGCGGCTGACCGCGTCGTATTCATACAGGCCCTGTTGGGCCTTGGTGGTGGATTTGATGTGCCAGGACAGGAGCGGGCGGTTCAGCGCGCGGGCGATTTCGATGGCCAGCACGGTCTTGCCGGTCCCCGGTTCCCCCTTCACCAGCAGCGGGCGTTCCAGGGTGATGGCGGCGTTGACCGCGACCATCAGGTCTTCGGTGGCGACGTAGCTGTCGGTGCCGGTGAAGCGCATCCCGATCCCCTCCGTACTCTGCCGTATCCTGGCGCAAAAGAAAGCCCTCCCCGGTGGGGGAGGGCTGGTCACATCCTCAGCCGGCCTTGGCGGCGATGGCGGCCTCAATCGCTTCCACCGCCTGGGGCGCCAGGGCGCCGTCGGGGCCGCCGGCCTGGGCCATGTCGGGACGGCCGCCGCCGCCCTTGCCGCCCAGCGCTTCCGCCCCCACGCGCACCAGATCCACCGCGCTGAAGCGGCCGGTCAGGTCGTTGGTCACGCCCACCACCAGCGAGGCCTTGCCCTCGTTGACGGCGATCAGCACCACGACGCCGGTGCCGACCTGCTTCTTCAGGTCGTCGGCCATGGGCTTCAGATCCTTGGCGGGCAGGCCGTCGGCGATGCGGGCGGCCAGCTTCACGCCCGCCACCTCCTTGATGCCGCCGCCGGCCTGGGCCGCACCGCCGCCCATGGCGACCTGACGGCGCAGGTCCGACAGTTCCTTTTCCAGCTTGCGGCGCTCGTCCAGCAGGGCGGCGACGCGGGCCGGCACCTCCGCCGGCTGCACCTTCAGCGCCGACGCCGCTTCCACCAGCAGGTGGTCGCGCTCGGCCAGCCACGCCTTGGCGCCGGTGGCGGTCAGCGCCTCGATGCGGCGGACACCGGCGGCGACCGCCCCTTCGGACACGATCTTCAGCAGGCCGATGTCGCCGGTGCGGCGCACATGGGTGCCGCCGCACAGTTCCACCGAGAATTCGTGGGATGCGTCGGCGTCACGCCCGCCCATGGAGACCACGCGCACCTCGTCGCCGTACTTCTCGCCGAACAGGGCCATGGCGCCCTGTTCCTTGGCCTCGTCCGGGGACATCAGGCGGGTCACCACCTCGCTGTTGGCGAGGATGCGGCGGTTCACCTCGTCCTCCACCGCTTTGAGGTCGTCGGCGGTGAGCGCGGCCGGCTGGCTGATGTCGAAGCGCAGACGCTCCGCCGACACCAGCGAGCCCTTCTGGGTGACGTGCTCGCCCAGACGGCGGCGCAGCGCCTCGTGCAGCAGGTGGGTGGCGGAGTGGTTGGCGCGGATGGCGCCGCGGCGCGCGCTGTCCACCCGCAGTTCCACCACGTCGCCCACCGACAGCGTGCCCTTGGTCACCGTGCCCACGTGCGCCCACACCGCGCCCAGCTTCTTCTGGGTGTCGGAGACGGCGATTTCGGCGCCGTTGGCCGAGAAGATCACGCCGCTGTCGCCGACCTGGCCGCCGGATTCGCCGTAGAACGGGGTCTGGTTGACGATGACCAGCACGCTATCGCCGGCGGCGGCGGTCTCCACACGGGCATCGCCCTTGACGATGGCGGTGACCTTGCCCTCGGCGGTTTCGGTGTCGTAGCCGAAGAACTCGGTCGCCCCCAGCTCGTCGCGCAGGTCGAACCACAGCCGTTCGGTGGCCGCTTCGCCCGACCCGGCCCAGCTTTCGCGGGCCTTGCGGCGCTGTTCGTCCATGGCGGCCTTGAACCCGGCCTCGTCCACCGGGCGGCCCTTGGCCCGCAGCACGTCCTGGGTCAGGTCCAGCGGGAAGCCGTAGGTATCATAGAGCTTGAACGCCACCTCGCCCGGCAGGGCGGCGTTGCCCTCCAGCTTGGTTTCTTCGTCTTCCAGCAGACGCAGGCCGCGTTCCAGCGTCTGCTTGAAGCGGGTTTCCTCCAGCTTCAGCGTTTCCACGATCAGCGCGCGGGCGCGGTTCAGCTCGGGATAGGCGTCGCCCATCTGGGCGGTCAGCGCCGGCACCAGGCGGTGCATCAGCGGCTCACGCGCGCCGATCATGTGGGCATGGCGCATGGCGCGGCGCATGATGCGGCGCAGCACGTAGCCGCGGCCCTCGTTCGACGGCAGCACGCCGTCGGCGATGAGGAAGGAGCACGAGCGCAGATGGTCGGCGATCACCCGGTGCGACACCGCGTGCGGGCCGTCGGCGGCGGTCTTGGTCGCTTCCGCCGACGCCACGATCAGGGCGCGCATCAGGTCGATGTCATAGTTGTCGTGCTTGCCCTGCAGCACCGCCGCCAGACGCTCCAGCCCCATGCCGGTGTCGATGGACGGCTTGGGCAGCGGCTGGAGGTTGTCCGGCCCGAGCTGCTCGTACTGCATGAACACGAGGTTCCAGATCTCGATGAAGCGGTCGCCGTCGGCGTCGGCGCTGCCCGGCGGGCCGCCGGCCACCGCGGGGCCGTGGTCGTAGAAGATTTCCGAGCACGGGCCGCAGGGGCCGGTGTCGCCCATGCGCCAGAAATTGTCGTCGGTGGGGATGCGGATGATCCGCTCGTCCGACAGACCGGCGATCTTGCGCCACAGGGCGGCGGCGTCCTCGTCGCTGCTGTGGACGGTGACCGTCAGCTTTTCTTCCGGCAGGCCGAATTCCTTGGTGATCAGGTTCCAGGCCAGCTCGATGGCGTCGGCCTTGAAATAGTCACCGAAGGAGAAGTTCCCCAGCATCTCGAAGAAGGTGTGATGCCGGGCGGTGTAGCCCACGTTGTCCAGGTCGTTGTGCTTGCCCCCGGCGCGCACGCACTTCTGCGAGGTGGTGGCACGGGAATAGGGGCGGCCTTCGGCGCCGGTGAAGACGTTCTTGAACTGGACCATGCCCGCGTTGGTGAACATCAGCGTCGGGTCGTTCCGCGGCACCAGGGGCGACGATTCGACGATCTGGTGACCATGCTTGGCGAAATAGTCCAGGAACGTGCGGCGGATGTCGTTTGCGGTCTGCATGAGGTCCAACAGGCTCCGAATACGGTATCGCGGCCGGGTTGTCCGGCCGAACGGCACTTTTATCCTGTGGCGGCGTTTCTGTCCACGGGAACACGGCGGGCGGCAAGGGGATGAAACCCGCGCCACAAGTATAATCCCTCCCTCGATCCGATGGGGAAGGCCATGTCTTCGTGCAATGCAGCATGAGCCTTCTATGACCAAAGGTAAGGCAATCGGGCGGTTCTTATGCTTTTTTGGGTGCGCTCTTCTGTCGGCTGCGCCGGCTGCTCTGGCTGTGGCATGATGATGGAACATGCCGTTCAAAAGAACAACGAACAGACACAACGCCGGAGGACGACGGACATGCCACATTCCGCGACGACGACTTACCGTCAGCAGCAGGCGGAACTTTCGGCCATTATGGCTTCGCTGTCGGAACTGACCTCCCGCCAGGACGCCATGAGCCACGTGCTGGACATCGTGGCCATGCTGAACCGCCTGTCGGCCAAGGTGACCGACGTGCTGACGCTGGAGGACAAGGTGCTGTTCCCCCGCCTGCTCAACCATCCCGACGCCCGCGTGCGCGAGGCCGCCCGCCGGGTGCAGGAGGAGGGCGGGCATCTGCAGCCGGTGTTCGACGATTACTTCGCCATCTGGTCCAGCCCGCCGGCCATCGTCAGTCGCTTCCCCGCCTTCGCCCGCGAAACCCGCATGGTGCTGCGGCGGATGCAGGACCGCTGCCGCCAGGAGGGGGAGGAACTGTTCCCCCTGGTGGATCAGGCCGGCCTGCATTGAGGGTCAGGCGAGGCATGACGGAATCCGCGTGAGCGGCGGGGCGGTCGGGTGTAAGCAGACCCGTCCCGCCCGCTGACCCGGACTGAGCGCCATGACCGAACCGTTGCCCGTCAACCCCCTGGTCGCCGGGGCCGAGGCCCCGCCCATCGCCGAGGCATGGGGGTGGGTGGCCGGGCGTGCCCATCCCCCCGAACGCCCGCTGATCGACCTGTGTCAGGCGGTGCCCAACTATCCGCCGGCCCCGGCCCTTCGCGCCCATCTGGCCGCGGCGGTGGATGATCCCGGCACATCCCGCTACGCGCCCATCCCCGGCGTGGCCGATCTGCGCGCGGCCTTGGCCCGGCGGATGGCGGACCTCTACGGCGGGCCGGTCGCGGCGGAGGAGATCCTGATCGCCGCCGGCTGCAACCAGGCGTTCACGCTGGCCTTGATGGCGCTGGCCCGGCCCGGCGACAACGTGATCCTGCCGGTGCCGTGGTACTTCAACCACGCGATGATCCTGGGCATGCTGGGGGTGGAGGTCCGCCCGCTGCCGGTGACGGAGGAGGGTGGGCTGGTCCCCGATCCCGCCGCCGCCGCGGCGCTGATGGACGGGCGCACCCGCGCCCTGGTGCTGGTCAGCCCCAACAACCCCACCGGCACCGTCACGCCGCCGGCCACCATCGCAACACTGCACGATCTGTGCGCGGCGCGGGGCGTGCGGTTCGTGCTGGACGAGACCTACCGCGATTTCCTCGATCCGGCGGGCGGGGCGCCGCACGGGCTCTATGCGCGCGCCGGGCGGGACGGCACGCTGGTGCATCTCTACAGCTTTTCCAAGGTGTTCAGCCTGGCGGGATACCGCGTGGGCGCGGTCGCGGCGGACCCGGATCTGGTGGCGCAGATGGTCAAGATCATGGACTGCATCGCCATCTGCGCGCCCCACATCGGGCAGAAGGCGGCGCTGTTCGGTCTGTCGCATCTGGACGGCTGGGTCGCCGAACGGCGGGTGGAGATGGCCGGGCGGGTCGCCGCCTTCCGCGCCGTGATGGGGGCGGGGGTGGCCGGATTCCGCATTGCCGGGCTGGGAGCCTATTTCGCCTATCTGCGCCATCCCTTTGCCGGTACTCCGGCCCGGGACGTGGCCCGGCGGCTGGCGCAGGATCACGGGCTGCTGTGCCTGCCCGGTTCCATGTTCGGGCCGGGGCAGGAGGATTATCTGCGCTTCGCCTTCGCCAATGCGGATGCGGGCGTCATGCCGGCGATCACGGAACGGCTGGAAGGGATGGTCAGCGGATCAGGTCGGTGACGATGTTGGCGTTGGCCGCGGTCAGGGCGGCGGCGGTCAGGCGGTAGTCCTGGGCGCCGCTGAAGCCGCCCGCCGCCTTCACCTGCGCGATCCAGTCGGGGGAGGCGCCCAGCGACAGCAGGCGCTTGACCATGATCTGGGTGGTGCGCACGGTCATGCGCCCATCCTCGGCCATGCGCGGGGCGTGAACCATGAAGCTGGCCGACGGGTCGGCGAAACGGGGGTATCCCGCCAGATAGATGCCGACGCACATGCTCTCGCACCGCTCGCCGCCGCCGACACGGGTGGCCAGCGGGCGGCCATTGCCGCGTTCGGCCAGCATGGTGTCGATCATGCGGTAGCCGGCGGCGGTGAAGCCGCCGGGGCTGGACAGGTCCACCATCACCGGGCGCCGGGCCGGAACCGCCGTCAGGGCCGCGACGAACCGTTCCTCGACCGCCGGGGTGATGATGCCGTCGATGCGGATCAGCGTGCCGCCGCCCTGTTCGCTGACGGTCAGGGTGGCATCGGGGAACACCGCACCCGGCACCGTGTTGTCCGCCGCCGCCCGTTCCACCAGCCCAAAGGCCAGGGTGGCACCCAGAACCACGGAAGCAACGATGGTGGAAACGATGGTACGGCGCATCATCCGGCCTCTCCCTGTCTTCATAGGCAGGATGCCGGGGTTTCCTTGCCGATTCGTTAAGAGCACATATGATCCGAAGGAGGGGGCATAGGACGTTCGGTGGAGATATCAGCGGAATCTACTGATTGCTGCATTGCAAACTGGTGCGTTGTGCGAGCATTTGGTATAAGGGACCGAATTCGTCCCGATTACCCGCCGGAGAATGATCCATGGCCGAGGTTGTTTTTTACGGTCTCCCCGATTGTGTTGCCAACGCCAAGCAGAAGATGCAGATCGAAGCCGCCGGTCACCGGCTGAAGGTCCGCAATCTGGCGGAAGAGGCGTGGACGCGCGAAAGCCTGCGCCCGTTCTTCGGCGAGCGTCCGGTGTCCGAATGGTTCAACAAGCGCGCCCCCGCCATCAAGGCCGGCACCATCGACCCCGAGGCGCTGGACGAGGCGGCGGCGCTGGACGCCATGATCGCCGACGTTACCCTGATCCGCCGCCCGCTGATGGAAGCGGACGGGCGCAAGGAATGCGGGTTCGATCCCAACGGCGTGAACACCTGGATCGGCCTGACCGGTGAAAGCTGTGACAGCAAGCATTCCCGCGGCCAGTGCGACCACGGCCACCACCACTTTCCGGCCAAGCACTGACATGGCCGGGCGGCCCCGGTGCGGGGGCCGCCCGGTTCCGCTCTTACAGAATCTCCAGCACCTGTTCCGGCGGACGGCCCAGGCGGGCCTGGTCGCCCTTGACCACGATGGGCCGTTCGATCACCGACGGGTTGGCCGCCATGGCGGCGATGAGGTCGGAGTCGGGCAGGGTCTTGTCCACGCCGGCCTCCGCCGCCTCCTTGGAACGCAACAGCCTGGCGGGCGGGATGCCCAGCTTGGCCACCAGACCGGCCAGTTCGCCGGCGCTGGGCGGGGTCTTGAGATACTCCACCACCTGCGGTTCGATTCCCCGCTGGCGCAGAAGCTCCAGCGTCTCGCGCGATTTGGAGCAGCGCGGGTTATGATAGATGGTCACGGTGTCGGTCATGATGCCTCGCACAAGGATTCCGCCGCCCTTATACCAGAGGATGCGTGCGGCGGCAGTGCCCCCCGCGCGGCGGGGGCGGGGATGCCATGCAGCGTGCGAACGCATTTGCGAAACGCGAATCCGTGACAACACCCGGGCGAGGGGTTAACGTTGCGCCCTCGTCCCATCCCTTTGTTTCGGATGCCCGCCCGTGACCAAGCTCTCGCTCTCCAAGGACAAGATCCAGATTCTTCTTCTGGAAGGGATTCACGATAACGCCATCAATGAACTGGCCGCCCGCGGCTATGCCTCCGTCGAACGTCTGCCCCATGCGCTGGACGAGGCGGAGTTGCTGGCGCGTATCGGGTCCGTCCACATGCTGGGCATCCGGTCCCGCACCAACCTGACGGCCAAGGTGCTGGAAGCCGCGTCGAAGCTGGTGACGGTCGGGTGTTTCTGCATCGGCACCAATCAGGTGGACCTGAAGGCGGCGCGCCGTCTGGGCGTGCCGGTGTTCAACGCCCCCTATTCCAACACCCGTTCGGTGGCGGAACTGGTGATCGGCGAGATCGTGATGCTGATGCGCGGCATCTTCGACAAGTCGAACCTGGTCCACAAGGGCGGCTGGATGAAGTCGGCCAAGAACTCGTTCGAGGTCCGCGGCAAGTCGCTGGGCATCGTCGGCTACGGCCACATCGGCACGCAGGTGTCGATCCTGGCCGAAGCCATGGGCATGCGCGTCTATTACTACGACGTGGTGCGCAAGCTGGCGCTGGGCAACGCCCAGGCCTGCGACAGCCTGGAAGAGTTGCTGGGCAAGTCGGACGTGGTGACGCTGCACGTTCCCGACACCCCCCAGACCCGCGACATGATCGGCGAGCGCGAGATCCGCGCCATGAAGAAGGGCAGCTACCTTCTGAACGCCGCCCGCGGCAAGGTGGTGGTGATCGAGGCGCTGGCGGCGGCGCTGAAGGACGGGCACCTGACCGGGGCCGCCATCGACGTGTTCCCCAAGGAGCCGTCGGGCGACAACGACCCGTTCGAAAGCGACCTGCGCGGCCTGTCCAACGTCATCCTGACCCCGCACATCGGCGGCTCCACCCTGGAGGCGCAGGCCAACATCGGGGCCGAGGTGGCGCAGAAGCTGATCGAATACTCCGACAACGGCTCGACCCTCGGGGCGGTGAACTTCCCCGAAGTGGCGCTGCCGGTGCGCGTGGGGGCGACCCGCTTCCTGCACATCCATGAGAACAAGCCGGGCGTGATGCGGCGGATCAACGATCTGTTCTCCACCCGCAACCTGAACATCACCGCCCAGTATCTGCAGACCGATCCCGAACTGGGCTACGTCGTCATCGACGTGGACGGCGACGTGGACGAGGGCGAGGTGCTGGCCGATCTGAAGCAGGTGGACGGCACGCTGAAGACCCGCTTCCTCTACCCCGGCCGCCGGGGCTGAGAGGCGGCTTGGCGCGGGGGAGCCGCCATCCCATATGGGGTGACATGAACCCGCGCTTTTTCCCGTATCGCACGAGCACGGCCGCCGTTCTGGCGGCCGTTGCCGTTTGGGCATCCCCCGCCGCCGCCCAGACCCCCGCCGCCCAGACCCCCGCCGGCTGTCCGGTCCTGGCGGCGCAAGTGGTGCTGGAGCCGATGGAGGCCCCCTTGCGCACCGACACCGTGCGCTCGGCGGCGCAGTTGACGGCGATGCCGGGGCGCGCACCGTCGCCGCTGGGCCGGCAGGCCGGGCGGGCGCTGGGACTGACGGCGGCGGAATTCGCCGCCCGCTCGCGCTTTCAGATGGTGTTCCAGCAGCAGCCGGGCGGGCCGGTGTGCGGGGCGTTGAAGACGCTGACCATCAGCTTCGGCTATGCCCGCCGCACCGTCTACATCGCCCGCGAACTGCCGCCGCAAAGCTGCATCTATGGCGAGGTGATGGGTCACGAGATGGAGCACGTCGCCATCGACGACCGGGTGCTGGCCGAATTCCGCCCCCGGTTCCAGCAGCAGATGGAAGGGCTGGTGGAACAGCTTCGCCCCGTGCAGGGCCGCTCCGCCGATCAGGTGGCGCGCGCAATCCAGCGTTCGGTGGAATCGGTGATCAACCGCAGCCTGGACGAATTCGGGCGTGAGCGCGACCGGCGTCAGGCCCGCCTGGACACGGTGGAGGAATACACCCGCGTCAGCCGGAGCTGCGGCGGGGAATTGAACACGTATCTGCCGGTGCCCGGAGCGCGGCGGTAAGGCGGATCACTCCGGCCAGAAATCCGCGGTCATGAACTGCGCGAACGGCCAAGGGCACGCAGCCGGGAAGGAGGTTTCCGGCAGGTCGGTTTCGGCGGCGGCCAGCAGCACCGCGTCGCCATAGGCGTCGTCGATGGCTTCACCGAGTTTGGCCTTGAGACTGGGGTTATCCTTCAGGTGACGTTCCAGATCACGCCGCTGGATCTTGATGGTGGCCGCCCACCTGGTCCCGCGCCGTTCCGGCTGATGCTGCCATTTCAGGAGATGCTGGAGCAGAACGGCGAGCCGGTTCACAAGTTCGCGTTTCTCGGTCCTGCCCATGCTCTCGATCTCTTCGGCGATGTGGGCGATATCGGCAGCGTCAAGCTTGCCGGCGCGCAGCAAGGCGGCTTGCTCGTTTGCCCAAGCGTAGAAATCGCGGTCGTACAAGCTGGTGCTCATCGTTGAAATCTTCCCGATGCTTCGCTCATGACAGGAGCGTTCACCGTTCCAAGCCACGCTTTCCAGAAAGCGGGGCTGGCTTACAGCAGTTTGACCAGTCCCGCGATCAGTGCCGCTTGTCCGAACAGCATCGGCGCCAGCCATTTCAGCAGTTCGGTCTTAGCAGAGTCGATCTTTGATTCCAGGCGGATTTCAGCTTCCTTGATATCGGCCTTGGTGGCGAGTTCGGCGCTGCTCATCGCCTCCACAAGGGCTGATGCGGCGGAACGGGCTTGCTCCGGAGTAAAGCCGCCAGCTTCAGGGTATCGAACGGAACAGCACTCATTCGACGTCCACGCTCCCGCACAGGGGATAACACATCCAATAAATTACTTTAAGCACCAGTTCGTTTCAATCAACACCCTTTGAGAGAGGGGATGCAAGGGCCGCCGGCCCTTGCCGGGGTGCCGGGGCAGCGTCCCGGCGTCTACTTCCCCTCTCTTCTCCACCCCGCGACCAACGCCAGCAGCGCCAGCGCCAGCACGGCGGCCACCGGCAGCAATGGCACCTCGCTCACCCCCTTGACCACGTGATCCCCATTCGCCCGCAGCCCGATCCACCCCCGTCCGGCCTGGGTGGTGGCGTCGGGGCTGGTGCGGCGGACCTCGATGCCGCGGGTTTGGTCGGCGTCGGCGGCCCACAGGATGCCGCCGCGGGTGGCCTCGGCCACCGGCTTCATGGGGGCGTCGGTGGTGCGCACGTCGGCCAGTTCCGGCGGGTTGACCGCACCCACCACCGCCAGCGCCGTGCGTTCGCCGTCGGTCACGCGGTAGATGCCGGGTTCGGCGGCGGTGACGGTGGCCGAGGACACGCCGTTGCGCGGCTCGCTCATGGACAGGGCCGCGGTGGTGTCGGACGGGGTGGTCATGGTGACGCTGCGCGGGTCGGGGACCAGGGACCGGCGTTCCACCGTGATGCGGTTGCCGTCCACGCGGGCGCGCAGGTCATTTTCCTCCAGCTCCGGTTCCTTCATCAGCCAATGGGCCAGCCGGCGCAGCAGCTCGGCTTGCGGCCCGCCGCCCTCGAACCCGCGGCTCCACAGCCAGATCTGGTCGGAGGTCAACTGGGCGATGCGCCCTTCGCCCACCCGGTTCAGGATGAGGAGCGGGCGGTTGTCGGCCCCGGCCATCACCACCGATCCGTCGCCGGCCAGCACCTCCACCTGATGGAACCAGCGGCCCCAGGTGGGTTCGCCGTCCTCGCGGTCGCCGGGCAGGCCGGCGGTCACCGGGTGGCGGCGGCCAAGCCCGGTCACCGTGGGGCGGAAGGGGCGGTCGATCACTTCCCCCGTGGGGTCGGCGGGCAGCACCTGGCCCAGCGGCGTTCGGCGCAGCGACAGCGGGCCGGCGTAGCCGTCGCCCGACATCTCCATCAGTGCACCGCCCTTCTGCACGTACTCGGCGATGTTCTCCAGATAGATTTGCGGCAGTACCCCGCGGCGGCGGTAGCGGTCGAAGACGATCAGGTCGAATTCGCTCAGCTTCACCTCGAACAGTTCGCGGATGGGGAAGGCGATGAGCGACAGTTCGCGGATCGGCGTGCCGTCCTGCTTTTCCGGCGGGCGCAGGATGGTGAAATGCACCAGATCCACCGCCGGATCGGCCTTCAGCAGGTTGCGCCACGTGCGCTCGCCCGCGTGCGGCTCCCCCGACACCAGCAGCACGCGCAGCCGGTCGCGCACGCCGTTCACCACCACCGCGGCGCGGTTGTTGGCCAGCGTCAGTTCGCGCCCCGCCGGCTCCACCGCCATTTCCAGCACGTTCTGGCCGCCGTGGGAGACGGTCATGTCGAGGCGCACGTCCTGTCCCACCGGCACCGGCAGCGTGCGGGGCGCCCCGCCGTCCTGGCGCAGGGTGACGGTGGCGGTGGGGGTCTGGCGGCCCGGCATGTCGTCCACCCGGATCACCACCTCCACCGGCTTGCCGACGATGCCGTAAGCCGGGGCCTGGACGATGGCGAGCCGACGGTCCCCCTCGTCCCGGTTGCCGGTCAGGATGGTGTGGATGGGGCCGATGCCGGCCAGACGCCCGGCGGGGTTGGCCGGCACGTCGTGGATCTGCCCGTCGGTGATGAACACCGCCCCGGCCATGCGCCGCCGCGGCACGTCGGCCATGGCGCGGGTCAGGGCGTCGAACAGGCGGGTTTCGTTGATGGCGCCGGCGTTCCCCTCCGCCGTGCGCACCACGCGCAGGTCGAGGTCGGGGAAGGTCTTCAGCGTGTCCGTCAGGCCGGCCAGCGCCTGCTCGGTGCGTTCCTTGCGTCCGGCGATGTTCTGGCTGGGGGATTCGTCCACGACGATCACCGCCATGTCGCGGATCGGCTCGCGTTCCTCGTGCAGCAGCGAGGGGTTGAGCAGGGCCACGGCCAGCACCGCCACCGCCAGGGCGCGCAACGTGATGCCGCGTGCGCGCCGCACCACGCCCAGCAGCAGCACCAGCAGGGCCAGCGCGAACAGCGGCGTCAGCACCGCCCACGGCAGCAGCGGGTTGAGCGCGATGGTGGTGCCGTCGATCACTGGCCGAGCCTTTCCAGAATGGCGGGCACATGCACCTGATCGGCCTTGTAGTTGCCGGTCAGGGCGTACATCACAACATTGATGCCGAAGCGGAAGGCCAGCTCACGCTGACGCTCGCCCCCCGGAACCACGGCGTAGCGGGCGGCCCCGGTGCGCGGGTCCACCGCCCAGGCGGCGGCCCAGTCGTGGGCGCCGATGACCACCGGCGACACCCCGTCGTTGACCGACCCGCTCTCCCGCGCCTCGATCCACACCGGGGCGCCGGTGTAGCGGCCGGGGAAATCCTGCATCAGGTAGAAGGATTTGGTCAGCACGTGGTCGGGCGGCACCGGCCCCAGCGGCGGGATGTCCAGCCCCTGCGTCAGCCCCTGCAGCGCCAGCGTTCCGGCCCCGGCCCCCGGCGCCAGCGCGGTGTTCTGGTCGCGGGTGTCGATCAGCAACACGCCGCCGTTGCGCATGTAGCGGTTCAGCCGTTCCTTGGCGGTGTCGGACAGGGGGGCCTGCGACGGCGTGACCGGCCAATAGAGCAAGGGGTAAAAGGCCATCTCGTCCCGTTCGGGATCGACGGCCATCACGCCCTGAGCCTCCACCGCCGTGCGGCGGCCCAGCATGTCCACCAGCCCCTCCAGCCCGGCGCGGGAGGTCTCGTCCACCGCCCGGTCGCCGGTGACCAGATAGGCCAGATAGGTTTCCGCCGTGACCTTCACCGCCTGGGCGTCGTCGGCGCGGGCCGGGCCGGCGTCCCACCCGGCCAGCACCGCCAGCGCCACCACCGCGGCGGCGGCCCGGCGGAACCGCAGCAGCCCGCGCAGCGCCAGCGCGATCAGCAGGTCCAGCAACAGCAGCCCCAGCGCGCCGGCCAGCAGCACCGGCTTCAAATTGACCTCGCCCCGCGGGCCATAGCCGGTGCGGGCGACGCCGGGGGGCAGGGCGGGGAAGGGGGCGACCGTGGTCACCAGGGTGGAGAGGTTGAGCGCGCGCCGCGCGTCCTCGGTGCCGTAGAAGCCGGGGGGATGGCGGGGGCCGATGGCGGCGGGGCCGAACTCGGCGGACGGCAGCGGCAGGGCGGTGGCCGGCGGCGGCGCCAGCCGCCCGCGCCCGTCCAACAGGTCGAGCGGATCGAGCGTGCCGGCTCCCTCCGCCCCCGCCACGCCGCCGGACAGGGCGGCCAGCCGCCGCAGCATGTCCACGAACAGGCCGGACAGGGGCAGGTTGGACCAGTCCGGGGCGGCGGTGGTGTGGACCAGAACGATCCAGCCGTCGCCGCGCTTTTCCGCCGTCACCAGCGGCGTGCCGTCGGCCAGCCGCGCCCAGGTGCGGTCGGCCAGATCGGGGGAGGGTTCGGCCAGAACCTGCCGCTGCACCGTCACGTCGGCGGGCACGGTCAGGCCGCGGAACGGGCTTTTCTCGTCGAAGGGCTGGAGCCGCGCCGGCTCCGACCACGACAGCGCCCCGCCCAGACTGCGGTCGCCGGCGCGCAGCCGCACCGGCACCAGCCCGTCGGACTCATCCGCCGTGTGGCCGGCCAGCCGCGGCCCGGCAAAGCGCAGCAGCACCCCGCCCTTCTTCACCCATTCCCCGGTCACGCGCACCTCGTCGCCGGTCAGGGTGCCGACGTCGGACAGGATCAGCACCGCCAGATCCCGCTGCAGCAGGTCGGCGATGGCGCCGCGGCGCACCTCGTTGTACGGCTCCAACGCACGGTTCAGGTAATGCAGGTCGGACAGCAGCGGCTGGGACCGCCCCTCGCCGCGGCCCGACACCAGCCCCACCGGGCGGCGGCGCCAGCGTTCGTCCAGCAGCACGGCGGCGGCGGCGGTGGTGTCGCCCTCCACCCGCAGGGACGCGGCCTCGTTGCGCAGTTCGGCGGGAACCTCCAGCCGCACGGTGCGGGCGGTCTCGCCGGGCTGGAACGGCACCGGCTCGCGCGTCAGCAGCCGCCCGTCGGCGGCGCTCAGGCGCACGGTGACCGGATCGGGGCGGGAGGCGTCGGCGCGCACCACCCGCGCCACCAGCGCCGATCCTTCCACCGCCGGGGGCAGCAGCACATGGGCCGGGCGGCTGGTGCCGTCCTCCCGCACCTCGACCGATCCCAGCCGCTGCAGGGCGGCGGCCAGCGGTGATGCGGCGCCGTCGCCCAGCCCATCGGCCAGCCACACGGAATGGGCGGTGCCGGTGACGGACAGTTTCCGCACCGCCTCCACCGCCGCGGCGCGGTCGGTGGGCCAGGGCTGCGGCTCCAGCCCCTGGACGGCGCGGCGGGCCTCCACCGGCGGCAGGGGGGCGGAGGCGGCCACCGGGCCGTTGCCCGGCGGGCGGGCGGTGGGCAGCAGGATGACCGCCCGTTCGGCCCGTTCCGCCAGCTTCAGCGCCTCGTCCATTGCCTGCTGCCGTGCCCCCCAGTCGCGGCCTGCGGCCCAGCCGTTGTCCACCACCAGAATGAGCGGCCCGCGGCCCGGCAAGGCCGTCTGCGGGTTCAGCAGCGGCCCCGAGAGCGCCAGGATGATCAGCGCCGCGATGACCAGCCGCAGCAGCAGCAGCCACCACGGCGTGCGGGCCGGCGTCTCCTCCCGCGCGATCAGCCCCTGAAGCAAGCGGATGGCGGGGAAGCGTTCCCGCCGCGGGGCCGGCGGGGTGACGCGCAGCAGCCACCACACCACCGGCAGAACCACCAGTGCGGCCAGAACCCACGGTGCGGCGAACGCGATGGCGCCAAAGCCCGGCATGTCCCTTACACCTTTTCCTGCGCCAGCGCGCCCCATAGACCCAGCAGCGCCGTTTGCGGCGGCCGGTCGGTGGTGTGGACGGCAAAGCTCCACCCCGCCGCCCGCGCCAGCGCCGCCAGCCCATCCCGATGCGCGCTCAGCCGCTCGCGGTAGGCGCCGCGCACCGCCTCCACGCGGGGGACCAGCAGGCGCCCTTCGCCCTCCAGCCCCTGGAACAGCACCCGCCCGCCAAACGGCAGCGTCTCCTCCGCCGGGTCCAGCACCTGGAGCAGATGGCCGCGCACCCCCCCCGCCGACAGGGCCGACACCGTGGCGTGGATCTCCGGCAGCGGCGACAGCAGGTCGCCGACCACCACCGCCTGCCCATGGCGGGGCAGGGGTTCGGCGGCGGGCAGGGCCGCGCCGTCACCCTCCTTGTTCATCGGGCTCTGGTTCATCGGGCTCTGGTTCATCAAGCTCAGGGCCATGCGTTCCAGCACCGTGCGGCTGTGGTCGGGGCGCTGGCCGCCGTTCAGCAGCGCCACCCGCTCGCCGCCGCGCACCAGCAGCACGGCCAGCGCCAGCAGCAGCACCTCCGCCCGTTCCCGCTTCAAGGGCAGGGCGGGGGCGGAGCGGTAGTCCATCGACGGCGACCGGTCGCGCCACAGCCACACGCTCTGCGCCGCCTCCCACTCGTTCTCGCGGACATAGACGGGCACGGTCTTGGCCGACTGGCGCCAGTCGATCATCGACGGGGCGTCGCCCGGCTGGTAGCGGCGGAACTGCCAGAAGGTCTCGCCCAGCCCGACGCGGCGGCGTCCATGCACCCCCTGGGCCACCGTCGCGGCCACCCGCTCGGCGGCCACCAGCAGCGGCGGCAGGCGGGAGGCGAGATCCTCCGCCCGGTTGCGGGCCTGTAGGGCGGCGGCGGTGGTGCGGTTGGGCATCGGCGCGGGGCGGCTTATGAGGAAAAAGGGTCGGGTCAGCGCAGCGGCGCGCACAGGCGCTCGATCAGCCCGTCCAGGGTCAGCCCGTCGGCCCGCGCGGCGAAGTTCAGCGCCATGCGGTGACGCAGCACCGGGGCGGCCAGGGCCAGCACATCGTCCAGCGACGGCGACAGCCGCCCGTCCAGCACGGCGCGCGCGCGGGCGGCCAGCATCAGCGCCTGGCTGGCGCGCGGCCCCGGCCCCCAGGCCACGTTGGCCCGCACCTCGGGCAGCGACGTGGTTTCGGGCCGGCTGTTGCGCACCAGATCGAGGATGCCATCCACCACCCCGTCGCCCACCGGCACCCGGCGCACCAGCCGCTGGGCGTCCAGCAGGTCGGCGGCGGTCAGCACGGCCACGGGCCGCTCCTCCTCCGCCCCGGTGGTGGCGATCATCATGCGCCGTTCGGCATCGCGGCCGGGGTAGCCCACATCCACCTGCAGCAGGAAACGGTCGAGCTGCGCCTCGGGCAGGGGATAGGTTCCCTCCTGCTCCAGCGGGTTCTGGGTGGCCAGCACGTGGAAGGGCTCGGGCAGGGGATGGTACTGCCCCGCCACCGACACCCGCCGTTCCTGCATGGCCTGGAGCAGCGCCGACTGGGTGCGCGGACTGGCGCGGTTGATTTCGTCGGCCATCAGAAGCTGGGAGAACACCGGGCCGGGGATGAAGCGGAAGGAGCGGCGGTGATGCTCGTCCTCCTCCAGCACCTCCGAGCCCAGGATGTCGGCGGGCATCAGGTCGGGGGTGCACTGGATGCGCTTTTCGTTCAGGCCGAGGATGATGCCCAGCGTTTCCACCAGCCGCGTCTTGGCCAGCCCCGGCACGCCGATCAGCAGCACATGCCCGCCGGCCAGCAGCGTCACCAGCGTCTGGTCGATCACATCGTCCTGGCCGAAGATGATGCGCCCGATCCGTTCGCGGACCAGGGCCATCTTGTCCCCCAGCCCTTCGATGGCGGCTGCAAGCTGCTGGGGGGAATCGTCGGTGCGGGTGGCGGAGATGGTCAAGCCGAAAATCCCCCTGTCTTCCTTGCGGTTATCGCCCGTGCGGCCTGTCCTGTTTCATGGCGGGCCCCCCTGACGGATGGCAGCCCTACACGAAACCGCGGCCTGTGCCTATGTCATGGATACGGGTCAGGCGACTATGCTGTGACGAGTATGGCGGAAATGCGTTGGACGGTCACCGGATGAACATCGGAAACAATCCAGGGAATGGCAAGACGGGCGGCGGTGTTGATCCCGATACCGTGACCAAGGCCATAGGACATCCTCCGATGGAGGAACAATACGACATCCGCATTGCACGTGACGGCACGTGGTATCACAATGGTGATCCCATCCGGCGCCTGGAGCTGGCGAAGCTGTTCGCCACGATCCTGCGGCGGGATGACGCAGGGGATTATTGGCTGATTACGCCTGCCGAAAGGGGGCGCATAGTTGTCGAAGATGTCCCGTTCGTCGCCGTTGAAATGACGGTCAATGGAAGCGGGCGCGGCCGTGTGTTGTCGTTCCGCACAAATCTCGACGAATGGGTGGATGCCGGGCCGGATCATCCGATCAGGATTGAGACACATCCTGAAACGGGTGAGCCCCGCCCGTATATCCTTATAAGAAAAGGGCTGGAAGCCCGCATTTCCCGTCCGGTCTTCTATGAACTGGTGGATCAATGCGAGCCGCAAGCCCAGGACAGGGAGGCTGTGGTCGGCGTATGGAGCAGGAACACATTTTTCGCGCTGGGAGAGCTGCCTGGCGCGTGACTCTCGACGATGTGCGCAAGCGGTTCCCCGGCAGCACCACCGCTGCCCGGCTGAGGCCGCCCAAGATCCGTGGCGATCATGACCTGAACCCCGGTTTCGGCCCGCCCCAGGGCCTGCGGGAGGCGTCGGTGCTGGTGCCGCTGGTGGAGCGGGCGGAAGGGGCGACGGTGCTGTTCACCCTGCGCACCGCCTCGCTGACCGCGCACGCCGGCCAGATCAGCTTCCCCGGCGGCCGGCGCGAGGCGGAGGACCGTTCGCCGGAAGACACGGCGCTGCGCGAAACGGAGGAGGAGATCGGCCTGTCCCGCGACCGGATCGAGATTCTGGGGCAGCTCGACACCTACGTCACCCGCACCGGGTTCCGCGTGACGCCGGTGGTCGGGCTGGTGCGCCCGCCCTTCACCCTCGACCCCGACCCCACCGAGGTGGACGAGGTGTTCGAGGTGCCGCTGTCCTTCATCCTCGATCCCGCCAACCCCCAGCGGCACAGCCGCACCTTCATGGGGACGGAGCGGTATTTCTACGCCTTCCCCTACCAGCAGCGCTACATCTGGGGGGCGACGGCGGGGATGCTGGTGAACCTGCGCGACGTGCTGCGGGAAATGTCGTAAGGGTGGGGGAAACGTCCCCCGCCCGGTTCCCCGCCCATCATGAAACCCGCCGCCCGCCTGACGCCCCAGCCCTGGATGATTGCGCCCGAAACGCGGGCGGTGTTCGACGCCCTGGCCCGCGGCGGGGCGGACGCGCGCTTCGTCGGCGGCTGCGTGCGCGATGCGTGGCTGAACCGCCCGGTCAAGGACGTGGACATCGCCACCCACGCCCCGCCCGAGCGGGTGATGGCGCTGCTGGAAACGGCGGGCGTCAAGGCCATCCCCACCGGCATCCAGCACGGCACCGTGACCGCGGTGGTGGACCGCCAGCATTTCGAGATCACCACGCTGCGCCGCGACGTGGAAAGCTTTGGCCGGCACGCCCGCGTGGAGTTCACCGACGACTGGCGGGAGGATGCGGCACGGCGCGACCTGACCATGAACGCGCTGTCCTGCACCCTCGACGGCTGGGTCTATGACCCGTTCGGCGGGCTGGCGGACATGGCGGCGGGGCGGGTGCGTTTCGTCGGCGCCGCCACCGCGCGGATCGGGGAGGATGTGCTGCGGCTGCTGCGCTTCTTCCGCTTCTTCGCCCATTACGGCACCGGGGAACCGGACGGGGAGGCGCTGGCCGCCTGCCGCCACTGGGCGCCCAGCCTGCCCACCCTGTCGGGGGAGCGGTTGCAGGGGGAAACCCTGCGCCTGCTGACCGCGGCGCGGGCGGCGGATGTGTGGCGGCTGATGGGGGACACGGGCGTGATGGCCCACCTGCTGCCGGCGGCCACCCGCACCGGGCGGCTGCAGCGGATGATCGGCCTGGAATGCGCGCTGGGTCACCGGCCCGATGCGCTGCTGCGGCTGGCGGCGGTGCTGGACGCGGGGCGGACGGGGGCGCTGGCGGCGGCCAACACCCTGCGCCTGTCCAACGCCGCCCGCAGCCGGCTGGCCGCGGCGGTGGAGCCGGACGCGGCGGTGCCGGTGCGGGGGGACGGGGCGGAGCTGCGCCGCGCTCTCTACCGCCTGCGCTCGGCGGAGACGTTCACCGACGCGCTGATGCTGGCGGCGGCAGCGGGCGGGCCGGTGTCGGTGCCACGGCTGGCGGCGGGGCTGGCGGTGGCCGGGTCCATGCCGGTGTTCCCGCTGTCGGGCCGCGACCTGATGGCGGCGGGGATCGAGCGTGGCCCGGCGCTGGGCCGCACGCTGCGTGCCCTGGAAGCCTGGTGGACCGGCCGGGATTTCGCACCGGACCGGGCGGCATGCCTGGAGGCGTTGGCGCAGCGGCTGGGCCGTTGGCGTGTGATCGGTTCAAACGGAAGCGCTTGAACCGATCACACGGAAAAACCGAAAGCCCAGCGTCCTTCAGGTTCCCATGCGCAGCGGTTCCGCCTGTTCGCTGCCGTCACCCCACGGGGCGGTGCAGCCCCGTTCCACGCGGAAGGCCGAAAGATCGGGGGCGCTGAAGATCTCCGTCAGGCACGGCTGTTGCGCCAGCCACGGGACCAGGGGCTTTTCCAGGGAGGCCGACCGCTCTTTTTCCCGGCTGGGAGCCGGCAGCAGCGGGTCCACGGCGATGATGACGATGTCGGGCGCGAAGTCGCGGCGCACGCGGTTGATGCGCTTTTGCGCGTAGTCGTCGTCGTACAGCGGGTAGGTGTTGAGATCGTAGAACAGGCGGTGCTTCAGCCCCGGCCCGAACAGCCCGTAGGGCCGCAGGCCGGCGGCATAGATGCGCAAGGGCTCAGGCTGGGCGGCGATCCAATCGTAGATGCCGGCATGGGCGCGGGGGATCGTCTGTTGCGGGCGGGGTTCGCCGTGCCGGTGGTGAAGGACGGTGACGGCGATGACCGCCACAATGGCCGCCGCCGCGGCCGCTTCGCGCCTCCAGCGATGGCCGAGGGCCGCGGGCCCGTTGGCCGCCGCCGGCACCGTCCGGGTCAGCGGCCCCAGGCGCCCGGCCAGCCGCAGCACCGCCCCGCCCAGCAGCGCATCCAGCAGGGCGGTGAACCCGACCATCCCGGTCAGGGTCGAGAATTCCGCCATCCGCCATTGCACGAGGCTGCGGAAAAACAGCGAAAAGGGGGTGATGCTGAAGATCGCCAGACCATACACCAGCCACGCCAGCGCCACCGCCGCCGCCAGCCGGGACGGCCCCCGCAGGACGGCGGCCAGCCCCCCCAGCGTGACGATGGCGCAGCCCAGCAGCGCCATCATCCGGTAATCCACCGGCTTCAGAATCTCCCAGAACAGCCCGGACGCGATCCCCGCCGCCACCGTCTTGCCCCAGGCGGAAAAGGACAGATCCCCGGTCAGGCTGCCGAAGGCCGCCAGATTGCGCAGGCTGAACGCCATGCCGGCCAGCAGCGCGGCCCCGGCCGCCACCGCAAGCAGCCGCCGCCCGCGGCGGTCCAGGGGGTGTTTCCACACGGCGACCCCCGCCGTCACCACCCACGCAAGCAGATAGGCCAGGGTATTCGGCTTGGTGGCGATGGCCAGGGCCAGGGCGGCCGCACTTCCCGCAATCTGCACCGGGACGCTGCCGCCCGCCGCGGCCGTGGTCAGGGCGCGCAGCAGCAGCGCCAGGGACGCCAGCAGGCACGCCGCGGTGAACACGTCGTTCTTGCCCAACTGGCCGAGCGACCCGCCGATGGCGATCATCGCCATGCCGGCAAACGCCAGGGTCAGAAGCGCTTCATAGACCGGCCCCAGGCGTCGGGCGGGGGCCTGGACGCCGATGCTGCGGACCATCGACGCCCCCGCGGCCACGGTCACCGCCAGCCCCAGCATGTTTCCCGCCAGCACCGACAGGATGCCGCCGTGCATCACCGAAAAGCCGGTAATCAGCTCGAACCCGTAGGAATAGCTCTGGTACGGCCCCTGGAACGACCACAGCGTGCCGTTTTGCAGGTATTCCATCAGGCCGGGCAGGTGATAGGACACCACGTCCCAGTTCAAGGTGACGGGGACCGCCCCCGTCATCTCCCGCACCCACAGCCGCAGCGACCCGGCCAGGGAAAGCGGGGCGCCGTCGGGGGTGAGCGCCAGCCATTGCGCAATGGGGTACAGGGCCAGAACCGCCGCCCCCGCCGCCACCGGCAGCATCGCCAGGGCGCCCAGGGGGGTGAGCCGCGTCCGCTCCGCGGCGGGGGCCGCGGGCGTGGTCCAGCCGATGCGCAGAAGGGACGCCGCCAGCACGGCGTAGCACCCGGTGACCGCCGCCGGGTGGAAGATCCCCAGCAGCCCCGGAACCACCATGGACAGATAGACCACGAAGGCGGCCAGCACGAGGGCCAGCGTCATGGTTCCGCCGTACGGCGCCGTCACCCGCCGTGCAGCATCCAGAATCAGGACGAAGGAGGCGAGGAAGAGGGCGTCGGCAAGCATGGGATGGGATCCTGAACGTCCCGTACGAGGGCGCGGAGAGAGAGGGCGGACACTACCCCAGCGGCGGAAGCGGGCGGTAGGCTTTATTGCGCGCGCTGCCCGGTGGCACCGCCCATGCCGCCACCGGATCGGTTGTCCGGGGGAACGCGTGTTGCCCCGCCTTGCGGGAGAACGTATACGGTGCCTGTCTGATGCGGCAACGGCCCGGAATAGAGGCGTCGGAATGAGCGTTCTGGAATCGCGGGAGCGGGCGGTGCCGATGGTGGAGGCGGATGTGCCCCTGGTCGTCGATCTCGACGGCACCCTGCTCAAGACCGATCTCTTGTACGAGGCGCTGTTCGTCCTGCTGGCCACCCATCCCCTGACGGCGCTGCGCACGCCGCTGTGGCTGAGGGAGGGGAAGGCGGCGTTCAAGGCGCGGCTGGCCGATGCGGTGCTGCTGGACCTGCGCACCCTGCCGGTGAACGAAGCGGTGCTGGACCTGATCCAGGAGGCCAAGGCCGCCGGGCGGCGGGTCTATCTGGCCTCGGCCTCCGACCGCCGGTATGTGCAGGCCTTTGCCGACCATATGGGCGGTTTCGACGGGGTGTACGCGTCGGACGGCGTGACCAACCTGGGGGCGGGGAACAAGGCCCGGTCGCTGGTGGCGCTGTTCGGGGAAGGGGGGTTCGATTACGTCGGCAACTCCATGGCCGACGTGCCGGTGTGGCAGGTGGCGCGCACCGCCTATGCCGTCAACGCCTCGGGTGCCGTGGTGCGGGCGGCGCGGGCGGCGTCTGCCGACGTGCGGGTGCTGGAGGGGCGGACGGCGGGGGTCGGCGATTACCTGCGTGCCATGCGCCTGCACCAATGGGCCAAGAACCTTCTGATCCTGGTTCCGGGGCTGGCCGCCCACACCTTCTCCGCGGGCGCGCTGTGGCATGCGCTCCTGGCCTTTCTCAGCTTCAGCCTGTGCGCCTCCAGCGTCTATCTGCTGAACGACCTGCTGGACCTGCGCAGCGACCGGCAGCACGCGAGCAAGCGGCTGCGGCCCTTTGCGGCGGGCACTGTGCCGCTGTCGCACGGGATGGCGCTGTTTCCGGTGCTGCTTGTGGCCTCGGTGGCGGCGGCGCTTCTGCTGTCGCCGGCCTTTGTGGCGGTTCTGGCGGGGTATTACGGCCTGACGCTGGCCTATTCGCTGGCGCTGAAGCGGCACCTGATCATCGACGTGGTGACGCTGTCGTCGCTCTACGGCGTGCGTCTGGTGGCGGGGGGCGTGGCGTTCGGGGTGGCCCTGTCGGAATGGCTGATCGCCTTTTCCACCTTCTTCTTCCTCAGCCTGGCGCTGGTGAAGCGGGTGACCGAGCTGATCGGGCGGCGGCGGGCGGGCAAGGGGGATCCGGCGGGCCGCGCCTACACCCTGGACGACCTGCCGGTGCTGGAGATGCTGGCGGCGTCCAGCGGTTTCGTGTCCGTCCTGGTGCTCGCCCTCTACATCAACAGCCCGGAAGTCATGATGCTCTACCGCCATCCGCAGCTTTTGTGGTGCGGCGGGCTGGTGCTGATCTATTGGCTGTGCCGCATCATGGTGCTGACCCACCGCGGCCAGATGAACGACGACCCCGTGATCTATGCCGTGACCGACCGGGTGAGCCTGTCCTGCGGCGTGCTGCTGATCCTGGCGCTGGCGGGGGCCACGCTGTGACCGCCGCGGCCCTGTCCCTGCCGGCGCTGGCGGTGCGCTACACCGCCTTCGCCCTGGTGGCCACCGCCGTCAACCTGCTGACCCAGCGGGGGCTGTTCGCGGTGTACGGCGGCCCGTTCGCGGTCTATGGCGCGCTGGCGCTGGGCACGCTGACCGGGCTGGTGACCAAGTACGCGCTGGACAAGCGGTGGATCTTCGCCGACCGCTCCACCGGGGCCGCCACCCACGCGCGCAAGTTTTCCCTCTACACCCTGATGGGGGTGGCGACGACGGTGATCTTCTGGGGCAGCGAGCTGGCCTTCGACGCCGTCGGCGGCGGGGACTGGCGCTATGTGGGCGGCGCCTTGGGGCTAGCGGTGGGCTATGTGGTGAAATACCGCCTGGACCGGCGGTTCGTGTTCGGAGCCGCGTGATGAAGCTGTCGGGGTGGGGGCGGTTCCCGCGGGTGGAAAGCCGGCTGGTCACCGCACGGGACCAGGATGATGCGGTGCGGGCGGTGGCCGGCGGCGGGCCGCTGATCGCGCGGGGCAACGGGCGGGCCTATGGCGACGCGGCCATCGGCCCGCGGACCACGTTGTCGCTGCTGGGCATGGACCGCATGCTGGGCTTCGACCCGGACAGCGGGGTTCTGACCTGCGAGGCGGGCGTCCTGCTGAGGGACATCCTCGGCGTCTTCGTGCCGCGGGGCTGGTTCCCGCCGGTCACGCCGGGGACCAAGATGGTCACCGTGGGCGGCATGATCGCCGCCGACGTCCACGGCAAGAACCACCACGCCGCCGGATCGTTCGGCGACCATGTGGACAGCCTGGACCTGCTGCTGGCCGACGGGCGGGTGGTCACCTGTGGCCCCAACCGCGCGCCGGAGCTGTTCGCCGCCACCCGCGGCGGCATGGGGCTGACGGGGGTGATCCTGCGCGCGTCCTTCCGCCTGATCCCGGTGGAGACCGGCTATATCCGGCAGGAGACGCTGCGGGCGGACGATCTCGCCGGCATCATGGCGATGTTCGAGGACTCCGCCGGCTGGACCTATTCCGTTGCCTGGATCGACTGTCTGGCCAAGGGGCCGCGGATGGGCCGCAGCCTGCTGTTCCGCGGCGAGCACGCTCGGCTGGACGAACTGCCCGCCGCCGCCCGCGCCCGGCCCCTGGACGTGACCCTGCGCCGGGCCCGCACGGTGCCGTTCGATGTTCCGGCCATCGCGCTCAACCGCCTGTCGGTGGGAGCGTTCAACGCGCTGTACTGGCGGCTGGGCACCCCGCGGGAGGAGCTGATCGACTATGACCGCTTCTTCTACCCGCTGGATTCGCTGCTGGAGTGGAACCGAATCTACGGGCGTCCCGGTTTCACCCAGTATCAATGCGTGCTGCCGCTGTCCACCAGCGCCGACGGGCTGCGGGCGCTGCTGAGCGCCATCGGGGCGGCGGGCAACGCCTCGTTCCTGGCAGTGCTGAAGCTGTTCGGGCGGCAGGACGGGCTGATGTCCTTCCCCATGGAGGGGTACACGCTGGCGCTGGATTTCCCGGCCAGCACGGCCACCCTGGGCCTGCTGCTGGATCTGGACGCCATCGTCGCCGATCACGGCGGGCGGCTCTATCTGGCCAAGGACGCGCGCATGGGGGCGGCCCTGCTGCGCCGCGGCTATCCGGGGCTGGACGGGTTTCAGGCGTTGCGCGCCGCCCATGGGCTGGCTGCCGTTTTCCGTTCCGTTCAATCCGAGAGACTGGGCCTATGACCGCCGTTTCCACCGGTTCCGTGCTGATTCTGGGTGCCGCATCCGACATGGGGCGGGCCATCGCCCGGCGCTACGCCGAAGCGGGGCGGGCGCTGATCCTGGCCGCCCGCACCCCTGAGCGGCTGGAGACCGACGCCGCCGACCTGCGCCTGCGCTTCAAGGCCGATGTGCGGACGGCGGCGTTCGACGCGCTGGACACCGCCGGTCATGCCGCCTTCCTCGACGGGCTGGGGGCGCTGCCGGACACGGTGGTGTGCGTGGTCGGGCTTCTGGGGGACCAGGGGAAATCCCAGCGGGATGCCGCCGTGGCCCGGCGGGTGATCGACACCAACCTGACCGGCCCGGCCAGCATTCTGGGCGAAGCCGCCAACCGGATGGAGGCGCGCGGGTCGGGCACCATCATCGGCGTCAGCTCGGTGGCGGGCGAGCGGGGGCGGGCCAGCAACTACGTCTACGGCGCGGCCAAGGCGGGGCTGACGGCGTTTCTGTCGGGGCTGCGCAACCGGCTGTCCAGGGCGGGGGTGCAGGTCATCACCGTCAAGCCCGGCTTCGTGCGCACCCGCATGACCGAGGGGATGGCCCTTCCCGGTGCCCTGACCGCCGAACCGGACGAGGTGGCCCGCGCCGTCCTGGCCGCCCAGGCCACGGGCCGCGACGTGATCTATGTGCGGCCCGTGTGGCGGCTCATCATGCTCGTCATCCGCTCGCTGCCCGAAGCGGTGTTCAAGCGGACCAAGCTGTAACCCCTTCTCCCAGAACGGATAAGCCCTCTCCCCCCGGGGAGGGGGGAGCGCGCCTTATGGCCACTTCACCTCCGGCGGCAGGCTCATCAGGATGGCCTCGGTGTTGCCGCCGGTCTTCAGGCCGAACAGGGTGCCGCGGTCGTGGAGCAGGTTGAATTCCACGTACCGCCCGCGCTTGATCAGCAGCGCGTCCCGCTGTTCCGCCGTCCACGGTTTGTGCATGGAGCGGCGGATCAGGCGGGGATAGACGTCCAGGAACGCCTCGCCCACCGCGCGGGTGAAGGCGAAATCCGCCTCCCAGCCGCCGCTGTCCAGGCTGTCGTAGAAGATGCCGCCCACCCCGCGCGCCTCACCCCGGTGGGGAAGGAAGAAGTAGCGGTCGCACCATTCCTTGTATTTTTCGTAATACGCCGGGTCGTGGGCGTCGCAGGCGGCCCGCAGCGCGCCGTGGAAATCGGCGGTGTCCTGGGGATCGGGAAAGGTGGGGGTCAGGTCGGCCCCGCCGCCGAACCACCCGCGGGTGGTGACGATGTGGCGGGTGTTCATGTGCGCCGCCGGAACCAGGGGCGAGCGCATGTGCGACACCAGGCTGATGCCCGCCGCCCAGAACCGCCCGTCCTCCGCCGCACCGGGGATGCTGGCGCGGAAGTCGGGGCTGAAGGTGCCGTGCACCACCGACACGTTGACGCCGACCTTTTCGAACACCCGCCCGCGCATGACGGCCATGGTGCCGCCGCCGCCGGTTCCGCCCGCGTGGTCGGGACGCTCCCACGGGGTGCGCTCGAAGCGCCCGGCGGGCAGGGGGGAGCCGGCCATCTCGTCCTCGATGGCTTCGAAGGCGGCGCACAGCCGGTCGCGCAGGCTGGCGAACCACGCCGCGGCGCGGGTCTGACGGTCGGTGTCGGTCATGATGGGCCGTGAAAAGGGAAAGGCGGACAGGGGCAGGGACATAGGGCGCGCCTGCCCGTTGTCACCCCTCCACGGCGGGAAAACCGCCGGTCTGGCGCAATGCCTCCCCCAGCACCATGGCCGCGGCCACCGCCACGTTGAGCGACCGGGCCGGGGGCGCCATGGGAATCAGCAGACGCACGTCAGCGGAATCGTGGACCGCATCGGGCACGCCGGCGCTTTCCCGCCCCACCATGATCCGGTCGCCGGAGTCGAAGATGAACCGGGTGTAAGGGACGGCGGCCCGCGTGCTCAGCAGCACCAGACGCCCGGTTGACGGCTGCGACCGGTAGCTCTCCCACGACGTGTGACGGGTCATATGAACATGGGATAGGTAGTCCATGCCCGCGCGCCGCATCTTCGAGTCATTCAAGATGAAGCCGCAGGGTTCGATGATATCAACGGGAAGACCAAAACAGGACGCCAGACGCATCAGCGTGCCGGCGTTCTGCGGGATGTCGGGTTCGAAAAGAACAAGGCGCATCAGCCTAAGGCACAGGGCAGCGGCAGTTCGAGTTACGCGACATAATGTCCAAAATATCTGTCTTTTCAAGAACGTTCCGCGACGGTATATCGCACGCTCAAAAATGGCAGGGTTTTCATACTTCCCGCCGATCATGGGTGTCCGGGGGTCATCCGACCGGCGGACACGCCCTGCCGTTTCGTGCTACGAAGGTCCATGGCTCATACCCGGCGCCGGATAGGCGTCTCGCGTATGTCTTTGAGGAGAAGAACGCTAATGGCTCAGACCACGCATCCGTCCGGCACGGGTGCCCCCACGGCCCCCGGCGGTGAGGGATCATCCCGCCGAGACTTCCTCTATCTGGCCACCGGAGCGGTGGGCGCCGTGGGTGTCGCCTCGGCTGCCTGGCCGTTCATCGACAGCATGAACCCCGCCGCCGACACGCTGGCTCTCGCCTCGATCGAGGTGGACCTGGCCCCGGTCGCCGAGGGTCAGTCCATCACCGTCACCTGGCGCGGCAAGCCGATTTTCGTCCGTCACCGCACGGCCAAGGAAATCGACGAGGCCAAGACCGTCACCATCTCCGATCTGCGCGACCCGCAGGCGGACGACAAGCGCGTCCAGAAGCCGGAATGGCTGATCCTGATCGGCATCTGTACCCACCTGGGCTGCGTGCCGCTGGGGCAGAAGCCGACCGATCCGCGCGGTGACTTCGACGGGTGGTTCTGCCCGTGCCACGGCTCGCACTATGATTCCTCGGGGCGTATCCGCAAGGGTCCGGCGCCGCTGAATCTGGCTGTGCCGCCGTACGCCTTCCTCAACGATTCGCGCATCAAGCTCGGCTGAGCGGTGTAAGGCCACGGGAGACCCCAGGTTATGTCTCAGGGACACGCCTCTACCTTTAAAAATCCGGTCGTGAAGTGGATCGACAGCCGTCTGCCGATCTTCACGATGATGCATCACGAGTACAACGAGTACCCGATGCCGCGGAACGTCAACTATCTGTGGGCGTTCGGTGCCATCGCGGCCGTCATGCTGATCATCATGATCGCGACCGGCCTCGTTCTCGCCATGCAGTACGCCGCCCACACCTCCATCGCCTTCGACAGCGTCGAGCGCATCATGCGCGACGTGAACTACGGCTGGCTGCTGCGCTATGTCCACGCCAACGGCGCGTCGATGTTCTTCATCGCCGTCTACATCCACATCTTCCGCGGCCTGTACTACGGTTCGTACAAGGCGCCGCGCGAAATCCTGTGGATCCTGGGCGTGGTGATCTTCCTGGTCATGATGGGCACCGCCTTCATGGGCTACGTGCTGCCGTGGGGCCAGATGAGCTTCTGGGGTGCGACCGTCATCACCAACCTGTTCTCGGCCTTCCCGATCGTGGGCGACCCGATCGTGACCTGGCTGTGGGGCGGTTTCTCGGTTGACAACCCGACGCTCAACCGCTTCTTCGCGCTGCACTTCCTGCTGCCGTTCGTGATCCTGGCGCTGGTCATCCTGCACACCGCCGCCCTGCACATCTGCGGGTCGAACAACCCGCTGGGCATCGACGCCAAGGGCCCGCAGGACACCGTGCCGTTCAACCCGTACGTCACGATCAAGGATCTGTTCGCGGTCGTCTGCTTCCTGATCCTGTACGCCGCGTTCGTGTTCTTCATGCCCAACTACATGGGCCACCCGGACAACTACATCCCGGCCAACCCGCTGGTGACCCCGGCGCACATCGTGCCCGAATGGTACTTCCTGCCGTTCTACGCGATCCTGCGCGCGATCCCGGACAAGCTGGGCGGCGTGCTGGCCATGTTCGGCGCCATCGCGGTGCTGTTCATCCTGCCGTGGCTCGACACCTCCAAGGTGCGCAGCTGCAAGTTCCGTCCGATCTACCGTCAGTTCTTCTGGGTTCTGGCCATCGACTCCCTGGTGCTGGGCTACGCCGGTGCCATGCCCGCCGAAGGCATCTGGCTGCTGATCGCCCGTATCGGCACCACCTATTACTTCTTCCACTTCCTGATCCTGCTGCCGCTGCTGGGCAAGCTGGAGCGTCCGCTGCCGCTCCCGGCCAGCATCAGCGAGCCGGTTCTGAAGGGTGGCGGGCATGTCGCCGCCGGTGCCACCGCCAAGCCGATGGAGAAGGCATAATGCGCGCTCTGAAGACTGTCATCCTGTCCGCCGCCCTGGCTCTGGGCATCGGCGGCACCGCGCTGGCGTCGGGCGGCGTGCACATCCCGGCCCAGGACTGGCCCCATTCGGGCGTGTTCGGCACCATCGACAAGCAGTCGGCCCAGCGTGGCTTCCAGATCTACAAGGAAGTCTGCTCGACCTGCCATTCCATGCGTCTGGTCCCGATCCGCACCCTGGCGGGCATCGGTTTCACCGAAGCCCAGATCAAGGACATCGCGGCCGGCTATGAAGTGACCGACGGCCCGAACGACGCCGGTGAGATGTTCCAGCGCCCGGCGGTGCCGGCGGACCGTTTCCCCAAGCCGTTCCCCAACGACAACGCGGCCCGCGCGGCCAACGGCGGCGCCCTGCCGCCCGACCTGTCGCTGATCGCCAAGGCCCGCGTGGGCGGTGAGGATTACCTCTACGCCTTCCTGACCGGCTTCGAAGATCCGGCCCCCGCCGACGTCACCCTGATGCCCGGCATGAACTACAACAAGTATTTCCCCGGCCATCAGGTGGGCATGCCCAACATCCTGATGCCCGACGGCGTGACCTATGCCGACGGCACCAAGGCCACGGTGGAGCAGCAGGCGCACGACATCGCGACCTTCCTGACCTTTGTGGCCGAGCCCCACCTGGATGCGCGCAAGCAGATGGGCGTGAAGGTGATCCTGTTCCTGATCGTCTTCGCCGGCCTGATGTACGCCACCAAGCGTCAGCTTTGGAGCGGCCTGCACTGAGAACCCTTTCGGGCGATCAGCGCAAAAAAGACTGGACAGGGCGCCCTCGGGCGCCCTGTTCTGTTTGGGTGTCCTGCAATTTCGAAGGCAGCCCAACCATGGCCGACCCGCTGATCGACGAGATCATTGATTTCTGGTTCGACGACGAAGCGATCAAACCCTATTGGTTCAAGGCGACGGTCAGTTTCGACCGCATGGTCGCCGAACGCCTGGGCGAACCCTATGACCGCGCCGCCGCCGGCGAACTGGACCATTGGGCCGACGATGTGGACGGGTGTCTGGCCCTGTGCATCCTGTTGGATCAGGTGCCGCGCAACATCTTCCGCGGAACGCCCAAGGCGTTCGCCACAGACGTTCAGGCCCGCCGTTTCGCCGCCCACGCCGTCGATAACGGCTATGACCTGGAATGCACCGAGGACGAGCGGACCTTCTTCTACCTGCCGTTCGAGCATCATGAGGACGCCGACAGCCAGCGCCTGTCGGTCATCCTGTTCAAAGAGCGGGTGAAGCTGAAGGAACAAGTCCATTACGCCGAACGCCATGCGGAGATCATCGCCCGCTTCGGCCGCTTTCCTCACCGCAACGCCATCCTCGGCCGCGCCAGCACGCCGGAGGAAGAGGCGTTCCTGACGGAGCCGGATTCGTCGTTCTGAGATTTGGGGGGCTTCGCAACGGTTTTCGGGCTGACGCGCGAAAACCGGCCCTCACCCAACCCTCTCCCCGTCGGGGAGAGGGCTTCCGGGTGGCTTAGTACGCTGCGACCACGTCGCCGTGGCTGGTGCAGTCGGGGGATGCGAGATCGACGAACACGCTGGTGATGTCGTCGGGCTGGGGCAGGGTCCGCTGATCCTCGCCGGGGAACGCCTGGGTGCGCATGCGGGTCGCCACCTTGCCGGGGTCCACCAGATTGACCCGCAGCGGCGAGGCCGCGATTTCCATGGCGTAGGTCTTCACCATGTATTCCAGCGCCGCCTTGCTCATGCCGTACGGCCCCCAATAGGGATAGGGGGCCGCCGCCGCACCGGAGGTGACGAAGATCGCCCGCCCGGCGTCGGATGCCCGCAGCAGCCGGTCGAAGCTGCGGATCAGCCGGTAGTTGGCGGTGATGTTGGTATCGACGATCCGGGTCATGTGCTTGGGCTCGAACTGGGCGATGGGGCCCAGGGTTTCCAGCACACCGGCGTTGGACACCAGGATGTCCAGCCGCTTGAACCGTTCATAGACCGCCAGCCCCAGGGCGTCGATCTTGTCGAACTCCATCAGGTTCAGGGGCACCAGCGTGGCGTTCTTGCCGGTGGCCTGAAAGATGGCGTCGTCGGTTTCCTCCAGACCGCCCACGGTGCGGGCGGTCAGGATCACATGGGCGCCCTCGGCGGCCAGACGCTTGGCAACCGCGGCACCGATACCGCGGGACGCGCCGGTGATCAGGGCGATGCGCCCCTCCAGGCGGGACATGATGCTTTTCCTTATCCTGAGAAGCGTCAGCCGCGGGCGGCCACGCGCAACGGTTCCACCGTGGCGCCGCTGTCGTGCTGGTCGGTCAGGGAGATGGGATAGTCCCCGGTGAAGCAGGCATCGCAATAGGTGAGCGCGTCGGCGTTGCGCTTTTCCTCGCCCATGGCGCGGTACAGCCCGTCGAGCGAGATGAAGGCCAGGCTGTCGGCGCCGATGAACTCCCGCATCTCCTCCACCGACAGGCGGTGGGCCAGCAGCTTGCTCTGCTCCGGCGTGTCGATGCCGTAGAAGCAGGGGTGGGACGTGGGCGGGCTGGAAATGCGCATGTGCACCTCCTTGGCCCCGGCGGCGCGCACCATCTCCACGATCTTTTTCGAGGTGGTGCCGCGCACGATAGAATCATCCACCAGCACCACCCGCTTGCCCTCGATCATGGCGCGGTTGGCGTTGTGCTTCAGCTTGACGCCCAGATGGCGGATCTGGTCGGTCGGCTCGATGAAGGTGCGGCCCACATAATGGTTGCGGATGATGCCCAGCTCGAACGACACGCCGCTCTGCGCCGCATAGCCCAGGGCCGCCGGCACGCCGCTGTCGGGCACCGGCACCACGAGGTCGGCGGGCACGCCGGCTTCACGGGCCAGTTCCATGCCGATGCGGCGGCGGGACTCGTAGACCGACAGCCCTTCCATCACGCTGTCGGGGCGGGCGAAATAGATGTATTCGAAGATGCAGAACCGGCGGGACGAGGGCTGGAACGGCCGCAGGCTGTGCATGCCGTCGGCGTTCAGCACCACCATTTCACCCGGCTCGATGTCGCGGATGTAGTCGGCGCCCACGATGTCCAGCGCGCAGGTCTCGCTGGTCATGATGTAGGTGTCGCCCAGCTTGCCCAGCACCAGCGGGCGCACGCCCAGCGGGTCGCGCACGCCGATCACCTCGTCCGGGCTGATGGCGACCAGGGAGAAGGCGCCCTCCACCTGCCGCACCGCCTCGATCATGCGGTCCACGGCCGACCCGCCGCGGGCCAGCGCCATCAGATGGACGATGACCTCGGTGTCGGTGGTGGACTGGAACAGGCAGCCGCGGCGCACGAGCTGGCGGCGCAGGGTCTGGGCGTTGGTCAGGTTGCCGTTGTGGGCCAGCGCGAAGCCGCCGAATTCGAAATCGGCGTACAGCGGCTGGACGTTGCGCAGCAGGGTGCCGCCGGTGGTGGCGTAGCGCACGTGGCCGATGGCGTGCGGCCCCTTCAGCCCCTTCATCACTTCTTCGTTGGAGAAGTGATCGCCCACCAGCCCCAGCGCGTGCTGGAGATGGAAGCTGGTGCCGTCATGGCTGACGATGCCGGCGGCTTCCTGGCCGCGGTGCTGGAGCGCATGCAGCCCCAGCGCGGTGATGGCCGCGGCCTGGGGGTGGTTGTAGAGACCGAAAACGCCGCATTCTTCGCGCAGCTTGTCGTCGTCGAACGGGTGCGTCGTCAGCATCGGTCTATCCTCATCATGCGCGGGGGAAGGGCAGGGCATATCAGTGGGTCTTGTTCTGGATCAGCCGTTCCAGGTCGCCCCGGTCACGGTCCTTGTAGCCGGCATCCGGCGGCGGTGCGGCGGGGGCCGGGGCGGCGGTGCTGCCCGCAGGAGCGGCGGCGCCCGCCGCCGGCGCCTTGGCCGCGGGGGAAACGGGGACCGGCGTGGTCAGGCGGTCCAGGGCCTCTTTGGCCTCGATGGCTTGCCGGGCGCGTTCGCGGGTCATGTCAACCTGCCCCATGGCCTCGGTCCGCAGGCTGGCGGGAATCATCTCCTCCAGCATGGCGGCGCCGGTGGTCAGCAGCGGGCGGGTGCGGGCGGTCTGAAGCCATTGCGGCTGGCTGTCCGGCGGCACCAGCCATGAAAAGAAAAGATAGGCCACCGACACCAGAACGCCACCCTTGAACAGCCCGAACAGAAACCCCAGCGTGCGGTCCAGCGCGGACAGGGAGGAGTTTTGCACCCCGCGCGAGATCCGCCCGAAGATCAGGTTCAGGATCACCAGCGCCACCACGAACAGCACGGCGGCGGCGGCGCCATAGGCGATCATCTCGATGCGGATGTACTGGCGTGCGATGGGCAGGGCGAAGGGCAGGGTATAGAGCGTGATCAGCGCCGCCCCGATCCAGCTTGCCACCGACAGCACCTCGGCCACCAGACCGCGGGTGAAGGCCAGCAAGGCTGCCAGCAGCAGGACCGTGAACACCACCGCATCGGCGGGATTGAGAGGAAAACCGTCCATCACATCCTATCCTTGCATGCCCGTCAGCCGGTCCACCCGGTGGTGCCGCTGCCCGCGGAAAACAGGGGCAACAGTTCGCCCAGATGGCTCAGCTCCGTCACCTTCAGCGGCGTGTCGCCGCGTTTGGCGCTTCGTCTAGCCGGAATGACGGCGGAAGAAAACCCCAGCTTTGCGGCTTCCTTCAGACGGGCGTCCATCTGGCTCACGGCGCGCACCTCGCCCGACAGGCCGATTTCGCCGAAAACCACCGCATCCGCCGGCATCGCCTCGCCCGTCAGGGACGAAACCAGGGCAGCGGCGACGGCAAGGTCGGCCGCCGGCTCGCCGATCTTCAGCCCCCCGGCCACGTTCAGATAGACGTCGTTGGCACCGATCTGCACGCCACAGCGCGCCTCCAGCACCGCCAGCACCATGGCCAGGCGCGACGAGTCCCACCCCACCACCGCCCGGCGCGGCGTGCCCAGCGGCGATGGCGCGACCAGCGCCTGCACCTCCACCAGCACGGGGCGGGTGCCCTCCATCCCGGCAAAGACGGCGGCCCCCGACACCTCCCCCCGGCGGTCGGCCAGGAACAGGGCGGACGGGTTCGGCACCTCGGCCAGCCCGCCGTCGGTCATCTCGAACACGCCGATCTCGTCGGTGGGGCCGAAGCGGTTCTTCACCGCGCGCAGGATGCGGAACTGGTGCCCGCGCTCCCCTTCGAAATAAAGGACGGTATCGACCATGTGCTCCAGCACGCGGGGGCCGGCGATGGTCCCCTCCTTGGTCACGTGGCCCACCAGCAGCAGCACGATGCCGCGGCGCTTGGCGACGCGGATCAGCTCCTGCGCGCTGGCGCGCACCTGGGCCACGGTGCCGGGGGCGCTTTCCAGCGTGTCCACGTACATGGTCTGGATGGAATCGATGACGGCGATGGCCGGGCCTTCCAGCCCATCCAGGGACGCCGCGATGTCGCGCACGCTGGTGGCCGAGGCCAGCGCCACCGGGGCCTGGGCCACACCCAGCCGCTGGGCGCGCAGCCGCACCTGATCCACCGCCTCTTCACCGGAGATGTAGACACAGGCCGAGTGCTGCGACAGGCTGGACATGGCCTGGAGCAGCAGGGTCGATTTGCCGATGCCGGGGTCGCCGCCGATCAGGACGGCGGAACCGGGGACGAAGCCGCCGCCGGCCACCCGGTCCAATTCCCCGATGCCCGACAGCCGGCGGGGGGCCGGGTCCGACGCACCGGACAGGCCGACGAAGGCGATCTTGCGCCCCTTGGCGCTGCCCAGCCCCTTGGGCGCCTGCTCCGGGACCGCCTCTTCCACCAGGCTGTTCCATTCGCCGCAGGCATCGCAGCGCCCCGCCCATTTGGGGTAGGCGGCGCCGCAGGATTGGCAGACGAAGCGTGACGTCGCTTTGGCCAAGTCGAAGCCGGTCCCGTTTCAGAATCGTGATGGAAGATGGCGTGCGTATATCATGGGGCTGATCCGGTTCCTATGATGGAATGGCGGGGTTGCGCGGAACGGTTGGTTTGGCCGATGGTGCGGCCTTTCGGTGACACAGGCTTGAGGATGGAATGAACGGGACGGTGCACACTCCCATCATCGACCGCGACGGGCGTCCGGTGACGCTGCACACGGACGAGGATTTCGACGGGCTGCGGCGGGCCGGGCGGCTGGCGGCGGAAACGCTGGACTTCATCGCCCCCCATGTGGTGCCGGGGGTGGCGACCGGCCATCTCGACCGGCTGATCGAAACCTTCATGCGCGACCATGGCGCCATCCCGGCGACCATCGGCTATCACGGCTATCCGGCGGCAAGCTGCATTTCCCCCAACCATGTGGTGAACCACGGCATCCCCAGCGACGACAAGCGGCTGGCCAACGGCGATATCGTCAACATCGACGTGACGGTGATCCTGGACGGGTGGTTCGGCGACACCAGCCGCATGTATCTGGTGGGCGACAAGATCCCTGTGAAGGGGCGCCGGCTGGTGGATCTGACGTACGAGGCGATGATGCTGGGAATCGCGGCGGCCAGGCCGGGGGCCACCCTGGGCGACATCGGCCACGCCATCCAGTCCTTTGCGGAATCGCACCGGCTGGGCGTGGTGCGCGATTACGGCGGCCACGGCATCGGGCGCGAATTCCACGCCGCCCCCCACATCGACCATTTCGGCACGCCGGGCGACGGGCTGGTGCTGGTACCCGGCATGGTCTTCACCATCGAGCCGATGCTGAACGCCGGCAAGGCGGACGTGAAGACGCTGGCCGACGGCTGGACCACCGTCACCCGCGACCGCTCGCTGTCGGCGCAGTTCGAACATCAGATCGGCATCACCCCGGACGGCTGCGAGATCTTCACCCTGTCCCCCGCCGGCCATACCCGGCCCCCCTATGGCGCGTGATCCTCATGACGTCTGAGACGGACCGGGGCGAGCCGCGCCCGTGGCGGGTGCTGGACAGCCGCACGCTGGTGGACGCCCCGCCGTTCCTGCGGGTGCGGGTGGAATCGGTGGAACTGCCCGACGGGCGGCGGGTGGATGATTACTACCAGTTCGACATGCCGTCCTTCGCCTGCATCTTCGCCGAGACCGGCGACGGGCGGGTGATCGTGTTCCGCCAGTACCGCCACGGGCTGCGCGGCACCTGCCACGTCTTCCCCGGCGGCCATCTGGAACCGGGGGAAGACCCGCTGGCCGCGGCCAAGCGCGAATTGCGGGAGGAAACCGGGTATGAATCCGGCGACTGGACCGATCTGGGCGGCTATCTGGTGAATTCCAACCAGGGGGGATCGGTGTCGCACATGTTCCACGCCCGCGGCTGCCGGCTGAGCGGCGGCACCACCGCCGACGATCTGGAGGAATCCCAGATGCTGCTGCTGACGCGGGCCGCGGTGGCGGAGCTGGCGGGCCGCGGCGGCTTTCCCCTGCTGACGCAGATCGCCCTGCTGGCGATGGTCACCAACCGGGAACTGGCGGAACGGCTGGGGAGGTAAGGGCCGGATGCCGCGCGGAACGCCCGGCATCCGTTGCGAAGCAAGTGCAAATTTATGCTTCGAGAGCCTGACGGCTCGATTTTCGGGCTGCCGTGCGAAAATCGGCCCTTGTGTCTTGAGGGTTCGGAACAATTGCTCGATGAGCCAACGGCGGCGGTACCAGAGGACGACGGTCAACGCTTGTTCAAGGGTGTCAACCGCATGCGTGGTCAGCCGCCGCCAATGGACCGCCTCCTCGCCGGACGGCGCCTGCGCTTCCCGCACGTCCACCAGACGCAAGGTGATGCTCGGCGATGCGCCGCATCTCCTCGACACGGTTCGCAGCAAGGCGGCGCAGGCACACCGTGCCCCCCGCCACCAGCCGCTCCAACAACCGGGCCCCCTTTTTCCAGGCGGTTGTCCGAAAACCGGCCGAGCAACGGTAGCGTCCTGTCCATCCGTGACGTCCTCCGGCAAAGAACACCTCGAACGCAATCAGACAGCACAACGATCCGCAACCCCTTTCAGCTCATCAAGGCCAAACCAGCCATAAAACTACATGTGTTGATAGCGTAGCCCCGGCGGGGCAAGGGTTTTTTTATGGGCAGACCGTGATAGTCTTGGAAACGGGCGGCAGGGTTGCCGCCCGTTTTCCGTCACTGTCCGCTCTGCCGGTGGTCATGCCCCCCGATACCCTGCCTTGCGACGATGCGGCGCCGGCCCCGGTCTGGTCCCGCGACGTGACCTTGGAACCCGGTGCCGATCTGTGGGTGTTCGGGTACGGGTCGCTGATCTGGAATCCGGGCTTTCCCTTCGTCAGCCAGTCCCGCGCGGTGCTCTACGGCTATCATCGGCGGTTCTGCATCGCCTCCCACCGCTACCGCGGCACGCCGGAGCATCCGGGGCTGGTGCTGGGGCTGGACGTGGGCGGGTGCTGCCACGGGATCGCCTTTCGGGTGGCCCCCGCCAGCGTGCCTGCGGTCATGGATTATCTGTGGGAGCGGGAGATGTTCACCCGCGCCTACCGCCCACGCATGCTCCGCATCCGGCTGGACGGGGCGGCGGGACGGCGGGTCACCGCCTGCACCTTCGTGGTGGACCGGCAGCACGGGCAATATTGCGGCTGCCTGGACGACGCCACCATGGCCCGCCGCATCGCCGCCTCGGTGGGGGAGCGGGGGCCGAACGTGGAGTATCTCGCCAACACGGTGGAGCATCTGGAGCAACTGGGCCTGCGCGACCGGCGCCTGTCCGTGCTGCTGGCCGAGGTCCGGCGTCTGACAGGGGAGGGGCATTCATGACCGTGCGGCTTGCGGGAGCGGTCCTGGCGCTGGTGCTTCCGGCGGGGCTGGCCGCGGCCGCCGGGCTTCATCACGAGCTGGACGTAACGCTCGACCCGCCGTCGCGGCGGCTGGCGGTCACCGACCGCCTGACCTTGCCGCCGGACGTCAAAACGGTGTCGCTGGCGCCGGGGCTGGTGCTGGACTCCGTGACCCGCAACGGGCAGCCGGTCTCCATCAGCCGTTCGGGCGACACCCTGACCTTGCCGGGCGGGGAGGGGCCGGTGACCCTGCGCTATTCCGGCACCCTGCCGGACCTGCCCCCCGACCGCATGCCCGCGGGCGGCATGGGCATGGGGACGGAAGGCGCGTTCCTGCCCGCCGGCAGCGGCTGGGTGGCGCTGGGCGGGGACGAGCCGCCCACCTGGACCATGACCGTGCGGGTGCCGGCCCCCTACACCGCCGTCGCCTCCGGCGCCTTGGGTGGGGAGGAGAGGAGCGGGCAGGGGACCACCGTGACCTTTGCCGAGACCCGCCCGGTGGAAACCCCGTCGCTGTTCGCCGGTCCGTGGACGGTGACCGAGCGCATGGCCGGCGGCGTGCGGCTGCGGACATATTTCCACGAGGAACAGGCAGCCTTGGCCGAACCCTTCCTCGATCAGTCCGCCGCCACCATTGCCCGCTACGCCGGAGCCATCGGGCCGTATCCCTTTGCCGGGTTCTCGGTGGTGTCGGTTCCGGTGCCGGTGGGCTATGCCTTTCCCGGCCTGACCACCATCGGGCGGCGGGTGCTGCCCCTGCCCTTCGTGCGCGGTCAGTCGCTGGATCACGAGATCCTGCACAACTGGTGGGGCAACGGCGTGCGGGTGGGCGGGGGCGGCAATTGGGCCGAGGGGCTGACCACCGCCATGGCCGACCACGCCGCCGCCGAAGCCAGCGGGGAGGATGCCGCCCTGCGCCTGGACTGGCTGCGCGACTATGCAGCACTGCCGGCGGGACGTGATCAGCCGCTGACCGCCTTTCGCGGGCGGACCCACGATGCCTCCATGGTGGTGGGATACGGCAAGACGGCGTTCCTGTTCCTGATGCTGCGCGACCGGATCGGGGATGAGGCGTGGCAGGCCGGCATCCGCCGTTTCGCCCGTGAACAGATGCTTCGCGATGCCGGCTGGCCCGACCTGCGCCGCGCGTTCGAGGTGGAAGCGGGCCGGGATCTCGGCCCCTTCTTCACCCAATGGCTGGAACGCCCCGGCGCGCCGTCGCTGACCCTGGATGAGGTGGCGGTGGTGGATGGCGGTGTGCGGCTGCGGCTGGGCCAGAGCGCACCCGCCTATGACCTGACGGTGCCGGTGGCGGTGGAGGACGCGGCGGGCACCCGCACCCACGCCGTGCGGCTGAGTGGGCTTGAGACGGTGGTCACCCTGCCGGCCTCCGCACCCGTGCGTTTGGTGGCGGTGGACCCGGATCACCGGCTGTTCCGCCGGCTGGCACCGGGGGAGGCGCCGCCGATCCTGCGCGACGTGACACTCGACCCCGGCAGCGCCGTGGTCCTGGCCGCCGAGGGCGACGGGCGCGAGCCGGCCCGGGCGCTGGCCGCCCGGCTGATCGACGGCAAGGCCCGCATCGTCACCGCGGCCAAGGCCGATCCCGCCGCCCCCCTGGCCGTGATCGGCACGGCGGCGGCGGTGGACGCGGCGTTGCAAAGCCTGAAGCTGCCCCCGCTGCCGGACACCCTGGCCGGGCGCGGCACGGCGCAGGTGTGGACCACACGCCGGACCGGCGGTGCCGCGGTGCTGGTGGTGCGCGCCGCCGATGCCGCCGCTTTGGCGGCCCTGCTGCGCCCCTTGCCCCATTACGGGCGGCAGGGCTGGCTGGTCTTCGACGGGGCGAAGGCGGTGGACCGCGGCGGCTGGCCGGCGGGCACCAGTCCCCTGCGGGTGGAGATGGGGCGGGTGGCGATCCCATGACCAGTCTTGCCGTCTATGCCCTGGCCGCCCTGGCCGAAATCGGTGGCTGCTTCGCGTTCTGGGCGTGGCTGCGGCTGGAGAAATCGCCGTGGTGGCTGGTGCCGGGCATGGTCAGTCTGGCCCTGTTCGCCTGGGCCTTGACGCGGGTGGAGGTGGACATGGCCGGGCGCGCTTACGCCGCCTATGGCGGGATCTACGTTCTGGCCTCGCTGGGCTGGCTGTGGCTGGTGGAAGGCGCCCGCCCCGACCGCTGGGACGCGGCGGGCGTGGTCCTGTGCGTGGCGGGAACGCTGGTCATCCTGTTCGGGCCGCGGGCGCCGTCGCTTTAGGGGCGTGGCTCGTAATCAAAATCCGCTTTAAAAAGCCCTCTCCCGGGGCGGGAGAGGGCCGGTTTGGGCGCTTTGAGATGACGCCGTTGCCCTATTTTCCCGTCACCCGCACTTCGAATAGCCGCATTCGGGGCAGAAGTCGCAGCCTTCCTGACGGATCAGGCCGGGCATGCCGCACTTCGGGCACTGGGCGGCGCGGCTGGCGGTGGCGTCGGCAGCCGGGGCGGCGGCGAACTTCTCGGGCCGGGGCAGGGCGGGTGTGTCGCCGATGAAGCCCACGGCGCGCATATGCTTCTCGATCACGTCGCCGATGGCCGCCAGGATCGAGGGCACGTAGCGCCCACCCATCCACGCGCCGCCGCGCGGGTCGAACACCGCCTTCAGCTCCTCCACCACGAAGCCCACGTCGCCGCCGCGGCGGAACACCGCCGAGATCATGCGGGTGAGCGCCACGGTCCAGGCGTAATGCTCCATGTTCTTGGAGTTGATGAACACCTCGAACGGGCGGCGGCGGCCGTCTTCGATGATGTCGTTGATGGTGATGTACATGGCGTGGTCGCTGTCGGGCCAGCGCACCTTGTACGTCTCGCCGGGCAGCGCCTCGGGCCGGGCCAGCGGCTCGTGCGGGTCGCCGGCGGGCGGGGCGGACGCGGGGGCCGATTCCGGCTCGGGCTGGGGCGCCGGCTCGCTCTTCACCGTCAGCACCGATCCCGTGATGTCGTTGGGGCGGTAGGTGGTGCAGCCCTTGCAGCCCAGCGCATAGGCTTGTTCGTAGACGTTCTTGAAGTCCTCGAACGGCAGGTCTTCCGGGCAGTTGATGGTCTTGGAGATGGAGCTGTCCACGAACGCCTGCGCCGCCGCCTGCATCACCACGTGTTCCGCCGGGGTCAGGGTCTGGGCGTCGGCGAAATAGTCGGGCAGGGGGGCCGCCTCCCCGAAGTGCGCGCGGAAGCGGCGGTAGGCGTAGTCGCTGACCGTCTCCGTCCGCTTGGTGCCGTCGGGCATCAGCACCGTGCGGTCGTAGGTGTAGGAGAACACCGGCTCGATCCCCGACGAGATGTTGTCGGCGAACAGTGAAATGGTCCCCGTCGGCGCAATGGAGGTCAGCAGGGCGTTGCGGATGCCGTGCTCGGCGATCAGGTCGCGCACATCCTCCGGCAGCGCCATCACCATGGGCGCCTTCAGGTAATGCTCGGCGTCATAGAGGGGGAAGGGGCCCTTTTCCGCCGCCAGCAGCGCCGACGCGCGGTAGGCTTCCACCTGCACCGCCCCCAGCCACTGCCGTGTCAGTTCCACCGCCTTTTCCGAGCCGTAGCGCACGCCGCACAGGATCAGCGCGTCGGCCAGCCCGGTCACGCCCAGCCCGATGCGGCGCTTGGACCGTGCCTCGTTCTCCTGTTCCGGCAGGGGGAAGCGGGACACGTCGATCACGTTGTCCATCATCCGCACCACCACCGGCACCAGCGCGTGCAGCCGGTCCAGGTCCAGCCGGGCGGCGGGGGTGAAGGCGTCGCGCACCAGGGCTGCCAGATTGATCGACCCCAGCAGGCAGGCGCCATAGGGCGGCAGCGGCTGTTCACCACAGGGGTTGGTGGCCGAAATGCTCTCGCAATAGGCCAGGTTGTTCTTCTGGTTCACGCGGTCGATGAAGATCACGCCCGGCTCGGCATAGGCGTAGGTGGCCCGCATGATGCGGTCCCACAGATCGCGGGCGTCGATCTCGCGGAACACGGTGCCGTTGAACACCAGCGGCCACTTGCTGCCCCGGCGCACCGCGTCCATGAACGCGTCGGTGACCAGCACCGACAGATTGAACATGCGCAGGCGTCCCGGCTCGCGCTTGGCGTCGATGAAATCCTCGATGTCGGGATGGTCGCAGCGCAGGGTTGCCATCATGGCCCCCCGGCGCGCGCCCGCCGACATGATGGTGCGGCACATGGCGTCCCACACGTCCATGAACGACAGCGGGCCGGAAGCGTCCGCCCCCACCCCATGCACCGGCGCCCCGCGCGGACGGATGGTGGAAAAGTCGAAGCCGATGCCGCCGCCCTGCTGCATGGTCATGGCCGCTTCGCGCAGATGGGCGAAGATGGCGGACAGGTCGTCCTCGATCCGGCCCATGACGAAGCAGTTGAACAGGGTCACCGCACGCCCGGTGCCGGCCCCGGCAATGATGCGCCCGGCGGGCAGGAACTGAAAACCGTTCAACGCATCATAGAAGGCAGCGGACCAGCGCTTCGGCTCCGACTCGGATTCCGCCAGCGAGGCGGCGATGCGCGCCCAGGTCTCCTGAATGGTCTTATCCACAGGTTCGCCACTCGCGCGCTTGAAGCGGTACTTCATATCCCAGATGCGCTCGGAAATGGCGGCAAGGCCCGGCATGGAACTCTCCTCTACGGCGGAAACCTTTCGGCGGGCTGAACGGTTCCGCAGAAGCTATTGATGTTGCGAACAAAACGGAATGGGAACGATTGGATGGGCAAGGCGTAGCATTGCTGCCACCGGCGTGTCACGAAAACATCACACCTCCAACGCCCCCGGCAGACATGACGTTTGCGTCCTTGACGAACGCACCGTCCACATACTTATCCACAGGCTGCGGTGTTTTGCCTCACCCGGCGGCGGGAGCCGTGGCCTTCGCTTCTGCGGAGGGCCGCAGCGTGGGCGGGCCGCCGGCGGCCACCACCAGACGGTCGGTGGCCTCCTCCAGCCGGGTTTCCAGTTCCCGCATCACGGTGTTGCGGTCCAGACCGGGCAGGATCGGGGGCAGGATCTCCACCACGATCCGGCCGGGCCGCTTGATGAAGCTGTTGCGGCCCCAGTACAGGCCGGAATTCAGCGCCACCGGCAGCAGGGGAAGCTCCAGCCGCTCGTACAGGATGCCCACGCCGACGCGGTAGGATTTGTAGGCGCCGGGTGCGGTCCGCGTGCCCTGGGGGAAGATCACGATGGGCCGTTCCTGCTCCATCACCGGAATCGCGTTCTTGATCATGGAGGCCAGCGCCCGGCCCCCGGCGCCGCGGTCCACGGGGATCATCTCCGCCTTGGCGGCCAGCCGGCCCCACAGGGGGATGGTCATCAATTCCCGTTTGAGCACCACCGCCGGATCGCCGAACAGGGCGTGGAGCTTCATGGTCTCCCACGCCGACTGATGCTTGGCGGCGACGATGTAGGAGCCGTGGGCGGGGATGTTCTCGATCCCGCGCACCTCGTAATCCAGCCCGGCCAGCACCCGTTCCAGCCACGCCACCGACCGCAGATAGCCGCGGATGAACCGCATCAGCACCGGCCGCGGAAACGGCAGGGTCACGAGCAGCACGATGCAGATGATGGCCGTCCACCCATAGAAGGCGACGTTGAAGAGGAGGGAGCGGAGCAGGATCATGGGCGCGGAACCTGTCAGGATTCGAGGGATTCCTCAAGCCAATAGCGCACGGTCGCCAGCAGGTATTTCACATATTCGTTAACCAACAGGCTGGCGGTCCCGCGGCGCATCCACCACTCGTCGAGCCGCACGTTCTCCGGGATCACCGGGTGGGGAACGATGCGCGCACCGGGCATGGCGTTGTGGAATTCCAGCAGGCTGCGCCGCATGTGATAGTTGCCGGTGACAAGGCGCAGGCTGTGATAGCCCTGTTCCTCCATCCACCCGGCGGTCTCATAGGCGTTGCCGATGGTGTTGTCGGCGGAATAGCCCAGAACGATGCAGCATTCCACCTCCCCCGGTGCCTGGCGGGCCATGCGCAGCAACTCCTGCACCTCCACCCCGTCATAGACGCCGGACACGAACAGCTTGTGCGCCGCCCCGGCGTTCAGCAGGTCCAGCCCGGTCTTCAGCCGTCCGGACCCGCCGGTCAGCACCACCACCGCGTCGGTGCGCTCCAGCGCGGCATAACTCTCGGGGGAGGGGGCCGTGCGGGGCACGTCGGCGACGAACCACAGCAGCCCGCCGGCCCAGCCGGCCCCCGCCAGCAGCATGGTCAGCAGCATCAGGGCCAGCGCCCGGCCCAGCCGGTTGGAACGGTGACGGGGGCGAATCACGGCAGATCCTCCAGCGTGCGCAGAACCGTCCGCCGGGCGGTGACCACCGCCAGCAGGCACAGCACCAGCGGCAGCACCGCCAGCGCCGCCCATTCCCAGGCGGCCAGCGTGACATCGGGCATCAGCGTGGCGCGCAGCCCACCCGACGCCCAGCCGAACAGGGCCAGCGTCAGCACCGCCGCCCCCAGCCCGGTGGCCCCGCCGCGGGCGGCCAGACGCAGCACATGGGTTTCGAACTGCTGCGACACATAGCGGTCGGTGGCGCCCATCAGGTGCAGCATCTGCACCACCTGACGATGGATGGCCAGGCCCGAGCGCACGGCGAACACCACGGTCATCACGCCGGCCAGCGACACCAGACCCACCACCGCCAGTGCGGCCCCCTGGAGCGAGCGGGCCAGCCGGCGCATGTCGGCCAGCCACGCCCCGTGATCGTCCACGGTGGCCGCCGGGACCACCGCCTTCAGCCGGCGGGTCAGATCGGCCACGTCGGTGCCGGGTGCGGTCCTCACGTCGATCAGGGTGGGGAGGGGAAGGAGGGAGGTGCCCGCGGTCTCCGCCCCCAGCCAGGGTTCCACCAGCCGGGCCGCCTGTTCCGGCGTCAGCGCCTCGGCGGCCTGCACGCCGGGATAGGCCCGCAGGAAGGCCAGGGCCGCCGCCGGGCGGGGATCGGTGCCGGCGTTCGACGCCGTGGGCATGATCTGCACGGTCAGCCCGCCGGCCAGCCCGCTGTCCCAGCGCCCGGCCAGGTCCGACACCAGCAGCGCCCCCGCCAGCGACAGCGCGCCCAGATAGACCATCAGCGCCATGATCCACGCCAGGAACCGCCCGGTGGGGTCGGTTGCCAGGGGAAGGTCGTAGCCGCTGCGCGCCGCGCGCCGTTTCAGCCTCATGCTTCCGGTTTCCCTGGTCATCACATCCGGCGGGCGAAGGCCCGCGGCATGGCCGTGAGCCGCCCGTTTTCCAGATGCAGGCACGGGTGATCGAAACGCTGGATCAACGTTTCATTGTGAGTGGCGATGATAACCGTGGTGCCCAGCTTGTGCATCTCTTCGAACAGGTACAAGAGCCGCATGCCGATGCCGTCGTCCACGTTGCCGGTGGGTTCGTCGGCCAGCAGCAGGCGCGGACGGTTGATGACGGCGCGCGCGATGGCGACCCGCTGCTGCTGTCCGCCCGACAGGGTGCTGGGGGGCGAGTCCAGATGGTTGCCCAGGCCGACCCAGTGCAGAAGCTCGGCGCACTGGGTCTTCACCGCCCCTTCCGAGACGCCGGCCAGCCGCAGGGGCAGGGCCACGTTGTCCAGCGCCGACAGGTGGGGCAGAAGCTGGAAATCCTGGAACACCACGCCGATGCGCCGCCGCAACTCGGGCAGGTCGTCGCGGGTCAGCCGGGCGAGCGCCCGGTCGAACAGGGTGATCTGGCCGCGGGTCGGCCGGTGCGCCATATAGATGAGCTTGAGCAGGGACGATTTGCCGGCGCCGCTGGCGCCGGTCAGGAAATGGAACGAGCCGGGCAGCAGGGCGAAGGACACATCCTGCAGGATCTCCGGCCCCGAGCCGTACCGCAGGCCAACATTGTCGAAACGGATCACGGTTCCATCACCAATCCCAACGGTCCTTGCCGAACACCCCCGTATGGGCCGGGTGTCCACACGGGCCCCTGCTGGTGTGACCATGCGCGAGGCCGCCTTGCTTCATACTCCATGACTACCCTATAAGACAGGCTGCTTTTTCCCCGACGGTGGTTTCGTGATGATCCTCACCTGCCCCAAATGCTCCAAGCGCTATACGGTGAGCGACGCCGCGGTCGGTACGGCGGGGCGCAAGGTGCGGTGCGCCGGGTGCGGCCACGTCTGGTTCCAGACGCCCGAGGCCCCGCCGGCCCCGGAACCGCCGCCCCTCTTCCACGACGATGACGACGAGCCCTTTGGCCGCCGCCCCGTCATCCCGTCCGATATGGAGGACGAGCCGGATTTCGCCCCGCCGCCGCGGCTTAAGAAACCGGCCAAGCCCCGCCGCCCGCGCCGGCCCATGAGCAAGGGGGCCATGGCCGCCTGGGCCGCTCTGGTCCTGGCCGTGGCGGGAATCGGTGCCGGTGCGGTGCTGGCCCGCGATGCGGTGGTGACGGCATGGCCGAAGATGGCGGTGCTGTACGATACGGTCGGCCTGCCGCTGGAGCCGCCGGGGGCGGGGCTGGAGCTGCAGAACGTGCGCTCGCAGCAGCACATGGAAAACGGCGCCCTGGTGCTGGTGGTGGAAGGGCAGGTGGTCAACGCCTCCACCGAACAGCGCAAGGTGCCCAAGCTGCGGGCGGTGTCGCTGAACGCCGAGCAGCACCCGGTCAAGGCGTGGAGCCTCGATGCCTCCGCCGTCACCCTGTTGCCGGGGGAAATCGCCACCTTCCAATCGACCCAGCACAATCCGGGTGCGGTGGCGCAAGTTCTGGTGACCTTCGCCGGTGGCGGCGGCCCGCTGGCCGACGTGCCGGAAGACAGGCCGGCGGCGGAAAAGCCCCATGCCCCCGAACCCGCCAAGCACGAGCCCAAACACGAGACCAAGCCGGCCCCGGCGGCGGCCAGCGGCGGGCACGCCCCGGCCAAGCATTGAACGGATAAGCGGCTGGGCGGTCCGGTCCAGCCGTTCCAGCAGCCGGCGGCGCACCGCGGGCCATTCGGGTTCGATGATGCTGAAGCGGACTGAATCACGCCGGCGCCCATCGGGCATGATGCGCTCGTAGCGGACGATGACCTCCTGCTCCGCGCCCAGGCACAAGATCACGCGGCCGGCCGTGCAGTGCTAGGAGCTGGTTGGAGGGCGGATCATACGGCGGGGTGGAAAAGCATTGTCTTCGGGCTTGTTCAGCCGTCTGTGCGCTGAGCGTTGCTGTCCGTATCGGTGTTGCTGCCGCCCGGGTATTCGTCCTTATCTGACATAATAAGACAGAGGCAGATGACAGAGCCGGCAATACAAAGTGCGATGCTTGCATAATAATGTATGTGCATGGATTTTGAAACCGCTCCATCCACAAGAAAACAGAAGAAGAGATATGCCGCAGCCTCGACTTTCGGCCTCCATGATGGATTTCTTGCAAAAGTTTTTAAAATTGAGGGGATGCTTATAATTATCATGACGTACAGAAAGCTGCCATTAAAACCATGGAAATCATCATTTTGATAAATAAATCGAGACGCTTGGAGGAGAAGAATTACCGAAAAAACAAAACGCATTCGTTGAATAGAGTATAGAGGAAATTTTTCTCTGAATTGGCTGCGTAGTGTATTAATTTTTTCAAAAATATTATTCAATGGACTGACCATAGTGCTCATTATCAAATCTTTCGGTTGTACTTAATGATTCATTTAATAATTTTGTGATATTTTGCTCGCTGATCAGAGGTGTGTTCGAGAGAAGGAAGAAAAGGCCCCCTTTCCTATGGGAAAAGAGGGCCGTCAGCGTCACACATGGAAGCTCTCGCCACACCCGCACCGGCCCTTTTCGTTGGGGTTGGTGAAGGTGAAGCCGGTGTGGAACTTGTCGTCCTGGTAATCCATGGTGCTGCCGATCAGGAACATCACCGCGGCGGGGTCGATCAGGACGGTGACGCCCTTGTCCTCCACCACCTCGTCGAATTTGAGCTTTTCCGAGGCATACTGGATGTCGTAGCTGAGGCCGGAGCAGCCGCGGGCCTTCACGGCGATGCGCAGGCCGATCATGCCGTCCGACGCCTTGTCCATCAATTCGCGGATGCGGCCGGCGGCGGCGTCGGTCAGGGTCAGGGCAGGGGTGCTCATACGGTCACGTCTCCGTCAGAACATATCCAGTTGGATCTTGGCCACCTCGGACATCATTTCCGGGTTCCATGGCGGTTCCCACACCAGCTCGACCTTGCAGTCGTTGATGCCTTCCACCGTCAGCACGGCGTTCTGCACCTGGATGGGCAGTTCGCCGGCCACCGGACACATGGGGCTGGTCAGGGTCATGTCAACCTCCGCCACCCCGTCGCCGGTCACATCGACGCGGTAGATCAGGCCCAGTTCCCAGATGTCCACCGGGATTTCCGGGTCGTAGCAGGTCTTCAGCGCCTCCAGAATCCGTTCCATCAACTGGGCGGTTTCGGGCGTCGGCGGCGGGCTGCCGGCCACGGCGATGTCGGTGCCGGTGGCCGGAGCATCACCGGAGGGGGCATCGCCGGGCGGGGAAACGGTGTCGGGGGTCGTCATGGGATCGTCCTCACTCGCTCGACGCCTTGCCCTGGCCGTCGATGGCCGCCTGCATGGCGTGCCAGGCCAGGGTGGCGCACTTGACCCGTACGGGGAACTGGCGCACGCCCGACAGGACCATCAGCTTTTCCATGGCTTCCTCGTCCACCGGGCCGTGGTCGCAATGTTCGTGCTCGTCCTTGGTGCACAGGTCGTGGAAGGTCTCGAACAGGGCGTGGGCCTCCTGCTCGGTCTTGCCCTTGACCACCTCGGTCATCATGGAGGCCGACGCGGTGGAGATGGCGCAGCCCCGCCCCTCGAACGCGCAATCCTCGATCACGCCGTCGCCGTTCAGCGTTACGTACACCGTGAACTTGTCGCCGCACATGGGGTTTTCCCCGCGGGCTTCACGGTTGGCGTCGGGGGGGTGGCGCAGGTTGCGGGGGTTCTTGCCGTGATCCAGGATGACTTCCTGGTACAGTTCGCGCAGTTCGTCCATCATGACCCGAAAAACTCCTTCACCGCCAGGACCGATTCGGCCAGAACGTCCACCTCCGCGCGGGTGTTGTAAAGCCCGAAGGAGGCGCGCGCCGTGGAGCCGACGCCGAAATGCTCCATCAGCGGTTCGGCGCAATGCTGCCCGACCCGCAGCGCCACCCCGTACTGATCCACCACCGTGCCGATGTCGTGGGGGTGGATGCCGTCGATGACGAACGAAATGATGCCGGCCTTGCCCGGTGCCGTGCCGATGATGCGCAGGCCGTCGATGGCCGCCAGCTTCTGCGTGGCATAGCTCAGCAGATCGTGTTCATGGGCGGCGATGGCGGCGCGGCCCAGCTTTTCCACATAGTCGATGGCCGCACCCAGCCCGATGGCCTCCACGATCGGCGGGGTGCCGGGTTCGAAGCGGGCCGGGGCCTCCTTGAAGGTGGTGCCCTTGAAGCTGACCGACTGGATCATGTCGCCGCCGCCCTGGTAGGGGGGCATGGTCTTCAGGATCTCGGGCTTGCCCCACAGCACCCCCAGCCCGGTGGGGCCGTAGAGTTTGTGGGCGGTGAAGACGTAGAAGTCGGCGTCGATGTCGGCCACGTCCACCGGGCCGTGGACCACCGCCTGCGACCCGTCGAACAGCACGGGGATGCCGTGCTCGTGGGCCAGCCGGGCGATCTCCTTCACCGGGTTGACGGTGCCCAGCACGTTGGAACAGTGGGTCATCGCCACCAGCTTGACCGTCGGCCCCAGCAGGCGGCGGTAGGCGTCCAGGTCCAGCACGCCGTCGGCGTCCACCGGAACCACCTTGATCTCCACGCCGCGCTGCATCTGGAGAAGCTGCCACGGCACGATGTTGGCGTGGTGTTCCATCACCGACAGGACGATCGCGTCCCCCGGCCCCAGGCGCTGGCCGTAGCTGGCCGCCACCAGATTGATGGCTTCCGTGGCGTTGCGGGTGAAGACGATGCCGTCGCGCGACGGCGCGTTGAGGAAGCGCGCCACCTTGGTGCGCACGTTTTCAAACGCGTCGGTCGCCCGCTGGGAGAGCAGGTGAACGCCGCGGTGGATGTTGGCGTAGTCCTGCTCCATGAAAGTCGTCATGGCGTCGATGACGGCGTGCGGCTTCTGGGCGCTGGCGCCGCTGTCCAGATAGACCAGCGGCTTGCCGGGCTTGCCCTTCCGGTCGTGGACGGTGCGGGACAGGATGGGGAAATCGGCCCGCACCCGCTCCACATCATAGGCCGGGGCGTCGAGGGTCGGAGTAATCTGGTCCATCATGGTCGTCCCCTTCCTCACGCGCCGGCCAGCCAGCCGTCAACGACGGTCTGGAAGGCGGTGCGCACCGGCTCATCCGGGATTTCGTCGATGGCCTCCGCCACGAAGGCGGCGGTCAGCAGCGCGCGCGCGGTGTCGCGGTCGATGCCGCGGGCGCGCAGGTAGAACAGGGCCGTATCGTCCAGCTCCCCGGCGGTGGCGCCGTGGCTGCACTTCACGTCGTCGGCGTAGATCTCAAGCTCGGGCTTGGCGTCGATCTCGGCGGCGTCGGACAGCAGCAGCGCGCGGTTCAACTGGTGGCCGTCGGTCTTCTGCGCGCCGGGGCGCACGATGATCTTGCCCTGGAACACCGCCCGCGCCCGACCGTCGATGGCGCCCTTGTAGACCTCGCGGCTGGTGCCGTGAGGGGCGGCGTGGTCGATGACCGTGGTGGTGTCGCAGTGCTGATCGCCGCGCACCAGATAGCCGCCCGACACGTGACAGGTGGCCCCGGTGCCGGCCAGCTCCGTCCACACCTCGTTGCGCGACAGCTTCGCACCCGTGGTCAGGATGAAGTTGACGTAGCTGGCGTCCCGGCCCACCCGCGCGGCGGTGGTGGCGATGTGATAGGCGCCCATGGCTTCCCGCTGGGCCTTGTAGTGGCCGAGCGTGGCACCGTCGGCCACGAACACCTCGGTGACGTGGTTGGCCAGCGTGGTGCCGGTGCCCAGCCCCACATGGTGTTCCACCACCGTCGCCTTGGCGTTGGTTTCCACCACGATCAGGGTGCGGGGATTGAAGGCGGTGGGGCGGGCCTCGTCGCCCAGCGTGACGAAGACCAGTTCGATCACCGGCTCCACCGTCACCCCGCGGCCCACCCGCAGCACCGCGCCGTCGGCCAGGAAGGCGGTGTTCAGCGCCGCCAGCGGCGCTTGGTCCAGCGGCGCCAGCTTGCCCAGATGGTCGGCCAGCAGATCGTCGTCGGCGCTCAGACCCGCGGCAAGCCCGGCCAGGGTGACCCCCGCCGGCAGCCCGTCCAGCGACGACAGGTCGGCGCGCAGCCGCCCGTCCACGAACACCAGCCGCGGTCCGGTCTCACCCGCCGCCCGGATGGTGGGCAGCACGTCGAAATGGGCGGCGGCTCCGTCGCCGGCGGGATCGAAGGCAATCTTTTCCAGGGCGCGGAGATTGGTGTACTTCCACGCCTCCTTCTTGACCGTGGGCAGGCCGTCGGCGGCGAAGCGCTCGCGGCCCTGGGCGCGCAGATCGCGCACCCACGACAGCGCCGCCCCCGGCAGGCCGTCCTTCGCCCGGTCGATCAGGGCGAGATAGGGGGAGGGGGTTTCGGTCACGGTGGTCATGGGTCAGGCCGCCTCGTCCACGCCGAATTCCTTGTAGCCCTTCTGTTCCAGCTCCAGGGCCAGTTCCTTGCCGCCCGACCGCTGGATGCGGCCGTGGGCCAGCACATGGACGTAATCGGGCACGATGTAGTCCAGCAGGCGCTGGTAGTGGGTGATGACCAGCATGGAGCGTTCGGGCGAGCGCAGCGCGTTCACCCCCTCGGCCACGATCTTCAGCGCGTCGATGTCCAGGCCGCTGTCGGTTTCGTCCAGGATGGCGAATTTCGGCTGGAGCACCGCCATCTGGAGCGTCTCGTTGCGCTTCTTCTCACCGCCCGAGAACCCGACGTTGACCGCGCGGCGCAGCATCTCGTCGGTCATGCCAAGCGCCTTGGTCTTCTCGCGGATCAGCTTCAGGAACTGCATGGCGTCCAGTTCGGATTCGCCGTGATACTTCCGCTGGGCGTTGATGGCCGATTTCAGGAAGGTGGTGTTGGCGACGCCGGGGATTTCCACCGGGTACTGGAAGGCCAGGAACACCCCCTCCGCCGCGCGCTCCTCCGGCTCCAGGGCCAGGAGATCCTTGCCGAAATAGGTGACCGACCCCTCGGTCACCTCGTACCCGTCGCGCCCGGCCAGGACGTAGGACAGCGTGCTCTTGCCCGACCCGTTCGGTCCCATGATGGCGTGGACCTCGCCCGGACCGACGCTCAGGTCGATGCCCTTCAGGATTTCCTTGCCATCCACCGTGGCGTGCAGGTTCTTGATTTCGATCATGGCTCTACGGTTCCTTGGCTGTCCACGCCGGCCCGATCCGATGAAACGCGCATCAATGATTGAGCGTGTCCGTCAGATCGCACCACATTGGATTGTCCTTCTCGATCAGGTTCAGTTTCCAGGGCCGGTTCCAGGTTTTCAGCCGCTTTTCCCGCTCGATGGCGTGCTCGGCGTCCTCGAACACCTCGTAATGGACGAGGGTGCGGACGCCATGGCGGCTGGTGAACCCCGGAACGGCTCCGGTCTTGTGCTCATGCATCCGGCGTGGAAGGTCCGATGTCATCCCCACGTACAGCGTGCCATTCCGGCGGCTGGCGAGGATGTAGACAAAGAACCGTTTCTCCACGCTGGTTGCCTTTCTCCGTAAAGACCCTTTCACCTGAAAAAAACCACTCTTCGTCGTCATCCCAGCGAAGGCTGGGATCCAGAAGGTGTTTCCACAGCAACCACTGTCGGGACTCATGTCGCCGCTGCCGCGGCTCACGTCTGGATTCCCGCCTTCGCGGGAATGACGGTGGTTGGGGAGGGAAGTGGTTCTCGGTGCGATGGCCTTCTTAGAATGTTTACCCCACGCTGCCTTCCAGGCTGATGCCCACCAGCTTCTGCGCTTCCACGGCGAATTCCATGGGCAGTTCCTTCAGAACCTCCTTGCAGAAGCCGTTGACGATCAGCGACACCGCGTCCTCTTCCGACAGGCCGCGCTGACGGCAGTAGAAAAGCTGGTCGTCGCTGATCTTGGCGGTGGTCGCCTCGTGCTCCACGCGGGCGGAGCGGTTGCGGTTCTCGATGTAGGGCACCGTGTGAGCGCCGCACTCGCTGCCGATCAGCAGGCTGTCGCACTGGGTGTGGTTGCGCGCCCCTTCGGCCTTGGGCAGGATCTTCACCAACCCGCGGTAGGTCTGCTGGGCCTTGCCGGCGGAAATCCCCTTGGACACGATTGTGCTGCGGGTGTTCTTGCCGATGTGGATCATCTTGGTGCCGGTGTCGGCCTGCTGGCGGTTGTTGGTGATGGCGACGGAATAGAACTCGCCCACCGAATTGTCGCCCTGCAGGATGCAACTCGGGTACTTCCAGGTGATGGCCGAGCCGGTTTCCACCTGCGTCCACGAAATCTTGGAGTTCACCCCGCGGCACGCACCGCGCTTGGTGACGAAGTTGTAGATGCCGCCCACCCCGTTCTCGTCGCCGGGATACCAGTTCTGCACCGTGGAATATTTGATGGTGGCGTTGTCCAGCGCCACCAGTTCCACCACGGCGGCGTGAAGCTGGTTCTCGTCGCGCTTGGGCGCCGTGCAGCCCTCCAGATACGAGACATAGGCGCCTTCGTCGGCGATGATCAGCGTGCGCTCGAACTGGCCGGTGTTGGCCTGGTTGATGCGGAAATAGGTGGACAGTTCCATCGGGCACCGCACCCCCTTGGGGATGTAGACGAAGGAACCGTCGGTGAACACCGCCGAGTTCAGGGTGGCGAAATAGTTGTCGGTGTAGGGCACCACCGATCCCAGATACTGCTTTACCAGATCGGGATGCTTCTGCACCGCTTCGGAAATGGCGCAGAAGATGATGCCCTTTTCCTCCAGCTTCGCCTTGAAGGTGGTGGCGACCGACACGCTGTCGAACACCGCGTCCACGGCGATGGCCGGGGTCTTGCCCTCGCTGCCCTCCACCCCGGCCAGGATCTCCTGCTCGCGCAGCGGGATGCCCAGCTTTTCATAGGTGCGCAGCAGTTCCGGGTCCACCTCGTCCAGCGACTTGGGCTTCGATCCCATCTTGGGCGCCGCATAGTAATGGGCGTCCTGATAGTCGATGGGGCCGTAGTCGAGCTTGGCCCACGCCGGCTCCTCCATGGTCAGCCACGCGCGGTACGCGCGCAGGCGCCATTCCAACAGCCACTCCGGCTCCCCCTTCTTGGCGGAGATGAAGCGGACGATGTCCTCGTTCAGGCCCTTGGGCGCCACGTCGGCTTCGATGTCGGTGGTGAAGCCGTACTTGTACTTCTGGTCGGTGAAGGCGCGGACCTGTTCGGCGGTTTCCGTCGAGCCAGCCATGGTCTTACGAAGCTCCTGAGAGAAGGCGTTGTCCGGGGAGGGGAGGCCGGGTGCTGTCAAAACAAGAAGGCATCAGCCGGGATGCGGCGAAGGGCGGGGGGCGTCCGCGGGCGGCAGCCAGACCGGCGGGGCCATCATGTCGGCCAGCGACACCTGTTCCAGTGCGCCACGGATGGCGGTGTTGATCTTTTCCCAATTGCCGCGCATGGGGCACAGGCGTTCCACTCCGCACGCCTCCTCCGCGCCATCGACGCAGGCGGTGAGTGCGATGGGGCCGTCCAGCGCCACCACGATGTCGGCGATGGTGATGGACTCCGCCGGCCGCGACAGGGCATAACCCCCGGCGGCCCCGCGGTGGGACACCATCAGCCCAGCCGGGGTCAGCGCCTTCATCAGCTTCGCCACGGTGGGGGCGGGCACGCCGGTCCGGTCGGCCAACTGGGCGACGGTGTGAACCGTGTCCAGGCGCCGGGCCATCTCGCTCATCACCACGATGGCGTAATCGGTGAGCTTGCTGAGGCGGATCATGGTATCGGGTGCAGCAATCAGGACTGTTTCGGTTCTGATTAGGTGTCGTACCCTGACCGAAAGTCAAGGGAAACCCGACACAAAGCCCGCCTGAAATGCTAGGACATTTGAAAAGCGTGGTCTGCGCCTGAAAATGCGGCATTCCGCCGCGGCGCGGGCATGGCAAAACCGGCCCCACCCGTGAGGATGGAGCCGGTTCGCAACCCGTGTTGACGCAGGGGTCAGAGGGTGGTCTTGCCGGTGTCCTTGCGACTCTCGGACCGGGCGGCGTCGGCGGTGTGCTCCGCCGCTTCGGCCAATTCCTCACGCGCCGTGTCGGCGGCGGCGCGGGCGGCGCGGCTGCCGCGTTCGATGACGTCCTCCGCCACCGATTTCAGCCTGCTGGTGGTGTCGTCGGCCAGGGGGCCGGCCCAGCGGTCTTCCATGCGGCTGGCCGGCAGGCTGGCGCCGATGGCCGCACCGAGGCCCATGGCCATCAGCCCGGCCACCAGCGGATGTTCGTGCACCATGTCCCAGAAGCCCGTGGTGGTCGAGCCGGTGCGGTGCGCGGCCTCCTGCCCATAGGAGCGGGCGGTGGCGGTGGTGCGGTCCGCCATGTCCATGGCTGCCCGGCGCAGGGACGACACACCCTCTTCCGCCTTTTCATAAGCGTGGGAGGCGGTGTCGCGCACCGTGTCGGCGGCCTCGTTCAGCTTTTCCTTCGCGGTGTCGAGCGCCGGGCCGGCGTAGTCGCGGGCGGTGCGGGCCATGCGCCGGCCGGAGCCGGTGCCCGACAGCGCCAGCCAGCCGATGCCCATCCCGATCAGCGCCAACGGCACCGGATTGGCCCGCAGCCACGACGCCGTGCCCGTATCGTGCGGCTGGAAGCTGTCGCTGCCGGTCCAGTCGCGGGTCACCGGGTGGTCGAGGTCGGTGTGCGAGGGGTAACGGGGATTGCTGTACATCGTCGTCGTCCTTTCTCGCCGCTGACGGTGCCGTCAGCGGGTGAACTGGGATTCCGCCCAGCGTTTGTTTTCGCGCAGACTGTTGAGGGTGCGTTCGGGCTGCAGCGATCCGGCCCGCAGGCGCGCCCGGCCCATCAGCAGGACGATCAGGCCCACCAGGGCCGTGACGCCGCCGACGGTCAGCGCCGCCTGCCAGGGCTCCATCACCGGCATCAGCGCCAGCATGGCCGCAGCCAGCAGGAAGATGGCGCCCAGAAACAGGATGGCCCCGCCCGCCGCCGCCAGCCCGGCCCCGCCCGCCGCCCGGCCGGCCTTTTGCGCCAGCTCGGCGCGGGCGAGCGCGATTTCCGCCCGGATCAGCCCGCCCACATCCTGCATCAGGGTGGAGAGCAGGCCGGTCAGGGGCCGCTGCATCCGGGGGTCGTCGTCGTGACCGCCGGACGCCCCATGCAGCGGGGCCGCGCTCATGGCGACCGCCCGCCGCCCGTGCCCGGCGGGGTGGACGGTGCCGCCGACAGCGGCCTGCCCATCACCGGTCCGCCGTTGGCGGTGGTTCCGGTGGCCGGGGTCGCGGTGCCCACCGGCCCCGCGTCGGCATAGGACGAGGGGGACGAGGGGAATGGGCCGGCGGGGGGCGCAGCGTACCGGGTCCGGGCGATGATGGTACGGCGGTCGGCGGAGCTTTTCAGGAACCGCGCGAACACGAACCCGGCGGCGAACACCCCGCCCAGGAACAACTCGGGCTGACGGCGGGCAAAGCCCTCCACCTCGCCCACCATGTCATCAAGGGACGAGCGGCGCAGAACGTCGGCCATGGCATCGATGCGGCCGGCGGCCTGTTCGGCATAGCGGATCACCGGCCCGTCGTTTTCCCGGCTGATGTCCTGAGCCGCCTTGTTCAGGGCCGAGGCCACGCCGGACAACTGGTCGGCGGCGCGGTGGGTCTGCTGGTCGAAGGCGGTGCGGATGCGGTCCTGCACCGCGCCCAGCGCCCGGCGGCCCACATCGCCGGCCTGCTGGCCCGCGCTCTGGTGGGGGGGGACGTGACCGGGGTCCATGTCCGATGTCTTCCAGTTGGAACCGCCCATGCCCGGTGTGTCGCGGGTCGCCATGGTATCCCTCCTTGCGATCAAGGCCGTGGTAGTTGCCTGTCTCAACACCCGGCTGTGCTGGAGGTTCCCGGCCGCGCGGAGCTTATGGTTAATAAATCCCTGCTTTTGACAGATTGTCCGTGTCCGTGATAAACCTTTGCGGGTGTTCCCACGCAGGTGTGGGGCCAGGGGGTGGGCATGAGCGGGATCTTCTCCATCCTGTCCGACGGGCAGGCGGGCCTGTTCCGGCTGCAACAGGCACGGCGGGCCGCTGCGGGCGGCGCCACCGGTCCTGCGGCCACGGGAAACGCCGTCACGGACACGGCCGGCGGAAATGCCGGCGCTTCCGGCGCTTCGGCCAAGAATGGCGGCGTTTCGGCCACCAAGGACGGCACCAGCCATCTGTCGGAGCTGTTGGCGAAGGGGGCGTCGGATTCCCTGACCGATTTCATGCGCGGGGCGGCAACGGCGCTGAACGCCATGAAGCAGGCCCAGCAGGTGAGCCAGCCCAAGGCCCGCGCCGAAGAAAAACTGCAGGATGCCGAGCGGCGCATCAAGGAACTGCGCAACGAAATGCGCATGGCCGCGGCCCGCGGCGACCGTGCCAAGGTGATGCAACTGGCCAAGGAGGCCGCGGCCCTCGCCAAGCAGGCGGGCAACGCCGCCAAGGAATACGGACGCGGCATCGCCGCATCCGCCGACATGGCGGCGGGCGGCGGCGTGTCCATCCAAACCACCACGGCCAGCACCACCACCAGCACGATGACGGCGGAGGTCTCGCAGACCACGGCGACGGTCTCCGTGACCGCTGGGGCCGAAACGGATGGAACCGCCGCGGCCACCGCAGCATCCACCGCCGCCGGTGCCGTCACCGCCGAGGCTCCGCCTCCCGTTCCGGTCGAGGCTCCCCCGCCCGGAACCGGCACGGGGACAGCCCAGACGTCGGCCCAGCCGGCCCGGCAGGGGGAGGATAAGGGCGGCGGGGATCTGGCCGCGGCCATCAACGCCGCCGTCGCCGCCGTCGGCGGGGGTGGCAGCGCCGCAGAGGGGAAGGAGGGCGCCTCCGCCACCGACCAGGGAGCCGCCCCGGCCAACCCGTTCCAGGCCCAGATGGACGCCAACGCCCAGCGGACGGCCCGCTTCCGCGAGGCGGACACCTTTGCCCGCCGGGTGGAAATGGTGCTGGCCGCCGTCAAGAATGTGCTGGGGGAGGCCAAGGCCAGCAACGCCTATGACACCGACCACACCCGCCGCAAGAACAACCGGGAAGAGCTGAAGCAATACGACAAGGTGGTGGAGGAGGCGGACAAGGCGGTCCTGGAATTGCGCGCCTCCGCCTTCGGTACGCCGGGGGGCGGGGCTTCCGCCACGGCCACGGCGGGTGTGACCGCCGACGCCGGCGGAGCCGTGAACGCCGCCGTCCCCGTTCCCGCCGGCAGCAGCGTCAACGTGGTGACCTAAGCCACGGCCGCCCGGCGGCGGCGGGGCAGGGCCTGCCACACCAGCGTCAGACCTTGCGCAGCGGTGATCAGCAGCAGGGTTATCCTTTGCCCCTCCACGGAATAGCCGGCCCCCCCGCCCATGGGATAGAGGGTCAGGAACGCCCCGATTCCCGATTGCAGGGCAAAGGCCACGATGAACATCAGCAGGTTGGCCGCGGTGATGACCCGCCCGGCCAGGGCCGGGGGAAATCCCTGGCCCAGCACGGAATAGACCATCACCGACGCCGATGCGAAAAAGGCGTAACCGCCCCACGCCACCGCCGGGGGCAGCGGCAGGCCCAGCGCCAGCGATGCCTGCAACAGCGCCGCCACCACCATTCCTGCGAAGCTGACGGCGGCGGGGGACAGGCCGCGGCGGCGCAGCACCTCCGCCACCAGCCCGAACCCGGCATAGCCGGCCACCATGCACAGGGCCATGGATTGCAGCTCCGCCGCCACCGCCGCGCGGTCCAGCCCTTCCACATCGCGCATCCACGGACCGGCCCACAGGGCGAGATAGGCCATGAACGCCCCCTGCATCAGCACCGCCGCCGGGGCCAGCCGCCAGAAGAACGGGCTGGCGAACACCGACATCGTTCCGCGCAGCAAGGCGGCCACGCCGCCGCCGTCCGCCGCCGCACCCGCCTTCTGCGCGGCAGGGCGGCGGAATTCGGGCACGATGAGCAGCAGCAGCACCGCCACCACCACCGTCACCGCGGCCAGGGCCAGGAACAGCCCGCGCCAGTCGGTCACCGTCAGCACGGTCCGCACCGGGGTGGTGGCGAACACCGCCCCGAATCCGCCGCAGGCCATGAACACCCCGTTGACCAGCGGCAGCCGCTCCGCCGGCCAGGACCGGATGTTGGCGGTGATCGCCGCCATCAGGCACGCCGACACCCCCGCCCCGATCAGGGCGCGGCCCAGGGCCAGCGTGGCCAGGTCGTCTCCTTGGGAAAACACCGCCGCCCCGGCACCGGCCACCACCAGCAGCGCCGCCTCCACCCGCCGCGGGCCGTAGCGGTCCAGCAGCAGCCCCAGCGGAAGCTGAAAGGCGCCGAAGGCCAGGAAATACGCGCTGGTCAGCAGACCCAGCCCGGCGGCGGTGACGTTCAGCGCCACCGTCAGCTCGTCGGCGATCACCGCATTGACCGTACGGTACAGGTAGGACAGGAAATACCCGACCGCGAATGGAATGAAGATCCGCACCACCCGCACCCTGGCCGGGGGCAGGGCGGATTCGTCCTGTGACTGCATGGGCGCTCTCTCCCTGCTCTTATCGTTGTTCGGTGTTTTTTTACCGCAGGCCCGCCGTCCCTTCACGGAAACGTTGCCGATGGCCCTGGGCCTTGTGAGTAGCCGTTTCGGCGGTGCAAACGCAACACCCTTCCCAAAAGCAAGGACTGGCGGAATCCCCTTGACGATGAGGATGAAAAGAGAGACAGTAGAGACGTGATTGGTGATGTACAGACATTGCTGAGAACAAACAGCCAGCCAAGTGAATGCTTGGCGGGATAAGCGATCGGATAAAGAACGGCAACCTTTCGGCTCTCTTTGTGCAGAGCGTCATTGTGATAGGACGTTGCCCATCTGATCGAACGGCGACGGAACCAATCCGGATGGTTCCGTCGCCGAAGTTTGTCCGGATTATCCCTTCTTCCGTCATCGCCGTGCGCCACAAGCGCAAAAAGCCACCCCCTTCCGATGGGAAGAGGGTGGTTCAAGGCCGTGCGAGAGTCCGGCCCGGCGCCGGGAGAGGAGAGCGAACCCGGCGCCGGGGTTATGGAGAAGGTTACGCCGCCTGCTGCGAGGGCAGGGACGCGGCGGGGGTGGCGGCGTCGATCCTGATGGTCCGCGGCTTCATCGCCTCGGGGATTTCCCGCACAAGGTCGATGTGCAGCAGGCCGTTCACCAGATTGGCGTTCACCACTTTGATGTAATCGGCAAGCTGGAAGCGGCGTTCGAAAGCGCGGCCCGCGATACCCCGATAGAGGAATTGGCCGCCTTCCTGTTCCTTCTTAGCTTTACCCGTAACCACCAGGGCGTTGGGCAGGGCCGTCATCTCCAGATCGTCGGGCCCGAAGCCGGCAACCGCCATGGTGATGCGGTACGCATCGTCACCCGTCTTTTCGATGTTGTACGGCGGGTAGGAATTGGCCGCTTCGTCCGTGCTGAGAGCATGCTCGATCAGACGGGACAGACGGTCGAAACCGACGGTGGAGCGGAACAGCGGCGAGAGATCATAAGTACGCATGTCATATCCTCCTTCAGAGCGATAATGCGCGTGGGGATCACGGCAATCGTCGATCCCCTATGGTGCAATCCAGATCCGGCCCCATTCATGGGCGCCGCCCGGACGACCACACATTTAGGAAAAGCCCTTTTGGCCTGCAAGAGGGGGGAGTGCGATTTTTTGCCGGCTGCTTTCGCCGCCTGTCCATCACACTTTGTTAATCAGTTACGGCCACGCTCAGGTGACGGGCTCAGCGGCCGTGGGAGGACTTGGCCGTCATGGTGAATGCAACCTTCTTCAACGGGCCGTATGACGAGACGATGGCTCTGCTGATCGAGGCGCGCAATTACGTCGCGTTTCAGGAAGCCGTCGATCACCGCAAGCTGCCCCCGCACATTCGTTTGCAGGTCAGTTACGAGAGCATGCGCGTGACCAGCCGCCTGACCCAGGTCATGGCGTGGCTTTTGGCGCAAAAGGCGGTGCACGCGGGCGAACTGACCCCGGAAGAAGCCGCGAACGGCGATTATTCCCTGTCGGGGGGCGAGATTTGCAGCGACCCGTCCGGCCCCGACAATGCTTCGCTGCCGCAGGGATTGCGCAGCCTGCTGGACCGCAGCCACCGGCTGTACATGCGGGTGTCGCGTCTGGACAGCCAGATGCAGGAAACCTATGGGCGGCTGCAATAGCGGTTGATTCGCTTTGAAAACGAAAAGGGCGCCTGCAACCGCAGGCGCCCTTTTTTCGCAGCGTCCGGCGGACCGGATGCTTACTTCTTCAGGCCGAAGCTGGCGAAGCGCTTGTTGAACTTGGCGATCTGGCCGCCAGTGTCCAACAGCTTCTGCACGCCGGTCCAGGCCGGGTGCGACTTCGGATCGATGTCGAGGCGCAGCGTATCACCCGCTTTGCCCATGGTGCTCCGGGTGGTGAACGAGGAGCCGTCGGTCATGACGACGGTGATCTCGTGATAATCCGGATGAATGTCTTTCTTCATGGCCGAGGTTCCCAACAAAACGAGCGCGGTTTATAGCGAAGCGGATCGATGAGCGCAACCGCTTCCGCACATCACGCCGCCAATAAAACAGCTTTCACCGGGCAAACTTGCCGTCCGGCGTTCAAGCTGCCATATGGCGGGACATATATACCTCATAATCCAGCCATGGAAACCATCGGTGTCATCCGAATCGGCCCCTGAAAATCCCGCGGACAACCGCAAGCGCAGCCTGAAACCGCTGTATCGTCTTGGCCCGTTTCTTCGCCCCTACGCCCTGCCCATCGCCGGGGCCGGGGTGGCGCTGATGGTGGCCGCCGCAACCGTTCTTGGCCTGGGCCAGGGCCTGCGGGTTCTGGTGGACCAGGGGTTTGCCGCCGGCGACACCGGGCTCCTGGACCGGGCGCTGCTGGTGCTGCTGGGCGTCATCGTGCTGATGGCGGCCTCCACCTATGGCCGCTTCTATCTGGTGACGTGGGTGGGCGAACGGGTGATCGCCGACATCCGCCGCACCGTCTTCGACCACGTTCTGCGCTTCAGTCCCGGCTTTTTCGAGACGACTCGCACTGCCGAAATCCTGTCGCGCCTGACCACCGACACCACGGTGTTGCAGACGGTGGTGGGGTCGTCGGTGTCGATCGCGCTGCGCAATCTGCTGATGTTCCTGGGCGGCGCCGCGATGCTGTTCATCACCTCGCCCAAGCTGACCGGGCTGGTGTTCCTGGTGGTGCCGCTGGTGGTGGCGCCCATCCTGTTCTTCGGCCGCCGGGTGCGGCGGCTGTCCAAGGCCAGCCAGGACAAGGTGGCCGACATCGGCGCCACCGTGGACGAGACGCTGGGCGCCATCCGCACCGTGCAGTCCTACACCCGCGAGCCGGAGGAGCGGGCGCGCTTCGCCGGGCGGGTGGAGGACGCATTCGGCGTCGCGGTGGAGCGGATCAAGGCGCGGGCGCTGATGACCATGATCGTCATCGTGCTGGTGTTCGGTGCCGTGGGCATCATCCTGTGGATCGGCGGGCACGACGTGCTGTCCGGGCGGCTGACGCCGGGCGAGCTGTCGGCCTTCGTGGTCTATGCCGTGGTGGTGGCCGGGTCGGTGGGAGCGATCAGCGAGGTGATCGGCGATCTTCAACGCGCCTCCGGCGCCACCGAGCGGCTGTTCGAACTGCTGGAGCAGCAGCCGGACATCATCGCCCCCGCCAACCCGGTGCCCCTGCCGCTGCCGTCCACCGGGGCGGTGGCGTTCGAGGGGGTGCGGTTCCATTATCCGTCCCGCCCCGACTGGGCCGCGCTCAACGACTTCACCCTGTCGGTGGCGCCGGGCGAGACGGTGGCGCTGGTCGGCCCGTCGGGGGCCGGCAAATCGACGGTGTTCCAGCTTCTGCTGCGCTTCTATGATCCGCAGGCGGGGGTGATCCGGCTGGACGGCGTGCCCATCCGCGACGCCGACCCGGCGGACGTGCGCGGGCGCATCGGGCTGGTGGCGCAGGATCCGGTGATCTTCTCCACCAACGCGTGGGAGAACATCCGCTACGGCCGCCCCGGCGCCACCGATGCCGAGGTGCGGGAGGCCGCCCGCGCCGCCCACGCGCTGGAGTTCCTGGAGGCGCTGCCCGACGGGCTGTCCACCTTCCTGGGGGAAAAGGGCGTGCGGCTGTCGGGCGGGCAGCGCCAGCGCATCGCCATTGCCCGCGCCATCCTGCGCGACCCGCCGCTGCTGCTGCTGGACGAGGCCACCAGCGCCTTGGACGCCGAGAGCGAACGCGCGGTGCAGGAGGCGCTGGACGCCCTGACCCGCCAGCGCACCACGCTCATCATCGCCCACCGGCTGGCGACGGTGGTGAACGCCGACCGCATCGCGGTGATGGACGGCGGGCGCATCGTCGCCACCGGCACCCACGCCGACCTGATCCGCGAGGGCGGGCTGTACGCCCGTCTGGCGGCGCTGCAGTTCGACGCCCCGGTGGAGCCGGTCTGATTATTCGCTGTCAGAACCCGACGCAGGCGGTCCGCAGCACCGTGGCCACCGCCTGCTGCTGGAAGCGGGTCTTGTAGGCGTCGGCGACGTCCTTGATCTTGGTCAGGGCCGCCGGCTCGCGGGGGATGAACAGGATCAGCACCTTCGACGGTTCCCGCACCACCGCGCCCGTGTCGGTGTCGCGCCATTGGCCGGCGGCATCCTGAACCGTCAGCCCATCGGGAAAGCGCGGGGTCACCACCTCGGTCACGAAGCGCTGCCAGTCCTTGTCGCTGACCCCCAGCGTGCCGCCGATGTTGCGCCCGAAAAACAGGCTGGCCTCCACCATGGGGGAGCCGGGCAGGCCGGCGCAGGCGGGGGCCGGGGGTGGCGGGGCGCCGGCGCAGGCCGACAGGGCGGAGACGACGGCACCGGCGGCGAACGCGCGGGACAGGGGTAATCGGACCATCCGGGAACCTTCTTGTCGGTGGGGGCGGTCAAGAAAGTGACTTTGGTCACCCGCCCCGTGCATGGCTGGGCTTCGGCGGCTTACGGCGGCTTCCCTTTTCGCGGGAAATTGCTCTATACGAGCGCAAATCTCGAAAAGAATCCATGAAAACCGCCGATTTCGATTTCGACCTGCCGCCGAATCTGATCGCCAGCCACCCCGTGCGGCCGCGTGACGCCGCGCGCCTGCTGTCGGTCGGCGACACGCTGTCGGACCACATCGTCCGCGACCTGCCGTCGCTGCTGGAACCGGGCGACCTGATGGTCATCAACGACACCCGCGTGATCCCCGCGCGCCTGTGGGGCCAGCGCGGCGTGGTGAAGGTGGAAGCCACCCTGCACAAGCGCATGGGCGACGACACCTGGGCCGTCTTCGCCCGTCCGGGCAAGCGGCTCAAGGTGGGCGACACCATCGTCTTTGCCGAGGATTTCACCGCCACGGTGATGGACAAGCGTGAGGGCGGGGAAATCGTGCTGCGCTTCAGCGCCGCCGGCGGGGCGCTGTTCGACCGGCTGCACGCCTATGGCGCCATGCCGCTGCCCCCCTACATCGCCCGGCCCGACGGGGCGGAGTCCGCCGACAAGGACGATTACCAGACCGTCTTCGCCGCAGCCGAAGGGGCGGTGGCCGCCCCCACCGCCGGGCTGCACTTCACGCCCGGGCTTCTGGCAGCACTCGATGCCCGCGGGATCGGGCGGGTGGCGGTGACGCTGCACGTGGGCGCCGGCACCTTTCTGCCGGTCAAGGTGAACGACATCCGCGACCACCGCATGCACGCCGAGGTGGGGATCGTGCCGGCGGAGGCCGCGGCGCGCATCAACGCCGTGCGGGCGGCGGGCGGGCGCATCGTGTCCATCGGCACCACCGCCTTGCGGCTTCTGGAAAGTGCGGCGGATCCCGACGGCACCGTCCGGCCCTTTTCCGACGAGACGGACATCTTCATCACCCCCGGCTACCGTTTCCGCGCCGTGGACGTGCTGATGACCAACTTCCACCTGCCGCGGTCCACGCTGTTCATGCTGGTATCGGCCTTTGCCGGGTTCCAGCGGATGCGGGACGCCTATGCCCACGCCATCGCGGCGGGCTATCGCTTCTATTCCTATGGTGACACCTCCCTGTTGCGGAGGGCGGAGTGAACGGCATGAAGTTCGAACTTGTGGCGAATGACGGTGCGGCGCGGCGCGGTACCTTGCACACGGCCCATGGGGTGATCGACACGCCGGCTTTCATGCCCGTCGGCACGGCGGGCACGGTGAAGGCCATGCACCCCGAACAGGTGCGGGCCACCGGGGCGCAGATCATCCTGGGCAACACCTATCACCTGATGCTGCGGCCGACGGCGGAACGGGTGGCCCAGTTGGGCGGCCTGCACCGCTTCATGAACTGGCCCGGCCCGATCCTGACCGATTCCGGCGGGTTCCAGGTGATGTCGCTGAACGAGCTGCGCACGCTGGACGAGGATGGGGTCACCTTCAAATCCCATCTGGACGGCAGCCGCCACCGGCTGACGCCCGAACGGTCCATGGAGATCCAGCACCTGCTGGATTCCGACGTCACCATGGCGTTCGACGAATGCACGCCGTTCCCCGCAACCCACGAGGTGGCGGCGAAATCCATGCGCCTGTCCATGAAATGGGCGCAGCGGTGCCGCGATGCTTTCGTGGAACGGCCCGGCTACGGCCTGTTCGGCATCGTCCAGGGCAGCGTCTATCCCGACCTGCGCAGCGAATCCGTGGCGGCCCTGACCGGCATCGGCTTCGACGGCTACGCCGTCGGCGGGCTGGCGGTGGGCGAGGGGCAGGAGACGATGTTCACCGTGCTCGACCACACCATGCCGCTGTTGCCGGCGGAACGCCCGCGCTATCTGATGGGGGTGGGGCGCCCGTCCGACATCATCGGGGCGGTGCGCCGCGGCATCGACATGTTCGATTGCGTGATGCCCACCCGCTCGGGCCGCACGGGCCAGGCGTTCGTGCGCCGCGGCGTGCTGAACCTGCGCAACGCCCGCCACGCCCACGACGACCGCCCGCTGGACGACCGTTGCGCCTGCCCGGCGTGCCGCAACTACAGCCGCGGCTACATCCACCACCTGATCAAGGCGGGGGAGATGCTGGGGCCGATGCTGCTGACGTGGCACAACCTGCAGCACTATCAGGATCTGATGGCCGAACTGCGCGCCGCCATCGAGGCCGGGGAGTTCGAGGAACGGGCCGCGGCGCTGGAAGCGGAACTGGAACTGGGCGACATCGCCGAGACGCCCGACCCGCTGGCCCTGTCGCAGCCCGCCCGCGGCAAGAAGAAGGCGCCGGCCCCCGTTGAGGCTGCCGTCACGGTCTCCGCCGATCCCGAACCCGCGGCCTGACCCGTTACCCGAAGGAAAGCGTCTCATGACCGGCTCCCCGTCGATCTACAGCGGCCTGACCCAGTTGGGGGCCAGCACCGGCCTTCCCGACAGCCCGGAAGCGGCGGTGCTGGAAAAGGTGCCGAACCCGGAACCGGGGGTGCGCTATCTGGTGCGCTTCACGGCCCCCGAGTTCACCTCCCTCTGCCCGATCACCGGGCAGCCGGATTTCGCGCACCTGATGATCGACTACGTGCCCGGCGACTGGCTGGTGGAAAGCAAGTCGCTGAAGCTGTTCCTGGGCTCGTTCCGCAACCACGGCGCCTTCCACGAGGCGTGCACCGTCGGCATCGGGCGGCGTCTGGCGGAGGAACTGGCGCCGGTGTGGCTGCGCATCGGCGGCTATTGGTATCCCCGCGGCGGCATCCCCATCGACGTGTTCTACCAGTCCGGCCCGCCCCCGGCGGACGTGTGGATTCCGGCGCAGGACGTTCCCCCCTACCGCGGGCGCGGCTGATCCATGGGGACGGCGGCGGACGCTTCCGCCATCCGCGAAGCCATCCGCGAACGGGCGCTCGCCACCGGATTCGACGCCGTGGGCTTTGCCGCACCCGCCCTGGATGACCGCACGCGGGAGCGGCTGGGAACGTTCCTGGCCGCCGGCTACCACGCCGATATGGCGTGGATGGCCGACAAGACCGACCGCCGCGGCGACCCCCGCACCCTGTGGCCGGAGGCCGGCACCATCATCGCGCTGGGCCTGTCCTATGCCCCCGATGGCGATCCGCTGGCCGGATTGGCCGACCCGGAACAGGGGATGGTATCCGCCTATGCCCGCAACCGCGATTACCACGACCTGATCAAGGGCCGGCTGAAGACCATCGGGCAGTGGATCCACCACCGCTACAAGGCCGACGTGAAGGTGTTCGTGGACACGGCACCCGTGCTGGAAAAGCCGCTGGCGGCCCAGGCCGGGCTGGGGTGGCAGGGCAAGCACACGGTGCTGGTGTCGCGCCGGCACGGATCGTGGCTGTTTCTGGGTGAGATCTACACCACGCTTTCCCTGCCGCCCGACGAGCCGGGCACCGACCGCTGCGGACGCTGCACCCGCTGTCAGGACATCTGCCCGACCCAGGCGTTCCCCCAGCCCTATGTGCTCGATTCCCGCCGCTGCATCGCCTATCTGACCATCGAGCATGCCGGACCGATCCCCGAGGAATTCCGCCCGGCCATCGGCAACCGCGTCTATGGCTGCGACGATTGCATCGCCGTGTGCCCGTGGAACCGCTTCGCCCAGGCGAGCCGGGAGGCGGCGTTCCTGCCGCGGGAGGAGCTGACCGCGCCGCGGCTGGCCGAACTGGCGGCGCTGGACGATGCGGGGTTCCGCCGGCTGTTCTCCGCCTCGCCCGTCAAGCGAATCGGGCGGGACCGGTTCATCCGAAACGTGATGATCGCCATCGGCAACAGCGGCATCCCGGCGTTGCTGTCCGCGGCGGCGGCGCGGCTGGGCGACGGGTCGCCCCTGGTGCGGGAAACGGCGGCGTGGGCTGTGGCACGATTGCAGCGGAGCGGCGGATAAGGACCGTTGCGGCGGCGCACAATCGATATCTTAACGATTGATGTCTTGCCGTTTACGCTGTCTGCCCGTAACCGTATGCCCCGGCAGGAGGGGCAGGGATGATTCCAAGCTATACTGATGATGTGGAGCGGGCGAACGCCTTTGCTTCCAGCGCCATGCAGCGGATGCAGGAAGACGGGCTGGCCCCGACCCCTGAAAACTTCTGCCTGTGGTACACCTATTTCAGCGGTCAGTTGCCCGACCTGACCCGCGCCCTCGACATCTCCCGGCGCGACAGCGGCGCCCTGTCGCAAAGCCATTGCGACGAGTTGTTCAAGCGCTTCTTCACCCTGGATGCGGAGGCGCAGGCCATCCGCGAAACCAGCGAGCGGGCGCGCGCCCTGCTGGGCAAGGTGCTGGGGGTGCTCGACACCGCGGGCGCGGAGACCAACCGTTACGGCTCCGCCCTGGCCGGGCTGCAGGGCGAGTTGGAACAGCCCATGTCGGTGGAGGATCTGCGCGCCGTGATCGCCGCCGTGGCCGCCGAGACCACCGCCATCCTGGACCGCCAGAACCGGCTGCAAACCCAGTTCCTGGAAACCAGCCAGCAGCTTGCCGACATGCGCATCAGCCTGGACACCGCCCGGCGGGAGGCGATGACCGACGGGCTGACCGGCATCTACAACCGCAAGGCTTTCGACCAGATGCTGGCCGACGCCATGCGCGAGGCGGAGCGGGACGGCCAGCCCCTGGCCCTGCTGCTGGTCGATATCGACCATTTCAAGCTTTTCAACGACACCCACGGCCATCTGGTGGGCGACCACGTGCTGCGGCTGGTGGCCAAGGCGCTGACCGAATGCATCAAGGGCCGCGACACCGCCGCCCGTTTCGGCGGCGAGGAATTCGCCATCCTGCTGCCCCGCACCACCCTGGCCAACGCGGTGACGGTGGGCAACCAGATCCGCACCACGGTCGGCGGGCGGCAGATCATCAACCGTGCCCGCAACACCAATTACGGCACGGTTACCCTGTCGATCGGCGCCGCCCAATACCGTCCGGGGGAGGGGGGGGCCGATCTCGTCCGCCGGGCAGACGCCGCGCTTTACGACGCCAAGCACGGCGGCCGCAATCAGGTGCGTGCGGAAGCGGCGCCGGGGGCCTGATCCCGCGCGCCTTTCAGCCTTGCGGCGGGTGACGCCCGATGGCCCGCCACCCCTCGGGCGCCAGACGCAGCACGTCCGGCCCCTGGCCCGCGGGGTTGGGGACGAGGGTCACCAGCTCGCGGTCCTCGAACCACACCCAGCGGGTGACGTCGGCGGTGGTGGCGGTCCAGCCGCCGGCCAGCTTTTCCAGGATCTCCCGCTCGGCGGCGCCCACGGGGAATTTCGGCTTGGGCACCGGCGGGGCCTTGGCGGCGGGGGCGGCGTCCTTGACCGCCACGGCATCGCCGCCGGCACCGGCGCGGGCGTGAATCCAGGCGGTCTGATAGGCGGCGAGCCCCTGCTGCAATTCGGCCAGAACCGGCTGCACCGGGCAGCGCAGATAGGTTTCCAGCAGCGCGCGCAGGGCGTCTTTGGGATCGGGCTGCGTCATGGTCGGCGTGTATGGCTCGGTGTTTGTGCGGGTGATGCCGGGGGCCGGCAGGTGCGGATGATGCCGCGCCCGCCCCACGGTTGCCAAGGGCGATGACAGCGGGCAGGGCGGATTGACGGCCCCGCCGGGCGCACGTATCCTCCACGACGCCGGTTCTGCGGAACGCAGCGCCGGCGGGATGGACCGCTTTCCGGCGGCAAAAGAATATCGTGAATATTGAAGCAACCCGACATTGGTTTCCTGGCTGCACGGTTCTTCAGCGGCAGGGAGTGTCGTTCCTTGAATTTTTCCTTTATTGGTAATTCCTGAAAAATCAAAAATGATGTGCAAGACTCTCGAGAAAAGTTCGTTTTGGTACAGGCCCTTGTAAGCACCCTTTCCCCTGCATGCGCAGGGATGAACCCTTTACCGAGGCGCCGTTGGACAGCTGGTGGAACTTTCCCCTGCATGCGCAGGGATGAACCCCGGCAATGAACTTCTGAAACGGCAGCAGGATGCTTTCCCCTGCATGCGCAGGGATGAACCCAACACCCGTCTGGGGGAGTTGTTCCGCAACGCCTTTCCCCTGCATGCGCAGGGATGAACCCACCGGCCGTTCCGGCGGCGGGCCAGCCACCCTCTTTCCCCTGCATGCGCAGGGATGAACCCATGAAAACGATCGTGTGTCACACCCAGAAGGGCTTTCCCCTGCATGCGCAGGGATGAACCCTTCAGGTGGATCTTCTTGCTCATGGTGGTCATCTTTCCCCTGCATGCGCAGGGATGAACCCACGGTGGAGCACCGCGGGGCGTGGGTGGCCGTCTTTCCCCTGCATGCGCAGGGATGAACCCATCCACTCCAAGAAGCGCGGGTTCGTCTGGCCCTTTCCCCTGCATGCGCAGGGATGAACCCTGGACCACTATGACGTCCGCCGCGGCACGCTGCTTTCCCCTGCATGCGCAGGGATGAACCCTGATCGCAGGAGACGATGACCCATGACGACGACTTTCCCCTGCATGCGCAGGGATGAACCCACAAACGTGACGGGCTACGGCTACGGCACCGCCTTTCCCCTGCATGCGCAGGGATGAACCCCGCAAGCAGAACAGCGACTTGGAGCAGGCCAGCTTTCCCCTGCATGTGCAGGGATGAACCCCATGTCGATAGCAACTGAAATTGTGTCTCCGCCTTTCCCCTGCATGCGCAGGGATGAACCCCGGGCAAGTACCATATTGAAACCCCGTCTGGACTTTCCCCTGCATGCGCAGGGATGAACCCAAGCGCGAACTCGCGGCCCGCTTCCCCGGTTTCTTTCCCCTGCACGCGCAGGGAGGGCCTTTGTCTAGACAAAATGCGTATCCCGCCCGTCCGTCCACGCTCACTCGTGTCTGTCTCTTTCCCCTCCCGGCGCAGCCAGCGCCCCTGTTGCGCATGGCCGCCGCCATTCCTCTCCGGGCGCTCCATGCCCATGCCGTCAGGCGGGCAGGGGCGGCAAGCATCTGTTTCTCCCGCACTTACCTGCGGTGGTGGTGGAGCTGCTGCGTTCCGATCGCGCTGTGACCGGCATTCCGATGTGGTATAATGACCCACTCGGTAGCGATGGCGTGTGGTCATGAGCTTTTCGGTGACATTCTGGGGGGTCCGCGGAACGATTCCGTGCCCGATGGCCTCCCATCTGGGGTTCGGTGGCAACACGAGTTGTGTCGAGGTCCGCGCCGGGGACCAGCGCGTGATTCTCGATGCCGGCACCGGCATCCGCCTTCTGGGACGAAAACTTCTCAAGGAGGGGGTGACGGGCGCCACATTGTTGCTCAGCCACACCCATCTCGATCACATCAGCGGCTTTCCCTTCTTCGCGCCGGCCTACACCCCCGGCTTTTCCCTGGACATCGTGTCGGGCCATCTGACCGGCGGCACCCTGAACATCGAGGCGGTGATGGCCCGCCAGATGGAACGCCCGCTGTTCCCCGTGCCCCTGCGCACCATGGGCGGCACGCTGCGCTTTACCGAGGTGGGGGCGCGCGACGATTTCATGGTCGGGTCCGGCATCCGCATCCGCACCGCCCCCCTGAACCATCCCGACGGCGCCACCGGTTACCGCATCGAGTACGAGGGCAAGTCCATCGTCTATGTCACCGACACCGAACATGTGCCGGGCAAGCCGGACCAGAACATCCTGGACCTGATCGACCGGGCCGATCTGGTGCTGTACGATTCCACCTACACCGACGACGAGTATCAGCAGCGCGTGGGTTGGGGGCATTCCACCTGGACCGAGGGCGTGCGCCTGTGCCGTCAGGCCGGCGTGCGCAAGCTGGCGCTGTTCCACCACGACCCCGACCGCGACGACGCCGCCATGGTCCAGATCGAACAGGCGGCGCAGGCCGTGTGGCCCCCCGTCTTCGCCGCGCGCGAAGGCATGTCGATCACCCTGGTGTGATCCTTTCAAGAAATCCCGTTGTCATGACCGACACCGTTGTGGCCGTCGCCCTGTTCGCCGTCACCTATGCGGGGATGGCGCTGGGGCGGTTTCCCGGCCTGCGCATCGACCGCACCGGCATCGCGCTGGTGGCCGCCATCGCCCTGGTGCTGAGCGGCGTTTTGCCGGCCCACTCGGTGGCGGGCGCCATCGACTTTCCCACCCTGGCCATCCTGTTCGGGCTGATGATCCTGTCGGCGCAATACGCCGGCAGCGGTTTTTATGACTGGTGCGCCTACAAGGTGGCGGGTGGGGACGGCGGGGCGCCGTCGCCCGTGCGGCTGATGGTGGTGACCGTGGCGGTGGGCGGCGGGCTGTCGGCGGTGCTGGCGAACGACGTGGTGGTCTTTGCCATGACGCCCATGCTGTGTGCCGGGTTGGCGCGCCGGGGGCTGGACCCGCGCCCCTATCTGATCGCGCTGGCCGGGGCGGCCAACGCCGGATCGGCGGCGACCGTCATCGGCAACCCGCAGAACATCCTGATCGCCCAGGCCGGCGGGCTGGATTTCTGGCGGTTCCTGGCGGTGTGCGGCGTGCCGGCCCTGGCGGCGCTGGCCTGTGTGCTGGGGGTGGTGCTGTGGGTGTGGCGCGGGCGGCTGGAGCTTCCCCATCCCCCCGCCCCGGTGTCCGCCGATCCGCCGGTTCTCGACCGCTGGCCGCTGGTCAAGGCGGTGGTGGCGACCGTCGCCCTGCTGATCCTGTTCGCCACCCCGCTGCCCCAGGACATGGGGGTTCTGGCGGTGGCCGGCGTCATGCTGGTCAGCCGGCAGATGGCCAGCCGCACCATGCTGGGCATGGTGGACTGGCACCTGCTGGTGCTGTTCGCCGCCCTGTTCACGGTCAACCATGCCCTGGCCCTGACCGGCATTCCGGCGTTGCTGGTGGATGCGTTGCAGGGGGCCGGGTGGTTTCCCGACCGGCTGGCGGTGATGACGCCGCTGGCGCTGGTGTCCAGCAACACCATCGGCAACGTGCCGGCGGTGATCCTGCTGCTGAACGCCTGGACCGCCCCGCCGGAAGGGGCGCTGTACGCGCTGGCGCTGCTGACCACGCTGGCGGGCAACCTGCTGCTGCTGGGCAGTCTGGCCAACATCATCATGGTGGAGCGGGCAGCACTGGCCGGGGTGCGGCTGGGTTTTGCCGATCATGCCCGCTGCGGCATCCCGATGACGCTGCTGTCCATGGGCTTTGCCGTCGTCTGGCTGTGGGCCGGCGGCTGGATCGGGTAGGGGGGCTTCGTGGAAATCTTGGAAGGATCGCGCGAAAGATAAAACACGGCTGATGCGGTTGAAGCGGCCGAATACTCCCTTTTGCGGTGGCCTTATTGACGTTCCGTGACAAATAAGTGATTCTTATTGCCGTATGCGGGCCATACTCAAGGAAACCATCTCCGGGGGCCGGCAAGGGCCATGTCCATGTCTCTGTCCATAACCAACACCACGCTGCTGCTGCTGGCGATTGCCGGCATCATGCTCGCGGCCTTGCCGGTGGTGATGCTGCTGAAAGCCTATCTGCCCACCATGATCCAGCGGACCGCCGGGGTGGAGCAGCTTGAGAACCGCATCTATGTGCTGCATTCCGAAAACCACGAGATGCAGGACCGCATCCACAACCTGACCACCCGGCGCAATCAGGTGGTATCGGACAAGCACCGGCTGGAAACCGAAATCCGCAAGGTGGAAAAGGTCATCAGCGACCTTGCCAACGAACCGCCCCTGTTCATCCACGAGGTGGGCGACCCCCAGATGGGGATGACCAAGTTCAAGGTGAACATCCAGCAGGACGCCGCATCGGCCATGGCGCGCGCCGGGGGGGAAAAGGCGGCGGTCAACCCCATCTGGCGCCACACCAACGTGGCGGAGGTCTGGGCGTGGAACTTTGAGGAGGCCAAGCAGCTGGTGGAGGTGGCCTTCCCCTTCAAAATGGGCTTCCAGAAGAGTTTCCAGCGCGCGCCTGCGCCGAAGGCGGCCAAGGCCCCGAGCAAGGCATCCGCGTCATGATGCTGAACTTCCTCATCATCGTGGTGATCATCGCCCTGGCGGCGTGGCTGGGCAATGTGCTGATCGCCATGGAAAAGATGTCGGCCCAGTCCCGTGCGCGGGTGCGTGGGGTGCGCGACACGGTTGGCCGGCTGGAAATCACCCTGTCCCGCCTGCAAAGCGAGGAAGAGGCGTTGCTGAAGGAGATCGACCGCACCGGCGACGAGATGGCCGTGCTGCGGCAACGCCAGATGGAGATGCAGCAGAAGCTGACGGAGGCACAGTCGCGCAAGCGTCCGCGCATCCTTATTCTGTCCGACCGCCGCAATCCCGGCGACAAGGAATGGCTGGTCACTGTTGCCAATCCCCAGATCCGCGAGGTGGAAGCCGGCCATCCCCTGGCCCAGGAATGGGTGCTGGGCCGCGATTATCTGGTGTGGGCCAGCGGCGAGAAGGAGGCGGGAACCCGCGCGCTCCGCCGTTTCAGCGCCCGCCCCGGCTATGCGGTGAAAAAGGTGGCGGCGGCCCGCGAAGACCTGTTCCAGACATCCCGCCCGGCGGCGAGCTGATCGCCCGCCGGCAGGGGCTGGACAGGGCCGCCCGGCTGCTGCATCGTCCGCGGCGGGCGCCCCTGCGGAGCCCCTTTCCCTCCCTGTAAGCCAAGCGGAATGGTGACGACACCATGATTGCGGAACGGATCGGCCGGCTGGTGCGCGGCGTTTCTTTGTGGCTGGTGCTGGCCTTGTGGCCGGTGATGCTGGCGGTGAGCCCGGCATCGGCGCTGGAGCCGTTCGCCACATCGAGTCTGAGCGTGGAAACCGCGTCGGGGCGGGTCTTCCACTTTACGGTGGAACTGGCGCTGACACCGCAGCAGCAGGCGCAGGGGCTCATGTTCCGTCAGTCGATGGCCCCCGACGCCGGGATGCTGTTCGTCTACAATCATCCCCAGCCCGCGGCGTTCTGGATGAAGAACACGCTGATTCCCCTGGACATGCTGTTCATCGCTTCCGATGGCCGGGTGGTGAATATCCATGACCGCGCCGTTCCCCATTCCGAAGACGCGATCCGGTCGGATGGGGCGGTTCTGGGCATTCTGGAAATCAACGGCGGGCTGGCCGGCCGCCTGGGTATCCGTCCGGGCGACCGTGTGCGCCACCCGGTGTTCGGCAGCGCCCCCTGAAAGATGCGGCACGATTGATCATGTGCCTGTCAACGTTAGGGATTGCTTGCCCCCGCTGCCGGGTTCGTGTATCTGACACCCACGGCATCGGGGCGTAGCGCAGTCTGGTAGCGCGCCAGTTTTGGGTACTGGAGGCCCCCGGTTCGAATCCGGGCGCCCCGACCAGCAGACGGCATACCATCGTCGGCGATTCCCGCCATGATGGGTCCGCTTGTGGGCCAATGGGAAAACCAGTGCAAGAAACGTAAGGAGACGCCGCCCATGCAGGTTCGGATCTATCAACCGGCTAAGACGGCCATGCAGTCCGGGCGGGCGAAGACTCATTACTGGCTCTTGGAATACGAAATCGAAACCCCCCGCCGTCCCGAACCGCTGATGGGCTGGACGTCTTCGGGCGACACGCTCAACCAGGTCCGCCTGCGCTTTGAAAGCGCGGCGGAGGCCGTGGCCTTTGCGGAGAAGAAGGGGTGGGATTATGCGGTTCAGGACGCCCCCGTCCGCCGCGTGCGCCCGCGCAACTACGCCGACAATTTCCGTCTGGACCGGCCCTCGCGCTGGTAAGGCGGGTTCACGACGGCAGGCCCCTTAGCTCAGTTGGATAGAGCAGCCGCCTTCTAAGCGGCAGGTCGCTGGTTCGAATCCAGCAGGGGTCGCCACCGTCCGCTGGACAGCAACAGAAAAACGGCACGCCGTGATTGCGGCGTGCCGTTTTTCTTTGCCCGTTTCGCGGGCTATTGTTTGGCTATTTATTCAAATACAAACAAAAATTGCATTTCTTCTGACCAATCTCCTCGCCAGCGGATTTGTGGTTTTATTTCAATATGATCGGCGAAACAAGGAAAGAAAAGAATACCATTGTATGGATTTTAAATTTGATAAATCCGCCTGTATGTTGCCTTGTATGATCTAAGCCATGATATTTATTATCAATTTATCAAATTTGTAACGCGGGGGGTTGATAGCGGGCAAAAATTATGAGATCCCTAGTGATATAAGATAAGATCTAGATGATTATTCTCTATGCTCTTTTCGGTAGAGTCACTTGATGGTTCAGTTTTGTTTTGTGTTTTTGTTGTCGGTTTGGTTGAATTATTGATTTTTCAACGAGTATTTGGTGTGTTCAGTTGTGTTTTAACAACTTGCAAAGTTGATATTTTTTGATCGCGTTGTTTTTCGTCTCTTCCGAGAACGAAAGTCTGCCTTGTACGAACACGCAAGAAGCAACCGATCCATCATGGGAAGTGGGGCTGTGCCATGGTCTGGTTTTATTGCTGAAGAGGCGACACGGCCGCCCTGCATCAGAATGGTGCCGATCGTCCATGAACGGAATATCACCGCCTGTCATGCTGGGCCTTACCGCGGCGTTGCCATGACGGGGTGATTGCCGATGCCGCGCGGAATCCGCGGCGTTTGACCAAAGGAGAAAATGGCATGGATGCCGTTGAAAAGCTCACGAACCTGGATCTGCGCTTCATCGTCGATCAACTGGCCCAGCAGGGGATCGAGCGGGAACGGGCCACGCAGGCCACCGAAAAATACCGCCTGTTCCTGATGGCCGCCGCCAGGAATCCGCCGACGCCGCTGGTCCCCACCAAGGAGGTCGATGCCGCGTGGCACACCCACATGCTGAACCCGCTGCGGTACGTTACCATGTGCCAGGAGATTTTCGGCCACATCCTGGATCACGACCCCACCGTCTATGGCACCGAAGCCTATGAGCGGGCTTGGACTGAGACGCGCGCGTTGGTGGCCTATGGTGCTGAAATGCCGGAAAGCCCCTATGGGGTGAAGGCTGACGGTGCCGCGTGCTATTTGTCCCAGCCGGCGGCGGTGAAGGCCGAGGGTGCGGCCTGCTACCTGTCCCGGCCGGTGGCGGTGCAGGCCGAGGGTGCGGCGTGCTATTTGTCCCAGCCGGCGGCGGTGCAGGCCCAAGGGGCGGCGTGCTACCTGTCCCGGCCCGTCGGCACGGCGTAACAAAGCCACGGAGAACGCCCGGCCCGCAGTCTGCTGATGGGGCGGCGGGCCGTGCCGGCGCGATGTGTTCAAAGAGGGGTAATGTGCGGGGTGGCAGAGCATAAATCGGGTTCTGCCTCCCCCATCCATCCTCCATGCCAGGAGCCGATGTGACCCAAGGCACACCGTCTTAAAAGCTCTTTTTTTCAAGGAGAATGGTTGGCTGGGGCGCCAGGATTCGAACCTGGGAATGGCGGTACCAAAAACCGCTGCCTTACCGCTTGGCGACGCCCCAACGCTTGAGGTGCGGCACCATAATCAGAATGGCCGGGCGGTGCAACACCCAAAATGCGGGAAAATCATCGGTCTGCCTCCTGCCCGTTCGACGGGGCGGCCAGAACCCGGCGGGACCATGGGCCGTGCCCCGTCGTCTCCAGCACCCGCCATCCCCGGTGGGTCAGGGTATGGGAAAGCAGGCGGTTCATCCACCCATGCCCGGCCAGAAACACCGGTCCCGCCGCCACCGCGTCTTCCAGAACGGTGCAGGCCTGGGCGGCCCGGTCCCGGACGGCGGCGGCACTCTCACACCCGCCGGCGCCCGCCAGCCAGAGGGCGCGGGCCACAACGGTCCAGGCCACCATGGGAAGATGGAGTGGCAGGGATGGGACCGGAAGCGGGGCTTCGTCAAACAGGGGCAGGGAGCGGGCCGGGCGTCCGGGCGCCAGCACCGCCGCCGAGGCCAGCGAGCGGGGCAGAGAGCTTGCAAACACCGTCGCGGAGCCACCGGCCAGCGCCGCCAGATCCGGTGGTGGCGGGCGCGATGGGTCCAGCGGCGCCCGGTCATAGGCGGCCAAGAAATCCCGGAACGCGGCCGGGCCGCCAAAGCGCCGGGTGGACGGAGCCACCCGGCCATGGCGGGCCAGAATGATGATCCGGCGATCCGTGGAACCATCCATGGAGCCAGCGGTGCCCGTCACACGTCGATGTCGCTGACGAACTTGGCATTGTCCTGAATGAACTGGAACCGCAGTTCGGGGCGGCGGCCCATCAGGCTTTCCACCAGCGACCGGGTGCGGTCGGCCTCGGCCTTTTCCTCGGGATCGGCGGGGTTGGGCACCACCACCCGCAGCAGCGTGCGCCGCGACGGGTCCATGGTGGTTTCCTTCAACTGCTGCGGCATCATCTCGCCCAAGCCTTTGAAACGGCTGATGTCCACTTTCTTGCCCTTGAACAGCCGGGCCATCAGCTCGTCCTTGTGGGCGTCGTCGCGGGCATAGAGCGACTTGCCCCCGTGGCTCAGACGGTAGAGCGGCGGCAGCGCCAGGTAAAGATGTCCCTGATGAATCAGATCCGGCATTTCCCGGTAGAAGAAGGTCATCAGCAGCGATGCGATGTGGGCGCCGTCCACGTCGGCGTCGGTCATGATGATGACCCGCTCGTACCGCAGCTTGTCGGTGGAGAAATCCTTCCCCACGCCGCAGCCCAGCGCCTGCACCAGATCGTTCAGTTCCTGGTTGGCCTTCATCTTGTCGGCGGACGCGCTGGCCACGTTCAGGATCTTGCCGCGCAGGGGCAGGATGGCCTGGGTCTCGCGGTTGCGCGCCTGCTTGGCCGAGCCGCCCGCCGAGTCACCCTCCACCAGGAACAGTTCGGTGCCGTCGGCGTTGTTGCGGGAGCAGTCGGCCAGCTTCCCGGGCAGGCGCAGGCGGCGGGTGGCGGTCTTGCGCGCCGTGTCCTTCACCTGCTTGCGCCGGGCGCGCTCCTCGGCCTTTTCGATCAGACGTTCCAGCAGCGCGTTGGCGGCGGCGGGATCGCCGGACAGCCAGTGGTCGAAGTGGTCCTTGACCGCCGCTTCCACCAGCTTCTGCGCTTCCTGCGTGACCAGCTTGTCCTTGGTCTGGCCCTGGAAATGGGGTTCGCGGATGAACACCGACAGCAGCACGCAGCATTCGCCGATCACGTCGTCGGCGGTGATCTGCCCGGCCCGCTTGTTGTTGGTCAGCTCGCCATAGCCCTTCACCCCGCGGGTGAGCGCCGTGCGCAGGCCCGCCTCGTGGGTGCCGCCCTGGGGGGTGGGCACGGTGTTGCAATAGGTGTGGGAGAAGCCCTCGTCATCCTCCGGCCATGCCACCGCCCATTCCACGCGGCCCTGGCCGTTGGGGAACTCCACCTCGCCCGCGAAGGGGGAGGGGGTGAGGGTCTTGCGCCCCTTCAACGCCGCGGTCAGGTAATCGCGCAGGCCGCCGGGAAAATGCAGAGTCTCCTGCGCCGGCGTGGCGGCGTCGGAAGCCAGCAGAACCGGATCGCAGCTCCAGCGGATTTCCACGCCGCGAAACAGGTACGCCTTCGACCGTGCCAGCCGGTAGAGCCGGTGGGGTTCGAAGCGGGCCTGTTCGCCGAAGATCTCGGGATCGGGGTGAAAGCGCACGGTGGTGCCGCGGCGGTTGTTGACGGCACCCTGGCGGGCCAGCGGCCCCTGGGGTGCGCCGCGGCTGTAATCCTGGGTGTAGAGCTGGCGGTCGCGCGCCACCTCGACCCGCAGCTTGTCGGTCAGCGCGTTCACAACCGACAGCCCGACGCCGTGCAGGCCGCCCGACGTCTGATAAACCTTATTGGAGAACTTGCCGCCCGAATGCAGCGTGGTCAGGATCACCTCCAGCGCCGATTTGCCGGGGTACTTGGGGTGATCGTCCACCGGGATGCCGCGGCCGTTGTCGCGCACCGTCACCGTGCCGTCGGATGCCAGCTCCAGGTCGATGCGGCTGGCGAAACCCGCCACCGCCTCGTCCATGGCGTTGTCCAGCACCTCGGCCACCAGATGGTGCAGGGCGCGGTCGTCGGTGCCGCCGATATACATGCCGGGGCGGCGGCGCACCGGTTCCAGCCCCTCCAGAACCTCGATGTCCTGGGCGGAGTAAGTGCCATCGGTGCGGCCGGTGTTCTCGAAAAGATCGCTCATGGGGTGATAATAGGAATATCGTCTTGTCAACGCAAGCGGCAACCGGTCCGGCAGACATGCGGCCCGGCATGGTCTGGATGTTGTATAGACCGGCACCCATGTTTTGTCGGCGCTTTTTTCGGGAAGGATGTTGCATGAGCGAAAATTTGTCCGGCGAGACGGTGCCGCCGGAGATCATGGAAAGCCTGGACAGCGGCCCGGCCCTGCGCACCATCGCCATGCCGGCGGACGCCAATCCCAACGGGGACATCTTCGGCGGCTGGATCCTGTCGCAGATGGATCTGGCCGGGGCCGTCGCTGCCAAGCGTGTGGCCAAGGGCCGTGTCGCCACCGTGGGCATCGAGGCCATGAGCTTTCACCAGCCGGTGCTGATCGGCGACGAGGTGAGTTGCTTTGCCAACGTGGTGCGGGTCGGCCGCACCTCCATCCAGGTACGGGTTGAAACCTGGGCGCGGCGCCCGTCGCGGCCCGGCGCGGCGGGGGAGGTGGTCAAGGTCACTCAGGGTCTGTTCACCTTCGTCGCCATCGACGACCAGCGCCGCCCCCGCCCGGTGCCGGCGGACAAGCCTACTCTTTAAGGAGGTGTGCCGGTGGGGCCGCCGGGCAGGGGGCGGGTGGCCTCGCTGCCGGACATGCCGGTGGGGCCCGGCGTTCCGGGGGAATTGACGCGGGGCTGTGCCTCCACCGTCGGTGCGGGCGTGGTGCTTTGGGCCGCGGGCGGCGGGGTGGCGGGTGTTTTCTGATCGCTCTCGTCACACGCGGACAAGGCGAGCCCAAGCGGAAGCAGGGCTGCAAGCCAAAGGGGGCGTCTCATCGGATCACTCCTCGGATCATGGTTTGACTGGTTGCTTCCCAACAGGGCCGGCGGGCAAAAATTGCCGATGCTTGGGCAAAATTTGCCCGTTGCTCATAAAATTGCCATCTCGTCTTTTGCAATGCCGTAACCTAAAGTTATAGCAGCCTCCTGTTCTCTCCGGTTTCTTCGGATTTCCGTTGACGGCTTGGCCGTAACATGATTCCATCCGGTCCATGACGCTGATGACATCCATGACCGACGTTCTGGCCCGCGCGGCCAGGAGCGTGCTTCGCCAGGTGATCGGGCCTGCGATCGGGGCTTCGATCGTGGCCTACTTCATCTATTACGCCGTTCAGGGTGACCGGGGGGTCATCGCGTTGCGCCATCTCCAGTCGGAAATCACCGAAGCGCAGAAAGTCCTCGACGATGTGAAGGGCGAGCGGATGCGCATGGAACGCCGCGCCCAGCTTCTGCGCGACGACAATCTGGACCCCGACATGCTGGAAGAACGGGCCCGCGCCATGCTGAACCTGACTCACCCAAACGAGGTCATCGTTCCGCTGCCGGCTCTGCCGAAAGAGGCCGATTCGCAGGCGGCGCCAAAGCCGCTCGCCAAGAATTAACTCGAATACAGTTAAAAGAAGCCGCACAAGGCCCCGAGGAAGCGCCCCGAGAAGCATCAGGAAATCAGCCGATTAACCGATACCGGGTTAATCTGAATTTTTCTATATAGAACAGCACCTTGCAGACCCGTTGCTTGTCAGGTAGGTTTCGCGGCGCTTAACTCTCGCAATCAAGATGCGGCGGCCGGATTCCCTTGGGTGCACAAGGTTCCCCCGCCCGCCGCGCACACGCTAGGGGGGAGAACCCATGGCAGCGTCACGAAGCCGCAAGGCGCCGAACGAGACCGCCGCGCCGGCCGAAGCCGTCACGCACGACGAGCTTCTCGGCTATTACAAGGAAATGCTGCTGATCCGCCGTTTCGAGGAAAAGGCCGGCCAGCTTTACGGCATGGGCCTGATCGGCGGCTTCTGCCACCTCTACATCGGCCAGGAAGCCGTGGTGGTGGGTGTGCAGGCGGCGCTGAACCCCGGTGACACCGTGATCACCAGCTACCGCGACCACGGCCACATGCTGGCCTGCGGTATGGATGCCAAGGGCGTGATGGCCGAGCTGACCGGCCGCCGCGGCGGGTATTCCAAGGGCAAGGGCGGCTCGATGCACATGTTCAGCCGCGAGAAGAATTTCTACGGCGGCCACGGCATCGTCGGCGGTCAGGTGCCGCTGGGCACCGGGCTGGCCTTCGGTCACAAGTACCTGAAGGACAACGGCGTTTGCACCTGCTATCTGGGGGACGGCGCCGTTAACCAGGGTCAGGTTTACGAAAGCTTCAACATGGCGGCGCTGTGGAAGCTGCCGGTTGTCTACATCATCGAGAACAACAAGTATGCCATGGGCACCTCGCAGGAGCGAGCCTCTGCGGGTGAACTGCACCAGCGCGGTGCGGCGTACGGCATTCCAGGGTATCAGGTGAACGGCATGGACGTCCTGGACGTCAAGGCCGCCGCCGACGAATGGGTGGATTGGGTGCGCGCCGGCAACGGCCCCGTCATCCTGGAGATGAAGACCTACCGCTACCGCGGCCACTCCATGTCCGACCCGGCCAAGTACCGCACCAAGGAAGAAGTCGAGAAGATGCGGACCGAATCCGATCCCATCGACCGGCTGAAGAAGATCCTTCTGGAGCGCGGTGTGGCCACCGAGGAGTCGCTGAAGGAGATCGACCGCGAGGTCAAGGCCGTGGTGTCGGAATCGGCGGAGTTCGCCCAGCAGAGCCCCGAACCCGATCCTTCGGAGCTGTACACCGACGTCCTCATCGAGGGCTGAGCGCAACAACCGCGGATTTCCCGCGGGTGGGGCGCCGGGCCGTGAAGGCCCCTGAGCCGCCCGCCTGCGGACGGAGGAAGCTATGCCGATCGAAGTGCTGATGCCGGCCCTGTCGCCCACGATGACCGAGGGCAAGCTGGCCAAATGGGTCAAGAAGGAAGGTGACGCGGTGAAGTCCGGCGACGTGATCGCCGAGATCGAAACCGACAAGGCCACCATGGAAGTCGAAGCGGTGGACGAAGGCCGCATCGGTAAGATCCTGGTCGCCGAGGGCACCGAGAACGTGGCGGTGAACACCCCCATCGCCGTGCTGCTGGAAGAGGGCGAGGACGCCTCGGCCATCGCCGGCGGCGAAAAGCCCAAGACCGCGGCCCTGCCGTCGGTGAAGGGCGACGAGGCGCCCGCCGCCTCCACCCTGCCGGCCACCCCGGCCAGCGGGCCGGCGGCCCCGCCGCCGTCGGACGAGGACAAGTTCTTCGAAAAGACCGTCAAGCGCACCGTGCGTGAAGCGCTGCGCGACGCCATGGCCGAAGAAATGCGCCGTGACGAAAAGGTCTTCGTCATGGGTGAAGAGGTCGCCCAGTATCAGGGCGCCTACAAGGTCACCCAGAACCTGCTCCAGGAATTCGGCCCCGACCGCGTGATCGACACCCCGATCACCGAATATGGCTTTTCCGGTCTGGCCGTGGGTGCGGGTTTCAAGGGTCTGCGGCCGGTCGTGGAATTCATGACCTTCAACTTCGCCATGCAGGCCATCGACCACATCATCAATTCGGCGGCCAAGACCCTTTACATGTCCGGCGGTCAGATGGGGTGCCCCATCGTGTTCCGCGGTCCCAACGGGGCGGCGGCCCGCGTGGGTGCGCAGCACTCGCAGGATTATGCCTCGTGGTACGCCCATTGCCCGGGCCTGAAGGTGGTGTCGCCCTATTCGGCGGCGGATGCCAAGGGCCTGCTGAAGGCGGCGATCCGTGATCCGAACCCGGTGGTGTTCCTGGAAAACGAAATCCTCTACGGCCAGTCGTTCGACGTGCCGGAGAGCGAGGATTTCATCGTTCCCATCGGCCGGGCCAAGATCGTGCGCGCCGGCAAGGATGTGACCATCACCGCCTATTCCCTGATGGTCGGCCACGCGCTGGCCGCCGCGGAAGCGCTGGCGAAGGAAGGCATCGACGCCGAGGTCATCGACCTGCGCACCATCCGTCCGCTGGACGTCCACACCATCGTGGAAAGCGTGAAGAAGACCAACCGGCTGGTGTCGGTGGAAGAAGGCTGGCCGGTGTGCGGCATCGGGTCGGAAATGGCGGCCATCGCCATGGATCACGCCTTCGACCATCTCGACGCCCCGGTGGTGCGTGTGCATGGCGTGGACGTTCCCATGCCCTACGCCGCGAACCTGGAAAAGCTGGCGCTGCCGCAGGTCGAGCACATCGTCGCTGCGGCCAAGAAAGTGCTTTATCGCGGTTGAGGAGACGGGACCATGCCCATTCGCATTCTGATGCCCGCCCTCTCGCCCACGATGACCGAGGGCACTTTGGCCAAGTGGCTGAAGAAAGAGGGCGACGAGGTGAAGTCCGGCGATGTGATCGCCGAGATCGAAACCGACAAGGCCACCATGGAAGTCGAAGCGGTCGATGAAGGCCGCATCGCCAAGATCCTGGTTGCCGGCGGAACCCAGGGGGTGGCGGTGAACACCCCCATCGCCATCCTGCTGGAAGAGGGCGAGGACGCCTCCGCCCTCGACGCGGCGGAAGCAGCGCCCAAGGCCGCCCCGGCCCCGGCGCCCACCGCGGCGGCGGCTCCCGCCACTGTTGCTCCGGCCCCGGCCCCGGCGGCGGCTGCCCACGGCGGCGGTAGCCGTGTGTTCGCCAGCCCGCTGGCCCGCCGTCTGGCGGCGCAGGCCGGCATCGAGCTGTCCGCCGTGAAGGGCTCCGGCCCCAACGGCCGCATCGTCAAGGCCGACGTGGAAGCCGCCAAGGCCTCCGGCGTCACCAAGGCCCCGGCGGCTGCACCCGCAGCCTCTCCGGCTCCGGCTCCGGCTGCAGCCCCGGCCCCCGTCCCGGCGGCCAAGCCGGCGGGCGTGGACGCCAAGGATCTCTCCGACAAGCTGGGCATGCGCTACAAGGCCATTCCCAACACCGGCATGCGCAAGACCATCGCGCGCCGCCTGTCGGAAGCCAAGCAGACGGTTCCGCACTTCTACCTGACCATCGACTGCCAGCTCGACGCGCTTTTGAAGGTGCGCTCGGAGCTGAACAGCCGGTCGGACGCCTACAAGCTGTCGGTCAACGACTTCGTGATCCGCGCCGTGGCCCTGGCCCTGAAGAAGGTGCCCGCCGCCAACGCCGCCTGGACCGACGAGGCGATCCTGCAGTACGACCACGCCGACGTGTCGGTGGCGGTGGCCACGCCCACGGGCCTGATCACCCCCATCATCAAGGCGGCGGAGGGCAAGGGCCTGGCCCAGATCTCCAACGAGATGAAGGATCTCGCCAAGCGCGCCCGCGACGGCAAGCTGAAGCCCGAGGAATTCCAGGGCGGCACCTTCTCCGTCTCCAACCTGGGCATGTTCGGCATCCGTGAGTTCGCGGCGATCATCAACCCGCCCCAGGGCTGCATCCTGGCGGTCGGTGCCGGCGAACAGCGCCCCATCGTGAAGGATGGTGCGCTGGCCGTCGCCACCATGATGAGCTGCACCCTGTCGGTGGACCACCGGGTGGTCGATGGTGCCGTGGGGGCGGAATTCCTGGCCGCCTTCAAGGGCCTGATCGAAGATCCCCTGAGCATGCTGCTCTGACGGTTCGACGATACCTGACGACAACCCATCGGGGGATTTTCCATGGCCGACATGAACTATGACGTCATCGTCATCGGCGGCGGTCCGGGCGGGTATGTGGCGGCGATCCGCGCCGCCCAGCTCGGGCTGCACACGGCGGTGATCGAACGGGAAAACCTGGGCGGTATCTGCCTCAACTGGGGCTGCATCCCGACCAAGGCGCTGCTGCGCTCGGCGGAAGTGCTGCGGCTGATGAAGCACGGGAAGGATTACGGCCTGTCCGCGGGCGACATCTCCTTCGACCTGGCCAAGGTCGTGGAGCGGTCGCGCAAGGTGGCCGCCCAGCTCAACGGCGGCGTCAAGCATCTGCTGAAGAAGAACAAGGTGACCGTCATCGACGGTCACGCCACCCTGCTGGGCAAGGGGCAGGTGAAGGTGGACAAGGGCGGGGCGCCGGTCGGCACCTTCGGCGCCAAGAACATCATCATCGCCACCGGTGCCCGCGCCCGCACCCTGCCGGGTCTGGAAGACGACGGCAAGCTGGTGTGGACCTACCGCAAGGCCATGACGCCGGACACCCAGCCCAAGTCGCTGCTGGTGATCGGCTCGGGCGCCATCGGCATCGAATTCGCCAACTTCTACAACGAGTTGGGGACCAAGGTGACGGTGGTGGAGGTGATGGACCGCATCCTCCCCGCCGAGGATGCCGAAATCTCCGCCTTCGCCCGCAAGGCCTTCGAGAAGCAGGGCATGCGCATCATCACGGGCGCCAAGGCCGGCAACCTGCGCAAGACCGCCGATAACGTCACGGTCGCCATCGACACCAACGGCAAGGTCGAGGACGTCACCGTTGACCGCGTGATCCTGGCCGTCGGCATCTCCCCCAACACCGAAAATCTTGGCCTGGAAAACACCAAGGTGAAGACGGACCGGGGGCACATCGTCACCAACCAGTGGTGCGAGACCGACGAGCCCGGCGTCTATGCCATCGGCGACGTGACCGGTGCCCCCTGGCTCGCCCACAAGGCCAGCCACGAAGGCGTCATCTGCGTGGAGAAGATCGCCGGGCAGCACCCGCACCCGCTCGATCCCCGCTCGATCCCCGGCTGCACCTATTCGCACCCGCAGGTGGCCTCGGTCGGCCTGACGGAGGCGAAGGCCAAGGAAGCCGGGTACGAGATCAAGGTGGGCCGCTTCCCCTTCATCGGCAACGGCAAGGCCATCGCGCTCGGCGAAGCGGAGGGGCTGGTCAAGACCATCTTCGACGCCAAGACCGGCGAGTTGCTGGGCGCCCACATGATCGGGGCGGAGGTGACCGAGATGATCCAGGGCTACACCATCGCCCGGACGCTGGAAACCACCGAGGCCGAGCTGATGCACACCGTCTTCCCGCATCCGACCCTGTCGGAAATGATGCATGAAGCGGTCCTTGATGCCTATGGCCGGGCGATCCACTTCTGAGTACACTAGCTCGGTGGTTGGTTTTTCAGGTCGCCGATGAGCAGCAGCAAGGCCACGGCCTTCGATCAGGATTTCTACGCCTGGACCCAGGAGCAGGCGGCGGCCCTTCGCCGGGCCGCCGCCGACCGGGTGAATCTGCCCATCGACTGGGAAAACCTGGCCGAGGAAGTTGACAGCATGGGACGGGGTGAGCGGCACGAAATCGAGCATCGCTTGACGGTGCTTCTCACCCATCTCCTGAAATGGTTCTGTTGTCCCGACCTGCGGGACCGATGCGAGCGCCCGTGGCGCCTGATCATCCGCGAGCAGCGGCGGATGATCGTCAAGAGGCTGGCCGACAGCCCGAGTCTGCGTCCCTTTGCCGCCGCGGCCTTTGCCGAGGCCTACCGCAACGCCCGCGGCGATGCCGCCGACGAAGCGGAGGCCGACATCCGTTCATTTCCGCCCGATCCGCCGTTCTCGCTTGACGAGGCGCTCGATCCGGCTTATCCGCCCGACCTGTTTCCGCCGGAATGGCGCGGGTGACCGCCGCTCCGGCTTAACACGCGCGCCGGCCCATGGAGCCGGTGCGCTGGGAGTTCATGACGCCATGACCGTTCCGCCGTCCGATACCCTGGTGCCGCCGACCTCCAAGGAACGCCACCCGGAAAAGGCTCATAAGCCCGACAACCCCGTCGCGCGCAAACCGGCCTGGATTCGCGTGAAGGCCCCCACCAGCCCGGAATACGCCGAAACCCGCAACCTGATGCGGGGGCTGAAGCTGAACACGGTGTGCGAGGAAGCGGCGTGCCCCAACATCGGTGAATGCTGGAAGAACAAGCACGCCACCTTCATGATTCTCGGGTCCATCTGCACCCGCGGCTGTGCCTTCTGCAATGTGGAAACCGGGCGCCCGGACAAGCTGGACCCGCACGAACCCGACAATGTGGCCCAGGCGGTGGGGGAACTGAAGCTGTCCCACGTGGTGATCACCTCGGTGGACCGTGACGATCTGGACGACGGCGGGGCCGATCATTTCGCCCGCACCATCACCGCCATCCGCCAATCCTCCCCGGACACCACCATCGAGATCCTGACCCCCGACTTCCAGAAGAAGCCCGGCGCCGTCGAGACCGTGGTGGCCGCCCGGCCCGACGTGTTCAACCACAATCTGGAAACCGCCCCGCGGCTCTATCCCACCATCCGGCCGGGGGCGCGTTACTTTACGTCGCTCCACCTGTTGGCCACGGTGAAGGAGATCGACCCGACGATCTTCACAAAGTCCGGCATCATGGTCGGCCTGGGCGAAACCAAGGAGGAGGTGGCGCAGGTCATGGACGATCTGCGGGCGGCCGACGTGGATTTCATCACCATCGGCCAGTACCTGCAGCCCACGCCCAAGCACGCCGCCGTCGATCGGTTCGTGACACCGGAGGAGTTCGAGAGCTATACCCGTCTGGCCAAGGCCAAGGGGTTCCTGATGGTGTCGGCATCGCCGCTGACACGCTCGTCCCACCACGCCGGCCGTGATTTCGCGCAACTGAGGGCCAACCGCGCCGCCAAGCTGGCGGCACAGGGCCGCTAACCGGGGACAAGGACGGGGCAGGGATGCCGACGCACGCCGAGAAGAAGGTTTTGCCGTACACGCCGGAGCAGATGTATCGGCTGGTGGCAGACGTTGAGCGTTACCCGGAATTCCTGCCCTGGTGCCTGGCCGCCCGCATCCGCCGGCGGGAAGGCACGGTGTTCTTCGCCGACCTCATCATCGGTTTCAAGATGATCCGGGAGCGCTTCACCTCCCGCGTTGCCCCCGACGAGGCGCAGTGCCGCATCGATGTGCAGTACACCGACGGCCCGTTCCAGTACCTGAACAATCACTGGATCTTCCTGCCCCACGCGGGCGGCGGGTGCGAGGTCGATTTCTTCGTGGATTTCGAGTTCCGCTCGAAGATGTTGCAAAAGGTCATGGGGATGCTGTTCAACGAGGCGGTGAAGCGCATGGTTCATGCCTTCGAACAGCGCGCCGAGCAGCTTTACGGCGGCGGGGCGGCATCCCCCGCCTGAACCCCGTCGTCTTCAGCGGAGACCCGTGGCCGGGCGGGCCTTGCGCAGCCGCTCCAGGGCGGATTCCAGGGCGGCCAGCCGCACGGCGTTGCGGTCACCGGCAAAGGTGTATTCCTTGTGCTTGGCCGGGCCGCGGCGCACGGCGGTGGCGATGTAGACGCGCCCCACCGGTTTGGTTTCCGTGCCGCCGCTGGGGCCGGCGATGCCGGTGATCGCCACCGTCACGTCGGCCTTGGACTTCGCCAGCGTTCCCACGGCCATGGCGACAGCCACCTCCGGGCTGACGGCGCCGTGGGCCATGATCAGGCTGGGCGGCACCCCCAGCATTTCCGATTTCGCCACGTTGGAATAGGTGACGAACCCGCGGTCCAGCACCTTGGACGAGCCGGGAATGTCGCTGAGCGCCCCGGCGACCAGTCCGCCGGTGCAGGATTCCGCGGTCGCCACCATGTAGCCGGCAAACTCGTACTCGGCCAGCAGCGCCGCGGCCAGTTGGCGGATGTAATCGGGGTACACGCGCTGAACCCTCCCTTGATATTCGGCTTTTTATTTTTGTTCAGGCAATCGAACCGTTGCCACAGCTTGCGCGGCGATGCCCTCGCCGCGCCCGGTGAAGCCCAGCCGTTCGGTGGTGGTGGCCTTTACGCTGACCCGCGACGGGTCCAGCGCCAGCAACTCCGCCACCCGTGCCACCATGGCGGCGCGGTGAGGGCCGACCTTGGGCCGTTCGCAGACGACCGTCACGTCCACATGCGCGATGCGCCCGCCGCGGGCGGCCACCAGACCGGCGGCGTGGCGCAGGAACCGGGCGCTGTCCGCCCCCTTCCATTGGGGGTCGGAGGGGGGGAAGTGGCTGCCGATGTCACCGTCGCCGATGGCGCCCAGCAGCGCGTCGGTCAGGGCGTGCAGCGCCACGTCGGCGTCGGAATGGCCATCCAGCGTGTGGGTGTGCGGCACCTTGACGCCGCACAGGAACACCTCGTCGCCGGGGGCGAAGCGGTGGACGTCGAATCCGGTGCCCACCCGCACGTCGGTCAGGCTCTGGTTCAGCAGGCGTTCGGCGCGGGTCAGGTCGTCGGGGGTGGTCACCTTGATGTTCTCCTCCCGTCCGGGAACGATGGACACGGCCAGCCCGGCCCGTTCGGCCACCGCGGCGTCATCGGTCAGCTCCAGCCCCGCTGCGGCCCGGTGGGCGGCCAGGATATCGGGGAAACGGAATCCCTGGGGGGTTTGTGCCCGCCACAGCCCGGCACGGTCCACGGTGCCGGCGACGGTGCCGCCGTCCGCCCGTTTCAGCGTGTCGATCACCGGCACGGCGGCGACGGCGCCGGGGGTGTGGTCAAGGGCGGCGATGACGGCGGCGATGGTCTCGGCGGCGATGATCGGGCGGGCGCCGTCGTGGATCAGCACCCGGTCCGGTGGGCAGGGCAGGGCGGCCAGCCGCTCCAGCCCATGGCGCACCGAGTCCTGCCGGCTGGCCCCGCCGGGGACCGGTTCGGGCAGGTCCAGCCCCGCCGTGGCCGCGTCGTACAGATCCCGGTGGCCGGGGTTGATGACCGCCAGCACCGTGCCGACGCCGGGATGGGCGGTGAAGGCGCCGATGGTGCGCCGCAGCACCGCGCAGCCGCCCAGAGTGTGGTATTGTTTGGGGCGTCCGGGTCCGAACCGTTGGCCGCTGCCGGCGGCGACGATCAGGACGGCACACGTTGGGACGGCACGGGATGGTTGGGCGGAGCACGCGGTCATGGTGAAAAAGGCGGGCCTTCGATAATTGCCGTCTTGACGGGACCGGCAGGGAGCCTAGCCTGTCCCCCGCCGTTCGCCAAGCCTGCCGGCGTTTTCCCGGCCCGGCCCTTACCGGAGACGATCAGGTCCGCCTCATGTCGAATTCCCTTGTCTTCAGCCTGACGGCCCTGCTGACCCTGGTTCCCGCCGCCCTGTTTCCGTTCCGCTCCATCGCGGGGACGCACGGGCAGGGGCGCACCCCCGCCTTCTGGGGTGCCCTGCTGCTGGCCGCCACCGGACCGGTGGTTTGGTCGGCGGTGCAGGTGGGCGCCCGCTGGCAGACGGGCCTGACGGCGGCGCTGTGGGTCACGGTGGCGGCGTGCATGGTGCTGTTCGTGATGCTGTCGGTTCTGACCCGCTCCGTCTGGCGGCTGACGCCGCTGTTGCTGCCCTATCTCCTGGTGGTGGCATCCCTTGCCACCGCCACGGCGGGCGGGCGGGAACCGGCGCTGCACGGCGGTGCGCCCAGCCTGTGGATCGACATCCACATCGGCGTGTCGGTGGTAACCTATGCCCTGCTGACGCTGGCGTCCATGGCGTCGCTGGCGGCGTTTCTTCAGGACCGGGCGCTGAAGGCCAAGCGGCCCACGGCGCTCACCCGCTTCCTCCCGCCCATGCGCGACAGCGACCGGATGCAGGTGCGCCTGCTGGGCGCGTCGGAGGCGGTGTTGGGCCTGGGGCTGGCGACGGGCATGGCCGTGCTGCATTATGAGCAGGGGATTTTGCTGCGCCCCGACCATAAAACCCTGTTCTCCTTTGCCACATTCGCGGTCATCGGCGGCCTTTTGTTTGTGCACGCGCGCACGGGCATCCGGGGACGCACCGCCACGCGGATGATTTTGATTGCCTACCTTTTGCTCACGCTTGCCTATCCCGGCGTCAAATTCGTCACCAGCGTGCTTATGTCCTGACAGGGATTGTGGGTAAAGCCGATTGTTCTGGGCATTTTGTGGGCAATGGCCGCACGCTGCCGCTTGCGTAAGCGCAAAACCCTGTGCTAGCTTTGCACAAATAGACGGCAGCATTTGTTCTGCCCATCTTTTTTGCAGCGCTGAATGACCCTATCCATCGGCCCTATCACGCTTTCCGATCCGGTCATCCTGGCCCCCATGTCGGGGGTGACCGATCTTCCTTTCCGCCGTCTGGTCAAGCGCATGGGCGCCGGTCTGGTGGTATCGGAGATGATCGCCAGCCAGGCGATGATCCGCCAGAACCGCGAGACGTTGCGGCTGGTCTCCACGGTGCCGGAAGAATTCCCCATGGCGGTGCAGCTTGCCGGCTGCGAGCCCGAGGTGATGGCCGACGCCGCCCGGCTGAACCAGGACCGCGGGGCCGCCATCATCGACCTGAATTTCGGCTGCCCGGTGAAGAAGGTGGTCAACGGCTTCGCAGGGTCCGCCCTGATGCGCGACGAGCGGTTGGCCGGGCGCATTCTGGAGACGGTGGCCAAGGCGGTGTCGATCCCGGTGACGCTGAAGATGCGGCTGGGCTGGGACGACGGCAACCGCAACGCCCCGGCGCTTGCGCGCATTGCCCAACAATGCGGCATACGGATGATCACCGTGCACGGCCGTACCCGGATGCAGATGTACACCGGCTCCGCCGACTGGGCCGCCGTCCGCCCGGTGGTGGAGGCGGTGGACCTGCCGGTGGTGGTCAACGGCGACATCGCCGACACGGCGGACGCCCGCCGGGCCATGGAGCAGTCGGGGGCCGCCGGGGTGATGATCGGCCGCGGCGCCTGCGGCCGTCCATGGCGGCTGGCCCAGGTCATCCACGGCCTGCGCACCGGGCGGGAGGCGCCCGAGCCCCCGCTGGACGAACAGCTTGCCGTGCTGCTGGAACACTACGAGGCGATGCTGGCCCATTACGGCATCGAGCACGGGCTGAAGGTCGCCCGCAAGCACATCTCCTGGTACACGAACGGCCTGCCGGCCTCGGCGGATTTCCGCAACGAGGTCAACAGGATCGCCGATCCCGCCACCGTGCGGGACCGCATCCGCGCCTTTTATGGCCCCCTGATCGAAAGGATGGCTGCCTGATGCCGCGCACCGCCACGCCGCGTTCCGCCATGCCGATGGGGCGCCGCACCCCGCACCCGCCGTTCCGTGGAGGTGACGTGGACCCGTCCGCCGTTCTCAATTCCCTGCCCGATCCGGTGCTGGTGGTCGATGGCGCGGGCGAGGTCCGCTATGTGAACCTTGAGGCGCAGGAGTTCTTCGACCTGTCGGCCACCATGCTGCAGGGGATGCCGCTGGCCTCCCTCCTGCCGCCCGACAGCCCCGTTCTGGGCATGGTGGGGCAGGTGCTCCAGGGCAGCCGCAGCGTGTCGCAGGAGGGGGTGATGATCGACACCCCCCGCATCGGCCAGCATCTGGTGACGGTGCAGGCGGGGGCCATGGGCGACGGCTCCGACATGGTGCTGGTGACCATTTACGAGCGCACGCTGGCCCGCAAGATCGACAATTCCTTCACCCACCGCAGCGCCGCCCGGTCGGTGACCGCCATGGCCGCCATGCTGGCGCACGAGGTGAAGAATCCCCTGTCCGGCATCCGTGGTGCCGCCCAGTTGCTGGAGGAGGGCGTGGGGGAGGAGGACCGCGTTCTCACCCGCCTGATCTGCGACGAGGCCGACCGGATCGTGGCCCTGGTCAACCGGATGGAGGTGTTTTCCGACAAGCGCCCGCTGGAGCGCAGCGCGGTCAACATCCACACCGTGCTGGAGCATGTGCGCAAGGTGGCCCAGACCGGCTTCGCCCGGCACATCCGCTTCATCGAGCGCTACGACCCGTCGCTGCCCCCGGTTTACGGCAACCGCGACCAGTTGGTGCAGGTTTTCCTGAATCTGGTCAAAAATGCGGCAGAAGCTGCCCCCGAACAAGGCGGTGAGGTGGTTCTGTCCACCGCCTATCAGCACGGGGTGCGCATGGCGATGCCCGGTGGGGACACCCGCATCCACCTGCCGCTCCTGGTGTCGGTGCAGGACAACGGGGATGGAATCGCCGACGACCTGAAGGAAAGCCTGTTCGACGCCTTTGTGACGACAAAGGTCAATGGAACTGGCCTGGGGCTTGCATTGGTAGCGAAAATCATCGGCGACCACGGCGGCGTCATCGAATTCGACAGCCAGCCGCGCCGGACCGTCTTTAAGGTGTCGCTGCCCATGTATGACGAAAGCTTTGAGGCGAACCGGGTGCCGTTCTACGGGGCGGGTCCGCGCGGCGGGCGGGGAAGCCGCTGATGCCGGGGGCGACCATTCTTGTTGCGGATGACGACCGCGCCATCCGCACGGTTCTCACCCAGGCCCTGGCCCGTCTGGGCTATGACGTCCGCACCACCGGCAACGCCGCCACGCTCTGGCGCTGGGTGGCCGACGGGCAGGGGGATCTGGTCATCACCGACGTGGTGATGCCCGACGAAAACGGCCTGGATCTGGTGCCGCGGATCAAGAAGATCCGCCCCGAACTGCGCATCATCGTGATGAGCGCGCAGAACACCCTGATCACCGCCGTCAAGGCGGCGGAGCGGGGGGCCTTTGAATACCTGCCGAAACCCTTCGACCTGAAGGAACTGGTTTCGGTGGTCGAGCGGGCGCTGAACGCCCGCCAGCCGCAAGCCGACCTGTCGGCGGAAGGCGACGAGGGGGACGAGCAGCTTCCCCTGATCGGCCGCTCCCCCGCCATGCAGGAAATCTACCGTGTCCTTGCCCGTTTGATGGGCACCGACCTGACCGTGATGATCACGGGCGAGTCCGGGACGGGCAAGGAACTGGTCGCCCGCGCGCTGCACGATTACGGCAAGCGCCGCAGCGGCCCCTTCGTCGCCATCAACATGGCGGCGATCCCCCGCGAACTGATCGAATCGGAACTGTTCGGCCATGAAAAGGGCGCCTTCACCGGCGCTACCAACCGCTCCACCGGGCGGTTCGAGCAGGCCCAGGGCGGCACGCTGTTCCTCGATGAGATCGGCGACATGCCGCTGGAGGCACAGACCCGCCTTCTGCGCGTGTTGCAGGAGGGGGAATACACCACCGTCGGCGGGCGTACCCCCATCAAGACCGACGTGCGCATCATCGCCGCCACCCACCGCGACCTGCGCACCCTGATCCGCCAGGGGCTGTTCCGCGAGGATCTGTTCTACCGCCTGAACGTGGTGCCCATCCGCCTGCCGCCGCTGCGCGAGCGCACGGAGGACGTGGCGCTGCTGGTCCGTCATTTCCTGAACCACGCCACGTCCCAGGGGCTGCCGGCCAAGAGCATCGACCAGGCGGCCATGGACCGCCTGCGCCGCTACCGCTGGCCCGGCAACGTGCGCGAGCTGGAAAACCTCGTCCGCCGTCTGGCCGCCCTCTATTCGCAAGAGGTGATCACCGTCGATGTGATCGAGGCGGAACTGGCCGACGCCGCCCCCCAGGCCCCCCAGGTGGAGGAGGCGCCCAGCGAGGGGCTGAGTTCGGCGGTCGAACGCCATCTGAAGGATTATTTCGCCGCCCACAAGGACGGCATGCCGTCCAACGGCCTTTACGACCGCATCCTGCGCGAGGTGGAGCGGCCCCTGATCTCCCTCAGCCTCTCGGCCACGCGGGGCAACCAGATCAAGGCCGCGCAACTGCTGGGCCTGAACCGCAACACCCTGCGCAAGAAGATCCGCGAACTGGACATCCAGGTGGTGCGCGGACTGAAGTGACGGTTTCCCCCTTGCCCCGCCGGGGGGAGGGTGATCGCTCCGGGCCGCCCCTGTTGCATCCGGGGGTGGCGGCGGTGCCATAAGGCAACAAAAATCGCCCCGGAAGCGTTACCGAAGCTTCATGCTTGGCATTCACGCCACATGAGTGTATCTTTCTGGCAACATCATCGCTGCCGGAATCATGTCTCTGACACCCCAGCCGACCGCGCCGACCCCCTGGCGCCGCTTTCAGATGTGGGCCAGCCGGGTTGGGCTGGCCAAGCGGCTGGCGCTCGCCCTCAGCCTCGCCGCCATCCTTGCCGGTTTCGCCACCTATGGCGCGCTGACCGAAGCGCCGCCGTTCGGCGAGACCAGCCCGGCCACCACCACGTTCCTGCTGACGCTCGACCTTGTGCTGCTGCTGCTGCTGGGGGTGCTGATCGCCCGGCGCTTCGTGCAGATCATGATGGGCCGCCGCCGCGGGCTGGCGGGGTCCAAGCTGCATGTGCGGCTGGTGGCGATCTTCAGCCTTCTGGCCATCACGCCGGCCATCTTCATGGCGGCGTTCTCGGCGGTGTTCTTTTACGTCGGCCTGCAATCCTGGTTCAGCGACCGGGTGCGCACGGCGGTGAAGGAATCGCTGGAGGTGGCCAGCGCCTATCTGCACGAGCATCAGCAGAACATCCGCGCCGACGCGCTGGCCATGGCCAACGATCTGAACCAGGAGGCCGGCCGCATGGCCGGCGACCCCGAACGGTTCGAGCAGATCGTGGCGACCCAGGCCATGCTGCGCGCCCTGTCGGAAGCCGTGGTGTTCAACGGCACCACCGGCAAGATCGTCGCCCGTTCCGGCTTCGGCTTCACGCTCGAGTTCGAACCCATCGCCGAATCGGTGATGGATCAGGCCCGCATGGGCGAGGTGGCGCTGATCGTCAATGAATCCGGCGACCGCGTGCGCGCCCTCATCCGGCTCGACCGCTTCGTGGACACCTATCTCTACGTTGGGCGGCTGGTGGAGCCGAAGGTGCTGGCCCACATGGCCAGTGCCCAGGGCGCCGTGAAGGAATACGCCGAGCTTGAGGGCAAGCGGGGCAGCCTGCAGGTCACCTTTACGCTGATCTTCGTGGTGGTGGCGCTGCTGCTGCTGATGGCGGCGGTGTGGGCGGGCCTGCTGTTCGCCACCCGTCTGGCCCGGCCCATCAGCGCATTGATCGCCGCCGCCGAACGGGTGCGCGCCGGCGACCTGCAGGTCCGCGTGCAGGAGGCGGCGGACGAGGACGAGTTGACCCTGCTGTCCCGCGCCTTCAACCGCATGACCAGCGAGATCGAGGGGCAGCGCCGCGAGCTTCTCCAGGCCAACCATCAGATGGACCAGCGCCGCCGCTTCATCGAAACCGTGCTGGGCGGCGTGTCGGCGGGCGTCATGGGGCTGGACGCCGAGGGGGTGGTCAACCTGCCCAACCTGTCCGCCGCCCGTCTGCTGGGCGTGGACGACCCGGAGGTGCTGGTGGGCCGCCCGCTGGCCGAACTATCGCCGGAAATGGCCGAACTGCTGGGCAAGGTGCCCAAGCGCCCCGGCCGCCCGGTGCAGGAGCAGGTGCAGATCCGCCGTCCGGGCCGCGCGCCGCTGACCCTGCTGGTCCGCATCGTGGCCGAGGTGTCGGGGGGCGACGTGCGCGGCTATGTCATGACCTTCGACGACATCACCGAGCTGGTGTCGGCGCAGCGCAAGGCCGCGTGGGCCGACGTGGCCCGCCGCATCGCGCATGAGATCAAGAACCCCCTGACCCCCATCCAGTTGTCGGCGGAACGGCTGCGGCGCAAATACCTGAAGGAGATCTCCAGCGACACGGAGGTCTTCACCATGTGCACCGACACCATCGTGCGGCAGGTGGACGACATCCGCCGCATGGTGGACGAATTCTCCGCCTTCGCCCGCATGCCGCAGCCGGTGATGAAGCCGGTGAACCTCAACGACCTGATGCGGCAGGCGGTGTTCCTCCAGACCAGCGCTCACCACGGCAAGGTCCGCTTCGAGGTGGATCTGCCCGAAGGGCCGCTGACCGTGCCCTGCGACAGCCGCCAGATTTCCCAGGCGCTGACCAACCTGTTGCAGAACGCGGTGGACGCCATCGAGGGCCGCCCCGCCCCCCCCGCGGGGGAGGAACTGCCCCCCGGCCACGTCGCCGCCCGCATCACCGTCACCCCCGACCGGGTGGCGATGGTGGTGGAGGACAACGGCAAGGGGCTGCCGGGCGACGAACGGCACCGTCTGACCGAACCCTATGTGACCACGCGGGCCAAAGGCACCGGCCTCGGCCTCGCCATCGTCAAGAAGATCATGGAAGACCACGGCGGCGAAATCACCCTCGAAGACCGCGAGGGTGGCGGCGCCCGCGTCAGCCTGATCATTCCCATAGCCGACCCGGCCGGCACGGCGGCCGCCACCGGCGATAACAGTCCGGCCCAAGCCGGCGGTGAACAGAGGCAGGCAGCCCATGGCGCATGACATTCTGATCGTCGATGACGAAGCCGATATCCGCATGCTGATTGCGGGTATCCTGAACGACGAGGGCATGAAGACCCGCGAGGCCGCGGACGCCGATCAGGCATTCGCCCAGGTGGCGGCGCGGCGGCCCAGCCTCGTGGTCCTCGACATCTGGCTTCAGGGCAGCCGCCTGGACGGGCTGGGCATTCTGGAAACCCTGAAACGGGACAATCCCAACCTGCCGGTCATCATGATTTCCGGCCACGGCACCATCGAAACCGCGGTCAACGCCATCAAGGTCGGCGCCTACGACTTCATCGAGAAGCCGTTCAAGGCCGACCGCCTGATCCTGATGGTCGAACGCGCCATCGAAGCGGCCCGCCTGAAGCGCGAGAACGAGGAACTGAAGCTCCGTGCCGGCGGGGAGGTCGAGTTGATCGGCCGCTCCCCCGCCGTCAATCAGGTGCGGCAGTCCATCGACAAGGTGGCCCCCACCGGCAGCCGCGTGCTCATCACCGGTCTGGCCGGCTCGGGCAAGGAGGTGGTGGCCCGCCTGATCCACGCCCATTCCCGCCGCAACACCGGCCCGTTCGTCGGGCTGAACTGCGCCACCATGCGCCCCGACCGCCTGGAGATGGAGTTGTTCGGCACCGAGGCCGGGGTGGACGGCGGTGCCCGCAAGATCGGCACCTTCGAACAGGCCCACGGCGGCACCCTGCTGCTGGACGAGGTGGCCGACATGCCGCTGGAAACCCAGGGCAAGATCGTCCGCGCGCTGCAGGAACAGACCTTCGAGCGCGTGGGCGGCGGCAGCCGGGTGGAGGTGGACGTGCGCGTCATCGCCACCTCCAACCGCGACCTGCAGGCGGAAATCGAGCTGGGCCGCTTCCGCCAGGATCTGTTCTACCGTCTGGCCGTGGTGCCCATCCGCGTGCCGTCGCTGGCCGAACGGCGGGAGGACATCCCGCTGCTGGCCCGCCACTTCATGCAGCGCTCGTCGGAGGCCGGCGGCCTTCCCCCGCGGGAATTCGGCGAGGACGCCATGGCGGCGCTGCAGGCCTATGACTGGCCCGGCAACGTGCGCCAGTTGCGCAACGTGGTGGACTGGCTGCTCATCATGGCCCAGGGCGATCCCAAGGAGCCGATCCGCGCCGACATGCTGCCCCCGGAGATCGGCGCCATCACGCCGACGGTGCTGAAGTGGGACAAGGGCGGCGAGATCATGGGCCTGCCGCTCCGTGAAGCCCGCGAGGTGTTCGAGCGGGAATACCTGCTGGCCCAGGTGACCCGGTTCGGCGGCAACATCTCCCGCACCGCGGCGTTCGTCGGCATGGAGCGCTCGGCCCTGCACCGCAAGCTGAAGTCGCTCGGCGTGCACGGGAGCGAGAAGGGGAAGCCGTTTATCGACTGAACCACCATATTTCCCCTCTCCCCGGGGGCTACGCTATCAACATAAAAGCTGGAGAAGCGCGCGTATCCGTTGGCGAGTGTTATGGGCCCTGGGGGATCTGATTTGGGATAGCCATCCCAGCCGCCGAGGCGGGCGATAATCCACGTGGCCCATGCCGAGGCGCCCGAGGGATGAGGGTTTCTGCGGGCCGCGGTCTTGCCTTCGAGGGTTGGGAGGACCGCGGCGAGCACCTTTATCTGTGGCTCAGTAAAGGCATTTGTCCGAAAACCGGCCGAGCAACGGTAGCGTCCTGTCCATCCGTGACGTCCTCCGGCAAAGAACACCTCGAACGCAATCAGACAGCACAACGATCCGCAACCCCTTTCAGCTCATCAAGGCCAAACCAGCCATAAAACTGCATGTGTTGATAGCGTAGCCCCGGCGGGAGAGGGGAAAGAAGGCGCCGAAACCCGTCAAATCAGCTTCTTCACCGGCTTCACCGGACGCTTCTTCGTGGTGATGATGTTGGAATTCACCCCGATGCGCCCGATTTCGCCGAACAGGCGCTGGTATTCGATCTTGGGGCAGCGGTCCATCACCACGCGCAGGCCGGCGGCCTCGGCCCGGCGGGCGGCGGCGTCATTGCGCACGCCCAGTTGCAGCCACACCACCTTGGCGCCGATGGCGATGGCCTCGTCCACCACGCCGCCCGCGGCCTCGCTGTTGCGGAAGACGTCCACCATGTCCGGCGGCGCCGGCAGGTCGGACAGCGACGCATAGACCCGGTTGCCCAAAATCTCCTTCCCCGCCTGTCCGGGGTTGATGGGAATGATGGTGTAGCCCTTTTCCCCCAGGTACTTCATGACGAAGTGGCTGGCGCGCAGCGGGTTGTCGGAGGCGCCGACCACCGCGATGCTGCGCACGTCCTCCAGCACGCCTTGCAGATAGGCGTCGCTGTAGGAGTCGTGATCCACCGGCCCGCTCATCGCCCGCACCACACGGGATGGCGCTTTCCCAGGAAGGCGTCGATGCCCTCCGCCGCGTCCTCGGTCATCATGTTGCGGGTCATCACCGCGGCGGCGTAGGCATAGGCGTCCTCCAGCCCCATGTCGATCTGGCGGTAGAAGGCTTCCTTGCCGATGGCCAGCGTCAGGGGGGATTTGGCGGCGATGCGCCCGGCGGCGGCGGCCACCGCGGCGTCAAGCTCCGCCGGGGCCACCGCGCGGTTGAGCAGGCCGATGCGCACCGCCTCGTCCGCCGGGATCATCTCGCCCAGCAGCAGCATCTCCATGGCGGCCTTGCGCCCCACGGCCCGGCTCAGCGCCACCATGGGGGTGGAGCAGAACAGGCCGATGTTCACCCCCGGCGTGGCGAACCGCGCGTCCGCCGCGCCATAGGCCAGATCGCAGGTGGCGACCAGCTGGCACCCGGCGGCGGTGGCGATGCCATGAACCCGCGCGATGACCGGCTGGGGCAGGGTGGTGATGGCCATCATCAGACGCGAGCAGGTGGTGAACACCGCCTCGTACGCCTCTTGGGCCGGGCTGGCGCGCATCTCCTTCAGGTCGTGGCCGGCGCAGAAGGCCGGGCCGGCGCCGGCCAGAACCACCGCGCGCACCGAGGCGTCGGTGCGGATGGCGTCCAGCGCGTCCAGCAGCGCCGTCATCAGTCCCATGGACAGGGCGTTGCGGGCCTGGGGCCGGTTCATGGTCAGCGTGGCGATGCCGTCCCGGTCCTCGCGCAGCAGCAGCAGCGGCGCCGCCGCCTGATCCGTTGCGGTCATGGAATGCGTCCTCTCCCCCATGCGGGCCGCTGGTCCGGCCCTGGTGTTCGGTGTGGTTCTTGCTGCCGACTGTACCGCGCCGGCCCTGCGGCGGGAACCCGTCCGTTCCGCCGACGGCCCCATGCACACATCCCCTTTGTGGTATGAATGATACAACACGCAGAAAATTGATGATTCTCATCGGGTCACAAAACCCTTCGGGTGCAATGGATTGTGGCGCCGGCTGGGCCGTTCGGTCATCATTTCGCTGTCCCGGTCACCGGGGGCGTTGAGGATCGACAAGAGGCGGATCGTGGGGCCTGAAACGGGCGGCAAGGGTGGGATGGGCGCACAAAATCCGCCGGTGGAATGGGCGTCGGTCTTTGCCGAAAGCCCCGTGGCCCTGTGCATCGTCGGCCCCGGCGGCGGGGTCGTCGCGGCCAACGCCGCCTTTGCCGCCCTGACCGGGCGGGACGAGGGGGCAATGGCCGGGCGGCCTCTCGACATTCTCATGCCCTTCGACGGTGCCGCCGGGGACGCCCCGCTGCCGGATCTGCCGCAGGCGGGGAAGGGGGCGGCGTTTCTGCTGCGCCCCGACGGCGAACAGCGCGACGTGACCTATACCGTGGCGCCGCTGCCCGACGGCAACCGGGTGGTGACGCTGGCCGACGTCACCGACGACCGCTGTTTCATCTGCAAGGTGTTTTCCAGCCGCGACAAGTTCCGCACCGCCATCGACGACCAGTCGGAGCTGATCGTGCGCTTCCTGCCCGACCTGTCGGTGACGCTGGCCAACCGCGAATTCGCGGGCCTGTGGGGGGTGGTGCCCCGCGACCTGATCGGCGAGCCGGTGACCGATTACCTGCCCCCCGACAGCGTGCGGGGAACGCAGGCGTTCGTCCGCAGCGCCACCCCCGCCGACCCGTCCCAATCCAGCGAGGAGGCGTGGCCGCAACCCGACGGCACCACCCGCTGGGTGACGTGGCGGCGGCTGGCGCTGTTCGGGCGCGACGGGGTGCTGACCGCGGTGCAGACCGTCGGCCGTGACACCACCGCCCGCCGCCGGGCCGAGGACGAGCGCGTCCGGCTGGCCGGCATGGTCAACCGCAGCCCGGTGGTGGGGCTGGCGTGGCGGATGACGGGCGATTGGCCGGTGGATTACGTGACCGAGAACGCGGGCCGGTGCCTGCACCTGAACCGCACCGCCCTGCGCGAGGGACGGGTGGGGGTGCGCGGCCTGATCCATCCCGAGAGCCGCGCCGCCTTCGTGGCCTGGGCCGAGGCGTGCCCGCCCGCGGGCGGGCTGTGGCAGACGGCGGTTCGTCTCCTCCCCCATGACGGGCGGGAACGCTGGGTGTCGGTCAGCGCCTGGTGGGCCGGCGAAGGCCGCATGGAGGCGGTGATGTTGGACATCACCGAACAGCGCACCGCCAGCCAGGCGCTGTCGGAACGCAAGCGCCGGTTCCGCGCCATCTTCGACCATGTGGCGAGCTTCATCGGCCTGCTCGACACCGACGGCGTTCTGCTGGAGGCCAACGTCACCTCGTTGCGCCACATCGGCAAAAATCCCGAGGAGGTGTGCGGCCGCCCGTTCTGGGAGACTCCGTGGTGGACCCACGATCCCGCCGCCCAGATGCGGCTGAAGGCCGGAATCGCACGGGCGGCAGCGGGGCAGATGGTGCGGTTCGAAACCACCCATCCCGGCCCTGACGGGCGGCGGATGAGTGTGGATTTCTCCCTGCGCCCTATTTTCGACGACAACGGCGCCGTGGTGCTGATCGTGCCGGAGGGGCACGACATCACCGACCTGAAGGCCACCGAGGCCGCCCTGGTCGCCGCCAAGCGGGAGGCGGAGGCGGCCAACCGCTCCAAGACCCATTTCCTGGCCGTGGTCAGCCACGAACTGCGCACGCCGCTGAACGCCATCCTGGGCTATTCGGAGGTGATGGAGGCCGAAATGTTCGGCCCCGTGGGCAACGACCGCTACCGCGGCTATGTCGGCGCCATCCACTCCTCGGGCCGGCACCTGCTGGGGCTGATCGACGATATCCTGGAGGTGTCGCGCATCGAGCTGGGTGTCCTGACCCTGACCGACGAGATGGTGGACGTGGCCGAGCTGCTGGCCCGTACCGGCCACATCCTGTCCAACCGCGCCGCCGACGCCGGGGTGGTGCTGGGCATCGAAACCGTGCCCGGTCTGCCGCGGCTGCGCTGCGACATCCGGCGGGTCATGCAGATGCTGGTCAACGTCGGCTACAACAGCATCAAGTTCACCCCGGCCGGCGGGACCGTGCGTGTCCATGCCGCCTTCGATCCCGGCCGGGGGCTGACCATCACCGTGGCCGACACCGGCGCCGGCATCCCGGCGGAGGATCTGGACCGGGTGTGGGAACCCTTCAGCCAGGCGGGCTCCCCCGACGTGCGGGCCGCCGGCGGGGTCGGGCTGGGGCTGACCATCACCAGGGCGCTGATGGAAGCCCACGAAGGCACCATCGCCCTGAGCAGCGCCGTGGGGCAGGGGACCACCGTGACCCTGACCTTCCCTGCCTTTCGTTGTGTTGCGCACGGCGGCCCCGCCCCCGCATGATGATGGGCCATTCCCAAAACGTCATGACGAGGAACCATGTCCGGCCAATCCGCCATTTCCATCCCCGACCTGGAAGCGTTGATCCGTGAGGGCGTGCCGCTGGTGGGCGGTTTCGGCGTCACGGTGGAGGAGCTGGTGGCGGGCCGCGTGCGGATGCGCATGCCGTACAAGGACGATTTCGTCCGCCCCGGCGGCACCGTCACCGGACCGGCCATGTTCGGGCTGGCCGACGTGGCGCTGTACGGCGCGGTGCTCAGCCTGATCGGGCGGGTGGAACTGGCCGTCACCACCAGCATGACCATCAACTTCCTGCGCCGCCCAGCCCCCGCCGGAATCACCGCCGAGGCGCGCATCCTGAAATGCGGCAAGCGGCTGGCCTATGGCGAGGTTCTGGTCTTTTCCGACGATTCCGCCGAACCCGTGGCGCACGCCACCGGCACCTATTCGATTCCGCCCCACGACCCGGTCTCGCTCGCGGTTTCTGGATACCGCGATTCCGAAGAAGGCTGAAAAATCTTGTGATATCAGTGGCTTTCTGATTGCGGTAAAATAATACCACTCCAGCAAGACCTTGATATCACGCTGAAATTTTTCCATTGACAGGGCGCCGTCCAATCCGTAGAACCAGCCCCGCTTCGGTGCCCCGATCCGGGCGGCGCGCCGAAACCCTTTTGATAATTGAGTCAAGGCGATGAAGACCTTCAATCTGAAGCCGTCCGATATCGAGAAGAAGTGGTACGTCGTCGATGCCGACGGCGTCATTCTCGGCCGGCTCGCCAGCATTCTGGCGAACATGCTGCGCGGCAAGCACAAGCCCACCTTCACCCCTCACATGGATTGCGGTGATCACATCATCGTCATCAATGCCGAGAAGGTGAAGCTGACCGGCAACAAGCGCCGCGATGACATCTTCTACTGGCACACCGGCTATCCGGGCGGCATCAAGGGCCGTTCGAAGGGCCAGATCCTGGACGGCAAGTACCCGGAACGTGTGATCACCAAGGCCGTGGAGCGCATGGTTCCGCGCGGTCCGCTGGGCCGCCGCCAGATGACGCACCTGAAGGTTTACGCGGGCGCCGTGCACCCTCACGATGCGCAGCAGCCCGAAGTTTTGGACATCGCCGCGGCGAACCCGAAGAATAAGCGGAGCGCGTAATCCCATGGCTCAGGTCACCACCACCCTCAGCAGCCTGAAGGATCTTCCGGGCGCCGGTGCGGCCGCGGAAACCGTGGAATCCGCTGAACCCAAGATCGACCAGTACGGCCGTTCGTACGCCACCGGCAAGCGCAAGGACGCCGTGGCCCGCGTGTGGATCAAGCGCGGTTCGGGCAAGGTCGAGGTCAATGGCCGCGACGTGACGGTGTATTTCGCCCGTCCCGTGCTGCGCATGATCCTGAACCAGCCGTTCCAGATCACCGATCGGGAAGGCCAGTTCGACGTGTACTGCACCGTCACCGGCGGCGGTCTGTCGGGCCAGGCCGGTGCCGTCCGTCACGGCATCTCCAAGGCGCTGACCTACTTCGAGCCGGCTCTGCGCGGCACGCTGAAGGCCGCCGGCTTCCTGACCCGCGATGCCCGCGTCGTTGAACGTAAGAAGTACGGCCGCGCCAAGGCCCGCCGCAGCTTCCAGTTCTCGAAGCGCTAAACCGCGCGCGGTCCCGGACTTTCTGCTATACAAGGAAGGGGGCGTCCCACGCGGGACGCCCCCTTTCTCGTGTTCACAACCTTCTCCCTCCCTCCGGCCTCGCTCATTCAGAGGACAGATACATGGGCACTCCCTCCGTCACCCCTGTTCGGATCGGCATTCTGGGCGCCAGCGGCTACACCGGCGCCGAACTCATCCGCCTCCTGCTGCGTCATCCTGCGGCGGAGCTGTGCGTGCTGACCGCCGAGCGACAGGCCGGCAAGCCGATGGCCGAGGTGTTCCCCCATCTGGGCGGTTATGACCTGCCCGGTCTGGTGAAGATCGAAGAGGTCAACTGGGACAAGCTGGACGTGGTGTTCTGCGCCCTGCCGCACGGCACCACCCAGGAAATCGTCGCCGGCATCCCCCATTCCATCAAGGTGGTGGACCTGTCCGCCGACTTCCGCCTGTCCGACCCTGCGGCTTACGCCGAATGGTACGGCCACGAGCACCGGGCGGTGGAGCTGCAGAAGGAGGTCGCCTACGGCCTGACCGAGTTGAACCGCCAGGGCGTGCGCAAGGCGCGGGTGGTGGCGAATCCGGGCTGCTACCCCACCTGTTCGCTGCTGCCGCTGCTGCCGCTGCTGCTGGACGGGCTGATCGAGCCGGGCGGGATCGTCATCGACGCCAAGTCGGGCGTGTCGGGCGCCGGGCGCGACGCCAAGCAGGCCAACCTGTTCACCGAGGTGTCGGAGGGCTTCAACGCCTATGGCGTCGGCTATCACCGCCACATGCCGGAAATCGAACAGGAACTGCGGCTGGCGGCGGGCCGCCCGGTCACCGTGTCGTTCACCCCCCATCTGGTGCCCATGAACCGCGGCATGCTCGCCACCATCTATGTGAAGATGGCCGAGGATGTGACCGCCGACGACCTGCGCGCCACGTTGGCCGAGCGTTACGCCGACGAACCCTTCGTCACCGTGACCCCGGCGGGGGTGATGCCGGCGACCCGCCACGTGGCCGGCTCCAACCATTGCCGCATCGGCGTGGTGGCCGACCGTGTTCCGCGCGGCGCCATCATCGTGTCGGTGATCGACAATCTGGTGAAGGGTGCCTCGGGCCAGGCCATCCAGAACATGAACGTCATGCTGGGCCTGGGCGAAACCACCGGCCTGGATCAGGTGGCGCTGTTCCCTTAAAGCCGTCCCCCTGCTATCCCCCTCTCCCCGCCGGGGAGAGGGCCGGGGTGAGGGCCGGTTTTCGCGCGAAAGCCCGAAAACCGAGCCGCAAGGCTCTCCAAATCACCCATACTCCCCCCTTTCCCCGGTGGGGAAGGGGCGTCAGACCGGAGACACCTCATGAGCGGCCTCATTCTTCCCCACAAGGGCGTTGTGCCCACCATCGCCCCCACCACCTTCATCGCCCAGACCGCCACCGTGATCGGCGACGTCCACATCGGGGCGGACACCGGCATCTGGTATGGCTGCGTCGTGCGGGGCGATGTGAATGAAATCCGCATCGGTGCCCGCACCAACATCCAGGACGGCACCATCATCCACGTGGCGGCCAAGGGGCAGGGCACCTACATCGGCGACGGCATCACCGTGGGCCACATGGCGCTGCTGCACGCCTGCACGCTGGAAGACAATTGCTTCATCGGCATGAAGGCCTGCGTCATGGACGGGGCCTATGTGGAGAGCGGGGCCATGGTCGCCGCCGGCGCGCTGGTCACGCCGGGCAAGCGGGTGAAGAGTGGGCAGTTGTGGGCCGGGTCTCCCGCCCGTCCGATCCGTGAACTGACCGAGCAGGACTTGGCCTATTTCCCTGTATCCGCGGCTCAATACGCCGACCTGGCCGCCGAATATCGCGGGGGATAAAAGTAAACGTCAAAGGACAGGGCCATTCCTATGACCTTGGTCCTGACTCATGATTATTGGAGGATGCGCGGTACAGCTTACGGTCTATGGTCGGGAACATTTTCCGATCCTATCTGTTCCTCTGAACACAAGCTGGGGCGTTGCCTTGCCTGGAAGCCCAACACCGAAGGAGGCTTTCACGGGCAGCGTTCAGAGGGATGGGACAGGATTTTTCAAGGAGACCGACATGAAGACCCGTATTCTGAATGGGCTGGCGGCAGCGGCTCTGGTGGCCGGCGGTCTGGCGTTGGCGATGCCGGCTCAGGCGGCGGAAGACACCGTGTGGTGCAACCCGGTCATCGGGTGGGGCAACACGCCGGTGCGGACGGCCAGCGGCGGCTATGCCATTCACCAGGGCAGCTACCCGTGCCCGCCGACGGCAGTGTCCACTCCGGCGGCCATGTCGACGCTGCAGCCCGAATATCTGGTCTTCTTCGACTGGGACAAGTCGAACATCACCCCGGCGGCTGACAAGGTTCTGGCCGACATCATGACGGCGCTGAACCGCAACCAGTCCGCCCGCATCCAGGTGGTCGGCCACACCGACACCTCGGGTTCGCCGCAGTACAACCAGGGTCTGTCGGTGCGCCGTGCGGAAGCCATCCGCAACGCGCTGGTCGCCAAGGGCGTGCCCGCCGGCTCGATCACCACCGAGGGCCGCGGCGAGAGCCAGTTGCTGGTGCAGACCGGCCCGAACGTGCGCGAACCGTCCAACCGCCGCGGCCAGATCATCCCGCGCGTGGCCGGCCCGACCTCGTAACCATCATTTTTCCGCGAAAAAGCCCCGGAGAGCCACGCTCTCCGGGGCTTTTCTTTGGGGGAGGGGCGGGCCGGTGGTTGTGACGCCGGTGGCATCCGCCACAGAAACGGATTGCGGGATTCGTCATACGAATGTACGATTCGCCATCCCCGCCTTCTTGGACCCGCGGGGTGCCAAGCGGCCGAACGGGTGGGCGGCAACCCTCCCGTCCGGCCTGACCACAATCCGCTACCGCTTAAGGAAAACCGGACTATGGCTGACGCCGACGATAACACAACCGTAACCGTATCCCGCCGTTCTTTCTTAGGGGCCGCCACGGCGGCCCCGGTTGCCGCGGTGGGGGAGGGGTTATCCCCCGACGCCGCCCTGCGCCGCGCCTGGACACAGGCCGCCTATGACGCCGCCGCCCTGCGCCGCGACGCCAACCGCCTGCGCACGGCCCTGACCCGCCGCATCGGCCCCGCGCCGTGACGCTGGGGATGGTGCAGCTTCCCGACGGCCAGACCTTCCCCATCCAGATTTCCACCACCAACGAGTTCTACCGCCTCCTGCGCCTGATCCCGGTGCCCGACCAGCCGGCGCTGCAGGCGGCCTTCCCCGCGGTTCAGGACGCGGTATCCGCCATAAAGAAACGCTGGGACACCGAAGCCGCCCGCTGCGGCCTCCCCACCCTGGACCACCACGCCAACGCCGCCCACGACCGCGCGAAATCCCTGCTGGCACGGTTGCTGCCGGCGGTGGAAAACGCGTAGGGGTTGGGTGTATGCGCTTCCCCCGTCACTACTCCGGGAGTGGCGGAGAGGGCGTTATGGTGCCGCCGGCCGGTTCCCCTCCCCGAGCACTTCCGATCAGCCATGAAACAGAATGGGCTTCGCCCGATCGGCCTGATTATCTGGGACGTATCATCCCGGAATGTTATCTTGCTACAGTGCGAGTACAGGGATCCTTTGCCCGCCCTCTAAGTTGGAGCGGATGCCGTGAAATTGTCGGAACTCCTACCGGTCGCCCACCTGCAAAGGATTTGCGAGGAATTCACCGCCCTGACTGGTGCCGTGACCGCTATCCTTGATCTTGAGGGAAACATCCTCGTCGCCACCGGTTGGCAGGATATCTGCACACGGTTCCACCGTGTCCATCCGGGCACCGCGTCCCGGTGCCATGAAAGCGACACCGTGCTGGCGGCCAGCCTCGATCAGGGTCAGCCCTACAATGTCTATAAATGCCGTAACGGTTTGGTTGACGTTGCCATGCCGATCGTCGTCAAGGGTCAGCATATCGGCAACTTCTTCACCGGACAGTTCTTCTTCGACCCGCCCGACGACGAGGCTTTCCGGGCCCAGGCCCGCCAATTCGGCTTCCCTGAAGAGGGTTACCTTGCCGCCCTGAAGCGGGTTCCGGTTTTTTCGGAGGACCGGGTGCGGCTGATGATGGGCTTCTTCACCCTCGTCACCAACATGATCGCCAGCATGAGCATCGCCAACGAGGAGTTGCGCTTGCAGGGCGAGGAACTGGCCCGCACCAACACCGCCCTGGCAGCCGAGGTGGCCGAGCGCAAGCGTGCCGAGGAGGAGCTTCAGCGCGCCCACGACGAGCTGGAGGAGCGGGTGTTCGAGCGTACCCGGTCGTTGCGCGACGCCTTGGCCACGCTGGAGCGCCATCAAGACGAGTTGCGCGTCGCCAAGGAGACCGCTGAAAGCGCCAATCGGGCCAAGTCCGATTTCCTGTCGTCCATGAGCCACGAACTGCGCACGCCCCTGAACGCCATCCTGGGTTTTGCCCAGATCCTGGACAGCCCCTTGTCGGCGCCGCTCGACGACAAACAGCGCTTCCGCGTTCAGCAGATCATGAAGGGCGGCAATCACCTGCTCAGCCTGATCAACGAGGTGCTCGATCTGGCCCGCATCGAGAGCGGCGTGCTGTCTCTGTCGGTCGAACCCATTGAAACCAAGGCGCTGATGACCGAGGTGCTGGAACTGACCCGCGCCTTCCCCACGCGCTGCAACATGGCGGTCCAAGACTGGAACGTGGCCGACAACCTGGCCGAACGGGTGCGTGCGGACTACATGCGCTTGAAGCAAGTGCTGCTCAATCTGACCTCCAACGCGGTGAAGTACAATCGCGCCGGCGGCACCGTTCACTTGGCCGCGGAAGCGGGCAGCGGGGGCTCGGTGCGCTTCGTGGTCCGTGATGACGGCCCGGGTATTCCGCCTGAGAAACACCCCCTGCTTTTCCAGCCGTTCAACCGGCTGGGCGCCGAAACCACCGAAATCGAGGGCACCGGCGTTGGCCTGACCATCACCAAGCGCATGGTGGAAGCCATGGACGGCCGCATCGGTTTCGAGACCGAGGTGGGGCGTGGCACCACCTTCTGGGTGGAGGTGCCGGCCAGCCAGGATCCCTTGGCCGCCCCGCCGGATACGGTCGAGGATAAGGCGCGCGATGCAATGCGCATCGCTGCTGCCGGCGTCCCCCGCAGGCTGCTCTATGTGGAGGACAATCCGGCTAACCTCCAGCTCATGCGCGAGTTGGTCGCCGAGTTACCCGGCTTCACCCTGGCCTCGGCGCCCACCGCAGAGATCGGCATCGAGGTGGCGGCGATGACCCAGCCCGACGTCATCGTGCTCGACGTCAACCTGCCCGGCATGAACGGCATCGAGGCATTGGGCCTGCTCAAGGCCGACCCCAGAACCAGCCGCATCCCGGTCATCGCCCTGTCTGCCAACGTCAACCCCAGCGTCATCCGGCGGGGGGTGGAGGCGGGCTTCCTGCACTACCTCGCCAAGCCACTCGACATCAGCTTGTTTCTGCGCATCGTCGCGGAATTGTGCTCCGGCCCGCCGGCCTGAACGGGCGTTGCCCCGGCTGGGCGGACACCATCCGGCCTTGCGCGCGGAGGTGTTGACCGATGCCAACTCCTCCCGTCTCCCCAAAAACACCGAACGCGGCGCACCTTCCCAGGTGCGCTGCGTTGCGGGTAAACCAAGCCGTCCCGTCCCCCCTCCACCGGAGAGGGGACGCACACGGGGTCAGACCAGACGGGCCTTGACGTACGAGCCGGGGGCCTCGTCCAGGGCCGGGAGGCCGCCGTTGGACGGGTCGCGGGCCGGGACGGTGCCTTCGGAATACTGCGACACCCACGCCTGCCAGTCGGTCCACCACGAACCCGGTGCCTGGGCCGTGTCCTTCAGCCAGGCTTCCGGGTCCTTCGGCAGCGCCTCGTTGGTCCAGTAGCAGTACTTGCCCGCCGACGGCGGGTTGATCACGCCGGCGATGTGGCCGGAGGCCGCCAGCACGAACTTCACCGGGCCGGAGAAGAGCTGCGTGCCGGCATAGGTGGACTTCCACGGGGCGATGTGGTCTTCGCGGGCCGACAGGAAGTACGCCGGGGTCTTCACGTTGCGCAGGTCGATGGGAACACCGGCCAGCGTCACGCCGCCCGGCTGCTGCAACAGGTTCTTCTGGTACATGTTGCGCAGGTAGAAGCTGTGCATCGCCGCCGGCATCCGCGTCGAATCGCTGTTCCAGTACAGCAGGTCGAACGGGAACGGATCCTTGCCCAGCAGGTAGTTGTTCACCACGAACGACCAGATCAGGTCGTTGGCGCGCAGCATGTTGAACGTCGTCGCCATCTCGGAACCGTCGAGATAGCCGCGCTCGCTCATCTTGCCTTCGATGTAGTTGAGCTGTTCCTCGTCGATGAAGACCGACAGCTCGCCCGCCTCGGCGAAGTCCAGCATGGTGGTGAAGAAGGTGGCCGACGCGATGCGCTCGTCACCCTTCGCCGCCATGTACGCCAGCGTGGCGGCCAGCAGGGTGCCGCCCAGGCAATAGCCCACGGCGTTCACGCTGTCCTCGCCGGTGGCAATCTTGATCTGATCCAGGGCGGCCAGCGGCCCCTCGATCATGTAATCCTCGAAGCTCTTCTTCGCCAGCCGCTCGTCGGGGTTGACCCACGACAGCACGAAGACGGTGTGGCCCTGGTCCACCGCCCACTTGATGTAGCTGTTCTTTTCGCGCAGATCGAGGATGTAGAACTTGTTGATCCACGGCGGCACGATCATCAGCGGGCGCTTGGCCACGTCGGGCGTGGTCGGCGTGTACTGAAGAAGCTGGATCAGGTCGTTCTGGAACACCACCTTGCCCGGCGTCACGGCAATGTTCTTGCCCACCTGGAAGGCGTCGTAGTCGGTCATGGAGATGCGCAGCTCGCCCTTGCCGCGCTCCAGGTCCTTCAGCAGATGCTCCAGCCCCTTGACCAGGTTTTCACCGCCGGTCTCGATGGTGGTGCGCAGCACCTCCGGGTTGGTCATCACGAAGTTGGAGGGCGCCATGGCGTCCACGAACTGGCGGGTGTAGAAATCCACCTTCTTCGCGGTCTGGTCCGGCAGCCCCTCGACCTCGCTCACGGTGGACTGCATCCACCGGGCCGACAGCAGGTACGACTGCTTGATGAAGTCGAACAGGGTGTTCTCGTCCCACGCCGAATCCTTGAAGCGGCGGTCGTCCTTGGCCGGGCTGATCACCGGGGCCGCTTCCTGGCCCAGCAGACGCTGGGTGGTGCGCTGCCACAGGGTCAGGTAATCCTGCCACAGGGTCATCTGCGCCTTCATCAGCTTCGCCGGATCGGCCATCATGCGGGCCGTCATCTCCAGGAAGGCGTGCCCGATGCCCATGGGGTCGGGGTTGGCGGCGGTGGTCTTGCCGTCAGCCGCCTGGCGTGCCAGGAAATCAGTGACCAGCTTCTGGCTCTGCTCGGCAATGCGGGTCATCGCACGCGACAGCTCCACAGGGTCGGGGAGCTTGACGTCAGGGGCCTGTTGTTCGGCCATGTTTAGGTCCTTTGATTCCAGTTTGGACTTCAGGTGGGACGTACTCAGGTTTATACAAAGCCGTATGGTTTTGGAAACGGCTTCCTGCACCAAACACCGGGAAAGGTGTGCGCTGCGACAATTCATAGCGCTTTCGTATGAAGGTTTGATGGAATGCCGCACCGAAAAGTCATAAGACGCCGCCCCCTGCGGCAAAATGGAGATGTGGGAATGACCGTCATAGGTATGCCAGGGCGAGGCCGCCGTCTGGCGATTCTGGCTATGACCGCCGGTGCGGCTGCTTTGGGCGGGTGCAGCCCCCAGATCCAGGATGTTGGTTTGGCAAACTATGTCTTTGGCGAGCGGCGCACCGATCCTCCTTCGCCCATCCAGGCCATGACGGGGAAGGAAACCGCCTATCCCAATCTGGCGACCGTCCCGCCGCGGCCCACGAACCTCACCACCCAAGCCCAGCGCGACGCCCAGATGAAGGCGCTGGAGGATCACCGCGCCCGCAACCGTCTGGCCGCCGACGCGCTGGAGGAAAAGGCGCAGACCCTGCCACCGCCGCTGCCGCCGCAGACGTTGCCGGAGCCGATGGCGGTCCCGCCGCCGCCGCGCATCAGGGAAGGCGGGTGATCCGGTCCGGGGGCGGGGCGGGCGGCGGAACGTCCGCCCGCCGCCGGGCGGTTCTTTGAATACTTTTGTGCATAGTGTTCCCGGCATCATATTTTATAATATTTCTTCCGATGACAGGGTAAAATTGCCTTTTTTACCTTCGTGCGTTGCTTTCCGAATCATCGGATGGTGCGCGCGGAGGGGATTTTCATGAATAAAATTATGCCTCAAATCGAGCATGTCGTTTATTACATGCTTGAAAATCGCTCTTTTGACAATCTTTTGGGTTGGTTGTACGACGACAACAAAAAACCATCACGAATCATTGCCAATCCAAAACAGCAAGATGACCCCTTTCACGGTTTGAAGGAGAATACATACTATAATTGTTTTGCCCATGATCCGGTGAAACATTATGTCAGCCGGGGAACCGGCGGGCATATGGACATCCCAAACCCCGATCCCAACGAACCTTTTCTCGACGTCAACGAGCAGATTTTCGGGAAGTTCTACACGGAAGCACCGCCCGACGGCACGCAGGCCACCATGAGCGGCTTCCTGAGCAACTACAACGGGGCGTTCAAGGGGTTCGCCGGGGTTCTGTGCGATCAGGGCGACACCGTTTTTTCCACCATCGCCAAGCTGCTGGGCAAGGATTTCCCCTTCGTCTGCCAGAAGCTGACGAAGGAGGAGGCGTTGCCCATCCTCAACACCTACGCCCCGGAGGAAGTGCCGGTGATGAACGAACTGGCCCGGCATTTCGCCGTGTCGGACCTGTGGTTCAGTTCGGTACCGACCCAGACCATGGCTAACCGGGCCTTTTCGGTGTGCGGCACCTCCTGCGGGCTGGTGGACAATCACGGCAAGCTGCTGGGGCTGGTGCCGGGTGCCTATGATGCGCTCAGCATCTGGGATGTGCTGTCCGCCCACGGCTATGCATCCCCCGACGACTGGATGATCTATTTCCAGGATAAGGAGGAATGGCACTGGTGCCTGACGCAGCAGGCGTTCAGCATTCCCGATTCCGCCAATCATCTGAAGCACATCGACCATTTCTTCGCGGCGGTGGAGGCGGGGACGCTGCCGTCCTTCTCGTACCTGGAGCCGGCGTGGTTCGGCGCACATCTGACCAACAACGGCAACAGCTATCACCCGCCGTCCGATCTGGTGCCCGGCGAGGAATTCCTGCTGAAGCTGTATGACAAGCTGACGGCCAATCCCGAGCTGTGGTCCAAGACTCTGCTGATCATCAGCTTCGACGAGCACGGCGGCACCTATGACCACGTGGCCCCGCCGTGGGGGGCGGTTCCGCCGTGGGGTGACGGCGAGCCGCCCGCCCGCCTTGAGCACGAGTTCAAGTTCAACCGTTTCGGCATCCGGGTGCCGACCATCATGGTGTCCCCGTGGATCGACGAGGGGGTGGTGTTCCGCTCGCCCACCGACGTGCCGTTCGACCATACCTCGTTGATCGCCACCCTGCTCAAATGGAAGGGCATCGACCCCAAGGACGTTGGCATGGGCCAGCGGGTCGCCAACGCCCCCACCTTTGAAAGCGTGCTGACCCGTCAGACACCGCGCACCGACCACCCGGTCCTGGCGCTGGCCCCCGCGGCAGCGGCGTGGCTGGCGAACCCGCCGTCCCCGGCGGACACCCCGCCCACGCCGATGCAGTTCAAGATGCTGCCGAACCTGCTGCTGCATCTGGCCGGGCGGAAGCTCACCGAACTGGAAATGATCGAGGCGATGGTGGAGGTGCTGAAGGGCGCCAGATCCGCCCAGGATCTGTTCGCCAACATCGAAAAATTCCGCGCCAGGCACGCCGGATAACAGGATTGGCGGGGAGGGGGGCTGTGCCCATGGCCCTCTCCCGCCTTCCGTCACGCGAAGAGCGCGCTGGGGGCGGTGACGGCGTGTTCCTTCAGGATCGCTTCCGACACCGCCGACACCTCCACAAGCTGGACCTCGTAGCCCCACAGGTTGGCAATGTGGCGCAGCACCGCCTTGGCGTCGTTCTCGTCCAGCAGCACGCCGTTGGTCACCCGGTGGTGCAGGATCAGCTTGCGGTCGCCGGCCAGGTCCACGTCCACGATCTGGATGTCGGGTTCCAGATAGGCCAGATCGTACTGGCGCGCCAGCATCCGGCGCAGGTTGCGGTAGCCGCGTTCGTTGTGGATGTGCTCGACGATCAGGTTGGGGTCTTCGGCGTCGTCGCGCACGGCAAACAGCTTCATGGTCCGCATCAGGTGCGGGCTGAGGTACTGCAACACGAAGCTCTCGTCGCGGAAATTGGCCCAGGCGTCGCGCAGCGCGCCGATGCCGTCGCCGCGCCCGGCCAGATCGGGGAACCATTCCCGGTCCTCGTCGGTGGGGTTCTCGGCGATGCGCTGGATGTCCTGCATCATGGCGAAGCCCAGCGCATAGGGGTTGATGCCCGAAAAGCGCTGGTCGTCGAAATCGGGCTGGAAGACCACGCTGGTGTGGGAATGCAGGAATTCCAGCATCGCCCCGTCGCTGATAAGCCCCTTTTGGTGCAGACGGTTCATGATGGTGTAGTGGGTGTAGGTGGCACACCCCTCGTTCATCAGCTTGGTCTGCTTCTGGGGGTAGAAATACTGGGCGATGTGTCGGACGATGCGCAGGATTTCCCGCTGCCAATGCTCCAACCGCGGCGCCTTTTTCTCCAGGAAATAGAGGATGTTCTCTTCCGGCAGGCCGAGAAGCTTCTTGCGCTCGCTCAGCGTGCGCGACGGCGGGCGGCCGCCGGCGGCCGGCTTGGGCACCGTGCGCCACAGGTCGTTGAAGGTCTCTTCCTCGTACTGCTGGCGGTTCTGCTCGCGCCGGCGCTCCTCGCGCAGGTCAAGGGGGCGCTTCTTGGGGTATTTGTGCACGCCCTGGGTCATCAGCGCGTGGGCGGCGTCCAGCACCCGCTCGACGGCGGCAAGGCCGTAGCGCTCCTCGCACTGGCCGATGTAGGATTTGGCGAATTCCAGATAGTCCAGAATACCTTTGGCGTCGGTCCATTGCTGGAAAAGCTGGTTGTTCTTGAAGAAGTGGTTGTGGCCGAATGCCGCGTGCGCGATCACCAGCGTCTGCATCGTCATGGTATTTTCTTCCATGATGTAGCTGATGCAGGGGCTGGAATTGATGACGATCTCGTACGCAAGCCCGCGGTATCCCTTTCGGTACAGCATCTCGTCGCGGGCGAAATGCTTGCCGAACGACCAGTGGCGGTACATCAGCGGCATGCCGATGGACGAATAGGCGTCGAGCATCTGCTCGGCCGTGATGACCTCGATCTGGTTGGGATAGACGTTCAGGCCCATGTCGTTGACGGCGATGTCCTCCACCGCGTCATAGACCCGCTTGATCTTGTCGTAATCCCAATCGGCCCCGTCGTAGAGGAGGCCCGCCGGCTTCGAAAGGACCGTGGTCATGCTGTCTCCTTGATAACGGCAACGGGTCAGGCGCCAACCTTGTCCTTGGCGAACAGGTCGCGGAAGACGGGGTAGATCTCCCGCCGCGACCGCACGCGCCGCATGGCAAGGGGGAGGGTGGGGGCCTGCACGATCTTATAGGTGCGCCACAGTTCGGTTTCCCGGCCCAGCGCCGACAGGCCCATGTTGTGTTCCGCCGCCACCTCGATATAGGCGAAGTACTGGCACATGGGCAGGATGACGTCGCGCAGCAGGGTGGCCGACTTGGCGTTGTCCGACGACATGTTGTCGCCGTCCGATGCCTGTGCCGCGTAGATGTTCCATTCCTGGTCGGGGTAGCGCTCGCGCACGATGCGCTGCATCTCTTCCAGGGCCGTGGACACCACGGTGCCGCCGGTTTCGGTGGAATAGAAGAAGGTCTGCTCATCCACCTCCTTCGCTTCGTGGGTGTGGCGGATGAAGACGATATCGACCGAGCGGTAACGGCGCTTGAGGAACAGGTAGAGCAGCATGAAGAACCGCTTGGCGAGATCCTTCATGTGCTCGGTCATCGATCCCGACACGTCCATCAGGCAGAACATCACCGCCTGCGCGATGGGCTTGGGCACCGTTTCGAACCGGTTGTAGCGCACGTCGATGGGGTCGATGAAGGGGATGCGCTTGGACCGGCTGCTCTGGCGGGCGTAGCGTTCGCGCAGCTCCTCCAGCAGGGCGGGGTCGCCCTCCTTGGCCTCCAGTTCGGCGATTTCCCGTTCCAGGTCGAACAGCTCGTCCACCTTGGGCCGGTGCAGGGCGATCCGCCGGCTCAGGCTGTTGCGCATGGTGCGGACGAGGTTCAGGTTCGACGGCGATCCCGTCACCGAATAGCCGGCCCGCGTCAGCGAATGGGATTCCGATTGCTTCACCCGCTGCTTGACCAGATCGGGAAGCTCCAGATCCTCCAGGAAGATGTCGAGGAATTCCTCCCGCGACAGGACGAAGCGGAAATCGTCCTCGCCCTCGCCGTCGGGGCTGCCCTCGTTGCCGCCGCCGCCCCCGCCGCCGGGCGGGCGGGCGATGGTGTCCTTTTCCACGAACTCCTTGTTGCCCGGGACCACATAGTCCCGGATTCCGCCCGATTGGGCACGGTGGAACGAGGGCTCCCGCACGCCGCCGGCCGAGATGGTGATCTTGTCACCGTTCTCGATGTCCTGGATGCCGCGCTTGGAGGAGGCTTCGCGGACGGCCTTGACCACCTGTTCCTTGGCACGGCGCAGGAACCGCTGGCGGTTGGCCAGGCTCTTGCCCTGCGGGTTGCGGCGGCGGTCGATGATGTTCATCAATGGAAAGCCCTCGTTTCCGTGGTCCCTTGAGGCGTCCCGTGCCGGGTTATCCGGCCTGCTTCACCCGCATGTACCATTCGACCAGACGGCGGACCTGCCGTTCCGTATAGCCGCGGGACATCATGCGCGTGACGAACTCGTTGTGCTTCTTCTCGGTCTCGCCGTCCTTCTTGGACCCGAAGGAGATCACCGGCAGGAGATCCTCCACCTGGGAGAACATCCGCTTTTCGATCACCTCGCGGATCTTTTCATAGGACGTCCACGACGGGTTGCGGCCACCGTTGTTCGCCCGTGCGCGGAGCGCGAATTTCACCACCTCGTTGCGGAAGTCCTTGGGGTTGGCGATGCCCGCGGGCTTCTCGACCTTGGTCAGTTCCTGGTTCAGCAGTTCGCGGTTCATCAACTGGCCGGTGTCGGGATCCTTGAAATCCTGATCCTCGATCCACGCATCGGCATAATCGACATAGCGGTCGAACAGGTTCTGTCCATAGTCGTGATAGGATTCCAGATAGGCTTTCTGGATCTCGTTACCAATGAATTCGGCGTAGCGCGGGCCGAGGTCGGCCTTGATGAACTCCAGATAGCGCTTCTCCGTCTCCTCGGGGAATTGTTCGCGCTTGATCGACTGCTCCAGGATGTACATCAGGTGCACGGGATCGGCGGCGATCTCGCTGGAGTCATAATTGTAGGTGGCGGCCAGCACCTTGAAGGCGAAACGGGTGGAGATGCCGTCCATGCCCTCGTCCACGCCCGCCTGATCGCGGTATTCCTGCATGGACTTGGCCTTGGGGTCGGTCTCCTTCAGGCTTTCGCCGTTGTAGACGCGCATCTTGGAATAAAGGCTGGAGTTCGGGTGGTCGCGCAGGCGCGACAGCACCGAGAACCGCGCCAGCATTTCCAGCGTCGCCGGGGCGCACGGCTCCTGCGACAGGTCGGACCCCTGGATCAGCTTCTCATAGATGTGCTGCTCCTCGTCCACCCGCAGGCAATAGGGCACCTTGATGACGCAGATGCGGTCGATGAAGGCCTCGTTGTTCTTGTTGTTCTTGAACGACTGCCATTCCGCCTCGTTCGAGTGGGCCAGGATCACGCCCTGGAACGGGATGGCGCCAATGTTCTCCGACCCCACATAGTTGCCCTCCTGCGTCGCGGTCAGCAGGGGGTGCAGCATCTTGATGGGGGCTTTGAACATTTCGACGAATTCCAGCAGCCCCTGGGTGGCCCGGTTCAGGCCGCCGGAGAAGGAATAGGCGTCGGGGTCGTTCTGGCTGAACATCTCCAGTTTGCGGATATCGACCTTGCCCACCAGCGACGAGATGTCCTGGTTGTTCTCGTCGCCCGGTTCGGTCTTGGTCACGCAGATCTGGCGCAGCTTGCTGGGGTGCAGCTTCACCACCCGGAAGCGGGAGAGGTCGCCGTTGAACTCGTCGAGCCGCTTGACGGCCCACGGGCTCATCAGCCCGGTCAGGCGGCGGCGGGGAATGCCGTAGCGCTCCTCCAGCATGTCGCCCATCTCGTCGGGGTTGAACAGGCCGAGCGGGCTTTCGAAAACGGGGGAGATTTCCTTGCCCGCCTTCAAAACATAGATGGGGCACTTTTCGGTCAGGCTTTTCAGCCGTTCGGCGAGCGAGGATTTGCCGCCGCCCACCGGGCCCAGCAGATAGAGGATCTGCTTGCGCTCCTCCAGGCCCTGGGCCGCGTGGCGGAAGAAGCCGACGATGCGTTCGATCGTCTCTTCCATCCCGAAGAAATCGGCGAAGGCCGGGTAGATCTTGATGGTTCGGTTCATGAAGATGCGCCCGATCCGCGCATCCTTGGCCGTATCCACGAGCCTCGGCTCGCCGATGGCGGCCAGAAGCCGTTCGGCGGCCGAGGAATACATCATCGGATCGTCGCGGCAGCCTTCAAGGTACTCCATGAGGGTCATTTCGTGTTCACGACGCCCCTCATAGCTCTGTGCGTAACGGGAAAAGATGTCTTCGGCCGGGAACATGCGTCGCTCCGTCTGATCAATCCCAAGGATACGCCGTGATGCTGCTGCCCATCGGCGCAGGCGGCGCGCGGCTGGATGGGCCGGCAAGCGCCGGGCAGGGTCCGGACAGGCCCCACCGCCCGTGCGTCACCGGACGAAAGGTGCGTGTGCCCGCCCGGCGCAAACCGGGGCGGTGCGGCGGCCGTTCAGGGCCACCGATAAGGAATGTAATGCCTAGCCTAGGGCTTTCCAGCCGTGCCAAGGCAACATGTGCATCGGTATGTGCGGATATGATCGGCCACGGCCGTTCGGTGGGAATAGGCGGATCGTCGTGCCTCATGCCGTGACCCTCCGTTCGGCCCCTGAATCATCGGGGGTGAGCCGAGGGATTCATGGGGGTTGAGGTCATTTTGCAGTGCAGCAATTAACCAATGCCTACCATCACGCTCCCCCTTGGGCCGGACCAGCCGGCAAAGGGGGATGTTCCATTATAAACACAGGAACGGCAAGGATGGGGTGTTCCTCTTTCGAGCGGAAGCGCCCGCCCCACCGAACAGGATGGGGTGTGACCTTCCGGCACCAATGGTGCGGAAGTGGGGCATGAAAAGGGCGGGGATGTGGCGGACGGGTCAGCCCAGATGGGCGGCCAGGGTCTGGCGCAGGTTGTCGGGCGTGGCCGGCTTGACCAGGAAGGTGTCGGCGCCCAGGGCGCGGGCCTCGGCCATCCGGCCCTCGTCCGCGCGGTTGGTCATGAACACCACGGGCAGGGACAGGTCGCGGGTGTTGCCGCTCCCGCGCAGCGCCTTCAGGAATCCCAGCCCGTCCATGGGTTCCATTTCCACGTCGCACAGGATGATGTCGGGGGTGTGGCCGCGCACGGCGTCAAGGCCGCTGGTGCCGTCCTGGGCCTGATGCACCGCCTTGAATCCCAAGGTGCCCAGCATCTTGGCCAGCACCATCCGCGTGAAGGGCTCGTCTTCGATCACCAGAACCGAATAGTCACCGAAGGCTGCGGTGGTCATGCCCCTCTCCCGAAAACTGGCCCTTGACGTTGGAAGGGCTTGTTTTGTTTACGATAGCAACCCAGCGTTTGCAACATGGCTGGCGGGCCGGAATCCGGGCGGATCATTTTGGCGCGGGCGGCCCGAACCGCCGGCTTGCCGATTTCCCGGCCGGTCTTTACCTTGAAGCCTGTTTCCCTGCCGTTTTCCGGTGAGAGCATGTCTTTTCTCGATCACATCCGCGGCTGCAACGCCCATGACCTGTCGGGTTTCCGCCCCTTTTTGATCGATGGGGTGCGGGTGGGGTGGATCCGCCACAAGCTGGCGGAACGGCTTCCCGGCGTGGATCCCGGCTTCGTCGTGACGGCCAAGGCCGTGACTCTGGCGCCGGAGATCCGGGATTTCGAGGCACGCTCGGCCACCCTGGCCCATGCCGCCGCCTATCTGGTGGAAAGCGGCGTCATCCGTGGCTTGCGCGGGGAACATTACCCCGTGCTGCCCCGCTGGGGGGCGGAGCCGCTGGCCCGCCTCGACCGGGCGGCGGTGGTGCCGTTCGGCATCGACGCCTATGGGCTGCACGTCAACGGTTTCGTGCGGATGCCCGGCGGCGGCATCGAGCTGTGGGTGGGCCGGCGGGCGCGCGACCGGGAAATCGCTCCCGGCAAGCTGGACAATCTGGTGGCCGGCGGCCAGCCCATCGGCCTGACCCTGACGGAAAACCTGCTGAAGGAAGCGCGGGAGGAGGCGGACATCGCGCCGGACCTGGCAGCGCGCGCCGTGCCGGTGGGCATCGTGCGCTATTGCCTGGAAACGCCGATGGGGCTGAAGCCCGACACCATGTTCCTGTACGACCTGGAACTGCCGGAGGATTTCATCCCCCGCAACACCGACGGCGAGGTGGAGGCGTTCGAACGCTGGCCGCTGGACCGGGTGGCGGCGTCGGTGGACGGCACCGGCGACTGGAAATTCAACTGCAATCTGGTGGTGACGGATTTCCTGATCCGTCACGGGCATCTGACCCCGGACACGCCGGACTATCTGGACATCGCCTCCAGCCTGAGCGGTTGGCCGGACGCGCTTACGAAGGCGGAAATCCGGCCATAGCCCGCACCGCGGCGGCGGGCAGGCCGGCGTCGCGCAGGCTGCGCAGGCTGCGCGCGCCGTCGCGTTTGGACAGCCGCTCCCCCTGCTCGTTGGTCAGCAGCCCGTGGTGGTGCCATTCCGGCACCGGTAGGTCCAGCAGCGCCTGAAGCAGCCGGTGCAGGTGGGTGGCGAAGAAGAGATCCTCCCCCCGCGTCACCCGCGTGATCCCCTGCAGCGCGTCGTCCACGGTGACGCTCAGGTGATAGCTGGTGGGGGTGTGCTTGCGGGCCAGCACCACGTCGCCCAGGATTTCCGGCGTGGCCTCCTGCCACCCGCGGGCGCGGTCGAACCAGCGCAGAGGCCCGGCCAGCGCCTTGGCCTTGTCCACGTCCAGCCGCAGCGCCCAGCCGTCGGCGGCCCGCGCCATCCGCGCCTGCCGCTGGTCCGCGGTCAGGTGGCGGCACAGGCCGGGGTAGAGTGGCCCGTCGGGCCCGTGGGGGGCATGGCCGGCGGCGGCGATTTCGGCGGCGATCTCCTTGCGCGAACAGAAACAGGGGTAGATCACCCCTCTGTCCTCCAGCCGGGCCAAGGCTGCGGCGTAATCGTCCATATGCTGCGACTGGCGGCGGACCGGCCCGTCCCAATCCAGCCCCAGCCATGCCAGATCCTCCAGCAGGGCGGCGTCGAAGCCGGGACGGCAGCGGTGGGGGTCGATATCCTCGATCCGCAGCAGGAAACGCCCGCCCCCGGTGCGGGCGGCGGTCCAGCCGGACAGGGCGGAGTGGGCGTGCCCCAGATGCAGCAGGCCGGTGGGGCTGGGGGCGAAACGGGTGATCAGGGTCATGGCGACCCTTATACCGGACCCGGCGCCGGGAAGGGTAGGGAGCGGGGCTCAGAAATAGGGAGCCCCCTGGATCGGCTCCACCTCCCGCCCTTCGGTTTCGAGATAGAGGGCGAGGCGGCGGCGCAGCTCCTCATCATACGTGCGGGCGGCATCCGCGCGGCGCTTGGCGTCCCGTTCGCGGCGTTTTTCGGCAAGGTCGATGATGATGGCGCTCATGACGGCAATCCCCGGTGTGTGACGGGGCCAGCATCGGTGGGATCGGTTAACGGGGTGTAAGCGGGATCGCCCTCTTGAAGCGGCACGCGGGAAGGTCCAGCATTTATCACATGACCGACACCACGTCCCCCCTTCCCCCGCTTACCGGCCCCGCCTGGGGACCGCTGAAGCCCGGCCCCGCCCGCCACCTCGTCGTGCTGCTGCACGGCCTGGGGGCGGACGGATCGGACCTGATCGAACTGGCGCCCCATTGGGCCGCGGCGGCGCCGCACGCGCGTTTCGTCGCCCCCGATGCGCCGTTCCCCTGCGACATGGCCCCCTATGGCCGGCAGTGGTACAGCCTGCAGGACCGCTCCCCGCCGGTGATCCTGGCGGGGGCGGAGCGGGCGGCCCCGCGGCTGAACGCCTTCATCGACGCCGAACTGCGCTCCTTAAGCCTGACGCCGGACCGGCTGGTGCTGATGGGCTTTTCCCAGGGCACCATGATGGCGCTGCACGTGGCCCCGCGGCGGGCCGAGCCGGTGGCCGGCATCATGGGCTTTTCCGGCCGTCTGGTGGCGCCCGAGCGTCTGGCCGGCGAAACCGTCAGCCGCCCACCCATCCTGCTGATCCATGGCGAGGAGGATCCGGTGGTCCCGGTCACCGAGACGCGGGCGGCGGCCAAGACGCTGACCGCCGCCGGCTTCACGGTGGAGTCGCACTACCGCCCCGGTCTCGACCATGGAATCGACGCCGAGGGGGTGGCGCTGGCCGGACAATTCCTGTCCCGCATTCTGGCCGGTGGGACCGATTGACACAGGCTGTGCAATAAGCCTGGGGCAAAAGTGTAACAAACAGGCAAAACGCCCTGCGCCAACGGGGTGTTTTGCCGAAGTTTCGGGGACAATGTTGAGTCTTTGGCCGATTTGGCTTATGTAATACCCGCGCTCGGGTCTTTATGGCCGTCGGGACGGCAACAGACGTAAGGGAGTGGCCATTGGCTTCACCACCCGATCACTGTCCGACTCTGGTGCTGAACGCGGATTTTCGTCCGCTCAGCTATTTCCCCTTGTCGCTCTGGTCCTGGCAGGAAGCGGTCAAGGCCGTGTTTCTCGACCGGGTGAACATCATCTCCTACTATGACCGGGTGATCCGGTCCCCAAGCTGGGAAATGCGCCTGCCCAGCGTGATTTCCCTGAAGGAATACATCCCCGCCAACCGGCGCCCGGCCTTCACCCGGTTCAACGTGTTCCTGCGCGACCGTTTCACCTGCCAGTACTGCGGCCAGCCGTTTCCCACCCACGAACTGACCTTCGACCATGTGATCCCACGGGCCCGCGGCGGGCGCACCACCTGGGGCAACGTGGTCACGTCGTGCGCGGCGTGCAATCTGCGCAAGGGCAGCCGGCTGCCCCACGACTGCGGCATGATCCCGCTCAGTCCACCCTTCCAGCCCACGGTGTTCGAGCTTCAGGAACATGGACGCGCCTTCCCGCCGAATTTTCTTCACGAAAGTTGGCGGGATTTTCTTTATTGGGACACCGAACTCGATCCGCTATAAGCCGGCTTTGCACCCCATGCCGGATCTGAGCGGGGGTGAACCGGGAAAGGACGGATCATGGCGAACCGCTCGTGCGGCGAGTGCACCCTGTGCTGCAAGCTGATGGGGGTGCCGGAACTGAAGAAACCGACCGCCAAATGGTGCGTGTCCTGCGACAAGGGCAAGGGATGCACCGTGTACGATACACGTCCGCCGTCGTGCCGCAACTTCGAGTGTTTCTGGCTGATGAACGACGATTTCCCGGAAGAGATGCGGCCCGACCGCATCAACGCCCTGGTCTATTTCAACGACACCCCCGACAGCGTGGTGCTGCACGTGGACCCGGCCAAGCCGGCCACCGTGCGGTCCAAGGCGGTGCAGGGGCTGATCGACGGGCTGCTGAAGGTCTATGCCAAGGTCTTCGTGCTGAGCGGCCCGGACAGCGCCATGCTGACCCGCTGAGCGGACGGACGGACCCATCATGGGCGCGGCCCTGCGGTATCTGATCGTGCCGGCGCTGCTGACGGCGCTGGCGGCCTATGGCTCCCTCCATCCCTGGCCGTTCCCCAAGCAGGTGCTGTCGGTGGTCGTCGCCGGCTGCCAGACGGTGGCGTGGCTGGCGGGGGCGTGGTTCGCCTCGCGCCTGCTCGACACCGCGCTGCCGCCGGTGGGCATGGGGCGGCGGGCCGGGCGGGGGCCGCAGATCCCCCGGCTGCTCAGCGACCTGTTGCACGTGGTGCTGTACGCGGTGGCGCTGGTGGGGATTCTCGCCTTCGTCTTCCAGCAGCCGGTGTCGGGGCTGCTGACCACCTCCAGCGTGGTGATCGCGGTCATCGGCTTTGCGTTGCGCAACGTGTTCGCCGACATCTTCGCCGGCATCGCGCTGAACATGGAGCATCCGTTCCGTCTGGGTGACTGGGTGGATACCGGCGGCGGCGTGGTCGGGCGGGTGGAGGAGATCAACTGGCGCGCCACCCGGCTGATGACGCTGGACGGGATGATGGTGGTGACGCCCAACGGTGGCATTGCCGGCACGCGCTTCACCAACCTCAGCCGCCCCGACCCGCGCCTGCGCATCCAGATGCCGGTGGTGCTGGACCAGGACATTCCCCACGCCCAGGCCCGCCGCATCCTGATGTCGGCCATGGTCTGCACGCCCGAGGTGCTGTCGGACCCCGCCCCCGACGTGATCGTGGACGGGCTGACGCTCAACGGCGTGTCCTATGTCCTGCGGTTCTGGGTGCCGTCGTACCCCCAGGCGGCCCTGGTGCGCGACCGGGTGGCCGGGGCGGTGCTGGACCATCTGGAACGGGCCGGCATCGGGCTGGCCCGCCACAAGCAGGAAATGCAGATCCTGCGCCGCCGGGCCACCAAGCGGCGGGGGAGCGGCGTTTCGCGCGTGGCCGAATCGCTGCTGCGGGGGGTGCCGCTGCTCTCGGCCTTTGCGGACGAGGAGATCACCCAGCTGGCCCACGCCATGGTCCGCCGCGAACTGCGCGCCGGCACCAGCGCCGTCCGCCAGGGGGAGGCGGGTCAGTCGCTGTTCCTGGTGGCCGAGGGAGTGCTGGACGTAATCCACCGCCGCGAGGGCGGCGGCAAGGTCACCTGGGCACGGATGCGCCCCGGCGACGTGTTCGGGGAAATGTCGCTGCTGACCGGCCAGCCGCGCAGCGCCGACGTGGTGGCCCGCATCGACGCCGTGGTGTTCGAACTGGACAAGGAGCAGATCGACCCCATCCTGCGCCGTCGCCCGGAACTGCTGGACGGTCTGGCCCGCCTGATGGCCGCCCGCCAGCAATCCAACGAGGCAGCCACCGCCGGAGCCGCCGACGCCGCGTGCGGGGGAGGCGAACGCAACGCCCCGCAGGAGATGATTGGTCGGCTGCGGGCGTTCTTCGGGCTGTAGGACTCGGGGAAATCCAAATCTTTTTATCGGGAATTTCCGATAAGTAACTGATTTCAATAGATATTTATGTGCTTCTTAAAAAATGGGATGAGGAGGAGCCCGACCCGTCTCATCCCTTCATCACTTCCTTAACTTTTGATGCCAACTGCTTGAGCGAAAAGGGTTTTGGCAGGAAGTGGGCGATGGTGGAATCGTCCAGCTCGTCCTTGAAGCGGTCCTCGGCGTAGCCGGAGATGAAGATCACCTTCAGGTCGGGGCGGATCTGGCGGACGGTGCGGGCCAGCGTCGGGCCGTCCATCTGCGGCATCACCACGTCGGTGATCAGCAGGTCCACCCGCGGCCCGTTCCCGGAAAGCTGCTGCATCGCCGCCTCGCCGTTCTTGGCCTCCAGCACCTGATAGCCCTTGTTGCGCAGCGCGCGGGCGGAAAAGACGCGCACCGCGTCCTCGTCTTCCACCAGCAGGATGGTACCCGATCCGGTCAGGTCGCTGCCGCGGCGCTCCCGTGGTTCGGCAGGCTCGGCGGTGGCGGCCTCTCCCCGGTGGCGGGGCAGCAGGATGGTGAATTTCGCCCCTTCGCCCACCGCGCTGTCCACGAAGATGAACCCCCCCGTCTGACGTACGATGCCATAGACGGTGGACAGGCCCAGCCCGGTGCCCGACCCCACCTCCTTGGTGGAAAAGAACGGTTCGAAGATGCGCTGGAGGTTCTCCGGCGGGATGCCGATGCCGGTGTCGATGATCTCGATGGACACGTAATCGCCGGCGGGTACGGTTTCGTGCTCGCGCCGTTCGGCCTGGCTGGCGGTCACGTTGGAAGTGACGATGGTCAGCCGCCCGCCGCCGGCCATGGCATCGCGGGCGTTGACCACCAGATTGATGATGACCTGTTCAAGCTGGTTCTGGTCCACCTTGATCAGCCCGAGATCGCGGCCGTGCAGCATCCGCATCTCGATGTTCTCGCCGATCAGCCGGCGCAGCAGGTTGTGAAGCTCGGCCAGGACATCGGTGACGTTCAGCACCCGCGGCTGCAAGGTCTGCTGACGGGAAAAGGCCAGGAGCTGACGCACCAGATTGGCCGCACGGTTGGCGTTCTGCTTGATCTGCATGATGTCGCTGAACGACTGGTCGCCCGGCTTGTGCCGCAGCAGCAGCAGATCGCAAAAGCCGATCATGGCCGTCAGCAGGTTGTTGAAGTCGTGGGCGACGCCGCCGGCAAGCTGGCCCACCGCCTGCATCTTCTGCGACTGGGCGAACTGCGCTTCCAGGTTCTTGCGCTCGCTGAGGTCGATGAAGTGCAGGATCAGGCCGGAACTGCGCCCGTTCTCTCCCCCCAGGCGGCGGATGTAGAGCTGGGCCGCCACCTCCCGGTCGCCGGTCATGCGCACTTCCATGGGCGTCGTGGAGGGCGTGGCGGCGGGCAGGGCGTCGCCGCCGTTGTCATCGCGCGCACCCTCCTGCACCGCGCGCAGGCGCTGGGTCACGGCCTCGCGGTCGGCGGGGACGATCAGGCTGATCAGCGAGCGTCCGATGATCATGCCCGCAGGCGACCCCATCAGGGTCAGGAACGCCTCGTTGCATTCACCCAGGATGCCGCGCTCGTCCATCAGGGCGATGCCGATGGGGGCGTCTTCGAAGAAGCGCTGGAACCGCTGTTCCGACAGGCGCAACGCTTCCTGCCATTCCCGTTCGGGCGACAGGTCGCGGACCACGGAGCGGGTGCGCACGGTGGTGCCGTCGTCGCCGGTCACCACCGTCTGGGCCACCGATGCCTGAAACCGCCGGCCCTCGACCCCGATCATGGTCAACTCGCCGCGCTGGTCGCCGCCGCCGCCGTCGAACACGTCATAGGGGGCGGCGTTGTGCGGCGGGCTGAGCAGCAGATCGTGCAGGCGCCGGCTGCCGTCCATCAATTCCCGCGGGGTGGTGTCCAGCCATTTGGCCAGCAGGGCGTTGACCAGCAGGAACCGCCCGTCCTGATCGACGGAGAAGAAGCCGACCGGGGCGTGGTCCATGAAATCGGCCAGCTTGGACTGCTCCCGCTGCATCTCCTGTTCCAGTTCGCGGCGGATGGTGATGTCCTCCAGCCGCCAATGCACCGCACCGGGAAAGCCGGCGACGGGCAGGGCCTGCACCTGCCGCCATTCCACGGCACCGGGGCGCTGGCCGGGCAGGGACAAGGCGATGGTGGACGGAGCGCCGGCTGCCGCCTGCTGGCTCAGCCGCCGGAATTCCAGATGGCCGCCATGGCTGGCGGCGAATTGCCGCTCCAGCGCCGCGATGGCCGGCTCGTCGGGGTGGGCGCCGGTCAGGCTTCGGAACACGGCGTTGATGAAGACGGTGTTGCCGTCGGCATCGCAGACAAGCTGTCCCACCGTGGTGGTGGACAGGGCGGCGGCCAGCATATCCCCCCGCCGGGCGGCCTGGCGGACGCGGTGATGATGGTGGGCCAGCAGCATGACGGCTGCAACGGCCAGCGCCAGCCCCCCCGTCAGGGCCGGGCGCACGGCGGCGGGCAGGGGAAGCCACTCCACGGCGAACCACCCGGACAGGGCGGCCAGAACCGCGGCCGCCCCGGTGCCGGCCAGCACGGAAGGGGGTGGAAACCGTGCCACGGCCTTATCCGTCGGCGTGCCGGGCGTCATGCTTCCACCGGATTCCACCATTCCGTTCCCATCCCCCGCATCACCCGCGCGCGCAGCGGCCCTGCTGTCCGGGCCATGCCGTATATTAGTTGAACGAGCGTTTCTTCAACTTGTAAACATAGGAAATCAGCTCGGCCACGGCACGATAATGTTCGGCCGGAATTTCCTCGTCCACCTCCACCGTGGCGTAAAGCGCACGGGCGAGGGGGGGATTTTCCACCACCGGTACCTCGTTCTTTGCCGCCACCTCGCGGATCTTCAGGGCCAGGCTGTCCACCCCTTTGGCAACCACGAAGGGCGCTCCCATCTGTTGGGTGTCGTACTTCAGCGCGACGGCGAAGTGGGTCGGGTTGGTCACCACCACGTCGGCGGTGGGGACGTTGGACATCATGCGGCTGCGGGCGCGTTCGAAACGGATCTGGCGGATGCGCGACTTGACCTCGGGGCTGCCTTCGGACTGCTTGTGCTCGTCCTTGACCTCCTGCTTGGTCATCTTCATCTTCTTGCTGTACTGGTAACGCTGGTAGAAGGTATCGGCGGCGGCGATGATGAAGACGACGCTGGTCACCCCGATGATCAGGGTCTTCACCAGATCATCCATCTCCTTGAGAAGCTGGAGCAGGTCGATGCCGATGAAATGCTGCACCGACAGCACCATGGGCTGCAACGCCAGATAGGCGACACCGCCCACCACCGCCATCTTCGCAATGCCCTTGAGCAATTCAACCGTCTGCGGAACCGGTGACAGCAGGCGCTTGATCCCGGCGATGGGGTTGAGCTTTTCGAATTTGGGAATGATCAGTTCCCAGGAATAGGTGAATCCCTTCTGCACGATGGTTCCCGTGGCCCCGGCAATCATCAGCATCAACAGCGGCAGCCACAGCGCCCACACCATGTCGCGTAAAACCCGCAGCATGATGCGCCCCACATTGCCCGCATCCATGGGAAGATCGGACACCCGCTCGATATAGAAATTCAACGCGCTGAACAGGTCGCGCAGCATGCCGGGCAGCAGGGCGATGAGGATGACAAGCGCTGCCACCATGATGAACGACAGCGGAACCTCCTGGCTCAGAGGCCAGTTGCCCTGCCGGTGCGCTTCATCAAGCTTCTTTTGCGTCGCGTCTTCTGTTTTCGACGACTCATCGGCATCTTCAGACACGGGGGGCGCCTCATGGCCGGTCCGGGATCAGCCCGGATTGAGAAACTGGATGAAGGTGGATTCGAATTCCCGCAGCCAGAACATCATCATCGCCGACAGCGTCAATGCCAACAGAAAAAGCCCCAGCGCCACCTGCAACGACGTGAACAGGAAGAACACCTGCACCTGCGGCGCCAGCTTGTTCATCAGCCCGAGCGCCAGGGCGAACAGCATGCCGGTGATGATGAAGGGGGTGGACATCTGCACCCCCACCACGAAGCTGTGGGCCACCATCTTGCCCACCATGTCGGCCATATCGCCCACCGGCATGGCCGTTCCCGGCTTGAACAGGGTGTAGCTGTCCACCACCGCCATGATCAGCAGGTGGTGGAAATCGGTGATGAAGATCAGCAGCAGCCCCAGCCACCCCAGCATGGCGCCGGTCAGCGACCCCTGCGTCGCCATGGCTGGGTTGAACATCTGGGCGTTGGCCAGCCCCGATTGGGTGGCGATGATGGTGCCGGCCACTTCCAGGGCCCCCATCAGCAGCCGGGCGACCGTGCCCAGGAACACGCCGATGGTGATCTCCTCCACCATCAGGACCATCAGGAGGAGGGCGCTCTGCGGCTCCGGCGGCAGGTTCTGACGGACCACGGGGGCCACCAGCACGCTGACCGCCAGCGCCAGCAGCAGGCGCGTGCGCGAACTGACGAAGGTGTCGCCGATGGCCGGCATGATCATGAAGGCGCTGCCGATGCGGGTGAACACCATCAGCCAGACATAGATCTGATCGGCGATGACCGCCTGAAGGATGGAATTCATCGCCGCGTCTTACCGCGGAACGCCGCTGGGCGTGCCGAAGGGGCCGCCCGGTCCGCCCGGTGACCCCGGCGCCGTGCCGGTCCCCACGGCCACGATGCGGTCGATGATTTCGCGTTCGAAGAACCCCGTCATCTGGCCCAGCATGAAGGGCATCAGCAGAATGGTCAGGCCGAAGACCAGCAACAGCTTCGGGACCATGGCAAGGGTCTGTTCGTTGATCTGGGTGACGGCCTGGAACACCGAAATGAGCGTGCCCACGATCATCATGGACACCAGGATCGGCCCCGCCACGATGACCAGGGTCACCAGGGACGTGCGGCAGATTTCGATGACGTCGGTTTCGTTCATGGCCTGCTGTCCCCGGAACGCGCCCGCCGGGCGGTCCTGGCCGGTGCCGCTGACGCGCGCGGCGTCAAATGGGCATGCGCAGGATTTCCTGATAGGCGGTGATGACCTTATCGCGCACGGTGGTGACGGTTTGCAAGGTCACTTCGGCGTTGGTCACCGCCTGGATCACGTCGGTCAACTCGGCCTGGCCCACGGCGGCCTGAGCGCTCATGGTTTCACCGGCCTTCATGGTGTTGACCGAGCTTTTGACCGCCTCCTCCAGCACGTCGCCGAAGCTGGGGCCGTCCGCACGCGGGGCCATGCCGCCGCCGGACGTGCCGCGGGCGGCGGTGTTGGCATAGGCTGAAATGGCGGCGTTGACGTTGGCGACCATGGCTCAAGGCTCCCCGAATGACGGCACCGGCGGGTGACCGCGCAGATAATAACAGCCGCGGATCAGGTGCGCAGCAATTCCAGCGTGCGGGTCAGCATCTGTCGGGCGGTGTCGATGGCCGACAGGTTGGCTTCATAGGTCCGCTGGGCCTCGCGCATGTCCATGGCCTCGACCAGCGTGCTGACGTTGGGCAGCAGCACATAGCCGTCGGCGTCGGCGCTGGGGTGGGACGGGTCGTAGCGGCGTTCGAAGTCCGATTTGTCCACGCCGATCTTGGCGACCTTGACCGTTTCGACGCCCAGCTTGCGGTCGAGTTCATTGGCGAAGGTGATGGTCTTGCGGCGGTAGGGAAGGTCGCCGGGGGTTTCCGCCGTGGTGTTGGCGTTGGCCAGGTTTTCCGAAATGACCTTCAGCCGCGCGCCTTGCGCCTTCATGCCGGCGGCCGATGCAGCCATGGATTTGTACAGGTCCATCGCGGTGCCTCCTTCCTGCGGTCACACCGGCTTACATGCCGCCGCTGTTGCCACGGATCGCCATCTTTATCATCCCCACCTGCTTGCGGTAGAGGTTGATCATGGTCTGGTAGTCGTTGGACGTCTGCGATTGCTTCAGCATCTGCTCTTCCAACACCACCGCGTTGCCGTCGGGGGCGGTTTCATACGGATCGCGCTGCCGCTGTTCCTTGGCGATGCCGCCAGGGCCCAGCGTGCCGGTCAAATGGGTGGTGGACGTGGTTGACGGCTTCAGCCGCCGCGCGTCGGCCAGCGCATCGCGGAAATTGAAAGGCTTCAGATCGTTCGGCTTGTAATCCGGCGTGTCGGCGTTGGCGATGTTCTGCGACAGGGTTTCCTGCCGCTGGGTCAGCCAGTCCATCCGCCGTGACAACAGCTTGAACAGGCCCATGTTACCGAGATCCATGGCACACGCCTTTCGCGTTTTCCCACCGGCCTTGCCACGCCCGCCGCATCCGCGCTTCCTCCGGCAGGCATCGTCAATGGTCGCGGGTTTTCGTTAATAAAGTCTGAATCCCATGTCCCCCGTCAGGGGTTCCCCCAAAGCAAACCGCCCTTTCCAGGGGGGAAAGGGCGGGAACCGATGAAGGCGGGTCAGTTTGGGAGGAAGACGGTCAGGCGACCGCCACATGACGGCCGAAATCCTGCCACGCCGCCGGGGGCGGCTCGAAGCACCAGGCGCTCTGGTCGGCCATCAGGGCGCGCAGCAGCTTGTTGTTCAGCGCATGGCCCGAGCGGCAGCCGTGGAAGTGGCCGACGATCGGGGCACCGGCCAGATACAGGTCGCCCACGGCGTCCAGGATCTTGTGACGGACGAATTCATCGTGGAAGCGCAGGCCACCCTCGTTCATCACCGTGTCGCCGGAGATGACCACCGCGTTGTCCAGCGAGCCGCCGCGGACCAGACCGACGCTGCGCAGATAGTCCACCTCGTGCAGGAAGCCGAAGGTGCGGGCCTCGGCGATGTCGTCGCGGAAGGCGTCGGCGGCCAGCGTGAAGCTGCGGTTCTGGCGGGCGATGACGGCGTTGTCGAAATCGATCTCGAAGCTGTAGCAGGTCTCCGGCGCGGGCGCGAAGGAGGCGGACTTGCCGCCTTCGGTCACCTCGACCGGCTTCAGGATGCGGATTGCGCGGCGGGGGGCCGTCTGCATGGCCAGGCCGGCGGTTTCCAGAAGGGCCGTGAAGGGAGCCGCGGAGCCGTCCATGATCGGCACTTCCGGTCCGTCGATGGTGATGACGGCGTTATCCACCCCGGCCCCGGCCAGGGCGGCCATCAGATGCTCGACGGTGCCGATGGTGGTGCCGTGGCTGTTGCCCAGGACCGTGCACAGGCGGGTATCGACCACCTGATCCCACAGGGCGGTGATGTGGGCGGCGGGGCCCAGCTTGTCGCTGCGCACGAAACGGATGCCGGTTCCGGCGTCCGCCGGGGCAATCGTCAAGGACACGTCGTCGCCGGAATGCAGCCCGACCCCGGTGCAGTGGACAGGCCGCTTCAGCGTATGCTGAAAAAGATTTTCCGATTTCACGTTGATCTTCTTCACGGCACTTGATCCTGTCTTGTCCGGTTGGGGTATCCCCGCAGAGATTATGTTGGCGATTCCAACATTCCTCTCGGCGCTTCCCCGTGACTCTTCACTATCACCGCCCCCGGTCCAGGACAAATCACTCTTTATTACGGAATGTTGCAAAGCAATGGGGCGGGGAGGGAGCAAAAAAGAGCCTCCGCGGACCTTGCGGTCCGGGAGGCCAGGGATCGGAATTAACATTGTGGTGGAGCCCACCCGAGCCAGTCGCCCGAAGGCGGCGGACCCGGATGGGGTGCTGTCATTCCTGTTCCGTCAGGTGCTGGGCCGGCAGCCGGTGGGACCGGCGGACGGTCAGTTGGCCTGACGGCGCAGGAAGGCGGGGATATCGAGGACGTCCTCTTCGTGGGAGGCCATCTTCGTCCCGTGCGGGGTCGGGTCCACGGTCACCCGCGGGGCCTGGGCCTGGGGAGCCGCAGGAGGGGCGGACACCGCCGGGGCCACGGGCGGCAGAGCCTGCCGCGGCGGTTCGGCGGGGGTTTCCTCCTTGCGGCGGCCAAGGCCGGTCACGCGGCTGAACAGGGACTGGCGCTTCTTGGGCTCCTCCGCATAGTGGTGCTGCTGCGGCTGGGAAGCCGGAGCGGGGGGAGCCGACATGGTGACGGGCGGGGCGGCCATGGGCGCGCGCTGGCCGGGGTCCATCGGCTGCGGCGGGATGAAGGCGCCGTCGCGCCGTTCGGTCGCCAGCGGGCTGATGGGGGGCCGGGGGGCTTCCATCGGGGCCGCCTGATGGGCGATGTGCTGCGGGGCGGCGGTCTGGTAGGCCGGGGCCGGCTGCGGGGCCGGTTCCGGGTGGGCGACATCGGCTACGTGCGGCGCCACATGGGGGGCGGCGGTCTGGGCGACCGGGGCTTCCATGACGAAGGCGGATGCCGCGCTGGCGATGGTCTGGGGCTTTGGGGCGGTCTGGGCCGGCGTCTCGGCGCGAATCGGAGCCGCGGCCGGGGCGGCGCCCGTCAGGCCGGGGGCGGCGGGCTTGCGGCTGCGGTCGCTGACCAGCGACAGGTTGACCGCCTGCGCGGCGCCCGCGGCGTTGCGCGGGTTGGCCATGATGGCGGCGTCGATGCCGGTGGCGACCACCGACACGCGCATGACACCTTCCAGCGAGCTGTCGAAGGTGGAGCCGAAGATGATGTTGGCGTCCGGGTCCACCTCGTCGCGGATGCGGTTGGCGGCCTCGTCCACCTCGAACAGGGTCATGTCGTAGCCGCCGGTGATGTTGATGAGCACGCCGCGCGCACCCTTCATCGACACGTCGTCCAGCAGCGGGTTGGAGATGGCGGCCTCGGCGGCTTCGATGGCGCGGCGTTCGCCGCCGGCCTCGCCGGTGCCCATCATCGCCTTGCCCATCTCGGTCATCACCGAGCGGATGTCGGCGAAGTCCAGGTTGATCAATCCTGGCATGACCATCAGGTCGGTCACGCCGCGCACGCCCGAATGCAGCACGTCGTCGGCCATCTTGAAGGCGTCGGCGAACGTGGTCTTTTCGTTGGCGATGCGGAACAGGTTCTGGTTCGGGATGATGATCAGCGTATCGACGTACTGCTGCAGCTCGGCGATGCCCGACTCGGCCAGCCGCATGCGGTGCGCGCCTTCGAAGTGGAAGGGCTTGGTCACCACGCCCACGGTCAGGATGCCGCGTTCACGGGCCGCCCGCGCGATCACCGGGGCCGCACCGGTGCCCGTGCCACCGCCCATGCCGGCGGTGATGAACACCATGTTCGAGCCTTCCAGGTACTGGACGATCTCGTCGATCTGCTCTTCCGCCGAGGCGCGGCCGATGTCCGGCTTGGACCCGGCACCCAGACCGCGGGTGACGGTGGTGCCGAGCTGCAGGCGCTTGTCGCACAGGCTCCCTTTCAGCGCCTGGGCGTCGGTGTTGCCCACCACGAAGTCCACCCCTTCCAGGTTGGACTTGATCATGTTGTTGACGGCATTACCGCCGGCGCCCCCGACGCCGAACACAGTAATCCGAGGCTTCAGTTCAGGTTCGATCTGGGGAAGGGTCACGTTGATCATGTCAACCTCCACAACTTTATTTAATTCCGATTCGTATTATTCAGTCTTTTGACTGTTCCGGATTTTTCCGGCTTTGGTTTTTTGGGTGCGTGCCCCGCTCCCAACCCGATTCGCCTAAATCATCAGGGGGGCGGAGAGCAAGGGGAAAACCGTCGCGGGGGTGCGGCGGCGCCGGGGCGTTGCGTCATGGCTACAGGTTCTCCCGCAGCCACAGGCCGACCCGCCCCAGAAACCCGCTCGGCGCCGCCGCCTCCTGGGTGATCAGGGAGAGTTCGGCGGGGGTGCGCACGGCGTGCAGCAGCAGCCCTGCGGCGGTGGCATAGGCCGGCCCGCCGTTGGCATCCGCCAGCCCGCGGATGCGGGTGGGGCGGCCCAGGCGGATCTGCTTGTCGAGGATCAGTTGGGCAAGGTCGCGGGTGCCCGGCAACTGGCTGGCCCCGCCGGTCAGCACCACCCGCCGGCCCGACAGCTTGCCGAAGCCGGACTGCTCCAGGCGGGAGCGGACCAGCTCGAAGATCTCTTCAAGACGCGGCTGTATGATGCGGACGAGAAAGGATTTCGGCACCGGGTTGGTCTGGGGCCGGTCGTCGTCGCCGATCTGGGGGACGTCGATGATCTCGCGCTCGTCGGCGGCGTTCACGATGGCGCTGCCGTACAGCGTCTTCAGGCGTTCGGCGTGGATGACGCCGGTGTTCAGGCCGCGGGCCACGTCGTTGGTGACATGCGCCCCCCCCACCGGGATGCTGTCGGTCCACACCAGTTGGCCTTCGAAGAAGACGGAGATGGTGGTGGTGCCGCCGCCCATATCGATGCAGGCCACACCCAGTTGCATCTCGTCCTCCACCAGACAGGCGAGGCCGGAGGCATAGGGCGACACCACCATGCTTTCGAGATTGAGGTGGCAGCGGGCGGCGCAGTTGCGCAGGTTGCGGATGGATCCGGCCCCGGCGGTGATGACGTGGATCTGGGCGCCGAGCCGGGTGCCGTACATGCCCTTGGGGTCGCGGATGCCGCGGTGGTCGTCCACCGAGAAGCCCACGGGGAAGGCGTGGATCAGCGCCTGGTCGGGACCGGCCTGGATCGAGCGGGCGTGGGACAGCACCCGGCGGATGTCGCCGTCGCTGATTTCCGCGCCGCCGATGCCGATTTCGGCATTCACGGTGTGGGAGACGGGATAGCCGCCGGAGATGTTGACCACCACCTCGTGGATGGTTTCCTCGGCCATCTGCTCGGCGGCGTGGACGGCGGCCCCGATGGAGGTCTCCGCCGCTTCCATATCGACGATGGCCCCGGCGCGGATGCCGGCGGCAATCTGGTGGCCGACGCCGGTGATGCGGATCTGCTCCTGCTCATCGACGCGGGCGATGAAGCAGCAGACCTTGGTCGAGCCGACGTCGAGCGCCGCGATGGTGCCCCCCCGCACCAGCCGCTTCGGCTTCTTGCCACCGTTGAAGCCCATGTTCAGCACCCCATCACCCCGTCTGCTGCCCGCCCGATGCGGAACCCGTTCCCGATCCCCCCGCCGTTCCGGCCGCCCCGTCGCCGGATCAGGGCTTGTTCTTGCGTTTCTTCTTGTCGTCCGCGTCCGGCATGGCCGCGGTTGACGTCTGAAGCACCGCCCGGTCCTTCTGGCGCAGGTCCACGGCCACGAGGTCGCGGTCCAGCACCGAACTTCCGGTCTGCATTTCGGCCAGTTGGTGAAGGGCGCGTACCATACCGGCTTCCGGCAGGCGAATCATCACCCCGTTGTCGAGCTGGAGATCCCAGCGCCGGTCGCTGACCCACACGGCGGCGGTCAGGCGCTTGTTGATCTCCGGCACCTCTTCCAAGGCGGCCAGCAGCTTGGGCACCTGCTGCGGGGCGTTGGCGCCCACCACGTGGGGAAGCTGGTTGACGCGCTGGCTGCCCTTGCGCGCCATCTCCAGCGCGTCGGCCAGCGGGCGGCCGTCGCGGTCGATGACGGTGAAGGTGCGTTCGTGCTGCCAGATGGCCATGGGCTGGCGCTCGGACAGGCGGACATAGAGCGCGTCGGGCAGGCGCCGTTCGACCGACGCGCTCGACACCCACGGCAGGGATTCCAGCCGCTCCTTGGCTTCCACCAGATCGATGCCCAGGATCGGCGTGCCCTGGCGAGCACCCAGCGCCTCGAACAGCAGCTCCGACGAGGTTTCGACGCGCCCGTCCACCACCACCTCGCGCAGCGCGAAACCGGCGGTGGCGGTGGCGCCGACCATCGCCTCCTCGAACCGTTCCATGGTTTCGGCCACCGTGCCGGCCCGCCAGACCGACAGGGCGAACACCCCCGCCGCCACCAGCGGCAGGCCCAGCAGCGCCGTCTTCAGCGCCGGCTTGGCCCAGCGGGGCCACGCCCGCCGGCGGTTGCCGCGTTTGGCCGCGCGGGCCATGGCCCGCGGCGGCAGGGGGATGTCACGATCCCGTGAGGGGCGGGCGCCGTGTGGGGTGCCCGAGGAAAGGCGGGGGTCCGGCCCGCCGCTCAGTCGTGCAGACATACCGCGTTCTCCACCATCCAACCGACCAGAGCGCCATAGGGGATGCCGGCATGGGCCGCCTGTTCCGGTACCAGGGACATGGGCGTCATGCCGGGCTGATTGTTCAGCTCAAGGAAGTACAGACCTTCTACACCGGGCTTCGCCGGATTCCAGCGGAAATCGCTGCGTGTGACACCACGGCAGCCCAGCGTCTCGTGCGCCAGCACGGCCAGCCGCTTCGCCTCCTCCGCCACCGCCGCGGGGATGTCGGCGGGCAGGATATGACGGGCGTGGCCGGCGGTGTATTTGGCGGTGTAATCGAACAGTTCGGTGGTGAAGGCGATCTCGGTCACCGCCAGCGCCCGGCCGTCCATCACCCCGACGGTCAGCTCGCGCCCGGCGATGAACTCCTCCACCAGCGCCCGGTCGCCGCACGCCCAATCGCTTTCCAGCGGGGCGTTCTGCCCCTCGCGCACCAGGGTGACGCCGACGGTCGAGCCCTCGTCCACCGGCTTGATGATGTAGGGCGGTTCCATCGGGTGGGCGCCGGCGGCGAACAGATCGAACAGCTCGGCCCGCGACACCACCCGCCCGGCGGGGGAGCGCACGCCCACGGTGTCCAGCACCCGCTTGGTCATCGCCTTGTCCATGGCGATGGCCGAGGCGCGCACGCCCGAATGGGTGAAGGGAAGGCCCAGGAACTCCAGCACGCCCTGGATGGTGCCGTCCTCGCCGCCGCGGCCATGCAGCGCGTTGAACACCACGTCGGGGCGGGGGGTCAGGGCGCGGACCAGCCCATCGATGTCCCGCTGCACGTCCACGGCGGTGACGGTGTAGCCCTCGTCCTCCAGCGCGCGGGCGACGGCGGCGCCGCTGACCAGCGACACCTCCCGTTCCGCCGACCAGCCGCCCATCAGGACGGCCACATGCTTCTTCTGGCTCCGCACGAGCAGGGTGTTCCCCGCGGTGGTCATGATGCGGTTCCTTCCGTCTTGCCGATCCGCTTGATTTCCCAGTCGAGCGTCACGCCCGACGTCTCCAGCACCCGCCGGCGCACCTCTTCCCCCAGCGCCTCGAGTTCCGCCGCGGTGGCGTTGCCCAGGTTGAGCAGGAAGTTGCAGTGCATCTCCGACACCTGTGCGTCGCCGATGCGCAGGCCCCGGCAGCCGGCGGCGTCGATCAGTTCCCACGCCCGGCCGCCGCCGGGGGGGTTCTTGAAGGTGGAACCCCCGGTGCGCGAACGCACGGGCTGGCTGTCGCTGCGCTTGGCCTGGATTTCGTCCATGCGCGCGGCCACGGCGTCCGCGCTGTCGGGCGTGCCGCGCAGCACCGCACCGGTGAAGATCAGGTCCGGCGGCAGGGCGCAATGCCGGTAGGTGAAGCCCATGTCCTCAAGCCCGAGGGTGTGGACGCGCCCCTGCCGGTCGATGGCGGTGGCCGACACCAGCACGTCGCGGATCTCCCGCCCATAGGCCCCGGCGTTCATGCGCAGCGCCCCGCCGATGGTGCCGGGGATGCCCGACAGGAATTCCAGCCCGCCCAGGCCGGCGCCGCACGCCACCTTCGCCACGTTCAGATCCAGCGCCGCCGCCCCGGCGGTCACCGTTTCCCCCTCGGCGGTGATGTCGGCGAAGCCGCGGCCCAGGCGGATCACCACCCCCGGCACCCCGCCGTCGCGCACCAGCAGGTTCGACGCCACCCCGATCACCGTCACCGGCACGTCCGCCGGCACCCCGGCCAGGAACGCCGCCAGATCGTCCGCGTCCGCCGGGCGGAACATCACCTCCGCCGCCCCGCCGACGCGGAACCACGTCACCCCGGCCAGCGGGGCATCGGCGGTCAGCCGTCCGCGCACCGGCGGCAGCCGGTCCAGCAACGAGGGGGTGGGGGAGAGCGCGGCGGCGGTCATGGCGGGTTACTCCGTCCCCATCAGCGCGTCCAGCTCGCCCGGCAGGGCGTTGGCCCACTGGGTGATGTTGCCGGCCCCCAGGCAGACCACGAAGTCGCCGGGCTTGGCGATGTCGCGCACCACCCGCGCCAACTGGTCGGGGGCGTTGAGCGGCAGGGCGTTGCGGTGCCCGTGCATCCGCAGTCCCTCCACCAGCGCGTCGCGGCTGATGTTGGGGATGGGGGTTTCACCGGCGGCGTAGACGTCGGCCACCAGCACGGTGTCGGCGTCGTTGAAGCAGGTGCAGAATTCCTCGAACAGGCTGGCCAGCCGGCTGTAGCGGTGGGGCTGGACCACGGCGATGGTGCGCCCGGTGCCGGCGGTGCGGGCCGCCCGCAGCACGGCCGCGATTTCCACCGGGTGGTGGCCGTAATCGTCGATGACGGTGATGCCATGGGACACGCCGGTGCGGGTGAAACGGCGCTTCACCCCGGTGAACCGGCCCATGGCCTCTTTCATGACCAGATCGGGGATGCCCATCTCCTGGCCCACGGCAAAGGCGGCCAGCGCGTTCTGCACGTTGTGCGGCCCGAACATGGGCAGGCGCACGCCGCCGATGGTGCGGCGCTCGCCGCTGCCGCGCTCGGCGATGCACACATCGAAGACGGCGCCGTCCGGCCCCAGCGTCACATCCGCCGCCCGCACGTCGGCCTGGGGCGAGAAGCCATAGGTGACGATGCGGCGGTCGGACACGCGGGGGATCATCGCCTGCACTTCCGGGTGATCGATGCACAGGGCGGCGAAGCCGTAGAAGGGAATGTTCTGGACGAAGGTGTCGAAGGCGCTGCGCACCTGCTCGAACGACCCGTAGAAGTCCAGATGCTCGGGGTCCATGTTGGTGACCACGGCGATGCAGGCCGGCAGCTTGGTGAAGGTGCCGTCGGACTCGTCCGCCTCCACCACCATCCATTCACCGGCACCCAGACGGGTGTTGGTGCCATAGGCGTTGATGATGCCGCCGTTGATGACCGTGGGGTCCAGGCCTGCGTGCTCCAGCATGGCGCCCACCAGCGAGGTGGTGGTGGTCTTGCCATGGGTGCCGCCGATGGCGATGGCCCATTTCAGCCGCATCAGCTCGCCCAGCATTTCCGCGCGCCGCACCACGGGGATCAGCGCGCTGCGGGCGGCCACCACCTCGGGGTTGTCGCGCTTGACGGCGGAGGACACCACCACCACGGCGGCACTGCCCAGGTTTTCCGCCCGGTGACCGATGTGGACCGCGATGCCCAGATCGCGCAGGCGTTTGACGTTGGCGTTCTCGGTCAGGTCGGAGCCCTGGACCTCGTAGCCCAGGTTCTTCAGCACCTCGGCGATGCCGCTCATGCCGATGCCGCCGATGCCGACGAAATGGATGGTGCCGATGGTCAGCGGAAGTGCGCGCATGTCAGCAGTTCCCCCGGCGGAGCATCAGGCGCAGCGTGGCATCGACCGCGTTGTCGGTCAGGCCCATGGGCAGGGCCTCCGCCCCGGTGATCACGTGCAGGCGGTCGCGCAGGAACCCGTGTGCGCCGGCCAGGGTGCGGGGAATGAGCGGACAGCCGGGCCGCTGGGACCACCGAAGTTCGTCACGGGTGGTCTCGGGCGCCCAGTCGCGCAGAGCGCGGTCGATGCGTGGGCGGCGCTGAAGCTGTTTCATTCCGCGGCCTCGGTTCGGGTGGAGGGGGTGGAGGGGATGCCGGCGGCGGCGGCCTCGGCCATGGCGGTGACGGCGTCGGCCAGCCGGGCCGCCGCGTCGGCCGTGCCCCAGTCGTGGGCGGATGCGGCGGTGGCCGCCAGGGTATCGGGGGCGGCCAGCAGCGATGCCAGCCGGGCGGCCACCGTCTCGGCGGTGAAGTCGGGCTGCGGGATCATCCAAGCGGCGCCCGCCGCGTCAAGCTGGCGGGCGTTGGCCGTCTGGTGGTCGTCCATGGCGTGGGGGTAGGGCACCAGCAGCGCCGGGCGCCCAAGGCACGTCAGCTCCGCCACCGTGGACGCCCCGGCCCGCGTCACCGCCAGATGGCAGGCGGCCAGACGCTGCGGCACGTCGTGGAAGAAGCTGTCCAGCTCCAGCCCGCCCAGGCCGGCGCCGGCATAGGCGGCGCGCACGCCCTCCAGATCCTCGGGCCGGCACTGCTGCGACAGGTGCAGGCGGGCGCGCAGGCCCTCGGGCAATTGGGTGATGGCGGCGGGCAGAACCTCGCTCAGCACCCGCGCCCCCTGGCTGCCGCCCATCACCAGCAGGTGGATGGGGCCGTCGGCGGATGGGGCCGCATAGCCGGCATCGCGCAAGGCGGCGATGGCCGGGCGCACGGGGTTGCCGGTGCGCACCAGCTTGGCCCGGTCGGCATCGCGCAGCCCCGACACCTCGGGGAAGGCCACGGCCAGATGGCGCACGCCGGGGGCCAGCATCCGGTTGGCCCGGCCCAGCACCGCGTTCTGTTCATGGATCAGGGCCGGCACGCCCGAATGCACCGCGGCGAACACCGTCGGCACCGACGGGTAGCCGCCGAAGCCCACCACCGCCGCCGGGGTCAGGTGGCGCATCAGCGCGCGGGCCTGCAGCAGCCCGACGCCCATCTGCACCGCCGCCTTGGCCTTGTTGACGAAGCCGGCGCCGGGCGGGGCGGAATGGATGCGGTGGACCGGCACCTGTTCCAGCGTGCCGCCGAACGCCTGCCCCCGGCGGTCGGTGACCAGGGTCACCGGATAGCCGCGGTCCAGCAGTTCGCGCGCCAGCGCCTCGGCCGGGAAGAAGTGCCCGCCGGTGCCCCCGGCGGCCAGCATGAACGGTTTTTCGGACAGGAAGCTCATGACCGCATCCCCCCTCAGCTGTCCGTGCCGAAGCGTTTGCGGGTGAAGGCGAGCACCATGCCCATCCCGAACCCCAACGCGATCAGCGAGGAACCGCCGTAGCTGATGAAGGGAAGCGTCATCCCCTTGGTCGGCAGAAGATGCAGCGAAGAACCCATGTTGATAAGCGCCTGCAACCCGAACTGCACCAGCAGACCCGCGGTTGCCAGCAGTACGAAATAGTTGTTGTCGTTGAAGACCCGCGCGAAGCCGCGCAGGACGATGAAGCCGAAGAGAACGACAATCCCCAGGCAGAACACAAGCCCCATTTCTTCCCCCGCCACCGCAAAGATGAAATCGGCGTGCGCGTCGGGAAGCGAGAACTTGACCGTGCCCTGACCGGGGCCGGTGCCCAAAAGCCCGCCGTTGGCAAAGGCTTCCAGCGAGCGGGTCACCTGATAGGTATCGCCCGAGGCGGGGTTGAGGAAGCGGTCGATGCGGCTGGTAACGTGGGGAAAGGTGAAGTACGCCCCCACCAGCCCGGCCACACCCAGCCCGGCCAGACCCGCCACCAGCAGCAGGTTCAGACCCGCCAGGAAGAATTGCGTGAACCACACCGCGCTGATGACGAAGGTCATGCCCAGGTCCGGCTGGGACATCAGCAGCGCCACGGTGATGACGTACAGCACCAGCGCCACCAGCCAGCCGGGGAAGCCCGGCGACGTGCGGGTCAGCGAGAACAGCCACCCGGCCACCACGGCGAAGGCCGGCTTGACGAATTCCGACGGCTGGATCGACATGCCGGGGATGTGGATCCACCGCCGCGCGCCCTTGATCTCCACGCCGACGAACAGGGTGGCGAACACCAGCAGCAGCGACACGCCATACACCGCCAGCGCCAGCCGCACCACCTTGCGCGGCTGGAGCATGGACACCGCCAGCATGATGAGGACCGAGGGCACCAGCATCATCAGGTGCCGCTCGACGAAATAGAAGGTGTCGTCGATGCCGATGCGTTCGGCCACCGGCGGGCTGGCCGCGGTGATCAGCACCGTGCCGACCCCCATCAGGATGGCCAGCGCCAGCATCTGCCAGCGGTCCACCGTCCACCACCAGCGGCCGAAGACGGATTGATCGGTACGGTCGAACGTCACCATGGCGGGCTTATCCCTCTGCCGGCAGGGCGTTGACGAAGCGGGCGAAGGCGTCCCCGCGGGCCTCGAAGCTGGTGAACTGGTCCCACGAGGCGCACGCCGGGGACAGCAGCACGCAGGCACCGGGCCGGGCTTCGGCCCCGGCCAGCGCGGCGGCCTTTTCCACCGCCACGTCCAGGGTGCCGCAGCGGGTGAAGGGCACGTTGCGCGCCTCCAGCCAGCCGGCGAAGCGGTCCTGCGCCTCCCCGATCAGGAAGGCGTGGCGCACGCGGCCCATATAGGCGTCCAGCCCGTCCAGCCCGGTGCTCTTGGCCTGTCCGCCCAGGATCCAATAGATCGGATCGAAGGTGGCCAGCGCCTTTTCCGTGGCGTCGGCGTTGGTGGCCTTGCTGTCGTTGACGAAGCGCACCGGGCCGATGGTGCGGATCAACTGCTGCCGGTGGGCAAGGCCGGGGAAGGTCTTCATGGCCGCTGCCGCCGCGGGGCCGGGCACGCCCGCCGCCGTCACCGCGGCATAGGCCGCGGCGGCGTTCTGGGCGTTGTGGGTGCCGAGCAGGGTGGGCAGGTCGGCCAGCGCCACCACCCGCTCCGCCGCTCCGTCACGGTCGTCCACCAGCCAGCCATCGGCGGCATAGACGCCCCCCGCCGCCGGCCCGTTGCCGGAGATGGGGCACAGCACCTGATCGCCCGCGGCCTTCAGTTCGGCGTGGATGGCGCGGCAATGGTCGTCGTCCACGCCGATCACCGCCGTGCGCGGCTTGGTCTGGCGGTGGAAAATCAGCTTTTTGGCGGCAACGTAGCCGTCCATGCCGCCGTGCCGGTCCAGATGGTCCGGGGTGATGTTCAGCAGCACCGCCACGTCGAAGGTGATGGAGAGCGTCAGTTCCAACTGGTACGACGACATTTCCAGCACATAGGTGCCCCCGGCCCCCAGGGCCGGCAGGGTCAGCACCGGCGTGCCCAGGTTGCCGCCCACCGCCGCCCGGTGCCCCACCGCGTCCATGATGTGGCCGATGAGCGAGGTGGTGGTGGATTTGCCGTTGGTGCCGGTGATGCCGATGAAGGCGGCGTCCCGTTCCGAGCGGCCCAGCAGTTCGATGTCGCACACCACCTCCACGCCGCTTTCGCGGGCGCGGAGTGCTGCCGGGTGCGGCTTGGGGAAGGTGTGGGGGATGCCGGGCGACCACACGATGGTGGTCAGGTCCGACAGGTCCGCCGTGGAGGGGTCGAAAAGGGTGAACCCCGCGGCAAGCGCCTCGTCGCGCTTGGCGGGGTTGTCGTCCCACACCAGGGCCTCGGCCCCGCTGCGTTGCAGGGCCGCGGCGGTGGCGAGGCCAGTCTTCCCCAGCCCCATCACCGCCACCGGCAGCCCGTTCATATAGAAGAGGTCGATCATGGCCGCCTCACCGCAGCTTCAGCGTGGACAGCCCGATCAGGGCCAGGATGGTGGCGATGATCCAGAAGCGGATGACCACCGTCGGCTCCGCCCATCCCTTCTTCTCGAAGTGGTGGTGCAGCGGCGCCATGCGGAACACCCGCTTGCCGGTCAGCTTGAACGAGGTGACCTGAACGATCACCGACACCGTTTCCAGCACGAACAGCCCGCCGATGATGGCCAGCACGATCTCGTGCTTGGTCACGACCGAGATGGCGCCCAGCGCGCCGCCCAGCGACAGCGATCCGGTGTCGCCCATGAACACCATGGCCGGCGGGGCGTTGAACCACAGGAAGCCCAGGCCGGCACCGATCAGCGCGCCGCAGAACACCGTCAGTTCGCCCGCCCCCGGCACATGGTGGATCTGGAGGTAGTTGGCGAAGATGGCGTTGCCCGACAGGTAGGAGATCAGGCCGAAGCAGCCCGCGGCGATCATCGCCGGCACGATGGCCAGCCCGTCCAGCCCGTCGGTCAGGTTGACGGCGTTCGACGCACCGACGATGACGAACACCGCCACCGGCACGAAGAACCAGCCCAACTGGATGACGTAATCCTTGACAAAGGGCACGGCCAGCCCGGTCGCCATGGGCGCCTGGGCGATCACGGTGACGGCATAGGCGGCGATGGCGCCGATGGCGACCTGTCCCACCAGCTTGGCCTTGCCGGGAAGGCCCTTGGTGTTGCGCTTGGTCAGCTTCAGGTAATCGTCGCCGAAGCCGATCAGGCCGTAGCCGACGGTCACGAACAGCACCACCCAGACATAGGGGTCGGTGATGTCGCTCCACAGGATGGTGGACAGCGACATGGTGACCAGGATCATCAGCCCGCCCATGGTGGGCGTGCCCTTCTTCTTCAGATGCGTTTCCGGCCCGTCGGTGCGGATCGGCTGGCCTTCGCCCTGCTTGCTCTTCAGCCACGCGATCATGCGGGGGAAGAACACGAAGCTGATGATGAGCGCCGTCAGCACCGCCCCGCCCGTGCGGAAGGTCAGGTAGCGGAACAGGTTCAGCGGGCTGAAGACGTCGGCCAGGGGGGCCAGGAGATTATAGAGCATCAGAGGGCCTCAGCCTCGCTGACCGGGCGCCGCGGCGGGCGTCGGGGAGGGGTTGTTGTCGTCGTTGGAGCGGCCAAGGGCGCTCAGCGCCTCGACCACCCGTGCCATGCGGCTGCCCGCGGACCCCTTGACCAGCACCACGTCGCCACCGGCAACGCGTTCTGCGACCAGGGGGGCCAGGGCGGCGCTGTCCTCGGCCCACGCGCCGCGGACGGCGGCGGGCAGGGTGTCGAACAGGGCGCGCATGTGGGGGCCGCAGCAGTAAACGGTGTCGATCCCGGCGGCAAGCAGTGCTGGGGCAAGGCCGGTGTGCAAAGAATCGGCCTTGCTCCCCATTTCGCGCATGTCGCCCAGCACCGCCAGCCGCCGCCCGCCGTCGGTGGGCGCCAGCCGGCCCAGAACGGCGAAGGCCGCCTCCATGGCCGCCGGGCTGGCGTTGTAGCTCTCGTCGATCAGGGTGAAGGCGGCGCCGTCCGTGGTGGTGACGCGGCTGCGCACCCCGCGGCCCTTGACCGAGGGCAGGGTGGCGAAGGCCGCCGCTGCCGCCGGCACGCCACCCCCGGCGGCCTTCACCGCCAGCAGCACGGCCAGGCTGTTCATCACCCAGTGCCGGCCGGGCAGGGCGATGGTGTAGTCCACCGCCGCCCCGCCGATGCGGGCGGACACCCGGCTGTCGTCGGGGCCGAGATCGGCGGCCAGCAGGCGGGCGTCCGCCTCCTCGTGGGTGCCGAAGCTCTTGACCGTCAGGCCCTGGGTGCGGGCCGCGGCCAGCAGGCGGGCGAAATGGGGGTTGTCGCGGTTCAGCACCGCCACCCCGCCCGGTCCCATGCCGTCGAAGATTTCCGCCTTGGCGTCGGCGATGGCCTCCACCGACGCGAAGAATTCCATGTGCGCCGGTTCCACCGTGGTGATGACGGCCACCTGCGGATGGACCAGCCGGGACAGTGGCCCCAGCTCGCCCGCGTGGTTCATGCCCATCTCGAACACGGCATAGGCGCTGTCCGCCGGCATGCGCGCCAGCGACAGGGGCACGCCCCAATGGTTGTTCAGCGAGCCTTCGGTGGCGAAGGTGGGGGCTTGCGCCGACAGCACGTGGCGCAGCGCCTCCTTGGTGCCGGTCTTGCCCACCGACCCGGTGACGCCGATCACCCGCGCACGGGTCCGCACCCGCGACCGGCGGCCCAGGTCGGTCATGGCCGCCAGGGTGTCGTCAACCGCCAGCAGCGGCGCATCGCCGGCCACGCCGGGGGGCACGTCGCTGACCAGGGCGGCGGCAGCCCCCTTGTCCAGCGCCTGGGCTACGAAGGCGTGGCCGTCGAAGCTCGGCCCCTTGATGGCGATGAACAGGTCGCCGGGCTTCACCGTGCGGCTGTCGATGGACACGCCGGTGGCCTGCCACCGGGTGCCGGTGGCGCGCCCGCCGGTGGCGGCGGCGGCGTCCTCATCGGTCCACAGGATGGGGAGAGTACCGGTCATGCGCCGATCTCCTGGGTCACCGCGGCCACCGCGGCGCGGGCCTCGTCGGCGTCGTCGAAGGGGTGGACGGTGGTGCCGACGATCTGGCCGTGCTCGTGGCCCTTGCCGGCCAGCACCAGCACGTCGTCGGGGGCCAGCCCGCGCACCGCTTCGCGGATGGCGGCGCGGCGGTCGCCGATCTCTTCGGCACCGGGGCAACCGGCCATTACCTCGCCGCGGACGAAGGCGGGGTCTTCGGTGCGGGGGTTGTCGTCGGTCACGATCACCCGGTCGGCCAGGTCGGCGGCCAGCCGGCCCATGATCGGGCGCTTGCCGCGGTCGCGGTCGCCGCCGCAGCCGAACACCACCACCAGACGGTTGCCGGTGTGGGTGCGCAGCGCCTTCAGCACGGTTTCCAGCGCGTCGGGGGTGTGGGCGAAATCCACGAACACCGGGGCGCCGTTGGGATGGGTCGCCACATGCTGCAGCCGCCCCGGAACCCCGGTCAGCCGGGCCAGCGCCGGCACCGCCTGTTCCGCCGGGGTGCCGGCGCCGATCACCATGCCCAGCGCGCACAGCGCGTTCCATGCCTGGAACCGGCCCGCCAGCGGCAGGTCGATGGTGAAGGGGCGTTCTTCCACCAGCAACTCCAGCCGCTGCCCGTGGGGCAGGGGGTGGACGCCCAGAACCCGGATGTCCCGCCCGGCCATGCCATAGCTGAACACCCGGCGGTTTTTCTCCGCGGCGATTTCCGACAGGGTGGTGAATTCGGGCACGTCGGCGTTCAGCACCGCCGCCGCCCCTTCGGGCAGCACGCGCTCGAACAGCATGGCCTTGGCCGCGAAATAGGCGTCCAGCGTGCCGTGGTAATCCAGATGGTCGCGGGTCAGGTTGGTGAAGCCCGCCGCGGCCAGCCGCACCCCGTCCAGCCGGAACTGGTCCAACCCGTGGCTGGAGGCTTCCATTGCCATGTGGGTGATGCCGGCGCCCTGAAGGTCGGCCAGGATGCCGTGCAGCGCCACCGGGTCGGGGGTGGTCATGGCGCCGTAATGGTCGATGCCCGGCGCCGTCACCCCCAGCGTGCCCACCGCCGCCGCCTTGTGGCCCAGCGTTTCCCAGATCTGGCGGGCGAACTGGGCGGTGGAGGTCTTGCCGTTGGTGCCGGTGACCGCCACCGTCACGGCGGGCTGGCGGAAATCATGAAACGCCGCGGCCATGCGGGCAAAGGCCAGCCGCGGTTCGGGATCGGTGATCAGCACGGCATCGCCGCACCCGGCGGGCAGGGCGGTGCCCTCGGGCGCCAGCACGGCGGCGGCCCCGGCGGCCACGGCCTGGGGGATGAAGGCGCGTCCGTCCAGCTTCGCGCCGGGCAGGGCGGCGAAAAGGCTCCCCTGGCCGACCCGGCGGGAATCCGCGGTCAGCCCCGTGACGTCCACATCCCGCGCCAGGACGGCGGCGGGTGCGTCAGCGCTGTTTTGGCGCAGGAGTCGGGACAGCAGCAATGGCGTTACCCCGTTGCAAGGTGCCGTTGAGGTTCATGTAAACCGCGTTCAGGATCTCCGGCGCGTTCTCATCCACCGGGGGGACGTTCAGCAAGGGGCCGATCTGCTTGACGATGCGCCCCACCGCCGGGGCCGCGACCCAGCCGCCGGTGGCGTAGCCGTAGGTCTTGGCCGTTGCCTGCGGCTCGTCGATCAGCACATAGACGATGTAGCGGGGGTCTTGCATGGGGAAGGCGCCCAGGAACGACGACATGCGCGAGTTCTTGGCGTAGCTCTTGCCCTTCTGCTTGTCCGCCGTGCCGGTCTTGCCGCCGACCACATAGCCGGGGGCGGCGGCCCCCTTGGCCGTGCCCTCGGTCACCACGATGCGGAACATGCGGCGCATCAGGTCCGACGTCTGGGGCGAGATGACCCGCTCGCCCGGAATGGGGCCGTTGGGATCGCGCTTCAGCAGGGTGGGCGGGTGGAACACGCCGCCGTTGATGATCGACGCGGCGGCGGCCACCGTGTGCATGGGGCTGACCGAGATGCCGTGGCCGAAGGCGATGGTCATGGCGTTCACCTCGCGCCACGGGTTGGGCACCAGCGGCCAGCCGTTTTCCGGCAACTCCAGCGCCGTCGGGCGGGTGAAGCCCATCTTCTGCATGAACGCCTTCTGCGTCGGCACGCCGGCGGTGAGCGCCATGTGGACCGAGCCGATGTTGGACGAATGCTGGAAGATCTCCGCCACCGACAGCGGCCGGTGCAGGTTGTGAAGATCGCCGATGGTGAAGCGCCCGACCTTGATGGGGTGGGCGGCGTCGAATATGTCGGTGATCCGCACCTTGCCCGAATCCAGGCTCATGGCGGAATTGAAGATCTTGAAGGTGGAGCCCATCTCGTACACGCCCAGCGTGGTCCGGTTGAACAGGGCGTCCGATTTGGAATCCGGCGGATCCTGGGGATCGAAATCCGGCAGCGACACCATCGATAGCACTTCGCCGGTGCGCACGTCATAGACGATGCCGGCGGCGCCGATGGCGCGGAATTCCTCCACCGTCGCGGCCAGCTCCTTCTTCATGATGTGCTGGAGCCGCACGTCGATGGACAGTTGCAGCGGCGTGGAGGTTTCAGCTTTCAGCCGCTTGTCGAACCCCTGCTCGATGCCGGCCAGGCCGTTGTTGTCCACCCCGGTGAAGCCGATGACGTGGGACGTCAGGTTGCCGGCGGGGAAGAAGCGCTTTTCCTCCCGCTCGAACGACACGCCGGGGATGCCCAGGCGGAACACCGCCGCCTGCTGCTTGGGCGACAGGTTGCGCCGGATCCAGATGAAGCGCTTTTCCGACGCCAGCTTGGCCGTCAGATCCTTCACGTCGATGTCGGGCAGGACGGAGGCCAGCTTGCGCGCCGCCTCCGCCGGGTTCTGCACCAGCTTGGGGTCGGCATAGACCGACCCGGTGGCGAGCGAGGTCGCCAGCAGGTTGCCGTTGCGGTCGAGGATGTCGGCGCGGTTGACCGGTGCATCCCCCGCCGCCACCGCCACCGTCTGGCGGGGTTCCGCCGCTTCCTGGAACAGCGTCGCCTTGACCAGCTTCACCGACACCGTCCCCATGGCCAGCGCCGCCATGGCGGCGGTGACCATCAGGCGCATGCGGCACTGCTCCAGCGCCACCGTCAGGGCGCTGCGCGGTTCCGCCACCGCCGGGCGGGCGTGGGGATAGCCGATCGGCTCGAAGCCATTCAGCGGCTGGTGGCTCATCGCGTCCCTCCCAGGCGGGCGATCAGCATGCCCATGGGATCGTCACCGCCGGAGCCGGCGCCGGCACGGCCCGCGGCGGGCTGGGGTGCCCGCTGGCCCATGGGGGCGGGGTTCTGCGGCTTGGCGGTGGCCGACGGGGCGCTGGGCTGGGGCGGGCGCAGGGTGGACGCCTGCTGCACCGCCGGGGCCGGGGCGCGCGGGGCGACCACCGCCGCCGGGCCGGCGGCGGGGATGGAGGCCAGCGCGGTGGCGCCCGTGGTCTTGGGCGTCTTCACCGGGGCGGGGGCCGAGGCGGGAACCACGCCCGGCATCGCCGCCGGGGCGGGGGTCTGGGCCTTGGCGGTGGCGGGGACCGCCGCGGGGATGGCGGCGGGCAGCGGCATGGCCACCGGCAGGCGCGGCGTGCGGATGATTTCCGACGCGATGGGCTGTTCCGGGCGCATGGGCACGGAATCGGCCTTGGCGACGAACTGGCGGGCCTCGCTCGGCTGGAGCTGGAGATACTCCCGCGCCAGCTTTTCCAGCCGGGTCGGGGTGTTCAGATAGCTCCACTCCGCCTTCAGGATCTGGATGCTTTCCTGTTCGCGCACGATCTGGCGGTTGAGCGAGACCAGCTCCTCCTCCAGTCCCTGCACCTGGTAGGCCGTCTGGAAGAGAAAGGCTCCGGCGCCGCCGATCAGGACAAGCCAGAACAGGATGATCTTTCCCTTCATACTCCTGCCTCCTTGGCCGCGGCCCGGAAGGCGGGCGCGGCGGTGCGTTCGGCGGCGCGCAGACGGGACGAGCGCGCACGCGGGTTGAGTGCCAGTTCCTGATCCCCCGGCGTCACCGGCTTGCGGTGAAGCAGGTGGAACGAGGGATCGGGATGATCCGCTGCGGTCACCGGGGTGTGCCGCGACGGGGCGGCCGGCGGTGACGAGCGGTCTTTGAGAAAGTTTTTGACCACCCTGTCCTCCAGCGAATGGAAGGACACGACGGCCAGACGGCCGCCGGGCGCCAGGATGCGTTCCGCCGCCGACAGGCCGCGGGACAATTCCCCCAGCTCGTCGTTCACATGGATGCGCAGCGCCTGGAAGGTGCGGGTGGCGGGGTCGATGCCGTCACGCCCGCCCTTCTTGCCCGGCACGGCCCCCCGCACCACATCGGCCAATTGGGCCGTGCGGGTGATGGGTGCCAGCCGGCGGGCGGCGGTGATGGCGCGGGCGATCCGGCGGGCGTGCCGCTCCTCGCCCAGGTGGAAGATGATGTCGGCGAGGTCTTCCTCGCCGGCGTTGTTCACCACATCGGCGGCGGTGGGCCCATGCCGTCCCATGCGCATGTCCAGCGGGCCGTCGAAGCGGAAGGAGAAGCCGCGCTCGGCCTCGTCGATCTGGGGGGAGGACACGCCGATGTCCAACGCCACCCCGTCCACCGGCCCGATGCCGTGCTCGGCCAGAAGCGTGTCCATGTCGCCGAAGCAGCCCTCGACCATGGTCAGGCGGCCGGGGAACCGCTGGGTCAGGGCGTGGCTGCGGGCGTGCGCGTCGGGGTCGCGGTCGATGGCGATCACACGGCAGTCGGCGCGCTCCAGAATCGCGCGCGTGTAGCCGCCGGCCCCGAAGGTGCCGTCCACATAGACGGCGCCGTCGCGGGGGCTCAGCGCCTCCACCACCTCGGCCAGCAGGACCGGGATATGGACGGGGGGCTGGGTGGTCATGCCCCCTCCTTCCGGCCGGCGGCACCGCGGGACGCCTTGGCGACGATGCTGGACAGGGAGATGTCGCGGCGGACCACCTGGTCGCGCAACGCATCCTCGTGGGCCTGCAGCGCCTTGGGTTCCCAGATCTGGAACGTCTTGCGGCGGCCGATGAAGGCCGCCTCCTCGGTGATGCCGGCGAAATCCGCCAGATGCTGGGGCAGGACGAAGCGCCCTTCATTGTCGATGGTCAGAGGAACCAGCTTTCCGAAAATGAAGGTCTCGATCATCTCGCGTTCATCCTCTTCAAGATCGGGGGAGTCGAGGCTTTCGCTCAAGATGTCGAGATAGTCCTGATCGGCGCCTTCCAGCGCCTGATGGTTAAGAGACGGCCAGACATAAACCGTACCGGGCGTGCTGGTTTTGGCCAGCGACTGACGGAATTGCGCCGGAACCGAAACGCGTCCCTTCCTGTCAACTTTGTTGACATATGTGGACAGGAATACGGCCATCGGCCCCTTGGTCCCCCCAGCGTTTCCCCCGGCGGCGATCCCCGCCGCACCCGCCGGCTTCGCGCTGCCGGCCCCTGCATGATGTAGCCCGGATTGGGTACAACCACCCAGGAATTGGGTTTTCATGGGATATCATGGGCCACCATGGGCGTCAACGCTGCCCTAGTAATCGAATCGGGGTGTCAAGAGATTTTCCCCCCACTGTGGCTTGCGCGCAAATCGGTGATGAGAAAACAGGCACGCAAGCAGTATTTCCAAGAAATCATGCGATTCGGAGGGGTGTGGATAACTTTATCCACAGGTGTTCAAGGTATGTTCCCGGTTTTTCTTTCACAATGCATTTGAAATAAGATTGGTGAGCAACGAATCAGACTCTCTGAACGGCTTAATCCAAGAGTATGTAGCCGGGCCGGAATCATGGGACAGCATGGGAATGCGCGCCACAGATATCCACAACGGTGGATTTCTCTGGGGATAAATCGGGGATTGTCCAAGGTGATACGCCAGAGGGCGGAGGGCGGGAGAGAAACACGCCACGGTCAAGCGAAATCGTGACCGTAAATGTGCGTCACCTTTTCACCCGTGAAACCACCGTGTGAAAGGGCTGAAACACAACGAGTCGCCCCGATTCGTCACCGGATGGCGGTCTTTGCGTGGCGGGAAGCGGTCGGGATTGGTAAACGCCAGACGGTCTGTAAGCCGGGTTTTGTGCCGCGGAGTCGCCCCCGCGCGATGGTCATTCATCTGGGACGCCCGTTACCGGAACGCCTCACGCAACCAACCCGGACGGCGATGCGGAAACGCATCCGGCCCATGAGATCCCATGACGGAACCCCTGAACCTGCCATCCCTATTCGGTTTTGCTCCCGGTGGGGTTTACCATGCCGTTCCCGTTGCCGGGACCGCGGTGCGCTCTTACCGCACCCTTTCACCCTTACCGTCTGCCGTTGTTCCCATCGTCTCCCCAAAGAGGGACAGCATGGGCGGGAGACGGCGGTCTGCTCTCTGTGGCACTTTCCCTAGGGTCGCCCCCGCCGGCCGTTAGCCGGCACCGTGTTTCCGTGGAGCCCGGACTTTCCTCCCCCGGTCCGAAGACCAAAGGCGACCATCCGACCGTCTGGCGCGCTCTACATAAAGGGCCGCGGGGGGAAGGGCAAGCACAAGATTTCGCATGACGGTGCGAATCAGCGCCCCATCAGCCGGACCAGCGCCCGCAGACGGGCCACGGTCTCGCCGTCGGGGGTGCCGGTCAGCCCCCACGGGCGGTAGCGGCGCTGGAACGCCAGCAGCGCGCGGGGGGCGGCGGGGTCGTAACCGATTCGGGCCAGCAGGTCCGCCACGCCCCTCTCGTCCCACGGCCCCCCGTCCTCCTGGGACGGCATGGGCCAGAGGCCGATTCCGGCGGCGGCCAGCCGGGGCCAGTCGAACAGTTCGCCGGGGTCTTCCTTGCGCGCCGGGGCGATGTCGCTGTGGGCGACCACATCGGCGGGGGAAATCCCATGCCGTCCCATGACGTCCCGGCACAGGGCCTCCACCGCGTCCATCTGGGCGGGGGGGAAGGGGCGGTAGCCGAACTCGTGGCCCGGATTGACGATCTCGATGCCGATGGAGCGGCTGTTGACGTCGGCCCGGCCCCGCCAGGCGCTGACGCCCGCGTGCCACGCCCGCCGGTCCTCGGGCACATGGGCATAGACGGTGCCGTCCTCGTCCACCGTGTAATGGGCGCTGACCTGGCTTCCCGGATCGCACAGCCGGGCCAGGGCCGAGTCCGCGTCGGGCATGCCGGTGTAGTGCAGGACCAGAAGCTCCACGCCGGCCCCCGCGGGGCGCGGCCCGTGGTTGGGGGAGGGGCGGGGAACGGTCGGCGGATGGGACGGCGTGGGCAAAGGGGGCTTTTCCGTCAGGTCAGGCTGGTGGTCTTCACGTTCACCACGGCGGGCTTGCGGATCACGATCACCCCGACGCCGGCCACGGTCAACAGCCCGCCGATCACCAGCGTCCACGTCAGCGGCTCGCCCAGCACCGCCACGCCCGACAGCACGCCGAACACCGGGATCAGCAGCATGTACGGCACCGCCTGATTCACGTCGTACTTCCCGATCAGGTAGTACCACAGGCCATAGGCGATGATGGTCGCCGCCACCACGATGTAGAGGAGGGCGGCCCACCCGCGCCACGTGGCGTGGGTCACCGCGTGCCACTGCCCGTCCTCCAGGATCAGGGACAGCACCAGCAGCAGCGGGGCGGCGAACAACGCCATCCAGGCGTTCAGCGTGAAGCCGTCCACCGCCCCCAGCCGCTTGATCTGCACGTTGGCGGCGGCAAAGGCGAAGCTGGCCGACACCACGAACAGCAGCGGCCCAAGGGACGAGGCCAGCCGCGGCTCGCCCGCGATCAGCACCACCCCGGCAAAGGCCACCACCATGCCCGCCGCCCGCCGCCACCCCAGCTTGTCGCGGAAGAAGATGGCGGCCAACAGCGAGGCGAAGGGCACCTGAAGCTGCGCCACCACCGAGGTGGTGGCGGCGTCCAGCCCCCGGATGCCGTTGAACATCAGCGGGAAATGGATGCCGCCGAGGATGACGGCGAGGATGGCGATGTTCCCCAGCTTGCCCCACGGCACCCGCACGAAGGGCAGCAGCACCGCCGCCACCAGGGTGAAGCGCAGGAACATCAGGAACAGCGGCGGAAACTCCGTCACCCCGATCTTGGAGGAGACGAAATTGATCCCCCACAGCGCCACCACCACCAGAACCAGCAGCGTGTCGCGGACGCTCACCGCCCGCCCTCCAGCGATTCACGCAGGGATTCAAGTTCCAGCCACCGTTCCTCCGCCGCTTCCAGCGCCGTCTGCTTCTCGTGCAGGGTGGTGCCGGCCTTCTCGAACCGGGCGGGGTTGCGGGTGAACAGGGCCGGGTCGGCCAGTTCGGTTTCCAGCGCCGCGATCTCCTTGCCCAGCGTGTCCATGCGGGCGGGAAGCTCGTCCAGTTCGCGCTGGTCCTTGTAGCTCAGCTTTCCGCGGGGCTTGGGTGCGGCGGGCGCCGTGTCGGCGGGTTTGGCCCTGGGTGCCGCGGCGGGCTTGGCCGCCTCCGGTGCCGGGCGCTGGAGCAGGTAGTCGCTGTAGCCGCCGGCGTATTCGGCCACCACCCCGTTGCCCTCCACCGCGATGGTGGAGGTGACCAGACGGTCGAGGAAGTCGCGGTCGTGGCTGACCAGCAGCAGCGTGCCCTGATAATCGCTCAGCACCTCTTCCAGCAGGTCCAGCGTGTCGATGTCCAGATCGTTGGTGGGTTCGTCGAGGATCATCAGGTTGGACGGGCGGGCGAACATGCGGGCCAGCAGCAGCCGGTTGCGCTCACCGCCCGACAGCGCCTTGACCGGGCTGTCCAACTGGCGGGTGTCGAACAGGAAATCCTTGATGTAGCCGGCCACGTGGCGGGGATTGCCGTTGACCATCACCTTGTCGCCGCCGTGGGGGCACAGCACCCGGCGGATGGTGTCGTCGGGGTCCAGCCCCTCCCGCCGCTGGTCGAACGTGATGGTTTCCAGATTGGTGCCCAGCTTGATGGTGCCGCTGTCGGGGGCGATCTGGCCGGTCAGGATCTTCAGCAGGGTGGTCTTCCCCGCCCCGTTGGGGCCGATCAGCCCGATGCGGTCGCCGCGCAGGATGCGGGTGGTGAAGCCCTTGACGATGGGCTTCGGCCCCTCGTCGGTCTGGAAGGTCTTAGAGACGTCCTCCGCCTCGATCACCATGCGGCCGCTGCGTTCGGCCTCGGCCACCGCCAGCTTGGCCTGCTGCCCGCCCTTGATGCGCTCCGCCCGGTCGGTGCGGAGCTGGAGCAGGGCGCGCACACGGCCCATGTTGCGGGTGCGGCGGGCGGAGATCCCCTCCCGCAGCCACTTCATCTCGCCCTCGATCTTACGGTCCAGCTTGTGGGCCGCGGCCTCGTCGGCCTCGAACACCTCCTGCTGCCAGGCTTCGAAGTCCTTGAACGGGCGGTCGCTGGGGCGCAGGGCGCCGCGGTCCAGCCACAAGGTGCGCTTGGCCAGCCGGTTCAGGAACGCGCGGTCGTGGCTGATGAGCAGCAGGCCGCCGCGGTAGGCCGCCAGCTCCTCTTCCAGCCATTGGATGGTCGGCAGGTCCAGGTGGTTGGTGGGCTCGTCCAGCAGCAGCACGTCGGGGTCGCCCACCAGCGCGCGGGCCAGCGCCGCGCGCCGCGCCTCGCCCCCCGACAGCGTGGTGGGGGACAGGTGGCCGGGAAGCTGGAGCCGGTCGAGCACCGCGTCCACCCGGTGCGCCTCGTCCTGTTCCGGGGCGGGCAGGCCGGCGGCCACGTAATCGTGGACGGTGGCGAAGCGGCTGAAATCCGGCTCCTGCGGCAGATAGGCGATGCGGGAACCGGGCTGGACGAAGCGGTCGCCGCCGTCCGCCGCGATTTCCCCCGACAGCACCTTCATCAGCGTGGATTTGCCCGAGCCGTTGCGCCCGACCAGGCACGCCTTGTCCCCGCGGGACACGGCGAGATCGAGTCCTTCGAACAGCGGGCGCCCGCCGAAGGTGACGGAGACGCCCTGCAGCGCGACGATGGGAGCGGGAGGAGCCATGATGGTTACACTGTTTTCCGTTGTCGGGCGGGGGGAGAGGGCGCGTTACGGCGCCGTCCGCCGGCTTTTCTGAATGGCGTCGTAGGCGGCGTTGACCGCGGCCAGACGGTCGGTGGCGAGGTCGATGAATTCCTGCGGCAGCCCCTGGGCGATCAGCCGGTCGGGGTGGTGCTCCTGCACCAGCCGGCGGTGGGCGGCCTTCACCGCCGCGGCGTCCGCGCCGGGGGCCACCCCCAGCACGGTGTAGGGGTCGGCGGCGCGGTCGCAGGTGACGCAATGCTCGGCCATGATGCGGCGGAAGTCGCCGTCGCCGAACCCGAAGATGGATGCCACGGCGCGCAGATAGGCCACCTCGCTCTCGTGCACCTCGCCGTCGGCCTCGGCGATGCGCAGCAGGCTTTCCAGCAGGTCTTCCAGCACCGGGTCGCGGGGGCTGAAGAGGGAGGCGATCTGCCGGGCATAGACCTCGAACCCGGCGCTGTCGCGGCGGGCGAGGTCGAACACCCGGCCCACGTTGCCCATCTCCTCCGGCGGGACGTCGAACAGGCGCTTGAAGGTGTCCACCTCGACCCGTTTCACGGTGCCGTCGGCCTTGGCCATCTTGGCCGACAGCACGATCACGCCGATGGTGAAGGCGATGGAGCGGGTGCCGTCCGCGCCCTCCGGCCCGGGATCGCTCATGCGGTCCACCGCGTGGCCGGCGGCTGCCCCCAGAAGCGCGCCCAGCGGACCGCCGATGGCGAACCCCGCCGCCCCGCCCAGGATCTTGCCCCAAATGCTCATCGCCCACGCGCCCTTGCCATAACGTCCGGCGGCACGATAGCCGCCCGCGGGGCCGCCGCCAACTGTTGCCGCGATATCACGCATGCGTCACAAACTTTCGGGACCGGGGATGACAAATGTCTGCACCCTGTTTATGTTGCAATGCATCAAAGCCACCCGGCCAAACGGGGGCATCACCTTGGGAATGGACGCCCTGAGACGTGTGTCATTCGACACCCGTAATCAGGAGCATGTTGTTATGCCTGTGTACCGTAAGCTGCTGCCGGCGGAAATCAGCCGGTACCGCGATCATCTTTTACGCCTGAGCCGGGCCGACCGGCACGCGCGTTTCTCCGGCACCGTATCCGACGATGTGATCGAAAACCATTGCCGCAACCTGGACTGGACCCGCACGATTCTGATCGGGGCGTTCCATCAGGGTGTGTTGCGCGGGGCGGTGGAGCTGTGCACCGACCGCCTGCTGTGGCCCGATTCCGCCGAACTGGCCATCAGCGTGGAAAAGGACTTCCAGGAGATGCGCATCGGCTCGGCCCTGGTGCGCCGGGCGCTGACCATCGCGCGCAACCGTTCGATCACCACCATCGCCATCATCTGCCAGTCCACCAACCGCCGCATGCGGGCCCTGGCCCGCCGTTACGGCGGCAAGGCCGAGATCGACGGCGGCGAGGTCATCGCCACCATCCCGTTGGAATCGGCGGATCAGTTCTCCCTGGCCCTGGAAGCGCTGGAGGACAGCACCAACGCCGTGGGGGCCGTGCTGGACGGGCTGCAGGCGGCCACCGCCTGGACCGAACGGCGGGCGGCGTAACAAGGGAAGGGCGTAGGTACAAAGTATTACGCTCTTCTGTTGACCTTCGCGTCTGAATAGCGACACTCCTTCCCGGTTGTTTTCCAATGGACTGGACGGGAAGAGGCGGCGGATGACGACGGGGACCAGGGACGGCGGAGCGGCCGGGCGGTGGCAGTTCTGGATCGACCGGGGCGGCACCTTCACGGATATCGTGGCCCGCCGCCCCGACGGCGCCGTGGTGACCCACAAGCTGTTGTCGGAAAACCCCGAACGCTACCGCGACGCCGCCATCCAGGGCATCCGCGACCTGCTGGAACTCGCCCCCGGCGAGCCGATCACGCCCGACCGGGTGGAGGTGGTGAAGATGGGCACCACCGTCGCCACCAACGCGCTCCTAGAGCGCAAGGGCGAGCGCACCGTCCTGCTGATCACCGAGGGGTTCGCCGACCAGCTCCGCATCGGTTATCAGGCCCGTCCCGCCATCTTCGCCCGCCATATCGTCCTGCCCGAACTGCTTTACGACAAGGTGGTGGAGGTGCCGGAACGGGTGCGGGCCGACGGCACGGTGGAAAGGCCGGTGGACCTGCGTGCCGTCCGTCTCGGGCTGGAACAGGCCCATCGGGAGGGAATCCGCGCCGCCGCCATCGTACTGATGCACGGCTACCGCCATCACGAACACGAACGTCAGGTGGCCGCCATCGCCCGCGCCGTGGGGTTCGAGCAGGTCTCGGCCAGCCACGAGGTCAGCCCGCTGATGAAGATCGTCGGGCGCGGCGACACCACGGTGGTCGATGCCTATCTCTCCCCCATCCTGCGCCGCTATGTGCAGCAGGTGGCCGACGAGCTGAACGGCGTCCGGCTGATGTTCATGCAGTCCAACGGCGGCCTGACCGACGCCCGCTTCTTCCACGGCAAGGACGCCATCCTGTCCGGCCCGGCCGGCGGGGTGGTGGGGGCGGTGCGGACCGCCGCCATGGCCGGCGCCACAAAAATCATCGGCTTCGACATGGGCGGCACCTCCACCGACGTGTGCCATTACGCCGGGGAGTACGAGCGCACGTTCGAAACCGTGGTGGCGGGGGTGCGGGTGCGGGCACCCATGATGCACGTCCACACGGTGGCGGCGGGCGGGGGCTCCATCTGCACCTTTGACGGGGCGCGGTTCCGCGTGGGGCCGGAAAGTGCGGGCGCCAACCCCGGCCCGGCGTGCTACCGCCGCGGCGGGCCGCTGACGGTCACCGACTGCAACGTGATGGTGGGAAAGCTCCAGCCCGCCCATTTCCCCGCCGTCTTCGGCCCCGGCGGCGACGAGCCGCTGGACGCCGCCGTGGTGCGGACCCGGTTCACCGAACTGGCGGAGCGCATCCGCACCGCCACCGGCCGGGTGCTGACCCCGGAAGCGGTGGCGGAGGGGTTCCTGACCGTGGCCGTGGACAACATGGCCACCGCCATCAAGAAGATCTCGGTTCAGCGCGGCTATGACGTGACCCAGTACGTGCTGAACTGCTTCGGCGGGGCCGGGGGGCAGCACGCCTGCGCCGTGGCCGACGCGCTGGGCATGACGCGGGTCTATCTGCATCCCCACGCGGGCGTGCTGTCGGCCTATGGCATCGGGCTGGCCGATATGGTCGCCATTCGCGAACGCGCGGTGGAAGCGCGGCTGGACGCCCACCTGCTGCCCAAGCTGGAAGCGGTTCTCGACGGGCTGGCGGTGGAGGGGCGGGGCGAATTGCTGCGCCAGGGGGTGGAGGACTCCCGGATCATCCTGCACCGCACCGCCCACATCAAGGCCGACGGGTCCGACACCCCCCTGACCGTGCCGTTCGGCAGCGTGGAGGCCATGACCGCGGCGTTCGAGGCGGCGCACGCCCAGCGCTACGGCTTTGCCATGACGGCCAAGGCGCTGGTGGTGGAGGCGGTGGCGGTGGAGGCGGTGGGCCGTACCGAGACCGCCCCGGATCCCGACCTGCCGTGGCCGGAGAGCAAGGCGCTGCCGCGGCGGCTGGCGACGGTGAGGATGTTCACCGGCGGGCGCATGGGCGAGGCGCCGGTGTTCGACCGCGCCCGTCTGGCCCCCGGCAACCGCATTGTCGGCCCGGCGGTGATCCGCGAGGCGGTGGGAACGGTGGTGGTGGAACCCGGCTGGCTGGCCGACGTGACGGTGAAGAACCATCTGGTGCTGTCGCGCCACGAACGCCGGCCCCAGCGCCGGGCGGTGGGCACCCAGGCCGACCCGGTGATGCTGGAGGTGTTCAACAACCTGTTCATGTCCATCGCCGAACAGATGGGTTCGACGCTGCAAAAGACCGCCACCTCGGTCAACATCAAGGAGCGGCTGGATTTCTCCTGCGCCCTGTTCGACCGCGAGGGCGGGCTGATCGCCAACGCCCCCCACATGCCGGTGCATCTGGGGTCCATGGGCGAGAGTGTGCGCACGGTCATCGACCGCCGCCGCGGCGCCATGCGGCCCGGCGACGTCTATATGCTGAACGACCCCTATCATGGGGGCACGCACCTGCCCGACATCACGGTGATCTCGCCGGTGTTCGACGCGCAGGACAGCGACCTGCTGTTCTTCGTGGCATCCCGCGGCCACCACGCCGATGTGGGCGGCATCACCCCCGGCTCCATGCCCCCCGACAGCCGGTCGATCATCGAAGAAGGCGTTCTGATCGACAATTTCCTGCTGGTGGAGGCCGGCACCCTGCGGGACGAGGAAACGGTGGCGCTGCTGACCAGCGGCCCGCACCCGGTGCGCAATCTGGCCCAGAACATGGCCGACCTGAAGGCGCAGATCGCCGCCAACGAAAAGGGCGCGCAGGAGCTGCGCCGCATGGTGTCCCAGTTCGGGCTGGACACCGTGCGCGCCTATATGTCCCACGTGCAGGACAACGCCGAGGAGCAGGTCCGCCGGGCCATCGACGTGCTGTCGGACGGGACGTTCGAACTGGCGCTGGACAATGGGGCCGTGATCCACGTGCGGATCGCCATCGACCGCCGCACCCGTTCGGCGGAGGTGGACTTCACCGGCACCAGCCCGCAACTGGACAGCAATTTCAACGCGCCGGCCGCCGTGTGCCGGGCGGCGGTGCTCTATGTCTTCCGCACGCTGGTGGACGGCGACATCCCCATGAACGAGGGGTGCCTGAAACCCATCCGCATCCGCATTCCCCCCGGCTCCATGCTGGCGCCGCGCTATCCGGCGGCGGTGGTGGCCGGCAATGTGGAAACCAGCCAGTGCATCACCGACGCGCTGTACGGTGCGCTGGGCGTGATGGCGGCGTCCCAGGGGACGATGAACAACTTCACCTTCGGCAACGAGCGGCACCAGTATTACGAGACGGTGTGCGGCGGCTCCGGCGCCGGGGCCGCGTTCCACGGCACCGACGCGGTGCAGACCCACATGACCAACTCCCGCCTGACCGACCCGGAGGTGCTGGAATGGCGCTTCCCCGTGGTGGTGGAGGCGTTCCGCATCCGCCGCGGCTCGGGCGGGACGGGGCAGCACCGCGGCGGCGACGGGGTGATCCGCCGCATCCGCTTCCTGGAGGCGATGACCGCCGCCATCCTGGCCAACCACCGCCGCGTGCCCCCCTTCGGCCTCAAGGGCGGCAAGCCGGGCAGCGTGGGCCGCACCCTGGTCCAGCGCACCGACGGTCTGGTGGAGGAATTGGGTCCAACCGCCAAGGTGGAGATGCAGCCGGGCGAGACCATCATCATCGAAACCCCGGGCGGCGGCGGATACGGCAACCCCTCGGCGGCTTCGCGGGAGTGACGGCGCGGGGGCAGGGCGGAAGGGGCTGAGCCGGGGGCGGGTTTGCCTTCCGGTCCGGCCGCGGCGGTTCAGGACCGCGGTCGTTCGAGGCGGCGGATCATGGCCGCGGCAAAGGCCCGGTCATCGGGACCGAGGTCTGCGATCCGTTGCGCAAACTCGTCGAATGTCCACGTTGTCGGCTCCCCGTTCAACGCGGCGGCAAGATCGTCGGCGCGTTCCTTGTGCTCTGGTGTCGGTGCGGCAAGCCAGGTGAGGAAGGCAACGGCGGCGAGTCTGCCCGGATTTGTTTCGGGTGAGGTGAGCAGGATGTCGCTTTCTTCAAGCGCGTCATCAAACCTTCCCGCAACCACCAGCCACCCCATCCGGGCTTCTCTTGCAAGCTGCACCAGTTCGCGGATTTCGGGGTGTTGATCGTCTGCGAAGCGTTCGTTCACGGTGTCATAGGCGCTGGGGTCGTTGTCGCGCTCGGCAATGTCATAGGCCTTGTTGAAGGCCGCCTTGGCCGCCCATTCGCGGGCCTGCGGGTGTTGATCGTCGGCGAAGCGTTGGATCACGGTGTCATAGGCGCTGGGGTCGTTGTCGCGCTCGGCAATGTCATAGGCCTTGTTGAAGGCCGCCGTGGCCGCCTGTTCGCGGGCCTGCGGGTGTTGATCGTCGGCGAAGCGTTGGATCACGGTGTCATAGGCGCTGGGGTCGTTGTCGTGCTCAGCGATACGATGAGCCTTGTTGAAGGCCGCCCTGGCCGCCTCTTCGCGGACCTGCGGGTGTTGATCGTCGGCGAAGCGTTGGATCACGGTGTCATAGGCGCTGGGGTCGTTGTCGCGCTTGGCGATACGATGGGCCTTGTTGAAGGCTGCCTTGGCCGCCTGTTCGCGGGCCTGCGGGTGTTGATCGTCGGCGAAGCGTTGGATCACGGTGTCATAGGCGCTGGGGTCGTTGTCGTGCTCAGCGATACGATGAGCCTTGTTGAAGGCCGCCTTGGCCGCCTCTTCGCGGACCTGCGGGTGTTGATCGTCGGCGAAGCGTTGGATCACGGTGTCATAGGCGCTGGGGTCGTTGTCGCGTCCAGCGATATGCTCGGCAAACATGAACATTGCTTGTGAAATCCATTCACCCTCATGTTTTGGTAACGCAGCAACGCTTTCTACCTTTAACATGTCCGATAAGCCATTCCCGAAACCAGGAATGAGCGATCCACGTAATTTTATTGGAGTTCTTTCCAAGTAGTGATGTGAAGCTTCTGAGCCTTTTTGAATTAAACGCAAAACTTTATCAGCATGACACTGGCATCCAAAAGTTGAAAAATTAATTAATTCGATGATGAGATTATATTCTTCACGGAAGAGATTTTTGAATTCATTTAATTCATCAGTGAATATATCGATTAATCCAATTAATTGATAATAAAATAAATTTGATAGATTTTGAAAAATTCCGATTTTTTGATACAATGGAAGAGAAAGAGAATACAGCGCTTTCTCCCCAACCTGACGGGCCAGATCAGGGTCTGGATTGGCCGATGACAGGGGCGTGATGCAAGCTTGGAACGTATCAAGAATATCACAGGCTTCCGTGCCACCGATCAAGCGCCGCAACGCCCTGCTCAGCGACCGTGCAAAGCGGTTCGTGCCGCCCAGAGCATTGGCGCGCTGCCCAAGCCGCGCGATCCGTTCATAGCGCAGGGCGGGCCTTTGCTCGGCGAGAAGGAACATAACCAGGGGGATGTCCGATAAGAGATCGTGCCCCAGCCGCCATTCCGTGCCCTCCCCGGATGGTGTCTGGGACACCCACCCCTGGCGTTGAAGATTGTCGGAGGCGGCACGCAGTTCTTTGGGGAGGGCATCACGCAGGTCCGTGCCGAAGGGGTAAAGACACAGAAGCGTGATGAAATCCTCCGGCTCAAGGGAATCGCCGATATGCTGGCGCAAGCGTCGGGTCAGCCATGCGCCGTCATCCCGGCCGATGCCGGTTGCGTCGGTGACGCCGTGTTTTTCGAAATCATAAGCGGCCAGCGACGCGATGACGGGCACATCCAGCCCCGCAAGCTCGTGCCGGAGGGATTCCGGCACACCGCCCGCTTGCAGAATTTGGGCACAGACATGTTCCCGCCAGGGCTTCAGGCTGTCGTCGTTCAGGGAGATGTCCTGGCACGCGCGCGCGTTGAGATAGCGGGGGCCGGTCTTCGCCAGACCATCCACGCTTATGGTGCGTGATGTCGTGATCAGAAAGGCGAAACCACCGCTTTCCCGGATGACCGTCTGGTGGATCGCGTCGTATTGGCCGCTCAATTCCTCCATATAGTCGATCAGGAAAAGGATCGTCTTGTTTTCATCCTTGGCTTTTTGAATGAGGGCGCGGACCCCCTCGGCGGTGGCGTCCCGCTGGATCAGCACGCCCCGGTGGCCGGACGCGCGCCAAAGTTCCAGGGCCAGGCGGGTCTTGCCCAGCCCGCCGTCGCCGGTGATGACCAGGGGATGTTCGTAATCCTCAAGCCGTTGCAGCAGCGCTTCGATGGTCGGGCCGTCGGTGGCCGGGACATAGGCCTGCCGGTCGGGCCGCAGGCGGGCGCGCAGGCCGGTGTCGCCCGCCAGCCAGTCCGGGGATTCGAAACCGGGGGGAAGCGGTTCGGGCGGGTGCCCCCGCAGGAAATGGCGCAGGAAGACATAAGCATCGCTGTCCCGGCTGCGCGGCTTGCACATCGAGATGTGGTTTTCGTCGATCAGCGAGACCGGCAATTCCGCAACGCCGGGGTCGGCGCTGATGAACGATACGATCTTCCCCAGGAAAGCCGGGACGGACACTCCCAAAACCGTGACCGGCTTGCCCTCGCTCAAGGGAAGATGGCGCAGGCCTTCATCCCGGCTGAAGCTCTTGTACCACGAGTAGAGATCCTGGACATGCCCGTTCCCGATACGAAGCTCTTGGGTCGGGTGGGAGGGCCTGAGCGGAAAACGCACGGCATCGGCGATGTTGGCAAGCACGGCCCCCCGATGGGGGGTGCCGAAGAAGACAACCTCCTTGCTGCGCGCAAGGAGGCTCCGCGCCCGGTCATGACGGGATGAATCCCGGTCTGCCGCGCGGAAAAGCTGTTTGATGACCAGACCGCCGTAGCTGTGGCCGGCGAATACCATCGTTCCACGGCAAAGCCGGTCTTCCGCCTGCAGCCGTGCCAGCAGGTTATCCGCCACCTCGGACAGCGTCGATCCGTAATTGAACCAATGCGTCCACGGGGCGGGGTAGCCCACGAGCCAGACCGCCGTACCGGGAAAATCCTCCGCCAGCCAGTGGGGCCAAAGTTCGGGATTGTCCGGCTGGCCACCCGTCCAGGTCTTCTCCATATGCCCGGAAAGACCATGAAGGAAGAGGATGTGGCGGGACGCGTTCGCCGCATCGCCGGCAATGATACGGAGTTGCACCAAAAACTCCCCCCGACAGGATCCAAGACCTATGAATGGTGGATATTATTCCATAGGACGCTACCAGAAATCCATAGGGTGCGATCAGGGAAACCGTGTGGTGATAAGTCGTGGCTGGAATTTCATGCGCAACGGGGCGTGGCGTGAGTGATGCGCCGGCACTGTCTCTGCCCCTGCGTAAAAGGCAAAGGCTCATCCACTCTTCACCCTATTGAAAAAGGTCAAGCGTAAGCTGGAGCATTGGACCAAAAAGTGACGAAACATGGGTGCAAAAAGGGGGTACAAATCGGTCATTTAACCGACGCTTAACCAAAAGGGATTGTGATCGGCCCATCGGAAGCGGGGAACAACCGGGGACTTGACCCGTAAAATACCAGCTTCCCATCTGGATTGCTTTGAGGGCAGGGCCATGATCACCACCGCCGTTCCATCCCCCCAGCCGTGCCGTCCGTCCGGGCGCCGCGGCCTGCGTGCCGGGCTGCTGGCGGCGGCGGTTCTGGTGCTGACCGCCTGTCCGGGGGCCACGGTCCCCACCCCGCCGCCACCCGCCCGCGTAGCGGCGCCGCCGACCGCCGCGGCCCGGCCCAAGATCGTCCCCGCCCCGCCGCGCAGCCCCATCGCCCCTGCGGCCATTTCCGTACCCGACACCGCCCCCGGCGGCACGCCGGCTCCGGCGGCCCCGCTCTCCCTGGTCGGCATCAGCCAGCAGGAAGCCCGCGCGCTGCTGGGCGCGCCCACCGCCACCACCGAAGAGGCGTCGGCCATCGTGTGGGATTACGGCGGAAGAGAGTGCGGGCTCCGGCTGTTCTTCTTCATGGACGTCAACGCCCATGACTTCCGCACGCTGTCCTTCGAAACCACGGATGCCGGCAGCGGCGGCGGGGATTCCGCCCAATGCCTTGCCCGTCTCGCTGCCCAAAAAGGGAACTGACCGCCATGACGAACGCCGTGCTGACGACCCCCGTTGCCGCCGCCAACGCTTCCGCCCGCCTGCGCGTTCTGCTGGTGGATGACGACGACCTGTTCCGGGAATCCCTGGGCCTCAATCTGGCCGACGAAGGGTATGACGTGGTTCCCTTCGACCGCGGTGAACCGGCGCTGGCCTATCTGCTGGAGGACAAGCGCGCCGACATCGTGCTGCTGGACTGGCGGATGCCGAAGATGGACGGGCTGGAGGTGCTGCGGCGCATGCGTGCCCAGGGCATCGACACGCCGGTGATCTTCCTGACCCACCTGTCGGAACAGATCTACGAGGAGGCCGCCCTGTCCGGCGGCGCCATGGATTTCGTGGAGAAATCCCGCAGCCTGCCCATCCTCCTGAAGCGGATGCAGCTCATCCTGGCCGGCACCAAGACGGCGGTGGAGGACACCCGCAGCGACGCCCCCGACGTCTACCGGCTGGGGGCGCTGGAACTGCGGCTCGACACCAGCCGCGCTTATTGGAAGGGGCAGCGCATCGACCTGACCCTGACCGAATTCAACATCGTCCGGCTGATGGCCGGGCAGCCGGAAGAGGATGTGTCCTACCGCGAGATCTACGACCTCGTTCACGGCAAGGGCTTCGTCGCCGGCTATGGCCCTTCGGGGTACCGCGCCAATGTGCGTGCCTTCATCAAGCGCATCCGGCAGAAATTCCGGTCGGCGGACGGCGATTTCGACGCCATCGGCAATTACCCCGGCTTCGGCTACCGCTGGGGGGCCACGCCGGGGGCCGCCGGGCGGACCGACGAGGAGAGCGCGCTTGAGGAAGCCGCGGAGTAACCGGCGCGTGGGCCGCATCGTCCATTCCCCCATCGTCCAGTCGCTGGCCGGGCGGCTGGCGCTGCTGGCGGTGGTGTTCCTGGCGGTGCCGGTGCTGATCTTCGACCATTTCCGCCGCGCCGACGACGCCACCCACGCCCTGCTGCTGGCCAACGCCCAGCGGCAGGGGCAACTGATCGCCCGCGCGCTGGAACCGGAACTGGCCCGCGCCGGCCTGCCGAGCCCCGACCTGCGGCGGCTGGGGGAGGTGCTGGGCCGCTTCGCCGACGAACACACCCGTCTGCGCCTGCTGCTGCGGCCGACGCCGCCGGTGGGGCAGGACGGGTTTTTCTATGTGGCGTCCTCCCCCCCGGTTCCGGCGGCGGACCTGGATGGGGAGCGGGAACGGCTGCTGGAGCAGGGGGTTCTGAACCGGCTGGGCACCAGTTGTGCCGGGCGCACGCCGCTGGCCCTGCGGGTGGAGCGGTCGGGCGGGGATCAGGAAATCCTGACCTCCATCACGCCCATGGACACGCCCGCCGGCTGCTGGGCGCTGGTGACCAGCACGGCGACGGCGGCGCTGGTGGGATCGTCGCTGGGGCGGCCCTATTGGGAGACCCCGGCGGTGCAGGCGGCGGCCCTGGTCTATGCGGTCATGGCGGCCCTGGTGCTGGCGGTGATGGCCGGGCTGTGGCGCACGCTCCAGCAGTTCCGCGTCACCGCACGGGCCATGGCCGACGGCGACAGCGGCGCCGGGCGCTTTTCCCAGCGCACCCGCGTGCCGGAACTGGCCGGGGTGGCGGCGGATTTCGACCGGCTGGTGGACACGCTGCGCCAGTCGGCCCAGGCCCTGCGGCAGGCGGCGGAGGACAACGCCCACGCCTTCAAGACCCCCATCGCGGTGATCCGGCAGGCGGTGGAGCCGCTGCGCCGCACCATCGACCCCGCCGATACCCGGCCGGCCCGCGCGCTGGCACTGATCGAAGCCTCGCTCGACAAGCTGGACGGGCTGGTCGGCCACGCCCGCCGCATGGACGAGGCGGCGGCGGACCTGCTGGCCCCCGACAACCGCCGCCGCCTGGACCTGTCGGCGCTGGTCGAGCGGATGGCCGCCGCCACCGTGCCGCAACTGGCCGCCCGCGCCCAGACCATCGGCACCCGCATCACCCCCGGCCTGACGGTGCGTGCGGGGGTGGAGGCGCTGGAGACCGTCATCGACAATCTGGTGGAAAACGCGCTCAGCTTCTCCCCCCCCGGCGGCACGGTGACCATCACCCTGGAACGCCGGGGCGCGATGGCGGCGTTGACGGTGGAAGACGAGGGGCCGGGGGTGGACCCCGCCGTCCTGCCGCGGATCTTCGAACGCTACGTTTCCCACCGCGCTCCGGGGCAGGGGATGCCGGCGGCGGGCGAGGCGGGGGAGCCCCATTTCGGCATCGGCCTGTGGATCGTGCGCCGGAACATCGAGGCGCTGGGCGGCACGGTGGAGGCGGGCAACCGCAACGACCGGACGGGTTTCCGCATCACCGCCCTGTTTCCGCTGTCTCCCTCGATATCCAGGGGGTCCGTATAAACACGGATTGCCGCGGTAAAGGGCGGAAATCCACCCCATCTCACAGTTTTTTCACCATCGCCGTCTTGCTCCGCTCCCCCTCGCGGCGATAGGTTTGCCCGCTGAATTTCCGTCCCATCCGGCCGGCACAGAGGGGCCATGCACAACGTCGTTTTCTATGTCCTCGGTGTTGCGGGGCTTTTGGCGCTCATCAGCTTCCTGCCGCCGCTGGCCAAGCGTCTGGGCGTGCCCTACACCGTGCTTCTGGCCGTGGTGGGGGTGGTGCTGGGGGGCACGGTGCAGATCGGCGCCGGCATGGACAGCCTGGGCCCGGTCAGCGACTTCTTCCGCTCGCTGTCGGGGTTCGACCTGTCGTCGGAAGCGCTGCTGTACCTGTTCCTGCCGATCCTGCTGTTTGAAACGGCGCTGGTGGTCAACGTCCGCCACCTGCTGGAGGACATCGGCCCCATCCTGCTGCTGGCCGTGGTGGCGGTGTTCATCTGCACCTTCGCCGTCGGGTACGCCCTGTGGATGGTCAGCGGCTTCAGCCTGGTGTCGTGCCTGCTGCTGGGCGCCATCCTGGCGACCACCGATCCGGCGGCGGTGATCGGCATCTTCCGCGAGCTGGGGGCGCCGCGGCGCCTGACCATGCTGGTGGAGGGCGAAAGCCTGCTGAACGACGCCGCCGCCATCGCGCTGTTCGCGTTGCTGCTGGCGATGATCACCAACCACGGGGCCGGCGGGGCCATGGTCGCCGCGGGGCTGTTCCTGAAGAACTTCATCGGCGGCATGGTGGTGGGCTATGTCTGCGGGCGCATCCTGTGCCTGCTGGTCATGCCCATGCACGAACAGCCCATGGCCGAGATCACGCTGACGGTGGCGCTGGCCTATCTCACCTTCGTGCTCGCCGAACATTACGTGGGCGTGTCGGGCGTGGTGGCGGTGGTGGCGGCGGCGCTGGTGGTGGGGTCGGTCGGGCGCACCCGCATTTCCCCCGCCACCTGGGGGGCGCTGGAGGATGTGTGGAAGCAACTCGGGTTCTGGGCCAATTCCCTCATCTTCCTGCTGGCCGCCCTGGTGGTGCCGGAATCCCTCAAGAACATGGGGTGGGAGCATCTGGGGCTGCTGGTGGTGGTGATCCTGGCGGCGTTCGGCGCGCGGGCGGCCACCCTGTTCGGCCTGCTGCCCATCCTGTCCGGCGTCGGGCTGGCCCACCGGGTCAGCGGGTCGTACATGACGGTGATGACCTGGGGCGGCCTGCGCGGGGCGGTGTCGCTGGCGCTGGCGCTGGCGGTCACGGAAAAGACCGGCATCCCCGACCGGGTGCAGGATTTCGTGGCGGTTCTGGCCACCGGCTTCGTGTTCTTCACCCTGTTCGTCAACGGCACGACGCTGCGCTGGCTGATCGGCGTGCTGGGGCTGGACAAGCTGACCCCGGTGGAAGCGGCCATGCGCAACCGGGCGCTGGCGCTGTCCTTGACCTCGGTCAGCGAACGGCTGTCGTCGGCGGCGCGCAAATACCGCCTGGACGAGGCGGCCAGCACCTCGCTGCTGAACCAGTACAAGGAGCGGCTGGACGCCATCGACCGCGAAGGCTCGGGGGCCGCGTCCCCGCTGTCCACCGACGAGCGGGTGACCATCGGTCTCGTCATCCTGGTGTCGCGGGAGGAGGAGCTGTACTACCTCCATTTCGGCGAGGGCATCATCTCCCGCCGGGTGGCGGAACTGCTGGGCGGGCGCACCGCCGGCATGCTGGACGCCGTGCGCACCCATGGTCGCAACGGCTACCGCGCGGCGGAAACGCCCTTCATCGCCTTTTCCCGCTGGATGCGCTTTGCAAGCTGGCTGCACCGCCGCTTCGGCCTGCACAAGCCGCTGGCCCGCCGGCTGGCCATGCGGTTCGAGGTGCTGATGGGAGTCCGTCTGGTGCTGGGCGAACTCATTCCCTTCTGCGAGGAGCGGCTGTCGCGGGTTCTGGGGGCTGACGCCACCACCGAACTGTGCGGCCTGATGGCCGTGCGCCTGGACGAGGTGGAGCAGGCGCTGACCGCGCTGAAGCTGCAATACCCCGATTACTCCCTGGTGTTGCAGAACCGTTATCTCGGCCGTGCCGCCCTGCGGATGGAGGAGGCGGATTACCGCCTGCTCCACAGCGAATCCATCATCACGCAGGAGGTGCTGAACGCGCTGAAGGGCGATCTGGACGAGCGCCGCCGCCTGCTGGACGCCACCCCGCAACTGGATCTGAAGCTGGAATTGCCGGAACTGGTGTCGCGGGTGCCCATTTTCTCCGGTCTGGCCCCCGACCGGCTGGAGGCCATCGCCAAGCTGCTGAAGCCGCGTCTGGTGCTGCCCGGCGAGATGATCGTGCGCCGCGGCGAGCGGGGGGAGGCGATGTTCTTCGTCGCGTCCGGTGCCGTGCATGTGCTGGTCCCCGGCCTGGACGAGCCGGTGAAGCTGGGCACCGGCGATTTCTTCGGCGAAATGGCGCTGCTGAGCCGCAAGCCGCGCAACGCCGACGTGCGGGCCATCGGTTATTGCCAACTGCTGCAACTGGACGAGCGCGATTTCCGCCGCTTCCTGCAAAAGGATCCCGACCTGCGCGCCCATATCCAGGAGGTGGCGGAGGCCCGCCGCTTCCCCACGCCGCCGCCCGTGGAGGATGAGGCGAAGGCCGATGATCCCCAGACCGCGGGCAGCGCGTCCTGATGGTGCCCGCGTCCGTGATGCCGGCCGTCTTCGTGCTGCTGTGGAGCACGGGGTTCATCGGCGCCAAGTTCGGCCTTCCCTATGCCGAGCCGCTGACCTTCCTGCTGATCCGGCTGGGGTTGGTGGCCGTGGTGCTGTCCGGGGTGGCGCTGGCCGCCCGCGCCCCCTGGCCCAAAAGCTGGGGGGAGGCCGGGCGCATCGCGCTGGCCGGGCTGCTGGTTCACGGCGTCTATCTGTCGGGGGTGTTCGCCGCCATCGACCACGGGCTGCCCGCCGGGGTGACGGCGCTGATCGTCGGGCTTCAGCCGCTGCTGACCGCCGCCATCGCCGGGCCGTTCCTGGGCGAGCGGGTCAGCGGGCGGCAATGGGCCGGGCTGCTGCTGGGGCTGGCCGGGGTGGCGCTGGTGGTGTGGGAGAAGATCCGTTTCGACGCCGGCCATGTGGCCGGGTTGGCGCTGGCCCTGATGGCGCTGCTGGGCATCACGCTGGGCACCGTCTATCAGAAGCGGCACGGCACCGGCATGGATCTGCGCAGCGGCACCGCCATCCAGTATGGCGCCACCGCCGCCGTGCTGGCGGTGCTGGCCCCGGCGCTGGAAACCATGCAGGTGCGGTGGACCGGGGAGTTCGTCTTTGCCCTGGCGTGGCTGGCGGGGGTGCTGTCGGTGGGGGCTATCTTCCTGCTGTTCCTGCTGATCCGCCGGGGGGCGGCGGCGCGGGTTGCCAGCCTGTTCTATCTGACGCCGCCGGTCACGGCGCTGATCGCCTGGGGCCTGTTCGGGGAACAACTGGGCGTCCCGGCCCTGGTGGGCATGGCGGTGGCGGCAAGCGGGGTGGCGCTGGTGAACCACGGCGGCCGTTAAACCTTTTTTTCATGATCGAATGGTGTAATCCGATGTGATTTCGTGGCTTGCCGCGCCGGTTTCTCTTCGCCATAGTCAGGCGGACCGCAAGGGGCAAAAATTCGGGGTATTATGGAGACCTTCTCCCTCGACGACAGCCAGACGCTGCAGGCCATCGGCATTCTGGCCGATGTTCTGGACGGCGTGTCGGCGCAAGGCGCGCTCGACACCGTTCTGGTGTCCAAGGCCCTGCGGCAGGTTATCGCCACCAAATCGCAGCCCGCGTTCGAATTCGCCACCCGCGCCTTCAACACGCTGGACCCCGCCGTTCGGCGGCAGGTGGCGGCGGACGCCGACAATGCCGCCCGCGACACGGTGGAACTGCGCCACCGGGTGGGCGGCTTCCTCGGGACGCCCGTGCGCAAGCCCGTGCCCGCCGCGCCCTCGGCCCAGGCCGGCAGCGCCTTCCTGGCCGCGCTCAACAACCGCCGCCGTCAGACCGGCGGCGGGCGGGAAGGGTAAGGGCGCCGGCCCTACCCGATGAAGCCCGCGTTGGTGCGCAGGCTGAGCAGCAGGTCGGGTTCGGCCATGAACCACAGATAGCCGTCCACCGCCACCGCCGACAGCCGCGCCTTGGCCGGGGCGGCACCGCGGTGTTCGAACACGCTGACGAACACCACCTGCCGGTCGGCAAAGCCCGCCCGCCGGGTCATGGCCAGCAATTCGGCCTTGCGGTCCTCGGTCACCGGGCCGTCGGTGGCGACGATCTCCACGAACACCACCAAAATCTCCGGCGCGCCCAGGTCGGCCAGAACCACGTCGGGCAGCAGCTTTTGCTGGTCGATGGGCAGGCCGATGTCGCGCATCAGCGCGTCGTCCTGCGCCACCACCTTGGCCCCGCTCTCGCTGATCCACAGCACGGCGGGCTGGCGCAGGTGGCGGGGCGCGAAGTCCTCGATCACCGCCTTGGCCATCTGGGAGCTGAGGCCGGGGGCCATCATCCGGCTGCCGCCGCTGGGCAGGCGCACCTCCACCGCGTCGCGGTCGGCGACCCGGGTGCGCAGGATGCGCACGCGGGCCAATTGGTCCGGGCGCAGGTTCTGTTCGGTCCAGGCGGCGGCCAGGGCCGGGAAGTCCTCTTCCCCCGCCGTGACGACGGCGGCGAAGCTGGCGCGCAGCGCGTAGCGGCCCAGGCTGCTGGTGGTGGACACCCCCTCGCGCTGGATCACCGCGTTGTTGGTCAGCAGCCCCTGGCGCAGGGTTTCGTCGCGGATGGGTTCGCGGGTGTTGTCCTTGTACCACGGCTTGCCCAGCGCCTGGAAACCGGGGCGTACGGACTCGTCGGCGAACGACGCCCGCTCCCGCGGTTCGGTCAAGACGGCCTGGGCATCGCTCATGCGGCAGACCTGCCGCGGGGCCAGCCACACGCCGCCGTTCTCCACCGCCCCGATGTAGAGCATGGCAAAGATGGTGCGCGCCGCCATCTTGCGCACGACATAGTTGTGATCAGCGATGCCCTCGGGGAAGATGACGGGCAGCCGCTCCTGAATCACCTCCACCGGCACCAGGGCCGGCAGCTCGGGCGGGAACAGGGGCAGGTGGGGCAGATGGCTCATGGGCCGTACACCTTCCAGATCAGGGCCTCGACCGCGGCATGGTCAGCGCCTGTGTCCATCAGCGCCTGGATGCGCAGCATGTCGGCGGGGGCGGGGATGGGGGTGGCTTCCACCTCGTACGCCGACACCGCGGGTGTGCCGTTGATGCAGCGGAAGGCCAGATCCGCCGCCTCGCTGTTCAGCAGCCGGGCGATGGTGGAGGCACGCACCACCGGGGTGGTCCCGGCGGCGGGGCGGATCATGTTCAAGTGGTTTTCCACCGACACCGCCCCCTTGTGCTCGTCGATGAACGACTGGGGCAGTTCGGCGGCGATCAGCCGGCGGGCCTGCTCCAGCGCGGTGGTCCGTTGCAGCAGCACGCAGGCGCGGCGCACCACGTTGGACTGGTCGCGCGGGCCGGGGGTGAACCACAGGCGGTGGTTGCGGGTGGCCCCCTTGAACTCGAACCGGCCCGACCCGTCGGACGCCACGCATTCGGCCCAGATGACCGGGATGGCGCCGCGCGCCCGGCGGTCGTGCAGCTTGTCCTTGTGCCTATTCCACACCAGCGGTCCGGTGGACACCTCGTACCCCAGATCGGCCAGCCGGTGGGGCAGGGCCGACAGGCGGCGGGCGAGCGGCACATGGCTTTCGTGGCGGGGCAGGGTCCAGGGCCGCGACGGATCGGCGGGCAGGGCATAGGTGCCGCCCGGCTTCACCAGCGCCCCCCCCTGTTCGCGGGCGCTGAGGAACGACACCCGCACATCCCCCGCGGTCCCGCCGCGGCGGTAGACGGCCAGCAGCGTTTCCTGCAGCACGTCGGCGAACACGCCCTTGCGGGTGTCCACGAAGTCGATGGACAGCGGCGGCGCCTCGTCCACCAGCAGCCGGCGCAGGTGCTTGAAATACTCGCCGCCCAGGAATCCGGCGGGGGTGACGAAGCCCACCACCCCGCCGGGCCGGGCCAGCCGCACCGCCAGATCGGTGAACAGGCCATAGATGTTGGCGTGCCCGTACAGGCCGCGCGCCCACCGTTGCCGCTCCTCCGCCGACAGGGTGACGCGGCCATAGGGCGGGTTGCCGATCACCAGATCGTACCCGCCATCCGTGTCGATGGCCTCGTCGGGCAGGGTCAGGCTGTTGCGCACGGTGATGCCGTCCAGCCGCAGCCGCCGGCCCGCCGCCAGCATGTCGGCGGCCAGGGACGCCTCCAGGAACAGCCCGGCCATCCAGGCGGCCACCCGGTCGATCTCGAAACCCGACAGGTGGCGTTCCACATGGGCCAGCCGTTCCCGCGGGGTGCGGTCGGCCAGGGCCGCCACCATCCGCCGGGCGATGGGGGCCAGAAAGGCGCCGCCGCCGCACGCCGGGTCCAGCACGCGGGCGGTGGTCCAGTCCACCCCCGCCGCTTCCGCCTGATCCAGCAGCCGTTCGGCCAGGGCCGGGGGCGTGTAGAACACGCCCAGTTCGCCCCGATACCCCGGCGGCAGCAGGATGGTGTAGATGGAGCCCAGCAGATAGGCGGCCTCCGTCACCCCGAACCCGGCGGCGACGTCGGCCAGCGCGTGGGCCAGGCTCTTTTCCCCGGCGCGCAAGGCCCCCTTGGGCTGGCCGGCGGGCCACGGCGGGGCCAGCGTGTCGGGCACCGTCAGCAGCCAGTAATGCCCCACCGCCAGCATGGCGAAGGTCTGGGCGAAGCGCAGCCGCTCGCTGTCGCCGATCCGGGATTCGGCGAAGCGCCGCGCCGCGTTGCGCAGTTCCTTAAAGGCATCGTGGGGCGCCGGGCCGGAGAGGGAGGCCGGCACCCTGTCGTCAAGTCTGGGCGGCACGCGCGGGTCTTCGCGGAAGGGACGATGGGGCGGGGAACTCTAGGCCAACGCCCCGCCCGCCGCAACGCGGGTGAGCGGCGCATGAGCCCCCGGCGCCTCACGGGACTGGTGTGCGCCGCCGGGTGGTGACATAGTGCTCCGGTTCCTGTTCCGTACCAGTTCTCCCGTCGTTTCCGCAAGGGTGGTGATCCCATCATGGCCGTCCCCGTGTTGACCAACCCGCCCCCGCCCCGTCCGCCGCTGGCCAAGCTGATGCCCGGCAAGCGGCTGGAGGTGGTGTCGCCCTTCGAACCCGCCGGCGACCAGCCGCGCGCCATCGCCGAACTGACCGAGGGGCTGGTGCGCGGCGAGCGGGATCAGGTGCTGCTGGGCGTCACCGGCTCGGGCAAGACCTTCACCATGGCCCATGTGATCCAGACGGTGCAGCGGCCCACGCTGATCCTGGCACCCAACAAGACCCTCGCCGCACAACTTTATGGGGAGATGAAGTCGTTCTTTCCCAACAACGCGGTGGAATACTTTGTCTCCTACTACGACTATTATCAACCGGAAGCCTATGTTCCGCGCACCGACACCTATATCGAGAAGGAATCCTCGATCAACGAGCAGATCGACCGGATGCGCCACTCGGCCACCCGCGCGTTGCTGGAACGGGACGACGTGATCATCGTGGCGTCGGTGTCGTGCATCTACGGCATCGGCTCGGTGGAGACGTACTCGGAAATGACGGTGGACCTGCGCGCCGGCACCTTCGTCAACCGCAACGACCTGCTGCGCTCGCTGACCGAACTGCAGTACAAGCGCAACGACGCCGCCTTCGGGCGCGGGCTGTTCCGGGTGCGCGGCGACACGGTGGAACTGTTCCCCGCCCACATGGAGGACCGCGCGTGGCGTATCTCCCTGTTCGGCGACGAGATCGAGGCGATTCACGAGATCGACCCGCTGACCGGCGAGAAGCTGATGGCGCTGGAGGCGGTGCGCGTCTATCCCAACAGCCACTATGTGACGCCCAAGCCGACGCTGCATCAGGCGATCCAGCAGATCAAGCGCGACCTGAAGCTGCGGCTGGAGGAATTCACCCGCGACGGCAAGCTGCTGGAGGCCCAGCGGCTGGAGCAGCGCACCACCTTCGACATCGAGATGATGGCCGCCACCGGGGCCTGCGCCGGCATCGAGAACTACAGCCGCTACCTGACCGGGCGGGCGCCGGGGGAACCGCCGCCGACCCTGTTCGAATACCTGCCCAACGACGCGCTGCTGATCGTGGACGAAAGCCACGTGATGGTGCCGCAGATCGGCGGCATGTACCGCGGCGACTTCATGCGCAAGGCCACGCTGTCGGAATACGGCTTCCGCCTGCCGTCCGCCGCCGACAACCGCCCGCTGAAGTTCGAGGAGTGGGAGGCGATGCGGCCCCAGACCGTGTTCGTCTCCGCCACGCCGGGCAATTGGGAGATGGAACGCACCGGCGGCGTCTTCGCCGAACAGGTGGTGCGCCCCACCGGCCTGATCGACCCGGAGGTCATCATCCGCCCCACCGAGACCCAGGTGGACGATCTGATCGACGAGTGCAAGCAGCTCTCGGCCCGCGGCCAGCGGGTGCTGGTCACCACGCTGACCAAGAAGATGGCCGAGGCGCTGACCGAATACATGCACGAGGCGGGCTTGCGGGTGCGCTACATTCACTCGGACGTGGAAACGCTGGAACGCATCGAGATCATCCGCGACCTGCGGCTGGGCGCCTATGACATCCTGATCGGCATCAACCTGCTGCGCGAGGGGCTGGACATCCCCGAATGCGCCCTGGTCGCCATTCTGGACGCCGACAAGGAGGGCTATCTGCGCTCCAAGACCTCGCTGATCCAGACCATCGGGCGCGCGGCGCGCAACGTGGAGGGCCGGGCCATCCTCTACGCCGACAAGATCACCGACAGCATGAAGTACGCCATCGACGAGACCAACCGCCGCCGCGAACGGCAGCGGGCGTACAACGAGGCCAACGGCATCACCCCGGAAAGCGTCAAGAAATCCATCACCGACATTCTGGAAAGCGTCTATGAGCGCGGCGACCACGTGACGGTGAAGACCGGCACCGGCGATACCCAGCTTGTGGGGCACAACCTCAAGAGTGTGATCGCTGATCTGGAAAAGCGGATGAAGGCCGCCGCCGCCGACCTGGAATTCGAAGAGGCGGCCCGCCTGCGCGACGAACTCCGCCGGCTGGAGGCCATGGACCTGGGGCTGGAGGGGGAGGGCGAGGCCCTGCCCAAGATCGGCATCTCCACCGGGCGCATCGGCCGCGGCGTGCCGGCGGGCGCCGACCCCGCCGGGGGCAAGAAGAGCCGGGGCGGCGGGCGGCGGCGCAAGGGGCCGTAAGCGTGGACAGGGCGCCCTACCTCCGTTAGACAAACCGGACAGAGGCTTGGCTGAACGGGGTTGGAGCCATCGTGCACGGACGCATCACCTTTCGCCCGGTCTTTCACATCATCGGCGTGCTGCTGACCGTGCTGGGGCTGGGGATGCTGATCCCGGCGCTGGCCGACGCCGCCGTGGGCAACCCCGACTGGACCGCCTTCGTCGGCGCCAGTGCCGCCACGCTGGCGGTGTCGGGGGGCATGTACCTGGGCACGGCGGGGGAGATCGAGACCATCAGCGTGCGCCAGACGTTCCTGCTGACCGTGCTGGCGTGGGTGATCCTGGCGACGTTCGGCGCCCTGCCGTTCCTGTTCTCCAGCCTGAAGATGGATTTCACCGACGCCTATTACGAGGCCATGTCGGGGCTGACCACCACCGGCGGCACGGTGATCGTCGGGCTGGATTACGCCCCGCCGGGCATCCTGCTGTGGCGGTCGCTGCTGAGCTGGCTGGGCGGGGTGGGGATCATCGTCATGGCGATTGCCGTGCTGCCCATCCTGCGGGTGGGCGGCATGCAGCTTTTCCGCACCGAATCCTCGGACAAGAGCGACAAGCCCTTCGCCACCGTCGCCGACACGGCGGGCGGCATCATCATGACCTATCTGATCCTGACCATCCTGTCGGCGGTGCTGTTCCGGGTGGCGGGGATGAACTGGTTCGACGCCGTGTGCCATGCCATGGCGTCGATTTCGACCGGCGGTTTCTCCACCAAGGACAGCTCGCTGGGCTTCTTCGATTCCCACGCGGTGCTGTGGGCCGCCACCGCCAGCATCGTCGCCGGGGCGATGCCGCTGACGTGGTACATCCGCATGCTGCGCAACACCCGCGGGTTCGCGCGGCTGGACCGGCAGGTGTCGGCCATGCTGAAGATCCTGGGCGTCAGCATCGCCGCCATGACCCTGTGGGCCTGGCTGAAGGTGGGGCTGCCGTTCTGGGACGCCCTGTCCCACAGCGCGCTCAACGTCTCGTCGGTCATCACCACGTCGGGGTTCGTGTCCACCGACTATTCGGCGTGGGGCAGCTTCGCCATCGTGGCGTTCTTTTTCTTCTTCTTCATCGGCGGCTGCACCGGCTCCACCACCGGGTCGATCAAGATTTTCCGCTGGCAGGTCCTGGCCCAGTCCATGCGCAATCAGATGCTGCGGATGCTGAAGCCGCGGCGGGTGCTGGTGTCGCTCTACAACGACAAGCCGCTGGACCCGGACGTGGTGGATTCCGTGATCAACTTCGCCTTCGCCTATATGGCGTCGTTCGGCATCCTGGCCCTGGCCATGGCGGCGCTGGACGTGGATTTCCTGTCGGCGGCCAGCGCCGTCGCCGCGGCACTGGGCGGGGCAGGGGCCGGGCTGGGGCCGGTGGTCGGGCCGTCGGGCACCTTCGCCCCCTTGCCCGACGCCGGCAAATGGCTGCTGTGCCTGGCGATGCTGCTGGGCCGGCTGGAGGTGTTCACCGTGCTGGTGCTGCTGATCCCCAGCTTCTGGAAGGATTGAGGGGGCCGGGTGCCGGCCCCCCCGCCGCTTACGCCTTGACCGGCTTGGTGGTGCCGGCACCCGGCCCGGCGCCGAGGTCGGCCCCGGTGGTGGGGTCGATGCCGGTGCGCGACATGGTGCGCTTGGCGGTCTTTTCGATGGCCTTCATCTCGGCGGCGGCCAGCTTGACCGTGGGGTTGCCGTCGCCGCCGTCCACGGCGCACTGTTCATCGAACGAATCCACGTACTGCCACTGGTCGCCCTCGTTCCACGGGCCGCGGCTGTCGCCCTCGCCCTGGCTGGAGTTGAAATATTTGTCGGCGTAGGCGGGATTGCCCGGCAGCTTGCCCGGCGGGAAATTGTTTTCGATGGAATAGAGCGCCTTTTCGAAGGATTTCTGGTGCGCCACTTCGCGGGTCATCAGGAACCCCAGCGCGTCCTTCACGCCTGGATCGGTGGTGACGTTGATCAGGCGCTCATAGATGATCTTGGCCCGCGATTCCGCCGCGATGTTGGACCGCAGGTCGCAGGTGGGATCGCCCAGCGTGTCGATGTAGGCCGCCGTCCACGGCACCCCGGCGGAATTGACCAGCGCCGGCCCGCCGCCGTACAGCAGCGACAGGGTGTGGCTTTCGCCGCCGCCGGTGATGGTGGAATAGAGGTCGGCGGTCTCCTCCGCCCCTTCCGACAGTTTGCCCTTCACCCCCTTGGTCAGCATGGCGACGATGTTGCCGATGACCTCCAGGTGGCTCAGCTCTTCGGTGGCGATGTCGATCAGCATGTCCTTGCGGCCGGGGTCCAGTTCGCCGATGCCCTGGGTGAAATAACGCATGGCGGCGGCCAGCTCGCCCTGCGGCCCGCCGAACTGCTCCAGCATCAGGCTGGCCAGACGCGGATCGGGTTCCGACACGCGCACGGTGTACATCAGCCGTTTGTTGTGCATGAACATGGAAGCAAACCTCCCGTTAAGCCGTGGCATGGCCGAGGCTGTCCGCCCCGGTCCTGCGAGCCAACAGGAGGTTTTTGTAACCGTTCCAAACAAAAAGACCGCTTACCCTTCCGACAGAACCCTTTGCAGGAACACCAGCGTCAGCCAGCGCCCGAACTTCTGCCCCACCTCGGGCATGCGGGCGGTTTCGGTGAAGCCGGCGCGGGCGTGCAGGTACAGGCTGGTGGCGTTGTCGGCGTCGATGCCGGCCACCATGACGTGAAAGCCCTGGCCCCGGCCCCGCTCCACCAGGGCGGCCAGCAGTTGCCCGCCGATGCCCTGGCCGCGGCGGGCCGGGTCCACGTAGAGCGAATTCTCCACCGTGCCGCGGAACCCCGGCCAGGGGCGGAAGGGGCCGTAGCTGGCGAAGCCGGCCACATGCCCGGCGTCATCCACCGCCACCAGCACCGGCATGCCCTGCTCCTGCTTCAGGGCGAACCACGCCCGCTGCTCGTCGGGGGTGCGCGGGGTTTCGGTGTAGACGGCGGTGGTGTTGACCACGGCGTCGTTGTAGACGGTCAGTATGGCATCGAGATCGCCGGGGCCGGCATCGCGGATCAGAACGGGCATCGGGGGCATCCTGGCGGGAAGGGCAGCGGTTGGCCTACCCCGATCATGCCAGTGCGAAAGGGCGCTTGACCACAGGCATCCCCATTCCCAAGAAGTGTTTTCATAACGCTTTGTGCGTTACAGTACCGCACCATTTTCCCAAGGGATCTTCATATGACGCGACACCTGTTCGGCACCGACGGAATCCGCGGCACGGCCAATACCGAGCCGATGACCGCGGACATCGCGTTGCGGGTGGCGATGGCGACGGCGTTGCAGTTCCGCCGCGGGGACCATCGCCACCGGGTGGTGATCGGCAAGGACACCCGCCTGTCCGGCTATCTGCTGGAACCGGCGCTGACCGCCGGCTTCATCTCCATGGGGATGGACGTGGTTCTGGTGGGGCCGCTGCCGACACCGGCGGTGGCGATGCTGACGCGCTCGCTGCGCGCCGACATGGGGGTGATGATCTCCGCCTCCCACAACCCATACCAGGACAACGGCATCAAGCTGTTCGGCCCGGACGGCTACAAGCTGTCGGACGAGATGGAAATGGCGATCGAGGCGCGCATGGCGCTGCCCTTCGCCCCCGATCTCGCCGGATCCGCCGATCTGGGCCGTGCCAGCCGGCTGGACGACGCCACGGGCCGCTACATCGAGTATGTGAAGAACACCTTCCCCCGCGGGCTGCGGCTCGACGGGCTGAAGATCGTGGTCGATTGCGCCAACGGTGCGGCGTACAAGGTGGCGCCCAAGGTGCTGTACGAACTGGGCGCCGACGTGATCCCCATGGGGGTGTCGCCCAACGGCACCAACATCAACGACGGCTGCGGGGCCACCGCCACCAAGGCGCTGCAGGACCGCGTGGTGGCCGAGGGCGCCCACCTGGGCATCGCGCTGGACGGCGACGCCGACCGCCTGATCATGGTGGACGAGGGCGGGCGCAAGATCGACGGCGATCAGGTGATGGGCCTCGTCGCCACCTCGTGGGCCCAGGCACAGACGCTGCGGGGCGGCGGGCTGGTCGCCACCGTCATGTCCAACCTGGGGTTGGAGCGTTACCTGAAGGGGCTGGGGCTGGAACTGGTCCGTACCCCCGTGGGCGACCGCTATGTGGTTGAGCACATGCGCGAGCATGGCTACAACGTGGGCGGGGAACAGTCGGGGCACATCGTGCTCAGCGATTACACCACCACCGGCGATGGCCTCCTGGCCGCGTTGCAGGTGCTGGCGGTGATTCAGACCTCGGGCCGGGCGGCCAGCGCGGTGTGCCGGGTGTTCGATGCCGTGCCGCAGAAGCTGACCAACGTCCGCTTCGCCGCCGGCTCGGCGCCGCTGGCCGTTCCCGCGGTGAACGAGGCCATCCGCGACGGGGAGGCCCGGCTGGCCGGCAACGGCCGGCTGCTGATCCGCAAATCCGGCACCGAACCCCTGATCCGCGTCATGGCGGAAGGCGACGATGCCACATTGGTGGACAGCGTGGTGGGCGATATCGTGTCGGCCATTCAACAGGCGGTAAACCAGGAACAGACGGTAGAGGCGGCGTAAATGAAAGGTCGGGTGCTGATCGTTGCCGGGTCCGATTCCGGCGGCGGGGCCGGAATTCAGGCGGATATCAAAGCGGTCAGCGCCCTTGGCGCCTATGCCGCCACGGCCATCACGGCCCTGACGGCGCAGAACACGCTGGGGGTCCATGGCGTTCTGCCCATCGACCCGGCGTTCGTGGTCCAGCAAATGGCGGTGGTGCTGGACGACATCGGCGCCGATGCCGTCAAGGTCGGCATGCTGGCCACGGCCGAGGTGATCGAGGCCGTGGCCGCCACCTATGAAACCCGCGCGGTGAACGTGCCGCTGGTGGTCGATCCGGTGATGGTGGCCAAGGGCGGACATTCCCTGTTGGCCAGGGAAGCGGAACTGACGCTGAAGAAGCGCCTGCTGCCGCTGGCCGAGATCGTCACCCCCAACCTGCCGGAGGCCGAGGCGCTGACCGGGCTGGCAATCCACGATCTGGACGAAATGCGGCGGGCCGCCGGCATGATCCTGTCTTTCGGCGCCCGCGCGGTTCTGTTGAAGGGCGGGCATATGGAGGGGGAGCGGCTGCAGGATCTGCTGCTGACCGAGGATGGGGAGCGGGTGTTTGAAAGCCCGCGCCTGCACACCCCCCACACCCACGGCACCGGCTGCACGCTGGCCTCCGCCATCGCCGCCGGCATCGCCCAGGGGCTGAACGTGGTGGACGCGGTGACCCGTGCGCGCACCTATGTGCAGATCGCCATCGAAACGGCGCCGGGCCTGGGCCATGGGCACGGGCCGCTGAACCATCTCCACACGGTCAGGCCCTTCACCTGAGCCTGTCGGCCTTTCAGCGGTCCGAAGAAAAGCAGAGCGGCCCGGCGGGATCATCCCGCCGGGCCGTTTCCCCGTGGGGGATGCTTATGTGTTGTAAACGCTGAAGTTGTCGGCGCTCAGCCCGGTGGTCCCGCTCACCAGGCCCAGAAGCGACACTTCCCCTGCACCCACCCCGCCGGTGCCGTTGCTCTTGACCAGATAGATGCCGGTGTCCGTACCGTTGTTTGCCGCGACGATCAGGGAGGCCGTGCCGTCGTTGGTCAACGATCCCAAGGCCGTGCGGAAGTTCTGATACCCGCTGTCGGTCAGGGAGCCGCTGACGGCGGAGGTCAGGATGACGATCTCATCGCCGGAGGCATCCACGGTTCCACCTGCCCGGTTGGTGACCGTCAGACCCGACGATCCCTTGTCGATTTCGGACAGCAGGGGACCCGTCTGAATGGCAATGCTGTCGTAACCGGCATCGAAATTATAGATGGTGTCGTAACCGCTGTTCACTCCGGCGGCGGAACCGTCGGTGGATGCGGTGTAGACGATGCTCTGATGGCTGGGCGGGCTCCAGACGGTTCCGGGCATGTTGAACGTGTCCCCGCCGCCGCCGCCGATCAAGGTGGCGTTTCCGTCGGAGACGTTGATGGTCTCGCTTCCCTCCGTGCCGTACAGCACGTCGATCCCGTTGATGGTGAGAACGGTGCTGGAGCCGGTCAGATGGACCGCCTGATAGGAGGAATCCCCCGACAGATTGCTGAATCCCTGAATGGTCATGGAGGAGGCGTTGCCGACGATCGAAACGCTGCGCGATGCACCGTCTTCGGACGCCAGCGATTCCACATCGCTGACCTGCAGGGTGAAGCCGTTGCTTCCGGCCACGCTCACGGCGTCATAGCCGGCACCGCCGACGATGGTTTCGATGTTGTAGACGGACACGGTGTTGCCCGACGAACCGAGGGTGAGGGACTGCGCCGGATTCCAGTAAGGATAGCCCTGGTCCACCACCTTTTCGACGTTCGAGACGCCGATGTCGCCGCCGCCCGTGATGGTGACCGTGTTGTATTGGTCGTTGCCGATGATCTGGTAGTTGCCCTTTACGGTCACGGATGTCTGCGTCCCGCCCAGCGTGACGGTGTTGTGACCTCCGGTCTCCCACGACTGGTAAATCTCTTCGATCCCGTTGATGGTCAACTGATTGAAGGAGCCGATGAGATTCACGGTCTGATAGCCGTCGCCGCCGTTCAGAACCTCCACGTTCTTCACCGCGATCCAGCTCTGTGCCGGAGCGACGGTGACGACATCGGTCCCCGTTCCGCCGGCCACCGTGTCGATACCGGCCACGGTGACGGTGTTGCCGCCGTTGGCAAGGTGGACATCGAAGCCGCTGCCCTGGCTGACGATCGATTCAATGGACGAAACGGTGATGGTCGAGGAACCGCCCTGGAGCGTCAGGGTGTTGAAGGAGGTGTTTCCGATGATGGAATGGGCGTTGGAGGAGCTGATGAAGGTCAGATCGTTCTGATAGTCCCCCAGCCGGACGGCGTTGTCCGTGTAGCCGCCGTGCACCGTCTCGATCCCGCTGATGGTCAGGATGTTCGCGCTGTCGCCGGCCAGGGTGACGGTTTGGTTGGTGCCGGACCAGTCCGTCAGATATTCGAGGTTGCCGACAGTCAGGTTGCCGATGCTGTGGGTCAGGATGGCAGCCTCATAGCCGCCGACACCGCCATGGATTTCCCGGATACCGGGGCCGGACACGAAAACGGTGCCCCCGCCGTCGGCAAGGCGGACGGTGTGATAGCCGGAGTCGCTGGTGATCGATTCGATCGACGAAACGTTCACATCCGACGAGGAACCCATCAGCGTCAGGGTGTTGAAGGACGCGTTGCCGATGATGATGTTGCGAACACCGGAGCTGCCGTTCTGGTACGTCAGATCGCTCTGACCGCTGGCCAGAGTGATGACATTGGTTCCCGAATAACCGCCCTGGACCGTCTCGATGCCGCTCACGGTCAGGGTGTTGCCATAATAACCGGAAAGAACCGCCTTCTGAGCCTTGCCGGACAGGTCGGTCAGCGATTCGATGCCACTGACCGTCACGATGCCGGTGCTGCCGGTCAGGGTGACCGCATCGTACCCGCTGCCCCCGTTAACCATTTCGATCCCGTTGAGGGTGATCAGGTTCACGCTGTTGTCCGACAGACTCACCGCCTGTGAGGCGCCGGAGACATCGGTCAGGGATTCGATTCCGCGGACGGTCAGAAAGTTGATGCCGCCGGCCAGTATGACCGCATCGTAGCCGCCGGTGCCGGTGATCTCCTCGATCCCGTTGACGGTGACGGCGCTGCTGCTCCCGGTCAGGGTGACCATCTGGTATGAGCCGTCACCCACAACCGATTCAATCGAAGACATGGTTACGTTGCTGCTGCCCTGGATCGTCAGGGTGTTGAAGGAGGCGTTGCCGATCACGGCCTCCACCTCTTTGACCGCGTACGATCCGGTGATCGTCAGCGCCGTCTGGCCGTCACCCAGGATAACGGCGTCATACCCGTAGCCGCCCTGGACCGTTTCGATTCCCTGGACGGTGATGATGTTCGTGCCGCCTTCCAGCGCCACCGCCTGACTGGTGCCGGTCAGGTCCGTCAGGGATTCGATGCCCTGGACCGTCAGGAAGGAAGAGGTTCCGCTCAGCGCCACAGCATCGTAGCCGTTGCTGCCGGCAAGATGTTCCACACCACTGATGGTCAGAAAATCAACGGAATTGCCCAGAGTAACGCTGTCTATCCCACTGGATCCCTGCACCGCCTCCACATCATAAATGGTGGTATGGAGCACATGCTGGCCGAGGGTGATCGAATCCGCACCATCGGTGCCGATCACCGTCACGAAATCATATGTATCAATAAATTGGTGCCCGCCGCTCAATTCGATTGTGGTCGCCATGACGATCGCCGCTTCCTGAGGGGGTTGGTCTTTAGCATCGACTATAGGTGGTGATTAGCTTTGTATGCCATGGTAATTTGTCGCACAAGTATGTTTCTCGGGGGAAAAATTTCGTGAAAGGCGAAATAGCTGCGACTAAAATACCTTTAATAAGGCATCGAATGAATTATGTGGGGGGCACCATGAAACAGGACGGTGCGATCCGGGGGTGGCGGCAGCGTGCCTGATGTGTTTATGGGAAGGTCCGACGTGACCGTCCGCCGGGGTGCTCCGCCGTCGGTGGAGCAGGCTGCGGAACAGATGCTCCGCTCCGGCCGCCTCGACGAGGCGGAGCGGCTGTGCCGCCGGGCTCTGTCCGTGACACCGGACTCGCCACAGGCGCTGGGCGTGCTGGGGCTGGTGTTCCAGCGCCGCGGGCGCGTGGCGGAGGGAATGCGGATGGCCGGGCGGGCGCTGGCCACCGCGCCGTCCGCGGCCGCACCGTGGCTGTACCGTGGGATGATTCATCAAGGCTTGGGCGATGCGCCAAGGGCGGAGGCGGACTTCCGTTGCGCTTTGGCCCTGGCACCCGCCTTGGGGGAGGCCTGGGGGTATCTGGGGTTGGCGGTGCAGCGCCGCGGCGCTGCCGTCACGGGAGAACGGCTGCAGCGCCGTGCCGTGAGCCTGAGTGGTCCCGATGCGGTCAATCTGTTCAACCTGGCCTGCTGTCTGGAAGCGCAGGGGCGCGTCACCGCCGCCGAGGGGCTTTACCGCCGTGCCGCGGCCCTGCGGCCCGACATGGCGCAGGTTCACGTCAACCTGGGTTACGCCGCCCTGGCCCGCACTGCCGATTCAGAGGCGGAGGCCGGATTCCGCCGGGCGGCGCTGCTGATGCCGTCCCTCGCGCCGGCCCATTGGAATCTCGGGCTGGCGTATCTGAAGCGGGGGATTCTGGACGCCGGATGGCGGCATTACGAGCACCGTTTCGCCGCCGTCGGCATGTCGCTGTCCTTCCCCATGCCGCGCTGGAACGGGGCGGCGTTGGACGGGCGCCGGCTTGTGGTGTGGCGGGAGCAGGGGCTGGGGGACGAGCTTCTCTTCGCGTCCTGCTACCCGGATCTTGAGCGGCTGAACAGTCCGGTGACCATCGAATGCGACCCACGGTTGCTGGGGCTGTTCGGGAGGTCGTTTCCCTGGGCCGACCTGCGCCCCGTCGGGCGCCCGGTGCGCCGGGGAGACGCCGACGTGCAGATTCCCGCCGGATCGCTGCCGCAACTCTGCCGGTTCCGTCTGGCCCGCGTTCCCGCCCGCACCGCCTATCTTCAGCCCGATCCGCTCAAGCTGGCGTGGTGGCGCCGGCATCTGGCGCCGCTGGGGCAGGGGCGGCTGCTGGTGGGCATCGGCTGGCGCAGCCAGAAGATCGACGCCTACCGCCGCAACGCCTACACCGATCTGGTCCGGGAATGGGGGCCCATCCTGACGGTACCGGGGATTTCCTTCGTCAATCTGCAATACGACGATTGCAGCGACGAGATCCGCCGGGCCGAGGACCGTTGGGGTGTCCCGCTCCACCGTTTCGCCCATCTGGACCTGAAGAATGACCTGGAGGGGCTGGCGGCGCTGATCGCGGCGCTGGATCTGGTGATCGTGCCGGCCACCGCCGCCGGCGAACTGGCCGGGGCGCTGGGGGTGCCGGTGTGGCGGCTGTGCCGGGACGACTGGACCCGGCTCGGCACCGGCACGCGGCCCTGGTTTCCCAGCCACCGGGTGTTCTCCCCGGCTCTCTGCCAGGACATGGGGGAGATGCTGCCCGCCGTGGCAGCCGCCTTGCGGCGGCTGTCGGCGGGGCGTTGATCCCGGCCCAAGGGAAAGAAAGGGTCAGGACGCGGCCAGCGGGATGTGTGCGGCGCAGCCGCGCGGCAGCACCCCTTGCAGCCGGGGATCGGTCACCACCCGCGTCACGTGGCGCACCGGAACGAACCCCAGGCTCTGGTACAGCGGCAGTGCCCGGGGGTGGTCGAAGGAGCAGGTGTTGACGGTCAGCGCCGCCGCCCCGCCGTCCCACGCCATGCGGATGCCGCGGTCCAGCAGCCACGGCCCCAGCTTGCGCCCGATGAAGTCGGGGAGCATGCCGAAATAGGCGATGTCCGCCGCCGCCGGGTCGCGGCGGTCGATCTCCACATAGCCGGCGGGGGTGCCGCCGTCGTACAGAACCCACACCTCCACCCGCGGATCGGTGACGATGGGGGCCAGTTCGGCATCGGTCATCCGCCGCCGCTCATGCCACAGCCACGGTTCACCCACCGTGTTGTAGAGGTAGCGGTAAAACGAGACACCGGGCGGGTCGGCCCGCCGCAGTTCCAGCCGCGCGGCCCCCGCCGGGGCGGGGACGGGGGGCCGGTCGGGCGGGGCGGCCATGGACAGGTAGGTGACGATGACCGACAGATGCCCGCGCGGCACCGGCGCGGACTTGCCGGGCTTCAACTCGAAACGTTCAGCCATGATGCTCTGTGATGTGTCCTGAAACGGTCAATCGGCGGGGCCGGTGGCCACGGGCGTGTCGCCGGGCAGGCCCCACTCGGCCCACGACCCGTCGTACACCGCCACATCGGTCTTGCCCAACTGATACAGCCCCAGCGCCAGGACGCAGGCCGTGACCCCGCTGCCGCACGACGCCACCACCGGACGGTCCAGCGTCACGCCGGCCCCGGCGACCTTGCCCTGAAGCTGATCGGCGGGCAGAACCACCTTGGTCGCCGGGTCGAGCAGGTCGGTGAAGGGCAGGTTGCGGCTGCCGGGAATGTGGCCGGCGCGGCGGCCGGGCCAGGATTCCGCCACCGACCCGTCGAACCGCCCGGCGGCGCGGGCATCCACCACCTGTTCCTGCCGGCTGGTCAGGTTGGCGAGCATATCGGCCTTGCTGCGCACCAGTTCGGGGCGGAAGGCGGGGGTGAAGGTCTTGAACGCCGGGGTCGGCTGGCCGCCCACCACGGCGTGCCCATCAGCGATCCATTGGGGCAGGCCGCCGTCCAGCACCGCCACGCGGTCATGCCCGAACACGCGGAACATCCACCACGCCCGCGCCGCGGTCATCAGCCCGTGGGTGTCGTAGCACACCACGAAATCCTCGTTGCCGATCCCCAGCGCCCCGACCTTGGCCGCGAAATCATCGGCGGACGGCAGCATGTGGGGCAGGGGATCGGTGTTGGGCCGGGCGATGGCGTCGATGTCGAAGAACACCGCGCCGGGGATGTGCCGTTCGGCGAAGGCCGCCTTGGGATCGGCGCCGCTGGCCGGCATGGCCCAGGTGGCATCGACGATGTGCAGGTCGGCGTCGTTCAGGTGTTCCGCCAGCCAGGCCGTGCTGACCAAGGCGCCGGGTTTGCGGGTACCGGAGTTCTGCATGGTGGGGTTCCGCCCTTCTTGTCGGTCTTTACCGGCGCGCCGCCGTCATCACGAAGTCAGGGCGATGATGACACGCCGGTTCTGTTTGCCCTTGTTCTCGATCTTCACCACCTCGACCGTTCCGATCTCGCCGGTGCGGGCCACGTGGGTGCCGCCGCAGGGCTGGAGATCGACCCCCTCCACGGACAACACCCGCACCCGGCCGGAACCGCTGGGCGGCTTTACCGACATGGTGCGCACAAGTTCGGGGTTGGCGGCAAGTTCTTCGTCGCTGATCCAGGTTGTGGCGACGGCAATATCGCCGGCGACGATGCGGTTGATGGCCGCGGCGATGGCGTCCTTGTCCAGGCTGGCCGTGGGAACGTTGAAATCCAGCCGGCTCTTGTCCGCGGCGATCTGGCCGCCGGTCACCGATCCCGGCACCACCGCGCACAGCAGGTGCAGGGCGGTGTGCATGCGCATGTGGCGGTAACGGCGCTCCCAGTCGATTTCGGCGTCCATCGCCGTGCCGGGGGCGGGGAGGGGAACCCCCGCCGCCGGGATGTGCAGCACGTCGTCCGGCCCGCGGCCGCCCTTCACCGTGTCGATGATGGGGATCTCCACCCCGCCGGCCCGCAACACCCCGGTGTCGCCGGGCTGGCCGCCGCCGGTGGGATAGAACACCGTGCGGTCCAGGCGGATGCCGGTCTCGTCGGCGGACACCACCGTGGCGGTGCAGGTGCGGGTGTAGGCGTCGTCGCGGAACAGCAGCTCCATAACCCCTCCGTTTGCGGATGGCCGGGTCAGTCCAGCCAATCGGGCACGGGAAGATTCTTCTCACGCAGGAAGGTCGGATTGAAGAGTTTCGATTGATAGCGCTGCCCGCCGTCGCACAGAATGGTGACGATGGTGTGCCCGGGGCCGAGATCGCGGGCCACACGCATGGCCGCGGCCACGTTGATGGCGGTGGAACCGCCCAGAACCAGACCTTGCGTCTTCACCAGGTCGAACAGGATCGGCAGCGCCTCCTCGTCGGTGATCTGCAGGGCCGAATCGATGGGCGCCCCTTCGAGGTTGGCGGTGATGCGCGCCTGCCCGATGCCTTCGGTGATGGAGGTGCCCTCGGCCTTCAGCTCGCCGCTGGTGTAGTAGTGGTAGAGCGCGGCGCCCATGGGGTCGGCCAGCACGATGCGGATGTCCGGGTTGAATGCCTTCAGCGCCAGCCCCACCCCGGCCAGCGTGCCGCCGCTGCCCACCGCGCAGGTGAAGGCATCGACCCGCCCGCCGGTCTGCTCCCAGATTTCCGGGCCGGTGGTCAGGCGGTGGCCGTCGCGGTTGGCCACGTTGTCGAACTGGTTGGCCCACACCGCCCCGTTGGGCTCGGTGGCCGCCAATTCCTCGGCCAGACGGCCGGAATAGCGCACGTAGTTGTTGGGATCCTTGTACGGCACGGCCGGGACCAGCCGCAGGTCGGCGCCGATCAGGCGCAGCATGTCCTTCTTTTCCTGGCTCTGGGTTTCCGGCATCACGATGACGCTGCGGTAGCCCAGGGCGTTGCCCACCAGCGCCAGCCCGATGCCGGTGTTGCCCGCGGTCCCCTCCACGATGGTGCCGCCGGGCTTCAAGAGGCCCCGCTGTTCGGCGTCGCGGATGATGGCCAGCGCCGCGCGGTCCTTCACCGACCCGCCGGGGTTGAGGAACTCCGCCTTGCCCAAAATTTCACACCCCGTTGCCCGCGACGGGCCGTCGAGCCGGATGAGCGGCGTGTTGCCGATGGTACCGATGAAACCGTCGCGGATGGTCACGGCTGTGTATCCTCTGAGAAAACGGATGAAACGCCGAAATCATATCGGAAAAAACAGCAGGGTTTCAATGTTGGTTTGTTGATTGCCTGGAATACACATAATTTATATGTTGTTTATCAGGGCTGCCCGATCCGCCCGTTGACGCCCGCTTCGCGGCGGCCCTATGGTCCGAATGGCGTGGGATACGTCCCTCGCCGATCTTGCGCGATGCCTGTCCCTGTTTTGAGGATACCGTCCATGAAGCCGTCGGTTCGGCCCGCTGTTCCCACTTTCTCCTCCGGTCCCTGCGCCAAGCGTCCCGGCTGGTCGCTGTCGGCGCTGGACGATGCTTTTCTGGGCCGCTCCCACCGCTCCAAGACCGGCAAGGCCAAGCTGGCCGAGGTGATCGAGCGCACCCGCGCGGTGCTGGGCATCCCCGCCGACTACCGCATCGGCATCGTCCCCGCCTCCGACACCGGGGCGGTGGAGATGGCGCTGTGGTCGCTGCTGGGCACCCGCCCGGTGGATGTGCTGGTGTGGGAAAGCTTCGGCAAGGAGTGGGCCACCGACATCACCAAACAACTGGCGCTCGACGCCCGCGTGCTGGAGGCGCCCTATGGGCAGGTGGCCGACCTGAACGCCGTGGACTGGTCGCGCGACGTGGTGTTCGCCTGGAACGGCACCACCTCGGGCGTCCGGGTTCCCGGCGCGGACTGGATCGCCGACGATCGCCAGGGGCTGTCCATCTGCGACGCCACCTCGGCAGCGTTCGCCATGGACCTGCCGTGGCACAAGCTGGATGTCGTCACGTGGTCCTGGCAGAAGGTGCTGGGCGGGGAGGCGGCCCACGGCATGCTGGTGCTGAGCCCCCGCGCGGTTGAGCGGCTGGAATCCGCCCCCCCGCCGCGCCCGTTGCCCAAGATCTTCCGCATGACCAAGGGCGGGAAGCTGATCGAGGGCATCTTCAAGGGCGAGACCATCAACACGCCGTCGATGCTGGCGGTGGAGGATGCCATCGACGGGCTGCAATGGGCCGAGTCCATCGGCGGCCTGCCGGCTCTGATCGCCCGCAGCGAGGCCAACCTGAAGACGGTGGCCGATTGGGTGGCGACAAGCCCGTGGATCTCGTTCCTGGCCACCGACCCGGCGGTGCGCTCCTGCACCGCCATCTGTCTGGTGATTTCCGATCCCGCCGTGACGGCGCTGCCCGCCGCCACCCAGGAGGAGATCGCCAAGAAGATCGTCTCGCTGCTGGACAGGGAAGGGGTGGCGTACGACATCGGCTCCTACCGCGACGCGCCCGCGGGCTTCCGCCTGTGGGGTGGGGCGACGGTGGAGACGGCGGACATCGCGGCGCTGCTGCCCTGGCTCGACTGGGCCTTCGCCACCGTGAAGGCCGAGGTTCTGGCCGCCGCCTGACGGGAATGTGGGGGGGACGGGGGCCGCTCAGGCCCCCGCCTCACCACCCAGCCATTGCGCACGCACGGTGTCGCGGTGGCGGGCGAACCACGCCAGGGCGATGACCGTCACCGAGTTGTTCAGCTTGTTTTCGTCCAGCAGGCGGATGCCTTCCTCGGCGCTCAGCACGTCGATGCGGATGTCCTCGTGCTCCTCGGCCAGCCCGCCGATGCCGCCGGCCCCGCTGCTGTCCACCCGGCCGCAGAACACCGTGACCCTTTCGGAAAAGGCGCCGGGGCTGGAGAAATAGTCGCAGACCTTCACCAGATCGGTCACCACGCAGCGCGCCTCCTCCAGGGCTTCGCGGCGGGCAACGTCCTCGGGCGTCTCACCCTCTTCGATGATACCGGCCACGGTTTCCCGCATCCACGCCGGCCCGCCGCCGGCGGCGGCCCCCACGCGGAACTGCTCGATCATCACCAACTCGTCCCGCACGGGGTCATAGAGCAGGACGCCCACCGCGTGGCCGCGCTCGCACACCTCCCGCGGGGGGAGCACGCCGCTCCAGGTGCCATCGAACTTCTTGTGACGCAGGCGGTAGACATCGACCTGCAGATAGCCCTTGTAGGCGGTCTTCTTCTCGACGATTTCGATGTCGGGATGGTCCATGGCGGGTGCTTTCCCCTGATGCGGCGGGCCGATATGCCCGGCCCAAGATGTAACGCAAACAGCGGGCACGATGAAACAAGGGCGCCCGCCGGGGCGTTGTTCGTGCATCGACAACGGCGCCGGGATGCCCGCCATGCCCATTCACAGCGATGCCGACCTGGAAAAGGCGGTTTCCGAGTTCCAGACGCTTCAGGACGCCCCCGACGATTCGGCGCAGGCCGAGCGGCGGCGCGAACTGGACGCGGCCATCAAGGATTATTACGCCCGCCACGGCAACGACCTGCGCCCCGGCAAGCCGCCGTCGGCTCCCCACGGCGGCTGACGGGCAACAATCCGCTCGACCTTGCGGGGCGGGTGGCCGTAAATGGTCGCTCCCGTGATTTTCCCGCCCGTGAGCGCCGATGGCCACCAAGCGACTCGAAACCTGTTACTCCTGCCGCTACTGGGAAGGGCAGGGGGTCCGCCAGCGCGGACCCAAGGGCGTGTGCCGGCGCTATCCCCCCATGGTCACCCCCCGTGACCCCGAGGGGCGTTTCCCCATCACCCAGACATCCGATTGGTGTGGCGAATGGAAGCGTGAAAACCTGCCCCCCATTCCCGCCGACGACGCGCGCACGCTCTACGACGAACTTGGTTCGTAGGCGGAACCAAGGGCGGGCGGGAAAAAGGAAAAGGGCCGCTTTTCCGGTCGGGAAAGCGGCCCTTTCGAATTGGAGGCACGGGCGGGAATCGAACCCACGTACACGGATTTGCAGTCCGCTGCATCACCACTCTGCCACCGCGCCAACGGTGTTCAACATCGGTCCGTTTCGCTTCCCGTTCGTTCGCCGTTCGGCGCCGGTCCGTGTTGGGAGCGCACGTATAGTCCCTGTTCGCGGAGCGGTCAAGCCGTCGTTTTGCAGGAACGGCATTTTTCCCTTGGTCTTCGGACCGGCGGTGCCGCAGACCGCGGACCGGTCCGCCCTCGCCGTTGTGTTCGTGAGGCGTTGCGGATATATACGCCGATGGCAGCGAAGCCGTTATCGCCGGCTTGGCGGGCCACCCGTTTCAACCCGAACGATTGCGACCGCCATGACCGTGACCGCTCTGTCCGATACCGCCGCCGCCCGCGTCCATATGGTCGAGGGTCAGATCCGTCCCAACAAGGTGACGGACGAACGTCTGGTCGAGGCTCTGCTGGAAATCCCGCGCGAACTGTTCGTGCCCAAGGCCGCCCGCGGCATCGCCTATGTGGACCAGACCCTGCCCGTGGGCAACGGCCGCTGCCTGCTGGAGCCGATGCTGTTTGGCCGCATGCTCCAGGAGGTGGTGATCGAGCCCACCGACACAGTGCTGGATGTGGGCTGCGCCACCGGCTATTCCACCGCCGTGCTGTCGCGTCTGGCCGCCACCGTGGTCGGTATCGAATCCGACGGCGATCTGGTGCAGCACGCCACCCAGGCGCTGGCCGCCGTGGGCGCCGACAACGCGCTGGCGGTGGAAGCGGACCTGCCCGGCGGCTATCCCGCCCAGGGGCCTTATGACGTGATCATCGTCAACGGTTCGGTGGCCGAGGTGCCGGACGCGCTGCTGAACCAGCTCGCCCCCAACGGCCGGCTGATCGGCGTCGTTCTGGGCGCCCGCGGCCTGGGCGAAGTGCGGCTGTACCGCCGTGTGGGCGACACCGTGTCCAGCCGGGCCCTGTTCGAATCGCAGCCGCCGGTGCTGCCCGGTTTCGAACCGAAGCCGGTGTTCCAGTTCTGAGTCGCGTGACACCGGGTCACCGGACAACGGCGCCCGCGTACCATGGGGTGGTGTGGGAAAGAAACGGAACCGTTGGGTTCGATGCTGAACGGTGCGGACAGGGGCTCCAGGGGGCTGGTGCCCCTGTCCGTTCGGTCTGTCCTGAAAGGAAAGCTTCGGAACGGCGCCAAGGTTCTGTATTCTCCCGCACCGAAAGGGAGCGTCGGTTGAAACCCCGAAACAGTGAAGGCCGGAAGAGATGACCGTGCGAAGCCACAGTGTGCGCAGCTATCCGGGTGTGCGCCGCTATCTGATTGCCACCGTCGCCTGGGGCGCGGTGGCGTTGGGGATGGCGCAACCGACGTGGGCGCAGAGTCTTGAGCAGGCTCTTGCCCAGGCTTATTCCAACAACCCGTCGCTGGCTGCCCAGCGCGCGCGGCTGCGCGCGGTGGATGAATCGGTTCCCCAGGCCCTGTCCGGCTATCGCCCGTCGGCCCGCGCCACGGCGTCGATCAGCCGCTCCGTGACCGAATCCCAGGTCGAACGGGTCGGGACCAGCAATTCCGCCCTGACGCCCAAGTCGGTCGGCGTGTCGGTGACCCAGCCGATCTATGACGCCACCGTCTCCCCGGCGGTCCGCCGGGCGGAAAATCTGGTGCAGGCTCAGCGCGCAACCCTGATGGGTGCGGAACAGGACGTGCTGCTGAGCGCGGCCACCGCCTATCTGGACGTGGTGCAGAACCAGGCGGTGCTGACGCTCAACATCAACAACGAGCGGGTGCTGAAGCGGCAGCTGGAAGCCGCGGGCGACCGTTTCCGCGTGGGCGAATACACCCGCACCGACGTCAGCCAGTCGGAATCGCGCCTGTCCGGCGCCGTCGCATCGCGCATTTCGGCGGAAGGGCAGCTCGCCAGCTCCCGCGCCACCTATGAACGGATCATCGGGGCGAGCCCCGGTCCGTTGAAGGCGCCCAAGCCCGCTTTCAAGCTGCCGGCGACCCTGGACGAGACGGTGGAGATGGCCAAGGCCAACAACCCCACGGTTCTGTCCGCCGCCTTCAACGAGGCGGCCCAGCAGGCCACCGTCGATCAGCAGTTCGGGCGCCTGCTGCCCAGCGTCAGCCTGAACGCCCAGACCGCCCGCACATGGGACGGCAGCCGGTCGTCGGGCCTGATGGTCGATCGTTCCGACACCTCGCAGATCACAGCCCAGGTCACCATCCCGCTGTATCAGGCGGGCTTGCCCGAAGCCCAGGTGCGCGAAGCCAAGCAGACCGCGAATCAGTACCGCATGCAGATCGACGACGCCCGCCAGCGCGCGGTCGAAGGGGCGGTCAGCGCGTGGCAGTCGCTCGCCACCTCCCGCGCGGCGATCAAGTCCTACCGGGATCAGATCAAGGCCGCCCAGATCGCGCTGGATGGTGTGCGCCAGGAAGCCCAGGTCGGTTCCCGCACCGTTCTGGACGTGCTGAACCAGGAACAGGAACTGCTCAACGCGCGCGTCAATCTGGTGCGTGCCGAGCGCAACGAAATGGTTGCGGCCTTCACGCTGCTGTCCGCCATCGGGCAGTTGACGGCGGAACAGATGGCGTTGCCGGCCAAGTACTACGACGCCCAGCAGAACTACAAGAACACCCGCGACAAATGGATCGGTTTGGGCACGGGTGAGTAAGATCGGTGGCATGCGGCACGTTGCGCGGGCGCGCGGCGTGCCGTTCGTATGGCTTTTCACACAGTCCTGGCCTAGTGTGGGGCAGGTTGACGTCCCGGATTTGTCCTGATGAGCGATAAAGGCCAGCAAGAACCGTCGATGGAGGAAATTCTCGCCTCCATTCGGCGTATCATCTCCGAGGATGGCGACACCGCTTCCAAGACGTCGGAGCCGGCGGCGCCTCAGGCCCCACCTCCGCCTCCGCCGCCCCCCCCGCCGCCACCTCCACCCCCTCCTCCGCCGCCGCCCCCGCCGCCGCCGCCCATGATGATGGACGAGGACGAGGATGATGTCCTCGAACTCACCCAGGCCATGCCGGAACCGGAGCCGGAGGACGATCAGTGGGATATGGATGTCCCGGCGTTCCCCGATCCCCCGGCGGACACGCTGCCCGATTTCGACGATTCCGAACCGGAACCGCCACCCCCGCCGCCTCCGCGGCCACGGCCAAGTTTCGATTTCGACGACGTGACGGAAATGCCGTCCCCGCGCCCGCGGGGCCGTTCCTTCATGGAGGATTTCGACGACGGGCTGATTTCCCGGCGCACCGCCGACGATGCATCGCAGCATCTGACCCATCTGGCGCGCAAGCTGGGTGACGACCTGTCCATCGGCCCGATGCCGGTGGGCATCCGCACGGTTGAGGATGTGGTCCGCGAGCTTCTGAAACCGCTTCTGAAGGAGTGGCTGGACGAAAACCTGCCGACCATCGTCGAACGGCTCGTACAGCAGGAAATCGACCGGATGATCCGGCGGACCCAGCGGTTCTGATCCGTTCCTCGCCCTTTCAACCCGCTGCCCAATACCTGAAGACCGCTTCAGCGAAAGTGTGAATCATGATCGAAAAGACCTACCGGCCCGCCGAGGTCGAGGAAAAGCACTACCGCCTGTGGGAAGAATCGGGGGCGTTCGCCGCCAACACCGATGCCAACGGGCACCCCTACACGATCATGATGCCGCCGCCGAACGTAACGGGCAGCCTGCACATGGGCCACGCCCTGACCTTTACTTTGCAGGACGTGCTCATCCGCTACAACCGCATGCGCGGCAAGGACGCCCTGTGGCAGCCGGGCACCGACCACGCCGGCATCGCCACCCAGATGGTGGTGGAACGCAACCTGGCCAAGGACGGCGTGACCCGTCACGACCTGGGCCGGCAGGAGTTCATCCGCAAGGTGTGGGAGTGGAAGGCGGAATCGGGCGGCACCATCACCCGCCAGCTCCGCCGTCTGGGCGCCTCGCCCGACTGGGCCAAGGAACGCTTCACCATGGACGAGGGGCTGAGCAAGGCCGTCGTCAAGGTGTTCGTCCAGCTTCACAAGCAGGGGCTGATCTACAAGGACAAGCGGCTGGTCAACTGGGACAGCAAGCTGCACACCGCCATCTCCGACCTTGAGGTCGAGCAGAAGGAGATCAAGGGCAGCCTCTGGCACTTCCGCTACCCGATCGAGGGGGAGGAGGGGCGCTTCATCACCGTCGCCACCACCCGCCCGGAAACCATGCTGGGCGACACCGGCGTGGCCGTGCATCCCGAGGATGAACGGTACAAGGATCTGATCGGCAAGTTCGTGGTGCTGCCGCTGGTGGGCCGCCGCATTCCCATCGTCGGCGACGAATACGCCGACCCCGCGACCGGCTCGGGTGCCGTGAAGATCACGCCGGCCCACGACTTCAACGACTTCGAGGTCGGCAAGCGCTGCGGGCTGGAAGCCATCAACATCATGGACCGCGATGCCCGTCTGAACGACGCGGTGCCGGAAGCCTACCGCGGTCTCGACCGCTACGAGGCACGCAAGAAGGTGGTGGCCGAGATCGAGGCCCTGGGCCTGCTGGAGAAGATCGAGCCGCACACCCACATGGTCCCCCACGGCGACCGTTCGGGCATCGCCATCGAACCCTGGCTGACCGACCAATGGTACGTGGACGCCGCCACGCTGGCCAAGCCGGCCATCGACGCGGTGGAGCAGGGCCGCACCACCTTCGTGCCCAAACAGTGGGAAAACACCTATTACGACTGGATGCGCAACATCCAGCCATGGTGCATCAGCCGCCAGATCTGGTGGGGCCACCAGATCCCCGCGTGGTACGGGCCGGACGGCGCCTTCTTCGTGGAGGAAACGGAAGAGGCGGCACGGGCGGCGGCGGCGGCCCACTACGGCAAACCCGTCGAACTGACCCGTGACACCGACGTGCTCGACACGTGGTTCTCGTCGGCGCTGTGGCCGTTCTCCACCCTGGGCTGGCCGGAACAGACGCCGGAACTGGCGCGCTATTACCCCACCGACGTGCTGGTCACCGGTTTCGACATCATCTTCTTCTGGGTGGCCCGGATGATGATGATGGGCATCCATTTCATGGGTGACGTGCCGTTCCGCACCGTCTACATCCACGCCCTGGTCCGCGACGAAAAGGGCCAGAAGATGTCGAAGTCCAAGGGCAACGTCATCGACCCGCTGGACCTGATCGGCGAATACGGCACCGACGCGCTGCGCTTCACCCTGTCGGCCATGGCCGCCCAGGGCCGCGACATCAAGCTGGCGGTCAGCCGGGTGGAGGGATACCGCAACTTCGCCACCAAGCTGTGGAACGCCGCCCGCTATTGCCAGATGAACGGCTGCGAGCCGGTGCCGGGCTTCGCCCCCACCGGCCTGACCCAGACGGTCAACCGCTGGATCGTCGGCGCCGTCCGCGATGCCGGTGCCCGCATCGCCGAGGCCATCGACGGCTACAAGTTCAACGAGGCCGCCAACGCCGCGTACCAGTTCACCTGGGGCACCTTCTGCGACTGGTATCTGGAATTCACCAAGCCGATCCTGACCGGCAATGACGAGGCGGCGAAGGCCGAAACCCGCGCCACCACGGCGTGGGTGCTCGACCAGATCCTGCACCTGCTGCACCCGATCATGCCGTACATCACGGAAGAGCTGTGGGAGCAGTTGTCGCCCGACCGCGCCAACCGCCTGATCAGCGCAGCGTGGCCGGAACCGGCGGCGGATGCCGGCGGTGCGGCGGCGCAAGCCGAGATGGATTGGGTGGTGCGGCTGATTTCCTCCGTGCGCTCCATGCGTTCGGAAATGAACGTGCCGCCGTCGGCCCAGATCGCGCTGATGCTGAAGGATCCGTCGGCTCAGACCCTGGAGCGGCTGGCCACCCACCGCGACCTGATCCTGCGCATGGGCCGTCTGGCCTCCGTCGAGCCGCTGGACGGGGCCGTGCCCAAGAGCGCCGTTCAGTCGGTGCTGGACGAAGCCACGGTCATCCTGCCGCTGGAAGGCATCGTCGATCTGGACAAGGAGCGTCAGCGCCTGACCAAGGAAATCGACAAGCTGGCCGGCGAGATCAAGAAGATCGACGCCAAGCTGGGCAACGAGCAGTTCCTGGCGAAGGCCAAGGAAGAGGTGGTGGCCGAGCAGCGCGACCGCCGCGACGAGGCCGCCGCCACCCGCGACAAGCTGCAAAAGGCGCTGGACATGCTGGGCGCCTGAGCCGCGCACAATTGGGAAGAACGCGAACGGGGCCGGTTTCGGCCCCGTTTTGCTTTGCGGCTCATGCCTGGGTCGGCGGCGGCACCGCGGGTGGGGGTGTTTCCACCGGGGGCGTGATTTCCGGCAGGGTGTCGGGGTTGGGCGGCACCCGCGGCTCCGGGCTGGTGGGCGGGGCGGACGGCGGAACCTCCGGCGGCTCGCGGGGCGGTTCGCCGCCGCTGGTGTAAAAGCCGCTGTGGTAATAAGGAATGGGCGGGAACATCGGCACCTCCTGTCTTTTCCCCATAACGGCGGGGGGAGGGGAGGGGTTCCGCACCCCTTGGGGTGATGGCTTTTGTGGCAAAAGACCGCTTTCTCGGCACCCCGGCATGGGTGAATCATTGTGAGCATATGCGGAAACTGGTAAAAAGGTGGGCGTGCCTGTGCTGAACGGCGCCCGGCCCGCGCGAACCGATACCCCCGCCCGCCGTACCCGTTAAAGCGAGAGCTTCGTTTCTTGAGCACGACCCCGACCTCCCCCGCTTTCGACATCGCGCCGGTCACGATCGAAGACGAGATGCGGCGTTCGTACCTCGATTACGCCATGAGCGTGATCGTCAGCCGCGCTCTGCCCGACGTCCGCGACGGGCTGAAACCCGTCCATCGCCGCATCCTCTATGCGATGAAGGAGGGTGGGTACGATTCGACCAAGCCCTACAAGAAATCGGCCCGCATCGTCGGCGACGTGATGGGTAAATATCACCCGCACGGCGACTCCTCGATCTACGACGCCATGGTGCGCATGGCGCAGGATTTCTCCATGCGGCTGCCGCTGATCGACGGCCAGGGGAATTTCGGCTCCATGGACGGCGACCCGCCGGCGGCCATGCGCTACACCGAAGCGCGGCTGGCCAAGGCGGCGGAAGCGCTGCTGGACGACATCGACAAGGACACGGTGGATTTCCAGGCCAGCTACGACGATTCGGGCCGCGAGCCGACGGTGATCCCGGCACGCTTCCCCAATCTGCTGGTCAACGGGGCGGGCGGCATCGCGGTCGGCATGGCGACCAACATCCCCACCCACAATCTGACGGAAGTCATCGACGCCTGCTGTGCCACCGTCGATAACCCCGACATCACCATCGACGAGCTGATCGACCTCATCCCTGGGCCGGATTTCCCCACCGGCGGCCTGATTCTCGGGCGCTCGGGCATCCGGTCGGCCTTCCACACCGGGCGCGGCTCGGTGGTCATGCGCGCACGCACCGACATCGAAGAGGTGCGCAAGGACCGCATGGCCATCATCGTCACCGAGATCCCGTATCAGGTGAACAAATCCAAGCTGATGGAACGCATCGGCGAGGTGGTGAACGACAAGATCGTCGAGGGCATCGCCGACCTGCGCGACGAATCCGACCGCGACGGCGTGCGCGTGGTGATCGAGCTGAAGCGCGACGCCGTGCCCGACGTGGTGCTGAACCAGCTTTACCGCCACACCCAGCTCCAGACCACCTTCGGCGTCAACACCCTGGCCCTCAACGGCGGCCGGCCGGAACTGATGACGCTGAAGGACATCATCGTCGCCTTCCTGCGTTTCCGCGAACAGGTCATCACCCGGCGCACCGAATACCTGCTGGGCAAGGCGCGCGAGCGTGCCCACACCTTGGTCGGTCTGGCCGTCGCCGTCGCCAACATCGACGAAATGATCAAGCTCATCCGCTCCGCCCCCGATCCGGTGTGGGCGCGCGAGGAGATGATGGCCCGCGACTGGCCGGTCCACGACGTCGGCCCGCTGATCGAGCTGATCGACGAGCCGGGCCGCGGCATCGGCCCCGGCGGCACCTACCGCCTGTCGGAACAGCAGGCCCGCGCCATCCTGGATCTGCGCCTGCACCGCCTGACCGGGCTGGAGCGCGACAAGATCGGCGCGGAACTGAAGGACGTCACCGACCAGATCGTCGATTTCCTGGAAACCCTGGCCAATCGGCCCAAGCTGCTGGGCATCCTCCGGGAAGAGCTGGTGGACATGAAGGAGCGGTTCGGCACCCCGCGCCGCACCGAAATCCTGGAACTGGAATTCGAAGCCGACATCGAAGACCTGATCCAGCGCGAGGATATGGTCGTCACCGTCAGCCAGTCGGGCTATGTGAAGCGCACGCCCTTGTCCACCTACCGTGCGCAGAAGCGCGGCGGCAAGGGGCGGGCGGGCATGAGCACCAAGGCCGAGGATGCGGTGGCCGACCTGTTCGTCGCCAACACCCACACGCCGCTCCTGGTGTTCTCCACCCGCGGTCTGGTCTACAAGCTGAAGGTCTGGCGCCTGCCGCTGGGCAACCCGCAGTCGCGCGGCAAGGCCTTCGTCAACCTGCTGCCGCTGGAGGAGGGGGAGACCATCTCCACCGTCATGCCGCTGCCGGAGGACGAGGCCGCCTGGGCCAACCTGCACGTCATGTTCGCCACGTCCCACGGCAACGTGCGGCGCAACCGCCTGTCCGACTTCCAGAACATCCGCTCCAACGGTCTGATCGCCATGAAGCTGGATGAGGAGGGCGAACGGCTGATCGGCGTGCGTACCTGCGACGAGGGCGACGACGTGCTGCTGGCCGCCAGCGGCGGCAAGTGCATCCGCTTCCCCGTGGAGGATGTGCGCGTGTTCGCCGGCCGTACCTCCACCGGTGTGCGCGGCATCAAGCTGGCCGAGGGCGACGAGGTGGTGTCCATGTCGATCCTGCGCCACGTCGAAGCCTCGCCCGAGGAGCGTGCCGCCTTCCTGCGCATGAAGCGGGAAGAGGGGCTGGACATGGTGGGCGACGCCGCACCGGAAGCCGACGAGGTGGCCGCCGATTCCGTCACCCTGACGCCGGAACGCTACGAGGAGTTGAAGCGGCAGGAACAGTATGTCCTGACCGTCTCCGACCGTGGCTATGGCAAGCGCACCTCGTCTTACGAATACCGGGTGGCGGGCCGTGGCGGCCAGGGCATCTGGAACATGGAGATGGGAGAGCGCAACGGCGCCGTGGTCGCCGCCTTCCCGGTCGAAGAGTCCCATCAGGTGATGATGGTCACCAACGGCGGGCAGGTGATCCGCATGCCGCTGCACGACGTGCGGGTGGCCGGGCGCAAGACCCTGGGCGTGACGCTGTTCCGCGTCGGCGCCGATGAGCGGGTGGTGTCGGTGGCGTCCATCGCGGACGACGGCGACGGTGATGCCAACGGGACCGCCGCGTCCGCGGGCGTGGAGGATGATTCCACCCCGCCGGCGGTCGAGTGATGACTGTGGGAAAGAGGTCCAGCATGTCCAAGGGCCGTATCGGGGTCTATCCCGGCACCTTCGATCCCATCACCAACGGTCACCTGGATATCATCCAGCGCGCCTCGCGGCTGGTGGACCATCTGGTGGTCGGGGTGGCGCGCAACGCCGGAAAAGGGCCGCTGTTCTCCACCGACGAACGGGTCAGCATGGTCCGCGAGGATGTGGCGGCGCTGAACAACGGCGCCAGCATCGAGGTGCGGGCCTTCGACACGCTGCTGATGCACTTCGCCGTTGATATCGGCGCCTCCGTCATCATCCGCGGCCTGCGCGCCGTCTCGGACTTCGAGTATGAATTCCAGATGGCGGGCATGAACGCCCGGCTGAACCCCAAGGTGGAGACCATGTTCCTCATGGCCTCCGAACGGCATCAGTTCATCTCGTCCCGCTTCGTCAAGGAAATCGGCCGGCTGGGCGGCGATATCGCCCATTTCGTGTCGCCGCGGGTGGCCGTTCACCTGGGGGAGCGCTTCGCCCTGGAAAAGACCAACGGCGATGAGACGAAGCGGGTGCAGACGCTGAAGTAGAAAACCCGATGGTGGTGCGGACCGCGTAAGGCCGGTGCCTCTCTGGAAACGTCAGTCCTTGATCTTCTGCCGTGTATCGGGAACCGGATAGCGCCGCATGGGGATCGCCGTCCATCCGATGGCGGTCGCTGCCGCGTCCCGGATGGCCTGCTGCTTCCTTCGATCAGGACGCTGGCCGGTTTTTGGTCTATCGGAGGGGCGGGCATTTGGAACAGATGCCCGCCACATGACCGGATGGGCAATAACCGTCCCTACTCCGCCGCGGCGCGGGCGTCGGCGTCGGGATCGCGGTGGGCGAACCAGCGGGTGACCCACGCCCCCAGCGCGTCCAGATAGGTCAGGATCACCGGCACCACCACCAGCGTCAGCACGGTGGAGCTGAGAAGGCCGCCGATCACCGCGTGGGCCATGGGGGCGCGCTGCTGCGCCCCTTCGCCCAGACCCAGCGCCAGCGGGATCATGCCGCAGATCATGGCCGCGGTGGTCATCACGATGGGGCGCAGGCGGATGATGCCGGCCTGGACCAGCGCCTCTTTCAATTCCACCCCGCGGGCGCGGGCCTGGTTGGCGAAATCCACCAGCAGGATGGCGTTCTTGGTCACCAGCCCCATCAGCATGATGAAGCCGATGGCGCTGAAGATGTTCAGGGTGGTGTGGGCCACCAGCAGCCCCAGGAACACCCCCACCAGCGACAAGGGCAGCGAGGCCATGATCGCCAGCGGCTGGAGGAAGCTGCCGAACTGCGATGCCAGGATCAGATAGATCAGGATGACCGCCAGCAGCAGCGCCTGGGCGGCGTAGCCGCTGGTCTCGGCGATGTCCTTGGTCGATCCGCCGAACACCACGCGGTAACCGGGGGGAAGGTCGAGCTTTGCCAACGCGGCCTGCAATTCCCGTCCCGCATCGCCCGCCGCCCGGCCCTGGACGTTGGCGGTCAGGTTCACCTCCCGCTGCAAGTCGCGGCGGTTGATCTGGGACGCGCCGAGGGAGACCTGAACGTCCGACACCTGCGACAGCGGCACGACCACCGGGCTGCCGGCGGCGTCCTTGTGGCTGGTGGTCAGGTAGATGCGGTCCAGGTCGGCGCGGCCCACGCGGTCCTCCGCCGGCAGCCGCACCAGCACGTCGTAGCTCTCGCCGTCCGGCGCCTTCCAGGTGGAAACCTGTTCACCCGCAAACAGGGGGCGGAGCGCGGTGGCCAGTTGCTCGGTGGAGATGCCCACGTCGCTGGCCATGTCGCGGTTGGGGCGCACCGACAGGGTGGGCTTGGCCGCCTTCAGGGTGGAGTCCACGTCCACCATGCCGGGGATGGCGCGCATGGCCTCCATGATCCGGGTGGACAGCCGGTCCAGTTCGCGCAGGTCGCGGCCCTGGAGCGAGACCTGGATCTGCTTCTGCGACCCGCCGACGCCGGGGATCACCACGCTGGCCGTCACGCCGGGGATGACCTCCAGCCGCCGCCGGATCGGCTCGGCCAACTGGGCGGGCGACCGGGTGCGTTCGCTGATGGGTTTCAGGCGGATGTAGATGGTGCCGCGGTTCTTGCCCGATGTGGTGCCGGTGTTGATGGTGGCATAGGTGTAGGCCACCTCCGGCAGTTCGCGGATGGCCGATTCCACCTGCGCCATCTTGGCCTGGGTGTAGTCCAGCGACGAGCCGACGGGGGTCTCCACCTCCACCGAGGTTTCACCCAGATCGGCGGAGGGGGCGAATTCCACCCCGATCAGCGGCACCAGGAAGAAGCTGCCCACAAAGCTGGCCAGCGCCACCAGCAGCACCAGCCACCGCCGCCGCAGACACGCCCGCAGCAGCCGGCCATAGGCCGCCGCCACCGCGTCGAACCCGCGCTCGAACCCGGCGGCGATGCGGGCAAACGGCCCGCGCCCGCGGCGCCCGTGGGCCGCCGGGTCGTACCACACGCTGGACAGCATGGGGTCGAGCGTGAACGACACGAACAGCGAGATCAGCACCGCCGCCGACACCGTAAGCCCGAACTGCAGGAAGAACCGCCCGATGATGCCACCCATGAAGGCCACGGGCAGGAACACCGCCACGATGGTCAGGGTGGTCGCCAGCACCGCCAGCCCGATCTCGGTGGTGCCGTCCAGGGCCGCCTGCCGGTGGCCCTTGCCCATGGCCAGATGGCGCATGATGTTCTCGCGCACCACGATGGCGTCGTCGATCAGAATGCCGATGGCCAGCGACAGCGCCATCAGCGTCATGACGTTCAGCGAGAATTTCATCAGCAGGAGAACGCCGAAGGTACCCAGCACCGCCACCGGCAGCGTCAGCCCGGTGATGACCGTGCTGCGCCACGAGCCCAGGAACAGCAGAACGATCAGGATGGTCAGCACACCGCCTTCCACCAGCGTCTGCTGCACGTTGTTCAGGGAATTGGTGATGCCGCGGGCGCTGTCGCGCACCACGTTCATCCGCACGTCGGCGGGCAGCTTGCCGGAGGACTGAAGCTCCTCGATCGCCTTCTTGACGCCGCGGGCCACCTCCACCGTGTTGGCGCCCTGGATCTTCACCACATCCACGGCCAGGGCCGGCTTTCCGTTGAACAGGGCGGCGGTTTCCCGCTCCTCCTGCCCGTCGATCACCTCGGCCACCTGTCCCAGCCGCACGGGCGTGTTGCCGCGGCGGGCGACGATCAGGTCCAGCAGGTCGCGGGGATGCTCCACCCGCCCGTCCACCTGCACCACCCGTTCGCGGCCCTCGCCGCTGACGATGCCGGCGGGGCGGTTCTGGTTTTCGCCGCGCACGGCGCTGATCACCTCGTCCACGCCGATGCCCAGCGCTTCCAGCCGTTCGGGCGACAGGCGGACGTGGATCTGCCGCTTGGCCCCCCCGGCGATGGTGGCCCGGCCCACGCCGCGGACGTTCTGCAGTCCCTTCAGGATGATCTGGTCGGTCAGCGTGGTCAGGTCGCGCAGGGACCGGATGGGGGAATCCACCGCGATGGACAGGATCGGCTGGTCATCGGGGTTGAAGCGGGTGATGAGGGGATCCTTCACCTCGTCCCGGAAGGTGGAGCGCAGGGCCGCCACCTTTTCCCGTACGTCCTGGGCCGCCTGGACCGAACTGGTGGTCAGGTCGAATTCGGCGATGACCACCGAGATGCCCTCGTACGAGCGGCTGGTCAGGGTCTTGATACCGGCGATGGTGTTGACCGCCTCTTCGATGGGGCGGCTGAGTTCGCTTTCCACCGTCTCGGGCGAGGCGCCGGGATAGTTGGTCTGCACCACCACCACGGGGAAATCCACGTCGGGAAACTGGTCCACCCCCAGACGCTGGTACGAGAACAGGCCGAGCACCATCAGCGCCACCATCATCATGGTGGCGAAGACCGGGTTGTCGATGCTGATGCGGGTGATGGGCATGATCGGGGGGTCAGCCGGCGGTGGCGGTCACGGTGACGGTGTGTCCGGCCTTCAGGCCGGGCAGGGGGGCGGTGACCACGGTCAGGCCGGGGGGCAGCCCCGTCACCTGCACCATGTCGCCGCGCGCCCAGGTGCGCACCACGCTTACCCCGCGCCGTTCCAGCCGCCCGTTGTCCACCACCAGCACGAAATCCCCCTCGCCGTCGTGGCGCAGCGCGTCGGCGGGCACGGCCGTGGCCCCGTCGGCACGGTCCACCAGCGCTTCGCCCACCGCGAACATACCGCCGCGCAGGCTGCCGTCGGGGTTGTCGATGGCGATGTAGACGGGGATGGCACGGCTGCCGGTCTGGGCCATCGGGTTGATGCGGGCGATGGTGCCGGTGAAGCGCCGGTCGCCGAACCCGTCCACCGCCACCGTCACCGGCTGGCCGGGGGCGAGGCGGGCCACGGTTTCGGCGGGCACGGTAGCTTCCACCTCCACCCGGCTCAGATCCACGACGGTGAACAGCTTGGCGTTGACCGCCAGATTTTCCCCCGGCTGCACCGCGCGTTCGGCGACCATGCCGTCGATGGGGGACGTCACCACCGCGTCGCGGAGCGATTTGCGGGCCAGCGCCACCTGCGCCTCCAGGGCGGCCACCGCCGCCTGCTGCGCCTGGGCGGCGCTCAGCGCCTGATCGAAGCTGGTTTCGGCGACGATCTGCTTCTGCCGCAGGGTGGCGTTCTTGGCGCGGGTCTTTTCGGCGTAGTCGAGCTGGGCGCGGGCACCTTGCAGGTTGGCCTCCTTCTCCCGCAGGCGGGCGGCCAGTTCCACGGTGTCGAAGCGGGCCAGCACCTGCCCCTTGCGCACCGCCTCGCCCTCGCGCACCAGCACCTCGGTCAGGCGGGCGGCGACCTCCGACTTCAGGCTGGTCTGTTCCAGCGGGCGGATGGAGCCGCTGAGGCGCACCCGTTCCTCCAGGGTCCGAGGCGCCACCCGCGCCACCTCCACCGCCGCCAGTTCGAACGGGCGGACGGCGGGCGGGGCGGCGGGGGCGGCGGTGACCGCCGCCTGTCCCGACATGCGTGCCTGCCACGCCACACCGGCGGCGGCCAGGGCGCCGGCAACCAGGGCGGTGGCGGTGAACCAGCGCACACCGCGACGACGGCCAGTGGGGCGCGAACGGGTGGGATCGGTGGTGGCGGTCATGACGGCTCGGTCTTTCCAGGCGGCGGCAGGGTGGGGCCGGGAGCGGCCAGCCCGGCCAGCACCACGTCGAGATAGGCGTCGATGTAGCCTTCGGGCGTGGTGCCGGTGGTCTCGTCGAACGGGGCCAGCGAATGGCTCCAGATGCACAACAGCGACAGCGGGGCCGACAGGACGCGGGCCATGTGGGGCACGTCCACCGGGCGGAACTCCCCCCGCTCGATCCCGCGGGTGATGATGGCGGCAAAGAAGGCGCGGCCACGGGCCACCACCTCCTCGGCGTAGAAACGGGCGATGTCGGGAAAGGCATGCGCCTCGGCGATCACCAGCTTCGGGATTCCGCCGATGGGGGAATGCATGGTTTCCAGAAAACCGCGGGCCACCAGCCGCAACAGATCGGCGGTGGAGCCGGCGTAACTGCGCAGCATGTCTTCCCCCTGCGCCACCTGGGGCAGAAGGGTGGCGCGCACCACCGCCTTGAACAACCCCGCCTTGTTCTCGAAATAGAGATAGGGCAGGCCGACGCTGACACCTGCCCGGCGGGCCACGTCCTCCACCTTGGTGGCGGCATAGCCGCGCTCGATGAACAGGGCGCGGGCCGCCTCGATCACCTCGGCGGGGCGGGCGTCCTTGCGGCGGGTGCGCCGCGGCGTGGGAGTGGCGGTGCTGTCGGGCATGGCCGGAACAAGCTTAATGAGTGGCCATTCAATAACGCCGGGAACCGGCCGCTGTCAAGGCGGCTTCAGGTGTCGGTGCCGTCGGGCTGGGCGGGGGGCTTGCGCGGCGGCGGTTCGGGCAGGTGGCGGCGGATGATGATGTCGCCGTTGGGCAGCACCTCCGGCGCGCTGTAGGTGGGGAAGCGCTTCAGCCACCCTTCCAGCGCCCGCAACAGATCCTGAAGGTCGGCGAGCGGCCGGGGGGAATCGTCCTGTTGTGCCTGGGCGGCGATGAGCGGGGGCGGTGCCGCGGCGGCAGGCAAGGGGGCGGCGGCCAGAAGGGCCAGCATCAGGGCAGGTGCACGGAGCGGCACGGGCGTTTCCCTCCTCCTCGAAACGGAACCGGGAGCCGCGCCGGATGACGGGGCTCCCGGTTTGCCGTCAGAAGATGAACACCCGCCACCCGCCGGTTATTCCGTCCGGGCGGCGGGAAGGGGAATCAGAATTCCTTCCAATCGTCCTCGTCGGTGTTGGCGTGGGACAGGGCGGCGGCGGTGGCGGCGCGGGCCGGGGCCGCTGCCTTGGCCGGGGCGGCGGGCTTGCGGGCCGCCGGACGGGTGGGGGCGATGTGGCGCTTGACCGCCGCCGGGGCCCCCCCGCCGGAGGACGGCGCCGTGTGGAGGGCGGGCGTCACCACCGTGGGTGCGCGGTTCGCGCCGTCCAGGCGGAAGAAGCCCACCAGCGACCGCAGATCCCCCGCCTGACCGGCCAGCGAATGGGCGGCGGCGGTGGTTTCCTCCACCAGGGCGGCGTTCTTCTGGGTCATCTCGTCCATCTGGGCGACGGCGGAGTTGATCTCGTCCAGAGCCGACGCCTGCTCGGCAGAGGCCGATGCCATCTCCGCGATCAGCGAGGCCACCTCGTGCACGCCGCCGACGATGCCTTCCAGCGCCGCCCCGGCCTTCTGCACCAGTTCCACGCCGCCACGGACCTGGGAATCGCTGTCCATGATCAGGGACTTGATTTCCTTGGACGCCTGGGCCGAGCGCTGGGCGAGGTTGCGCACCTCCTGCGCCACCACGGCGAAGCCGCGGCCCGCATCGCCGGCCCGCGCCGCCTCCACCGCGGCGTTGAGCGCCAGCAGGTTGGTCTGGAACGCGATTTCGTCGATCACGCCGATGATGTCGGTGATCTTGCGGCTGGCATTCTCGATCTGGCGCATGGCCTCCACGGCGGAGGTGGCGACCTGCCCGCCCGATTCGGCAGCGGTGCGGGCGTCGGACGCCATGCGGTTAGCGCGCTGGGCGTTGTCGGCGTTGGAGCGCACGGTGGCGCCCAGCTCTTCCATGCTGGCCGCGGTCTCCTCCAGCGAGGAGGCCTGCTGCTCGGTGCGCTCGGCCAGGTCGGAGGAGCCCATGGACACCTCCGACGCGGCGGAGGTGATGGCGTCGGTGGCACGCAGGATCTGCCCGACGATCTCGCCCAGCTTGGACGAGGTGGTGTTGACGTTGGTCTTCAGGGCCTGGAAGGCGCCCTGGTAATCCTTGTCGATACGGCTGTTGAGGTCGCCTTCGGCCAGCGCGCCCAGCACGCGGCCCAGGTCGTCGATCACCGCCTTCACCGTGTCGGTCAGGCGGTTGATGCCCTCCGACATGGTGCGGTAGAAGCCGTCCTTGCCGTTCAGGTCGATGCGGCGGCTGAGGTCGCCCTTGGACACCGAATCGATCAGCGCCGCGATTTCCTGGCCGATGGCCTGTTCGCGGGCGCGCTGGGCCTCGTCCTCGCGGCGCTCCTGTTCGATGCGGGCGCGCTCGGCCTCGTCCATCCGCTTCTTTTCGATGGCGTTGTCCTTGAACACCTGCACGGCCTTGGCCATGGACCCGATCTCGTCCTGGTTGGCCAGGGCGGGAATGGTCACGTCCAGCTGACCGCCGGCCAGGTGGGTCATGGTGTCGGTCATGTCGGTCACGGGCCGCACGATCGACCGCGCCACCAGCCATGCGAACAGGATGCCGATCACCAGGGCGGCGGCGGCGATGGCGATGTTCTGGGCCTGGGTGTTTTCCATCTGGGCGGTGGTCGCGGCCAGAAGCTGGTCGCGGTTGCGCCCTTCGGTATCCACGGTCTTTTCCGCCAGATCGGCGAATTCGGCCCCCATGCCGGCCAGCCGGGCGACGGTGGCGGTGTTTTCCAGCACCGCGGCGGCCACCTGGTTGAAGCCGGCCAGATACTGGGTCGCCGCATCCACCGATGCCTGCGCCAACCGGCGGCGGGTGGGGTCGGTCAGGCTGGCGGCGAAGCCCTCGGCCAGCGACAGGAATTGCTGGTTGGCGGTGCGGGTGCGGCCGGCCGTGGCCTCGTCGGGGGCGCCCAGGAACCGCTGAGCCTCCAGCCGGGCGGCCATCAGCCGCTCGATCACCGGGCCAAGCTGGCCGGCGGCGGCGGTGTCGCCGTCCCTCATCGCGCTGGCGTGAATATCCGCCAGCGCCTGCTGCGCCTTGTCGCCCAGCGGGATGAGCTGCTCGCGCACCAGCGTGTCGCGCTGGCGGCGCAGTTCGACCAGCTTGCCGAAACCGGCCTGATAGGTATCGAACAGACTCGTCATCTGCGTCAGGGCGGGGCGAGTCTGGTCGGAGGCGGTGCCGACCGCTTCGCGCAGATCCTTGCCCAGGGCTTCCTGGATCGAGCGGACCTGGGTGGCGATCGCCTCGTCACCCGAATTGATGTAATTGACCGCAATGCGGCGCATCTGCGCCACGTTGGCGTTGATGTCCAGAACCAGCAACGAGTGATTGCTGACCGTTGCGTAGGTGCCGAATCCGGTGCGGGCCGATACGAGCCCGCTGATACCGCTGACCGAACCCAGGATCAGCAACGCCAGAATCACGGCGAAACCGAAATAGATCCGGGTTCCGACCTTGAACCGCCCTGCCAGCCCGCTTTCCTGCATGATCAAACCTCTTTTTCACCACCACGGTCACAATGGGCCGGGACGGCTGTCCACCGAAATGATGATAACCGTGCGCATAATCGGCTTAGATGGTTATCAAAAGGTTTCCATGTTGACGAGAGGAAAAGGGATGGCAATTGCGGCGTGTATAAGTGCGCAACAATATTGAAAGCCCTGCCGGCCCGCGCATTTTTGTGCGGTTTTAACAAAAACGTCCTTGGGAATTGGAAATGGGCGCCAAGAAAGTCGTCCGCTGAATTTCAGTCGAATCGGCAGGGGTTTTCTTGGGCTCGCAAAGGTAATTCGGTATAAAGGTATAACTAATTTCGTAGAGCCAGAACATTTCACTTGATCCGGTGCGGGGGGTATGCCACAAATATGTGATACAAATAATTTTTCCCATAGTGGCCACGCAAAAAGGTTGCGGGTGCAATGAGCGAACTTATTGTTCGAAAACGCGGCAGACGTGGTTCACCGGAGTCCTGGTCCGTCGATGCCCATGTCGGCCAGCGTGTGCGGATGCGCCGCACTTTGCTGGGCATGAGCCAGGAGCGACTTGGTGAAGCCATCGGGCTGACGTTTCAGCAGGTCCAGAAATACGAGCGGGGCTCGAACCGCATCTCCGCCGGCACCCTGTTCCGGCTGGGGCAGGTTCTGGAGGTTCCGGTCAGTTTTTTCTTCGATGACTACGACGACGGCCAGCCGCACCCCGGGCAGTCGTCCACCGCGGTGAACGCCGATGGCAGCATCATCAGCCGGCGGGAGGCCCGCCTTCTGCGCCTGTGGCGTGCCGCCCCCGGCGGCGTTGCCGATGAAGTGCTGGCGCTGTTGTCGTCCCTGTCCCCCCACCTGCGCGATCCCGTGGAAGAGGGAGAGGCGGTGTCTTCCAGCGCCGGAGACGGCGAAGCGGCCGAAGACGCCAAGCCGGCGGCCCGCCGTGCCGAAAAGACGGAAGGCCGCGCCACCCGCAGCAGCGATGGCGAAGGAGGGGGCAAGCAGCGCAAACCCCGCCGCCGGCACGGTGCCGTGTGGGATCCCACCGATATCTACCGTTCGGCCAAGAGCTGACCGCCGGTGATGGGCGGGCGTCACGGGTCGGTATGGCCCGTTGACGGATGGGACAGGAACAAAAAATTACGGTTGATCCGGTGCCGCCGCCGGCGGTGTGGGGTCAGCAGCAGACGGGAATCGACGCAGCGCCCCGTCAGCCCTTCGTCCGACAGGCGCGCCGCGGTATCCCGGCCATAGATCCGGTAATGATAGGGGTGGCCGTACGCCTCCAGCCGTTTGGACGGGGTGTCCATGGCGGGATCTTCCTGCGTCGGCTGCCGCGGATCATAGGGAAACAGCAGAACCGCCCACCCGGATGGTTTCAGAACCCGCGCGATTTCCCGCAAGGCCCGGCGGTCGTCGGGTACGTGTTCCAGCACATGGCTGGACAGCACCACATCGAACGAACCGGCCGGAAACGGCAGATCCGTCAGATCGGCGTTCACGTCGGCCAGCGGCGAGAAACGGTCCAGGCTGACATAACCGCGCCCATGCAGCCCCCGCAACCGCGGCTCCAGGCACTCTTCGGGGGCCGTGTGCAGCACCCGCAGGCGGCGGCGGAAGAACGGCGTGCGCTCCCGCAGATACAGCCATAGGAAACGGTGCCGTTCCAGTGATCCGCAATGGGGGCATTGGGCGTTGCGCCGTCCGCCCAGCCCGAAGGTCAGGAAACGGGCGGCGGACCCGTTGCAGATAGGGCAGAGCAGCGGCCCCGCCGGCACGCGCCCGGTGCGCTTGCGGTGATAGAGTGCCGGACGGCGGTACACCGCCGCCTCGTCCAGCCCATGGGCGGTGATGGCGGGAATCAGGCGGGACAGGCCATGAAGCATGGGATCAGAACAACTCGATATCGCCGTCGATGCGGGTTTTGCGCAACCGCTCCATGAAGGAGGATTCGCTGCGGGTGATGTCGCGGATGGCATCGCCCCCGACGAGCCGGCGTTGGCTGCGCCCCGTGGCGGGATAGAACCGGATGGAGCGGGCCTGCGTTCCCCCCACATCCCAGCTGATGGTGGGGATTCCTTCGGTCGCCAGATATTCCATGGCGAAGTCGATGTTGCGCTGACCGATGGAGTTGCGGGTGCCGGTGACCCCGGCCCCGCCGAACACCTTGGCCCGCAGCCGGTCGCGCCGCCCGGTGATGGACAGCATGCGGTTGATGAGCTGTTCCATCGCCGCGCTGCCGTAACGGGCCGACGCCGACAGGGTGTCGCTGCCGCCGTCGGGCAGCAGGAAATGGTTCATGCCGCCCACGCCGGCCACCGGATCGAACAGACAAGTGGCGATGCACGATCCCAGCGTGGTGGTGATGATGACGTTGGGATCGCTGCTGACGCAGCAACCGCCCACCACGATGCTGACGATTTCGGCATCCAGCCGGTGGTCGCGGTACCGGCGGTGCCCGTCGTCGGGGGCGGCGGCGCCATGGGGCCCTGTGCCGCCCAGGCCACGGGGCGGGTGTTGCGTGGGGGCGGTCATGCGCCTGGGAACGGTGGGTGGGCTTGGCAAACGCGGACCCTGTTCATGAGGCGGCGGGACGGCGGGGCGATGAAACGAACCGAAACCACCCCTGGACGAAAAGTTTAAGGGATTTTACGTGTTTCCTCAAGCGGTGCTTCGGGGCCGTCCACCCAGTGGGCCAGCAGCGCCGCCTGCAGCATCCGCGCCCGGTCCAGCCACGCGCGGGCCTCGGGCGGCATGGCGGGAACGTCGCGCCCGGCGGTGCGGTCCATGGCCTGGCGCTGCCCCTCGTCGGCGATGAACAGGACAAAACCCAGCCGCTGCCCGCCGGCCGTGGACAGCACCCCGGCCAGCCCCTTCACATAGGCCATGGTGCCCGATTTGGCCCTGGCGCCGGGGGTGGGCTTGCCCTCGTCCTCACCGGGCAGCAGGGGGTAGAAGGGCTCGCCCCCGATCCGCAGGATGGCGGCCATCTGCCGTGGCGTCACCCGTGACCGCACCGTCAGGCCGGAGAAGTTCGCCAGGGTGAAACCGCTCCAATCGGTGCCCGGCGCCTGGGCCTTCAGCCATCCGGCCAGCGTGCCCGCGGCCTGGGGCAGGGTGGTGGCGGGGGAGGGGCCGAGGCGGCGCGCGGCCGCCAGCCCGATCAGCTCCGCCGACAGGTTGTTGGAATAGCGCAGAACCCCGGCGGCGACGGTGGCCAGCGGCGGGCTGTCCCGCTGGGCCAGCGGCCGGGCGGCGGCGGGGGCTGTCCCCGGCCGGGGCGGGGGCAGGGTGATGCCGTTCATGCCGGCGATGCGGTGGAACAGCCCCGCCGTCACCGCATCGGCCCGCCGCACCGGCATCCAGAACGCCCCCTTGTCGCCCGTGGCGGGGAAACCCACCTGCCAGCTCTCCACCCCGCCCGCGGGAACGGCGGCGGGGGCCAGCGTGCCGGGGCGGGGGACAGCGTGCAGAGTCACGCCGTCGATGGGCAGGCGCCCCTTGTCCGATACCGTCCAGGTCTGGGCCGCGACCACCCCGTTGCGGCGGGTCCAGGTCACCTGGGCGCGGTTGAAATTCACGGTCAGCGCGCTGACCCCGGTGTTGTAGCCGGCACCGTAGGGCTGCTCCGGCTCGATCTCCGGCAGGACCGGCAGGTCGGACGCGTCGTACAGGAACCGCCCCGTGATCCCCCGGATGCCCTGGGCGGCCAGGGCGCGGGCCAGATCGGTCAGGCCGCCGGTGTCCAGGGTCGGGTCGCCGCCGCCCTTCAGCACCAGATCGCCGGCCAGAACGCCCCCCTGCACCGGACCCGTGGCCAGAAGCCTGGTGGTGAAGCGCCAGCCGGGACCGAGAAGGGCGAGCGCGCCCACGGCGGACGGTACCTTCGCCACCGATGCGGGGATGAAGGGGGTGTCGGCCCGGTGCTCGGCGACGATCCGTCCATCGGCCGGGTCGAACAGCAGGAACCCCACATCCGCTGCCCGGAAACCGTGTTGCCGAATAAGGGCTTGTGCATCCAAACGTGGAGTTTCGGCCGTCTGGGCCACCGCCGGCCCGCACAGGATGGCCGGCAGAAAAAGCACAAGGTGGATGCAGGATTGCCGGATCGTGTGTGGTGGCATACGATTGCTTCTATTGCGTGGGGTAGGGCGAAGTGACGCACACGTCAGTGATGCAGGACACAGCGACGTGTGCCGTCTGTGCGGGACGGGGCAGTTTGAAGCGATGTTGCAGCGCCGGGAAGTCAAATTCGAAGTGGTGGTGGAGGCTGACGGCAAGCCCAGCATCGACGGTGTGTTCGCCGATGAAAAGGATGCCGTCGAGCGCGCCAGATATCTGCTGACTCTGGCGAAATACTCCGTGGTCCGGGTATCGCGCGTGAATCAGGCCGGGCGCGAAGAGACGATTTTCGAAAAGAAATACATGGGTGGTGGAAAGGTCACCACCATCTCCGCCATCGACGAGGCGGCGTTCTGTACCGATGTCCTGGATGTCTTCGGCTTTGAAAGCCGCATGACCCTGCTGCGCCTGTTTCGCCGCTACTGGGACGAGCAGATCGTGATCCCGGCGGAACAGCTTCACCGCTATTACCCCTTGCGCTATTTCGAGCGCGAACAGACCCTGTTCAACCCCGGCCTCAGCCGTCTGGCGGCGCTGCAGGCGCCGAAGGCCGGCGTGAACCCGTTCCAGCGCCAGGACGAGCTGGCCCGCATGTTCAACAAGCTGAAGGAGATGGCCCAGGAAGGCGACGTCCTGGCCCCCTTCGACAAGGTGTTGGGCAGCAGCGGCGTGGCCGGGCTCCTGGCCGAGGCCGCGGCCAAACGCCCGCCGGAGGAGCGGGACCGGCTGGTCACCCATGCCTTTTCCGTGGTGCTGGAGCCGGCCCGTGACTGGCAGGAAAAGGTCCAGACGCTGCTGCGTTTCCACGAGGAGGATGCGCCCCCCACCATCGCCGTGGTCGATGAACTGCTGGCCGAGATGCTCGACGGGCGGGAGCCGATTCGCGCCCTGATCGGCTATGCCCCCGACCTGTCGTCGGCGCTGCAGGCGCTGCTGGCCACCGTGCGCGGCGACCTGGACGACCGCCTGCCCAACACCGATGTGCTGCTGACCGTTTCCAACGTCATGGGCGGCGGCGGGTATGAGCGCACGCGCGCCGCCCTGCTCAACCGGGTCCAGGGCGGGCTGGAAGGCACCCATCCCCTGACCCGTACGGGGCAGGCGGCGGATTACCGCGCGTGTCAGGCGCTGGTGGACCAACTGGCGGGTTTCGACGGCTTCATGGGCGGGCCGCCCATCGCCGCGGCCATCACCATGCGGGCCAAGACCGCGTTCCGCGAGCGCGACCACGACCTGCCGTTCGAGGAAACCGTCCAGCGGCTGTCGGCGCGGCTGGGCGGGGCGGCGGCGCGCATCGGCTATATGCTGGACCTCGCCACCAGCCCGTACGGGCGGCGGCGCATCAGCTATCTGGTGGAACGGCTGACCGAGCAGTTCAACCGCGTCCGGTCCGCCGCCGAACTGGCCGCGCCGGGAACGCCGGTGGACGCCATCCGTTCCGGCCTGGGGCGCAAGCTGCGCAACGCCGGCATCCCCCGCGCCCTGGCCGACGCGCTGGTGGCCAAGGTCGCCAGCATTCCCGATCACGAGCGCGTGGTGCCCACGGTGCCGCCGGTCACCGAAACCACGGTGGAAATCCGCGCGGCCCGGATACCGCCGCGCCGCCGGCTGATGGTCAGCGTCAACGGCCAGCGTTTCGTGATGCCCAAGGATACCACCGAACTGGTGATCGGACGGGCGGTCGATTCCCATGTGGTGCTCGACGTGGCCTCCGCCTCCCGCCGCCATGCGGTGATCCAGTATCAGAAGGGCGAGTTCATCCTCAGCGACAGCAGCCGCAACGGAACCCGGCTGCTGGAGGACAAGAGCGAACCGCGGACCTTGGAAAAGGGACGCTCGGCCCCCTTGCGCACCCGGGGGGAAATTGTCATCGGTTCTCCCAGCGCCGGGGAGACGCCGGTGCGGATCGCGTGGGAAGTGGTGAACTGAATGCGTCGTGCGGCGGGTGTGATGGCGGCGGCCCTGATGATGCTGGCGGGGCCGGTCGCGGCGGACGAGGCCGATCCGTCGGTGGCGGCCCTGGACCGGCTGATCGGGCGGGCGGCGGAGGCCGCGCGCCTGGCCCCGGCGGCGGAAGAACGGGATGCGGCCCAGGCGGCTCTGGCCCCCTGGACGGCGGAGCGCCGCCGCGTCCTGGCCGGCGGTGACGTCAAGGAGCGGGTGGCGGTGGCCGAAACCCGCCTGCGTGCCGTGCTGACGGCGGCCCCGTCGGCGGCCCGTGCGGTGGCGCTGGCCGCCGCCAAGCCCATCGACCCCCTGCACGAGAATGGCGCGGCGGCGGAGGAGGGGGCCGCCCTGGCCGCCTATGCCCTGACCACCCTGTTTCCCGCCCCGCCGCGGCCCCAGGCCGACGAATACATGACCGGATACGAGCGCTACGCCGGTTTCACCTTCATCGGCGCGCTGCCCGACGGGCGGCGGCTGGCGGTGGTGCCGGAGGATTGCGGCACCCTGCACTGTACCAACGCTCCCTTCCTGCTGGACGAGGCCGGCGGCACCGTGGCGCGGGCAGCGGTGGAGGTGCTGGAATCCGGTGCCCCGGTGGCGAAGGGCGATGCGGTGCTGACCGGCGTGCCCGCCCTGGCCGCCGGCGGGGTGGAGATCACCGAACTGGCGCGGGCGGAGGGCGGGTGCGGCACCCGCTGGGCCTATGCCGCCGAGGGAACCACGCTGCGCCTTCTCAGCCGGACGGTGAAACCCGCCTGCGACGGACAGCCCTGGACGGCGCAATCCACCATGACCAAGCGGTACCGCTGAGGGACCATTCATGGCAAAGGGTTGATCGGCTGCGGTTTTTCCCCTAAACGGCACCCCCCTTTCCCCATATGGGCGGGGCTTGGCGGTGTTGACCGGCGGTTCAGGCGGCAACACTTTGCTGTCAAAGAAATGCGGAAAAGGCGGGGGACACGATGGCCGTGCAGGATGAACGATTTCCGACCGACGGCCTGAAGCGCCGCATCGATCAGGCGCTGGGGCGGACGCGCGCCGATCTGGTGGTCAAGAACACCCGCTTCCTCAACGTGGCGACCGGCGAGCTGGCGGACGGAGACGTCGCCGTGTGCGGCGACCGCATCGTCGGCACCTACGAATCCTATGACGGGGTGGAGGAGATCGACGGGCGCGGGCTGACCGTGGTGCCGGGGTTCATCGACACCCATGTGCATTGCGAATCCACCTGTGTCACCCCGTTCGAATTCGACCGCTGCGTCCTGCCCCGCGGGACCACCACGGCCATCTGCGACCCGCACGAGATCTGCAACGTGCTGGGAGAACGGGGCCTGCGCTATTTCCTCGACAGCGCCGAAGGGACGGCGCTCGACCTGCGGGTGCAACTGTCGTCGTGCGTGCCGGCCACCGACCTGGAAACCTCGGGCGCCACGCTGACCGCCGCCGATCTCGTGCGCCACCGCGACCACCCCAAGGTGCTGGGCCTGGCGGAATTCATGAACTTCCCCGGCATCTTCACCAAGACCGACGCGGTGCTGGAAAAGCTGGCGGCGTTCGAGGGGCGCCACATCGACGGGCACGCGCCGCTGGTGTCGGGGCGGGAGCTGAACGCCTATTGCGCCTGCGGCATCCGCAACTGCCACGAATCCACCACCGCGCACGAGGCGTTGGAGAAGATCCGCAAGGGCATGCAGGTGCTGATCCGCGACGGCTCGGTGTCCAAGGACGTGGCGGCCCTGGCCCCGGTGATCGGGCCGATGACGTCCCCCTTCGTGGCGCTGTGCACCGACGACCGCAACCCGCTGGACATTGCCGAGGAAGGGCACATGGATCACCTGATCCGTGCCGCCATCCGGGCGGGGGCGCCCATGGAATCGGTGTACCGCGCGGCCACATGGTCGGCGGCGCGGGCCTTCGGCCTGTTCGACCGCGGGCTGGTGGCACCGGGGCAGCGGGCCGATCTGGTGCTGCTGGACGATCTGGAAACCTGCGCCGTCAACCGGGTGATCCAAGGCGGGCGGGTGGTGACGCCCGAGCGTTTCGCCCACCGCGCCACGGTCAGCCCGGTGGGGCTGAACTCCGTCCGCCTGACCCCGGTGGCGGTGGAGGATTTCGCCATTCCGGCCAACGGCGGCGGCGAACGGTCGGTGATCGGGGTGCAGCCGGGCAAGATCATCACCGACCATCTGCGGCTGGACGTTCCCACCCGCAACGGGCAGGCGGTGGGCGACCCGCAGCGCGACATTCTGAAGATCTGCGTCTTCGCCCGCCATGGAATCAACCGGTCGGTGGGCCGCGGCTTCGTGCGCGGCTTCGGCCTGACCGGGGGGGCCATCGCCTCGTCGGTCGGCCACGACAGCCACAACATCTGCGTGGTGGGCAGCGACGATGCCGCCATGGCCATCGCCGTCAACCGCCTGATCGAACTGCAGGGCGGCTTCGTCGCCGTGGCCGGGGATCAGGTGGTGGCCGAACTGGCGCTGCCTCTGGCCGGGCTGATGAGCCTGGAGCCGTTCGAGACGGTGGAGCGCCACTTGCGCACCCTGCGCGCCACGGTGCGGGAGATGGGATGCCCGCTGGAGGAGCCGTTCCTTCAGCTTGCCTTCCTGCCGCTGCCGGTGATCCCGCACCTGAAGATCACCGACCGCGGGCTGGTGGATGTTGACCGTTTCTGCCTGATTCCGTCCTGATTTACGACGCCTGCCGCACGTCGGTGACGAAACGCCCGATGCAGCGGGCCAGTTCGCCGGTTTCCCGTGCCAGGGCGTCGGACACCCCCAGCACCCGGCCGGCGGCGGTGTCGGTGTGGGATGCGGCGGTCTGCACGCCCTGAATGTTGCTCAGCACCTCCTGCGTGCTGGATGCTGCGTGCTGGATGCTGCGGACGATTTCGCGGGTGGCGGCGTCCTGCTCCTCCACCGACGCGGCGATGGCGGCGGAGATGCCGTTGATTTCGGTGATGGTGGTGGTGATGTCGCCGATGGCGGTCACGGCACCCTGGGTCGCCGTCTGCATGGCGGCGATCTGGGCGGAGATCTGGTCGGTGGCCTTGGCCGTCTGGGTGGCGAGCGTCTTCACCTCGCTGGCCACCACGGCAAAGCCCTTTCCGGCATCGCCGGCGCGGGCCGCCTCGATGGTGGCGTTGAGCGCCAGAAGGTTGGTCTGGCTGGCGATATCGGCGATCAGCCGCACCACGTCGCCGATGCCGCGGGCCTGCTCGTCCAGAGACAGGATGGCGCCGTTGGTGGTGCCGGCCCTGTCGGCGGCGTTCTGGGTGATGGCGGCGGAGCGCGAAACCTGCCGGGTGATTTCAGCGATGGAGGCGGCCATCTGTTCCGCCGACGCCGCCACCGTCTGCACGTTCATGGAGGTCTGTTCGGTGGAAACGGCGACCGCCGTCGCCTGGCTCCGGCTCTGCTCGGCCACGGCGACCAGATTTTCCGATGCCTCCCGCATGGTTCCGGCGGAGTTTTCCAGGGCACCCACCATTTCTTCCGCCTGACGGTTGAAGCCGGTGACCAGGGATTCCAGCCGGCGGGCGGCGTTCAGGCGGCTTTCCTGTTCCGCCGCCCGGTCGCGGGCTGCCTGTTCCGCGGCAATAGCCGCCTCCTTGAAGCCTTGGACGGCGTTGGCCATGGCGCCGATCTCGTCGCCCCGGTCCCGCCCCGGCACCACGGCGGAATGATCGCCGCGGGACAGGGTGAGGGTGACCGCGGTCAGGTCGCTGATGGGCTGATAGATCCCCCGCGCCACCACCGCCGCCCCGATGGCGAAGCCGGCCAGCGTCAGCAGCATCACCGTGCCCATGATGCGGGTCGCGGAGGCCCGCTCCATCTCCATATCGGCCTTGGCCTCTTTCAGGTCGGCCTTGATGCCGTCTTCCAGCTTTTGCAGCACCGGTTCCATGGCGGCATAGGCGGCGGAAAGATCCTTGAGGGAGGTTTCGACCGCCCGGATGTCGGCGACGATGGCGCCGAAGGCCGACTGGTAGCGCTCCATCAGGCCGGCGATGTCCGACTTGTCCGCCGGCGGCAGGGAGGACGCCCCGATGGCGGCGGTGAAGGGTGCCGCCTGGGCCATCATGCTGGTGACGGATTTGTCGTCCTTGCGTGCCAGGAAGTCTTTTTCATAACGGCGCATCAACAGCATCTGCACCATCAGCGCCGGGTCGTCGTACCGGCCGAGCCGCTCCTCCACGGCATGAACGGCCTGGCGCAGGGCCTTCTGGCTGCCGTCGTTCTCGGTCAGCCCCAGCGCCGTGCGCAGAGTGACCATCCGGGTGAAGCTGGCGGCGTAGACGCCGGTCAGGCGATGGACGGTGGCGGCGGCATCCTGCTCGGCAGGGGTGCGGGCACTGCGCTCCAGGACATCCAGATGGACGCGCACCTGTTCCATCACCCGCGCGTGGTTGGACGCCGGTTCCTGGCTGTTGCGCAGCAGGAAATCCTTTTCATGCCGCCGGGCCTGCAGCATCAGGGTGGACAGCCCGCTGACGGCGTTGTCCAGGGTGGTGACTTTTTCCAGAAACTGTTCGTGGTCCGCCAGAATCATCAGGCTGCGGCCATAAGTCAGGCCGATGGCTGCGATCCCCACCAGCCCCAGCACCGCGATCAAGGCGATTTGCGTGCGGATTCGCAAACGCGATAGTTGCCGTGTCATGAATTTTCCCGTTTTCCGTTTATTGCCTTGATGCGCCGCGATAAGGTTCGGTATCTAATAATTAGGGCGGTTTCCTGAAAGGAAAGTGTGACAAAAAACACACATTTCCCATGGGGTTTTGCCTCCCGGCGTCCTCCCGGCGATAAGCGCGGGCAGGGCGGGAACTCCCCCGGTGCCGCCAGCGTTGACGGGGCAGGGGAGAGAAGATATGGACGCACTGCTGCTGAGCCGGCTGCAATTCGCCTTCACCATCGGCTTTCACATTCTGTTTCCCACCCTGACCATCGGGCTGGGTCTGTTCCTGGTGGTGCTGGAGGGGCTTTGGCTGAAACGGCGCGACCCCGGCATTTACCGGATGCTGCGGTTCTGGACGCGGGTGTTCGCACTGGCCTTCGGGGTGGGGGTGGTGTCGGGGCTGGTGCTGTCGTACCAGCTCGGCACCAACTGGGGGCGTTTCACCGCGGTCACCGGCAACGTGCTGGGGCCGCTCATCAGCTACGAGGTGGTGACCGCCTTTTTCCTTGAGGCCGGGTTCCTGGGCATCATGCTGTTCGGGTGGAACCGCGTGCCGCCGAAAATCCATTACCTGTCCACCATCCTTGTGGCGGTGGGGACGTTGATTTCCACCTTCTGGATTCTGTCCGCCAATTCGTGGATGCACACCCCGGCGGGGTTCGCCATGGATGGGGAACGGATGGTGGTCACCGACTGGATGGCGGTGGTCTTCAACCCCTCCTTCCCCTACCGGCTGGCGCACATGGTGGTGGCGACGCTGGTCGCCACCGCGTTCCTGGTGGCGGGGGTGGGGGCGTGGTGCGTGCTGCGCGACCGGCACCGGGATTTCGGGCGGCGCAGCCTGTCCTTCGCGCTGGGCATGGCGGCGGTGGCCGCCCCGCTTCAGGTGCTGGTGGGCGACCTGCACGGGCTGAACACGCTTGAGCACCAACCGGCCAAGGTGGCGGCGATGGAAGGGCATTGGAATGCCCATGACGGCCCGGCGCCCTTCATCCTCTTCGCCCTTCCCGATCAGGCGGCGGGGCGCAACCGGGCGGAAATCGCCATTCCCTACGCCGGCAGCCTGATCCTGACCCACAGCCTGTCGGGCGCGGTGCCCACCCTGGCCGCGGTCGCGCCGCAGGACCGGCCGCCGGTGGCGGTGGTGTTCTGGGCCTTCCGCCTGATGGTCGGGCTGGGCCTGTGGTTCGTGGTGCTGGCGGGGATCGGGCTGTACGCCCGCCGCCGCTACGCGCTGACGCAATGGCGCTGGTATCTGCGCCTGCTGGCGGGCACGGCACCGCTGGGGTTCGTGGCGGTGCTGGCCGGGTGGGTGGTGACCGAGGCGGGGCGCCAGCCGTGGCTGGTCTATGGCCACCTGCGCACGGCCGACGGGGTATCGCTGGTGCCGGCGGAATCGGTGGCGGTGACCTTCGGGCTGTTCATCCTGGCCTATGGTGTGCTGCTGGCGGCGTTCCTGGCCTTTTTCCTGCGCATGGTCGCACGGGGGCCGGGGGATGCCGACGATCCGCCCCATTTCCAGAACAAGGCCAAGGCCGCGGTGGTGGAGGAGGGCTGACGATCATGGATCTGGACCTGCCCCTGATCTGGAGCGCCATCATCGCGCTCGGCGTCTTCATGTACGTGCTGCTGGACGGGTTCGACCTGGGGGTGGGGATCCTTTTTCCCTTCACCCGCGATGCGGGCGAGCGCGACGTGATGATGAACACCGTCGCCCCCGTGTGGGATGGCAACGAGACGTGGCTGATCCTGGGCGGGGCCTCGTTGCTGGGGGCGTTTCCGCTGGCCTATTCCACCCTGTTGCCGGCGCTGTACCTGCCGGTGATGGTCATGCTGTTCGGGCTGGTGTTCCGCGGGGTGGCGTTCGAGTTCCGCTTCAAGACCGCGGGCCGGCACCTGTGGTGGGACCGTGCGTTCTTCACCGGCTCGCTGGTGGCGTCCTTCGCGCAAGGGGCGCTGCTGGGCGCCTTCATCCAGGGTGTTGCGGTGGAACGGGTGGCGGACGGCGGCTACCGCTACACCGGCGGGGCGTTCGACTGGCTGACGCCGTTCAGCGTGATGACCGGGGTGGGGCTGGTGTGCGGCTATGCCCTGCTGGGTGCCACATGGCTGGTCTGGCGGACCGACGGGGCGCTGCAGCAGCGCGCCCTGTCCGCGGCGCGGGGGCTGACGCTGGCGGTCCTGGCCTTTGTGGCGGTGGTCAGCCTGTGGACTCCGTGGGCCAACCCTCCCATCGCCCAGCGGTGGTTCGCGTGGCCCAATCTGGTGCTGCTGGCGCCGATCCCGCTGGCGGCACTGGCCGCGGCGCTGGTGCTGCTGCGCGCCCTGGCCCGCGGGTGGGAGCGGATGCCGTTCCTGATGACGATGGCGCTGTTCCTGCTGTCCTATGCCGGGCTGGCGGTCAGCCTGTGGCCGTTCGCCGTGCCGCGGGTGATGACCATCTGGGACGCGGCCTCGCCGCCGGAATCGCAGATGTTCCTGCTGGCCGGGGTTGCGGTGCTTCTGCCGGTTATTCTCGCCTATACCTTCTATTCCTACCGCGTGTTCCGCGGGAAGGTCAGGGCCGGCGCCGGATACCACTGAAGGGTGAGGCGGGGGAAGGGGGCCGTGCGGCTGGACGGCGAAAGCCTGCGGCTGTGTGAAGTTAATGTTGCAGATGCATTCTTATAACGACACTATCGAACAATGCGTTGGTAAAACTTTTCTTTTGGCAAACAACCTCCGGCCCGGACCGCCCCCCTCGCGGCCGGGGCCGCCAGGGAGATTCTTATGCCCGAGCGGATCGTCGCCCTGTCCCACGCCGTGTCCGACCTTGCCACCCGCAAGATGGACGAGATCCAGGCGGTCACCAACACCACCAAGATCCTGGCCCTCAACGCCCTGATCGAAGCCATGCGGGCGGGGGAGGCGGGGCGCGGCTTCGCCGTCGTGGCGCAGGAGGTGAAGGCGATTTCCGAGCGGATCACCGGCATCGGCAACGAGCTGCGCATGCAGATGGCCCACCAGACCGGAGAGTTGGACACGCTGGGCCGCCGTCTGGTGGCGCAACTGCGCGGCAACCGGCTGGCCGATCTGGCGCTGAACATGATCGATATCATCGACCGGAACCTGTACGAGCGGTCATGCGACGTGCGCTGGTGGGCCACCGACAGCGCCATGGTGGATTGCGCCGCCGACCCGACGCCGGAGCGCAGCGCCTACGCCGCCAAGCGGCTGGGGGTGATCCTCAACGCCTACACCGTCTATCTCGACCTGTGGGTGGTGGACCGGCGGGGGGTGGTGCTGGCCAACGGGCGGCCCGACCGCTACCGCCGCGCCGTGGGATCGTCGGTGGCGGGGGAGGCGTGGTTCCGCGATGCGCTCAACACCCGGACCGGCGACGATTTCGCCGTGGCCGACATCGCGGTCAACGACCTGCTGGATCACCGGACGGTCGCCACCTACGCCACCGCCATCCGGGCCGGCGGTGACGCCAACGGGGCGGTGACGGGGGTGCTGGGCATCTTCTTCGACTGGCAGACCCAATCGGACACCGTGGTCAAGAGCGTGCGCCTGACCGAGGACGAGCGGGCCGGCACCCGCTGTCTGCTGGTGGACCGCCGCCACCGGGTGATTGCCGCCTCCGACGGGCGCGGGGTGCTGAGCGAGACCTTTCCCCTGAAGACCGACGGGCAATCCCAGGGGTGCTACACCGACGACAAGGGCGGGGTGGTCGGCTTCGCGCTCACCCCCGGTTACGAGACCTACAAGGGGCTGGGCTGGTACGGGGTCATCACCCAGGAAGCCACGCGCTGACCCGAGCCGGCTTCACGGGGCGGGGAAGGGGGGTGTAGGCTCGCGCCAGCCCTTTTCCCTTGAAAGGTTCGCCCCGGACATGAGCCGTCTTCCCACCCTGGCCTCTCTGGCCGACGCGCTGGCCAGCGGCCAGACCACCAGCACCGCCCTGGTTACCCAGGCGCTCGACCGTATCGCCGACCCGGCGGGGGAGGGTGCCCGCGCCTTCACCCGCGTGGACCGTGACGCCGCCCTGGCCGCGGCGGCGGCCAGCGATGCCTTGCGCGCTCATGGAGTGGTGCCGTCGCCGCTGGCGGGGATTCCGGTGTCGGTCAAGGATCTGTTCGACATCCGGGGCCAGACCACCGCCGCCGGTTCCCGCCTGCTGCGCGATGCCCCGCCGGCCACGGCGGACGCGGCGGTGGTGGCGCGGCTGCGCGCGGCGGGCGCGGTGATCGTGGGCCGCACCGCCATGACCGAATTCGCCTTTTCCGGCCTGGGCCTCAACCCTCATACCGGCACGCCGGGCAACCCGTTCGGCCGGGACCGGATTCCCGGCGGCTCGTCGTCGGGGGCGGCGGTGTCGGTGGCCGACGGCATGGCCGCGGCGGCGGTGGGCAGCGACACCGGCGGGTCGGTGCGCATCCCCGCCGCCTTCTGCGGGCTGGCCGGGTTCAAGCCGACGCAGGCGCGGGTGCCGCGCGACGGCGCCTTCCCCCTGTCGTGGACGCTCGACACCGTGGGGCCGCTGGGCCGTTCCGTCGCCTGCTGCGCGCTGATGGATGCGGTGATGGCGGGAGAGGCCCCGGAGGTGCCGGAGCCTGCCCCCGTTGCCGGCCTGCGGCTGGCGGTGCCGCGCTGCCACGCGCTGGATGGGCTGGACGCCACCGTGGCCGCCGCCTTCGCCCGCGCGCTGGACCGGCTGTCCGCCGCCGGGGCGCGGGTCGTCGAGATCGACGGAGCGGTGTTCGACCGCATCCCCCAAGCCAACGCCCGCATCAACTTTTCCACGGCGGAAGCCTATGCCCTGCACCGCCCGTGGCTCGCCACCCGCAGCGGGGAGTATGACCCGCGCGTGCGGGCGCGGTTGGAACGGGCGCTGCTGGCCACCGCCCCCGATTACGTGGACCTGATGCGCGCCCGGCAGGCGCTGATGGCGCAGGCCGATGCCCTGACCCGCGCTTACGACGCGGTGGTGCTGCCGTCGGTGGCGGTGGTGGCCCCGCGGTTCGACGAACTGACCGATGACGCCGACTACGCGCGCATCAATTTGTTGGTTCTACGGAATACCAGTCTGTTTAACTTTCTCGACCGTCCGGCGGTGTCGGTGCCGGTGGCCAGCGATGATCTGCCGGTAGGGTTGATGCTGGCCGGCGCCATGGGGGGCGACCACGCCCTGCTGTCGCTCGCCCAGGGCATCGAAGCCGTCGTTTGCTAACAAAAAGAAAGGAGGCTTCGCGATCGAAGCCTCCAAGAGCAAAAACAGGGAGGGTTAGAGACAGGATCTTTCTTATGCCGTTCCACCAGGGCGTTCGTTGATCCATATCAAGCCAAAAGGCCGAAGCTCCCCGTTTTTCGTATGGCGGCTGTGACGAAATTGGGGATGTTTAAAATATCGACCAGTAATGGCCCCGCTGGACCAATGGTCTGACCAGTCTCCCGCCCCCTCAAGGGCAACGCGACATAAAAAAACCGGAGGTTCCGATCGGAACCTCCGGCAAAGGCGATTACAGGGAGGGTTAGAGATGCGTTGGTTCTAACCCAAAAGGCCGATGCAGACTTTGACATAGATCAATCGATCGCCGCATTGCAGCAGTGTTTATGCTTTTTGCTTGGTATCACCACCGTAAAGGGCGGCGGGGTCCATGGTGACCTCCTGAATGACCTCCAGACCGTCGCCGCGGACCGCCTGGTAGAAGCACGACCGCCGTCCGGTGTGGCATGCCACGCCCAATTGATCGACCACCACAAGCACGGTATCGCCGTCGCAGTCGATGCGGAAATCGGCCAGCCGCTGCACCTGGCCCGAGGTTTCGCCCTTGCGCCACAGCCCCTTGCGCGACCGCGACCAGTAGCAGACCCGCCCGGTGGTCAGGGTTTCCGCCACCGCGTCGCGGTTCATCCAGGCCATCATCAGCACCTCGCCGGTGTCGGCCTGCTGGGCGATGGCCGGGACCAGCCCGGCGTCGTTGAAGCGGATGGCGGCCAGGGCCGCACCGATGGCGGCGGGGGTGGCGAAGGGGGTGGCCGTCTCGTTGCTCATCGCTTGTTCCTTGGTCACAGGGCCGCCGCCAGCCGGGCGAAGGCGCGTTCAAGATCGCGGATCAGGTCGTCGGGATCCTCCAGCCCGGCGTGCAGGCGGACCAGCGGTCCCGGCTCGTCCCAGCGGGTGGCGGTGCGGATGGCGCCGGGGCGCACCGGCAGGATCAGGCTTTCGAACCCGCCCCAGGAATAGCCGATGCCGAACAGTTCGAACCCGTCGAACATGGCGCTCAGCGCCGCCTTGGGCACCGGGTGCAGCAGGGCGCTGAACAGGCCGCAGGCGCCCGTGAAGTCGCGCTTCCACAGATCATGGCCCGGATGGTCGGGGCGGGCGGGGTGGATGACCCGCACCACTTCCGGGCGGCGGGACAGCCAGTCGGCCAGCAGCAGCCCGGATTCCTGGTGCTGCTTCAGCCGCACCCTCATGGTGCGCAGGCCGCGCAGGCCCAGATACACGTCGTCCGGCCCGGCGCAGGTGCCCAGGCTGACGGCGGCCTTCTTCACCGTGGCATAGACCTCCTCGGTGCAGACCAGAACGCCCAGCATGGCATCCGAATGGCCGACGATGTATTTGGTGGCGGCGTGCAGCGACACGTCCACCCCGTGGCGCAGCGGCTGGTAGAACAGCGGCGTGGCCCAGGTGTTGTCCATCACCACCCGTGCGCCCACGGTCTTGGCCGCCGCGGCGATGGCCGGAATGTCCTGCATCTCGAACGTCAGGGAGCCGGGGGATTCCACGAACACCAGCGCGGTGTTGGGCCGCAGCAGAGCCGCGATCCCCGCCCCGATGGCGGGGTCGAAATACTCCACCGTCACCCCGTAGCGGGTGAGGGTTTCGTTGGCGAAGCGGCGGGTGGGGCCGTAGGCGCTGTCGGTGATCAGCACATGGTCGCCGGTCCTGGTGAAGGCCATCAGCGCGGTGGAGATGGCCGCCAGACCCGACGCGGCGGTGACCGCGCGGTATCCGCCCTCCAGCTCCGCCACCGCCTCTTCGAAGGCGAAGCTGGTGGGGGTGCCGATCCGGCCGTAGTTCACCGTGTCGAAGGGCGCCCGGTCGCTGGCCTCCAGCGCTTCCAGGTTGGGATAGATGACGGTGGAGGCGTGGTAGACCGGCGGATTGACGATGCCGTGGTTGGCAAGGGGGTTGCGCCCGGCATGGGCCAGCACGGTATCGGGTTTGGCGTCCTTCATTCCTGAAAAGCCTGCAAATGGAAAGGGAAGGCGTCATTGTGCCCATGCCCCGCTCCCGCCCGCAAGCCGCGGCCCGGCGGCGGTTCCATGACCTCCCCGCAGCCCGGCCCTGCAAACCCCGCCCGGTGACCGTTGCCACCACGGACAGCTACGTGATCTCCACAAGACCCGCCGATTTCGGCAATGGAGAATCGACAAAAGGGCATGGCTTGCTAAACTTGACCCATAAGGCGCGGGACGGACTGTCCGAATTCCGGCCAAATCCGGGTTACGCCACTGTCGCGTAATCTAAGATCAAAAAACAGGGTGGAGTTTAACATGAAAGCGGTCTTTTTCGCGGCAACGGCGGCCATTGCGCTCAGCGTTGCTTCCGGTGCGGCCCAGGCCGGTCCGACACTGGATGCAATCAAGCAGCGTGGATTCGTCCAATGCGGCGTGAACACCGGCCTCGCCGGCTTCGGCAATCCCGACAGTGCCGGCAACTGGACGGGCCTGGACGTGGATTATTGCCGCGCCGTGGCGGTGGCCCTGTTCAACGACCCGAACAAGGTGAAGTTCACCCCGCTGTCGGCCCAGCAGCGCTTCCCGGCCATCCAGTCGGGTGAAGTGGACATGCTGTCCCGCAACACCACCGTCACCCTGACCCGCGACACCTCGGTCGGGCTGAACTTCGCCCCCGTCACCTATTACGACGGCCAGGGCTTCATGGTGCCGAAGAAGCTGGGTGTGAAGAGCGCCAAGGAGCTGAGCGGCGCCACCGTCTGCGTGCAGTCGGGCACCACCACCGAACTGAACCTCGCCGACTATTTCCGCACCAACAACCTTCAGTACAACCCGGTCGTGATCGAATCGGTGGACGAGGTGAACGCCGCCTACTTCGCCGGGCGCTGCGACGCGCTGACCACCGACGCCTCCGGTCTGGCCGGCACCCGCGCGGCGGTCGCGCCCAACCCCGACGACCACATCATCCTGCCGGAAATCATCTCCAAGGAGCCGCTGGCCCCCGCGGTGCGTCACGGCGACGACCAGTGGTTCGACATCGTGAAGTGGACCGTCTACGCCACCATCGCGGCGGAGGAAAAGGGCATCACGTCCAAGAACCTCGACGAATTCCTGGCCAGCAAGGATCCCGAAATCCAGCGCATGCTGGGTGTTGCCCCCGGCATGGGTGCGGCGCTGGGCCTGGATGACAAGTGGCTCTACAACGTCATCAAGAAGATGGGCAACTACGGCGAAATCTTCGAACGCAACGTCGGCGTCAAGACCCCGCTGAAGCTGGAGCGCGGCCTGAACGCGCTGTGGACCAAGGGCGGCATGCAGTACGCCATGCCGTTCCGGTAAGCCGGCAGGCACGGCCATTCCGCGGGCAGGGGGTGATCCTCTGGCCGCGGCTTGGCCGGGACTTATGTCAAAGGAACAGGGCGGCCCGGCCATGCGTGCGCCGGGCCGCCCCCCGTGAAAAACGTCGGGCGGCGGACTGGCCCCGCCGCAGACCTGAACGATGGAACGGAGGCCCCCCCGTGTCCAGCGAACACCGGGATTCCGGGCGCGCACCGCCGCGCGCGGGATTCGCTTTTTCCCTCAACGATCCGACCGTGCGGTCGCTGGCCTATCAGTTCCTGCTGATCGGCGGCATCCTGTTCATCGGCTGATATCTTATTCACAACACCCTCGACAACCTGTCGCGGCAATCGGTCGCAACCGGGTTCGGATTCCTGAACCGCGAGGCGTCGTTCGCCATCGGCGAAAGCCTGATCGACTACACGCCCCAGAACACCTATGGCCGTGCCTTCGTGGTGGGGGTGCTCAACACGGTCAAGGTGTCGGCCATCGGCATCGTCGCGGCGACCATCCTCGGCACGTTGATCGGCGTGGCGCGGCTGTCCAGCAACTGGCTGCTGGCGCGGCTGGCCGGCGGCTATGTGGAGGTGGTCCGCAACATCCCGCCGCTGCTCCAGCTTTTCATCTGGTACGCCGTCATCACCGAAAGCATGCCGCCGGTGCGTCAGGCGCTGAACCCGCTGCCGGGCGTGTTCCTGTCCCAGCGCGGCGTGCGCTTCCCCGTTCCCGCCGCCGATCCGGTGTGGATGTGGGTGGTGCTGGCGCTGGTTGCCGGCGCCGTCCTGGCCTTCGTCCTCAACCGCTGGGGCGGCAAGCGGCAGGCGGCGACGGGCAAGCCGTACCCGGTGCTGCTGTCGTCGCTGGGCTGCGTCGTCGGCCTGCCGCTGGTGGTCTATCTGCTGGGCGGCGCGCCCACGAAGATGGACGTGCCGGAACTGCGCGGTTTCAATTTCGTCGGCGGCACGGTCATCAGCCCGGAATTCTTCGCCATCCTGATGGGCCTGACCGTCTACACCGCCGCCTTCATCGCCGAGGTGGTGCGCAGCGGCATCGTGGCCGTCAACTGGGGCCAGACGGAAGCGGCCCGCGCCCTTGGCCTTCCCGCCGGGCAGACGCTGCGGCTGGTGGTTCTGCCCCAGGCGCTGCGGGTGATCGTTCCGCCGCTGACCAGCCAGTACCTGAATCTGACCAAGAATTCGTCGCTGGCGCTGGCGATCGGCTATCCCGATCTGGTGTCGGTCGCCAACACCACCCTGAACCAGACCGGTCAGGCGGTGGAGGGCGTGGCCATGATCATGGGCACCTATCTGGCGTTCAGCCTGGCGATTTCCGCCTTCATGAACTGGTACAACAAACGCATTGCCCTGGTGGAGCGGTAGGCCATGACCGGAACCGTCGATAACTCCGCTCCCGCCCCGGCCATGGAACGGCCCCCCGTGGCCACCGTCGGCCCGCTGGCGTGGGTGCGCAACAATCTGTTCAACACGTGGTACAACGCGCTGCTGACGGTGATCATCGTCTGGACCGTCATCCGTGTGGTGCCGCCGCTGCTGGACTGGCTGGTCATCAGCGCCCACGGGTTCGGGGCGGCGCCCAAGGAGTGCCGGGCCGATCTGGGCGGGGCCTGCTGGGCCTTCGTGTCGGAAAAGCTGCGCTTCATCCTGTTCGGCATGTTCCCCTATGACGAACAGTGGCGGCCGCTGGCCGTCATCATGATCTTCATCGCGCTGCTGGCCGCCAGTTGCGACCGGCGTTTCTGGCACGCGTGGTTCGGTCTGGTGTGGCTGGGCGGGCTGGCGCTGGTGGGCGTGCTGATGTGGGGCGGGGTGCTGGGGCTGACCCCGGTGGAGAACACGAGCTGGGGCGGTCTGCCGCTGACGCTGATCCTGTCGGTGATCGGTCTGGCGGTGGCCTTTCCCTTCTCCATCCTTCTGGCGCTGGGCCGGCGGTCCACCATGCCGGCGGTCAAGGCCATCTGCGTCACCTACATCGAGCTGATCCGCGGCGTGCCGCTGGTCAGCCTGCTGTTCATGGCGTCGGTGATGTTCCCGCTGTTCCTGCCCACCGGCGTGACGGTGGACAAGCTGCTGCGCGCCCAGGTGGCCTTCATCCTGTTCGCCGCCGCCTATATGGCCGAGGCCATCCGCGGCGGGCTGCAGGCCATCCCCAAGGGCCAGTACGAGGCCGCCGACGGGCTTGGCCTGTCCTATTGGCAGAAGATGGGCAAGGTGATCCTGCCCCAGGCGCTGGCGATTTCGATCCCGCCCCTGGTCAACACCTTCATCAGCTTCTTCAAGGACACCTCGCTGGTCATCATCATCGGCCTGTACGACCTGCTGGGCAGCGCCAAGGCGGCGCTGACCGACCCGGCGTGGCGCGGTTTCTACCGCGAGGCCTATCTGTTCATCGGCCTCATCTATTGGGCGTTCTGCTTCTTCATGTCCAAATACAGCCAGCGCCTGGAACGGGATCTGAACCGTTCGCGCCGTCACTAAGGGGACACCACGATCATGGCTATGGCCCAATCCCAGGCGGGCACCGCCCAGCCGGACACCGCGGCACCGGTCATCTCCTGCACCGGCGTCCACAAATGGTATGGGGAATTCCACGTCCTGCGCGACGTGAACCTGACCGTGCGCAAGGGCGAGCGGATCGTGATCTGCGGCCCGTCCGGGTCCGGCAAATCCACGCTCATCCGCTGCCTGAACCGGCTGGAGGAGCACCAGAAGGGCTCCATCGTCATCGACGGCATCGAGCTGACCGGCAACCTGAAGAACATCGAGCTGGTCCGGCGCGAGGTCGGCATGGTGTTCCAGCACTTCAACCTGTTTCCCCACCTGACGGTGCTGGAGAACTGCACGCTGGCCCCCATCTGGGTGCGCCGCCAGCCCAAGGCGGAGGCCGAGGCCACCGCCATGAAGTATCTGGAACGGGTGCAGATCGCCAGCCAGGCGCACAAGTACCCCGGCCAGCTTTCCGGCGGCCAGCAGCAGCGCGTCGCCATCGCGCGGTCGCTGTGCATGAGCCCCAAGATCATGCTGTTCGACGAACCCACCTCCGCTCTCGACCCCGAAATGGTGAAGGAGGTGCTGGACGTCATGATCGGGCTGGCGGAATCGGGGATGACCATGCTGTGCGTGACCCATGAAATGGGTTTCGCCAAATCGGTCGCCGACCGGGTGATCTTCATGGACCGCGGGCAAATCGTCGAGCAGAACACGCCCGACCTGTTCTTCACCAACCCGCAGTCGGACCGTACCCGGCTGTTCCTCAGCCAGATTCTCAACCACTGACGTTACAGGACTGAGACAACGGCATAATCGACGGTCACGGGCCTGTGGTGCAATGCGCCGCAGGCCCGTTTTTCGTGTGGGCGTTTTCTGGGCTGGTCAGGATCGGTTATTTCCGTTTGAATGCAGTGCACGCCGGTTGAACCACCGGATGCGACCGTTCGATTAAGCCGCGGAGCCGCCTGATGGAATTCTTGTCGCCTCGTCCCGGTATCAGCCATATCCGCCCCTATCAGCCGGCAAAACCATCCGACGACGACGGGCGGGCGTGGATCGACCTGTCGCTGACGGTCAACCCCCTGGGGCCGAGCCCGGCGGCGCTGCACGCCTATCGCCATGCCGCATCCCGGATCCACCATTACCCCGATTCACGCCAGACCGCGCTGCGCCGCGCCATCGCCCGGCGCTACGATCTGGACGACAGCCGCATCGTGTGCGGCGGCGGGTCCGACGACCTGCTCCAGCTTCTCTGCCAAGCCTATGCCGGGCCGGGGGACGAGGTGCTGTGCCACGAGCACGGCTACCGCGGCTTCATCAAGGCAGCCCGCCTGACCGGCGCCACCCCCATCGTCGCCGCCGAACGTGACATGGTGGTGGATGTGGAGGCGATGATCGAGCTGTCGGGCAACAAGACCCGGCTGTGCTATCTGGCCAACCCCAACAACCCCACCGGCACCTACATCCCGGCGGACGCGGTGCAGCGCCTGCGCGCCGGGCTGCCGCCCCACACGCTGCTGGTGCTCGATTCCGCCTATGCCGAATACATCCGCCGCGACAACTACGCCGATGGCGTGGATCTGGTGGAGGGCAGCGACAATGTGGTGATGGTGCGGTCCTTTTCCAAAATGCACGGGCTGGCCGGGCTGCGGGTGGGCTGGGCCTATGGCCCGCGCACGGTGATCGACGCGCTGGAGCATGTGCGCTCCCCCTTCGCGGTGTCGGTCCCGGCCCAGGCGGCGGCGGCGGCGGCCATTACCGACGCCGAGCACGAGAACGCCACCTATGACCACAACGCCGCGTGGCTGCCGTGGCTGACGCAGGAGTTGGAACAGCTTGGCCTGCGCGTATACCCCAGCGTGTGCAATTTCCTGCTGGTGCGGGTGGCGCCCGACCCGTCGCTGGGGGTACCGCAGATCCTGGACCATCTGGCCCGCCGCGGCATCCTGGTGAAAAGCTGCGTCGAATACGGCATGGCCGACGGCCTGCGCATCACCGTCGGCCTGGAAGAGGAAAACCGCGCCCTGGTCACGGCACTGGGGGAGGTGGTGGGATGAGCGGCCCGTCCACCCCCGCCGCCACGCCGGAGCCGCCCTATTACGCGGTGATCTTCACCTCCGTCCGCACGGATGATGATGACGGCTACGCCGAAACCGCCCGGGTGATGGCGGAGCGCGCCGCCCTTCAGCCGGGATACCTGGGTGTGGAATCGGCCCGGTCGGACGGGCTGGGCCTTACCGTGTCCTATTGGCGCGACCGGGAGTCCATCGCCGCCTGGAAAGCCGACGTGCAGCACCAGCTTGCCCAGGCGCTGGGGCGCGAACGCTGGTACGAACGCTATGTGACCCGCATCGCACGGGTGGAACGGGCCTACGGGTTCCCGTAAAGCCCTCTCCCCGGGGGGGGATTACGCACTGCACACATCGTACAACATACTGATATAACACAACCTTTCATCGTCATCCCAGCGAAGGCTGGGATCCAGAAGGTGTTTCCATGGCCAACACCTCAGGCGATTCATATCGCCGCTGATCGCGGCTCACACCTGGATTCCCGCTTTCGCGGGAATGACGACGAAAAATTGTTTTATATTAATGAGTTAAAGATCTGTGCAGTGCGTAGCCCCTGGGGGGAGAGGGGGATTGCGGTGGTCACGGGCGGAACAACTGGTCGATCACCGCGTCCGGGGTGGCGGCCAGCAGGTCGATGCCGGGGCCGGCACCGTGGGACAGGAACACCCCGTCGCCCGGCCGGGCGGCGGCGCGGATCTGGTCCAGCATCCGTTCCACCTTGGGCACAAGCTGGAAACGGTCGGCCAGCGACAGCGCGTCGTTGGCGGCACCGGGCAGGGCCAGCAGCAGCGCTGCCACCGCCAGCCGGTTTCCCCGCTCGGTCTCCGCCCCCGCGGCAACCGTCTGCGGCATCACCGCCGCCGCCAAAGCCTCCGCCACCGCCGTTTCCACCACGGCGGCAAGCCCCGCGGCGCCGGGGCCGGTGATGTGAATGGTGGCACTCATGCCATGCTCTCCCGGATGGACGCCTGAAGGGCGCGGATCTTTTCAACGGATGCGGTGCGTTTGAGGATGGTGAAGGCCTCGGCGGCCTGGTCGAGAACCGCGAGGGCTTCGTCCTTCAAGCCCCCGGCGGCCAGGATCTGGCCGAAGAGCTGGCCGACGATGGCGATGCCGTCGGTACGCCCGATCGTGCGGAACAGAGAAAAGCTTTCCGCCACTTCCGCGGCGATGGTATCCGCTTCCCCCGTTTCCAGCCCACCCCGGTTCAAACGGATGGTGGCGCAGGAAAAGCGGACATGGGCAAGGCTATCGCTATCTCCCATTGCTTCGGCGACAGGCAGTCTTTCTTCCACATGGATGCGCAGAGCCTCGTCGGTCTGTCCGCGTGTTGTCAGGATGTCGGCGATTTTGCCCATGGTCACGGCACGGGAGCGCACGTCGCCGAGGCGTTCATAGACGGGGAGTTGCTCCTGGTACCGGATGCGCAGAGCCTCGTCGGTCTGTCCGCGTGTTGTCAGGATGTCGGCGATTTTGCCCATGGTCACGGCGCGTTCCCGCACGTCGCCGAGGCGTTCATAGACGGGGAGTTCCTCGTCGCGCCGGATGCGCAGAGCCTCGTCGGTCTGTCCGCGTGTTGTCAGGATGTCGGCGATTTTGCCCATAGTCACGGCGCGGGAGCGCACGTCGCCGAGGCGTTCAAAGGCCGGAATGAGATCCTCTCGGAAGATGCGCAGAGCCTCGTCGGTCTGTCCGCGTGTTGTCAGGATGTCGGCGATTTTGCCCATGGTCACGGCGCGTTCCCGCACGTCGCCGAGGCGTTCAAAGGCCGGAATGAGATCCTCTCGGAAGATGCGCAGAGCCTCGTCGGTCTGTCCGCGTGTTGTCAGGATGTCGGCGATTTTGCCCATGGTCACGGCGCGGGAGCGCACGTCGCCGAGGCGTTCAAAGGCCGGAATGAGATCCTCTCGGAAGATGCGCAGAGCCTCGTCGGTCTGTCCGCGTGTTGTCAGGATGTCGGCGATTTTGCCCATGGTCACGGCGCGTTCCCGCACGTCGCCGAGGTCTTCGAAGCGTTTGACGGCATCCCGGAGAAGGCCTTCCGCCGTCTCTGTGTCGCCTTTTTCGAAAAGGCGTACGGCGTTGTCATACAGGGCCATGGCGGCAGCGCAGGGGTCGGTCCCTTTCGTAGCGGTGGCCCGCTTCAGAAGGCGGTCCTGTTGCCCGCCATGCCCCAGCCGTCCGGCGCATTCGGCGGCGAGGCGCAGAAGATGGAGGTCGGGCGGGATTTCCGCGGCGTCCAGGCAGGCGATGGCCCGTTCCGCCAGATCCAGCGCCTGTTTCGGTTCATGAGCGGTGTCGAACAGGAAGCGGCCCCCGAACAACCCCGCCCTCTGCACCACCGCCGGTGGCCCGCCGGCGCACAGGGCGAGGGTGGCCAGCAGGACGGCGCGCTCACCGACGGGCATATCCCCATCTTCGTCTGCCCAAGCCTCGAAAAGGGCCAGCACCACCGCCGCCGCCAGATGGGCGCGCTCGTCATCGGACAGGGCGGGAACCAGCGGGCGGGCGAGGGGGTTGACCTGGGCCTCCGTCGCCGTGCCGCGGACGGCGGTGCGGTCCAGCAGGCCCAGGCCGAGCAGGCGGTCCAGCGCCGCACCGGGGGCGCCGACACCGCCGGCCCGCCCCGCCGTTTCCAGAACCGGGCCGGGCACGGGCAGGGTGAACAGGGTGGCGGCGCGCAGCAGCGCGGTTTCGCCGGGGGTCAGCATGGCGCGGTACGCTTCCAGCGACACCCGGCGGAAGAACGTCTGCGCCGCGCTGTCGTCCGCCGGGACCGTGCCGGTGGCGCGGTAGTGTTCCACCGCCGCCACCGCGCGGGTTGCCGCGGCCAGACCGTCCGCCGGCTTCAGGGTCAACAGCGGGCGGGTCAGGATCTCCTGCAAACCGGGGTTGCCGCCCGCCACGTCGCGGATGCGGGCTTCCAGCCCATCACGCACGGGATCGTCGCCGGGGCCGCGCAGGCGACCGGCCAGACGGGCGGCGGTGTGCATCTGCTTGGCGCGCTGGGCGGCGTCCATGGCGGGGAAGGGGATGGCAACCAGTTCCGCCGCCAGATCCCGCCCGCGGTCATCGGTCAGGGCAAAGCTGTAGCGGCTGGTCACCAGCAGGCGGGAGCGGGTGGCCCGCCCGGCATCGCGGAACGCGGCGATCACCGCCGCCACCGCCGCCTGCGCGTCCTGTGAGGCGAAGGGCGTGGCCGTCTGCCCCGGCTTGGGCGTCTCCAGGCATTGTTCCAGATCGTCGATGATGAGCAGCACCGGGCGTGTGCCCCTGGTGCCGCTGAGCGGGCCCTTCAACAGCTTTTGCAGGACCAGTTTCAGCGCGGCGGGGGTGTGAAGAATGGTGTCCTCGTGGGTCTGCCGCACCGCCTCCTGCTCGTCTTCGGGCAGGGCGTCGAGCACGGCCAGGAACACCGCGTGGGCGTCGTAGCGCCCGTACACCACCGCCACCTCAGAGCCGTTGTGCCGGCTGGCGATCCGTTCGGCGAGGCTGGATTTGCCCAGATTGCCCATGCCCTGGACCAGAATCCCGGTGGCTCCGGCGTTCCATTCCCGGAACGCCGCCTGGATCGGGCGGCGGCGGCCGACGAACTGTTCCGGTGCCGCCACCGGCACCCGCCGCTTCCGGGGGTCCAGATACGCCTTGTCCGCCCGGCGGGGCAGGGCGCGGGCCGGCTGTTGGGTATCGCACAGCGGCCCGCCGCCGTCCGGCCCCACCCACAGGCGGGCCAGATGCCAATGGGTGCCGGTGTCCGCCGCCGGCTTGCCCGCCGCCGCGGCAGCCCGCTCCGCCGCCCGCATCTGTTTCAGCAGATCATGGCGCGCGGCGGCGACGGCATGAGCCACCGAAGAACCGCCGGCCAGCTTGCCATAAACCACGGCGGCAAAGCGGGTGGCGTCGGTGTCATAGACCGATCCGTCCCAGCCCAGCGCGTTGGCCACCCCGGCCCGGATCAGCGCCTGGGTATAGGGGGCCGCCGCCCCCTCCGTCTCCGCCGTGCGGCAGGCGGACAGGAACACCAGCCGCGGCATCTGGCCGGCATCGCCCAGCGTGGTGCACAGGGCATCGGCGTCCACCGGGTCCGGCCCGCCGTCCTCCGTCTCCAGCAGCAGGTAGGGGCCGGTTTCGCCGATCTCCCCGTGGGCGGTCAGGTGCAGCACGTCGGGGCGGATCTCCTGCCTTTGCCGCAGCCGCCGGTCCAGCCCGGCGCGGCTGCCGCTTTCCTCCACCGCCCAATGGACATCCAGCCCGGCGGTGGCGTCGAGGAAGGCCATTTCCTCCCGCTCGTAATTCAGCGTGCTCTGTCCCTCCACCTCCGCCGCCATGAACAGCACGGCGATATCGCCGTGCGGGGGCGAATCGGTGGGGGAGGCGGGCCGGGGTTTCCCCAGCCGGCGGACCACCTGGAACAGCCGCTGCGCATCCTCCGCCAGCAGGGCGCCGCCGGGGGCCAGCACCTCCCACGGGGCATCGAGCAGGGCCTGTTCGGTTGCATCCGGTGATTGCGGGGCGCGGATTTCCAACATCACCGGCCCGGTGCCGGCCGCCAGCCCGCGGTCGAGCCAGGAATCGCCGGCGTTCAGCCAGTCCGCCATCTCCCGCCCCACGGCGGGCAGCCTCTGGGGCTGGCGGATCAACACCGCCACGTCATAGCGCCCGGCCCAGGATTTCAACGCCTGGATGCCGTCGTCGCCCAGCGGCGTGCGGCGGGTGCCGTGGGGGCCGGTGCACAGCAGATCGCCGCCGTAAATTTCTAGGAAGAGAGGTTTCACCGCTCCCATGACACCCCCTGTCCGGCCCATCAGCACGAAAGATCAACCCATGGGATAGGGTAAATCAGCGTTCCCGCGTGTTCTACCCCCCTTGGTTCCTCAACCACCCATGCGCACCGCCCGCCGGACTTATCCCATTCGGAAAGCCACTCATACCCCTTGCGGCAGAGAGGGGAGTGGGGTACTAAGCAATCATAAGAATGAGAATCACTCTCATTAACAGCGAGAGCACACATCGGGGGTAGCAGCACAATGGGATATCGTTCAACGGGACCACGCCTGACGGCGCGGGGGCAGGGCACGTTTTCGTTCAAGTTTCTGCTGCTGGCGGCGGCCATGGCGGCGTTGGTGCCGGCGGGAGCACAGGCGCAGCAGGCCGCCGCAACCGATCCGAACGCCGACGCCGGCCATCTGCTGGGGCCGGTGGTGGTGACCGCCACGGGAACGGCGCAGACCACGCTGACCGCGCCGGCCTTCACCACCGTCATCACGTCGGAAGACATTGAAAAGAAGGGGCCGTCCAACGGCCTGCCCGACCTGCTGCGGGAAACGGTCGGGGTCAACAACAGCTCCGACAATCTGGGCCGGGACGAGGTGGTGATCCGCGGTCTGGGCGCCAACTACACGCTGGTTCTGGTGAACGGCAAGCGGGTGTCGTCGGGTGATGCCCTGTGGCGCGGCGGCGATTTCGACTATCACTCGGTGCCGCTGTCCTCCATCGACCGTGTGGAGGTCGTGCGCGGGCCGATGTCGTCGCTCTACGGCTCCGACGCCATGGGCGGTGTGGTCAACATCATCACCAAGAAGCCCACCGACAAATGGACCGGCAGCGTCGGTGCCGAATACCGCATGGTCGAACCGGGCCGCGACGGCAACCAGTACCGCGTCAACGTCTATGGCGCCGGCCCGGTGACGGACAAGGTTTCGGCCTCGGTGTCGGGGGAGTTCTACCGCCGCGATGCGTGGTACCTGGATTCCAAGGACGGCGGACGGGTGCCGTTGCTGGAAGAAAAGGATCTGAAGAACCTGCGCACCGCCCTCACCTGGGATGTGACGCCGGATCAGGCGGTGGACGTCGCCTATGACCTGAACCACGATTCACGGCCCTATAACATCTACGACAAAACGCCGTCGTACCGGGAACAGGAAATCACCCGCAACACCGTCAGCCTGAGCCACACCGGCAAATGGGGCTGGGGCACGACGCTGCTGGAAGGCAATTACGAAGACGCCAGCATCGACGACTACAATTCCACCTACAACGCGCCCAAGCAGCGCTCCATGTCGGAAAAGAACCTGTTCCTGCATGGGCGCACCAACTTCAAGGTGCTGGGCTTCAATTCCATCACCACCGGCGCCGAATACCGCAAGCAGAAGGTGGAGGATGCCGCCACCTACCTCGCCACCGGCGCGTTCGAGGTGGACCAGAAGGCAGCCTATCTGCAGGACGAAATCGCCGTCGGCGACGCGGTGACCCTGACCATCGGCAGCCGTTACGACAACCACGAGATCTTCGGCGGCAAGGTCACCAGCCGCGCCAACGTGGTCTACAAGGTCACCGACGGGCTGAGCCTGAAGGGCGGCGTCAGCCAGGGCTACAAGGCCCCCGACGCCTACCAGCTCAGCCGGGAGTACCGGGTCATCAGTTGCGGCGGCCGCTGCTATCTGGCCGGCAACCCCGACCTGCAGCCCGAAACCAGCACCAACTATGAAATCGGCGCCGAATACCGGCAGCGCACCTGGGACGTCAGCTTCGCCCTGTTCCGCAACAAGGTGAAGGACATGATCACCGCCGTCTACGACCCGGTGACGGTGCAGCGCAATTGGTCCAACGTCGATGAAGTCACCATCAAGGGCGTCGAGCTGAACGGCTCGGTGGACATCACCAAGGATCTCTATTTCTCGGGCAACTACGCCTATCTCTACACCCGCAACAATTCCAACATCGAGCTGGAGAACCGTCCGCGGCACAAGGTGAACGGCAGCCTGACCTACCGCTTCACCGAGATCGTCAGCGGCACCCTGTCGGCCTCCTACACCGGGTCGCAGTTCGAAGGCACCGGCAAGATGCCCGGCTACACGCTGGTCAACGTGGGCCTGACCGCCGACGTCAACGACAGCATCACGCTGCAGGCCGGGGTGAAGAACCTGACCAACGTGCTGCTGAACGAAAAGAACACCAATTTCCTGACCCACGAGCTGGGCCGCAACTATTACGTCAGCGCGCTTTACCGCTTCTAACGCTGACGGCCGGGGTGGGTTCGGGCGGCAGGCCGGACCCACCCCTTTTTTGAAACCCGCACAGGTGGAGCTCTCCCCGTGACGGCCAAGAAACTCTTCGTCGATACCGGCCTGTTGAAAAGCAACGCCCATTTCCGGCGGCTGCTGGTGGCGCGCATGATCTCCCTTCTGGGGCTGGGCATGCTGGCGGTGGCGGTGCCGTTCCAGGTTTATGAATTGGGCGGGTCGAGCACGCTGGTGGGTCTGGCGGTGGCGCTGGACGGCACCGGCATGTTCATCGGCCTGCTGCTGGGCGGCGTCCTGGCCGACTGCTACGACCGCCGCCGGCTGATTGTGTTCGCGCGCAGTGTCTGCGGGCTGGGGTTCGTGGCGCTGGCGGTCAACAGCCTGCTGCCGGCCCCGTCACTGGCGGCGGTGCTGGGACTGGCCTTTTGGGACGGGTTCTTCGGGGCGCTGGGGGTGACGGCGCTGCTGGCCGCCATGCCGCACATCGTCGGGCGCGAGCATCTGATGCAGGCGCGTGCGCTGGGGATGCTGACCATGCGCGCCGCCACGGTGGCGGCGCCGGCACTGGGGGGGCTGCTGGTGGCGTCGGTGGGGCTGCACGGGGCTTATCTGGCCGCCGCGGCGGGGACGGGGCTGACCGTGCTGACCCTGTTGGGCCTGCCGGCCATGGTGCCGCCGCGGGGGGAGAGCGGCGGACACCCGCTGACAATGCTGGCGGATGCCGTCGCCTTTCTGTTCGGGCACCGCGTCATTCTGGGCGTGGTGGCGCTGGGGACGCTGATGACCCTGACCACGGCGATCCGCGTGGTGTTCCCGGCCCTGACGCTGGAGGTCTATGGCGGCGGGGCGCTCGGCTTGGGGCTGATGTACACGGCGGTGCCGGTGGGGGCCACGCTGGGGGCGGTGGTCAGCGGCTGGGCCACCCGGCTTGCCCGGCCCGGCGCCACCATGGGGCTGGTCTGCCTGTCGGCCTTTGCCTGCGTAGCGGTGCTGGGGGTGGCGGGGTCGCTGTGGCTGGCGCTGCCGGTGCTGGTGGCCTATGGCTACGCCACCGCCATCGCATCCCTTCTGCAATACACGCTGGTGCAGGGGCACACGCCCGACGCCTATCTGGGGCGGGTCAACAGCCTGTGGACCGCGCAGGACGTGTTCGGCGACAGCGTGGGCGCCATCGGCATCGGGGCGCTCGCCACCCTGACCACGCCGGCCTTGGGCATCCTGGTGTTCGGCCTGTCGGCGCTGGTGCTGGGCGGGGCGGCGTGGGGGGCATCCGGGGCCATGCGCCGCGCGCCGCTTACCGATCCTTCCCTGGCCGATCCTTCCCTGGCCGATCCTGTTCTGGCGGAGGCGTCGTCATGAACCGGGCCACGCCCTTGCTGATCGTCGCCCTGGCGCTCCTGGCCGGGGAGGCCGCGGCGCAGACCAAGGTGCAGGTGGCCGACGTGGTGGCCGCCCCCATGCGCCGCACGCTCCAGCTCCCCGGCACGGTGGTGGCGCCGCAGGCCAGCCTGCTGACCATGCGCGTGGCCGGCTCGGTCGAGGCGCTGCTGGTGGAGGCCGGCGACCGGGTGGAGGCGGGGCAGCCGCTGGTGCGGCTGGACGACACGCTGGCCAAACTGGAACAGGAACGGCTGCGGCACGGGGTGGAGGAGGCGGACCTGACCTTCCGCGATGCCCAGCGCCTGGCCCGCGAGGCGGAAGCGCTGCTGGGCAGCCAGACCGTCCCCCCATCGAAATACCGCACCCAGGTGGCCCAGGCCGCCATCGGCGAGGCGAAGGTCCGGCAATTGCGGGCATCCGCCGCCGCCCAGCGCACCGAGCTTGAGCGCCACACCCTGACCGCCCCCGTCGCCGGCGCCGTCACCCAGCGGCTGGTGGAGCGGGGGCAGTGGGTGGCCGCCGACACCGCCGTGCTGCGGCTGGTGCCCATGGACCCGCTGCGCGTGGATGTGGAAGTGCCCGAGCGCTATTACGGCACCATCGCCCCCGGTGCCGCCGTGACGGTGGTGCCCAACACCGAGGGGGGCCGGGCGTTGCCCGCCGCCGTCGGGCGCATCGTGCCGTCGGGTGATACGGTCAGCCGCACCTTCCGCCTGCATATCCCGGTGGCGAACCCCGATTGGGCGCTGATGCCCGGCCTGTCGGTGCAGGCGCACATCGCGCTGGACGGTGTCGCGGGAGAGAGCGTGCTGCAGGTGCCCGAGGACGCGGTGGAACACCGCATCGACGGCACCGTGCGGGTATGGGCCATCCGCACCGTCCCGGACAAGGGCACGGTGGCCCAGCCGGAAACCGTGCGGCTGGGGCGGCGCAGCGGGACGCTGGTGGAAATCACCGCCCCGTCCTTACGCGCCGGCGACCGGGTGATCGTGCGCGGGGCCGAGGGGCTGGACCCCGGCGAGCCGGTGACGCCCGAAGCCTCCACCCCGGCCGGCTGAGGAGGGTGCTGATGTTCCGTCTGATCCTTGAAAAGCCGCTGGTCTTCCTGATCGGCATCCTGATCGTCTGCCTGCTGGGGGTGGTGTCGGTCCTGCGCATCCCGGTGCAGATGATCCCCGACGTCACCCCGCGGGAGGTCAGCGTCGAAACCTCCTGGCCCGGTGCGGCACCGGAGGATGTGGAACGCGACATCATCCTGGAGCAGGAACGCGTCCTGCGCGGCATCCCCGACCTGGAGCGGATGACCGCCACCGCCGACTTCGGCTATGGCTCCATCGTCCTGAAATTCCCTCCCGCCGTTCCCATCGCCGACGCCCTGGTGCGGGTGAACAACGCCCTGGCCGAGGTGCCGTCGTACCCCGACAACGCCGACAGGCCGCGGGTGGTGGCGGAATCCGTGTCCGATGATCCGTTCATGTACTTCAGCCTGGAGCGGCTGGCGGCGGACGGGCCGGGGGTGCAGACCGAAACCGGCTGGGTGGAAAACACCCTGCGGCCCCGGCTGGAACGGGTGCCGGGGGTGGCGAACGTGCGGGTGATCGGCGGGCTGGACCGGCAGATCCACATACTGCTCGACCCCGTGAAGCTGTCGGCCCGCCGGCTGACGGTGGGGGAGGTGCGCGACGCCCTGCGCGCCCGCAACCGCGACCTGTCGGGTGGCGACAGGGATTTCGGCAAGCGCCGCTATTTCCTGCGCACCATCGGGCGCTTCGCCGATGTGGAGGCGCTGAACGGCCTGATCCTGCGCGAAGACAACGGCACCCACATCCGCCTGCGCGACGTGGGCCGGGCCGAGATGGCGGCGGAAGAGCCCCAGAGCATGGCGTTCGCCGACGGCAAGCCCATCATCCTGCTGGGCATCGCCAAACGGGCCGGCGCCAACGTCATCGGCGTGCGCGACGCGGTGGTGGAGGCGGTGGCCGATCTGAACCCCCACACGCTCAAAGAGCGGGGCCTGACCCTGCGGCTGCTGACCGACGACGTGCGGTATGTGGAACAGTCGGTGCGCGCGGTGGTGGACGATCTGGCGCTGGGGGCGGTGCTGGCGGCGCTGGCGCTGTTCGTGTTCCTGCGCTCCCCCTCGGCCACGCTGATCGGGGCGGCGGGGCTGCCCATCTGCGTGCTGGCGGCCTTCCTGATTTTGCTGGCGGCGGGGCGGAGCATCAACGTCATCTCCCTGTCGGGCATCGCGTTCGCCATCGGCATGACGGTGGACAACAGCGTGGTGGCGCTGGAAAACATCAGCCGCCATCTGGCCATGGGCAAATCCCGCTTCGCCGCCGCCCTCGACGGTGTGGGGGAGGTCTGGCCGGCGATCCTGTCGTCCACCCTGACCACGGTCATGGTCTTCATCCCCGTGCTGTTCCTGGAGATGGAGGCGGGACAGCTCTATTCCGACATTGCGGTCGCCATTGCCGGGTCCATCGTCATGTCCATGATGGTGGCGGTGATCGTGGTGCCCATGGCGGCCAACCGCTGGCTGGCGCCGCCGTCCCCGGCGCAGCGGGCGCGGGGAGACGGGTGGTTCACCCGGCTGACCGTGCGCGCCGTGCGCTGGTCGGTGGGCGGCCTCGGCCGGCAACTGGCGATCCTGGCCGCCACGCTGGCCGCCACCGCCGCCGTCCTGCTGACCATGATCCCCGCCGCCGAATACCTGCCGGAGGGGGAGGAGGCGACGGTCTTCGGCTTCATGGCCACACCGCCCGGCACCAACATGGCGGCCATGACGGAGATGTGGCGGCAGGTCGATGGGGTGCTGACCCGTGCCGTGAACGATGAAAAGGGGGCGGAGGGCATCCCGCCCCTGTCGCTCAACCTCAGCTTCATCCGCCCCGGTTTCCTGCGCTTCGTGGCGGTTCCGCGGTCGCGGGAGGATTCCCAGGCGCTGATCGTTGCCATGACGCGGACCATGCGCGCCTTCCCCGGCGTGCGGGCCTTTGCCGCCAAGGGGTCGATCTTTTCCGGCAACGGCGGAGGAGCCAGGGCCATCACGGTGGAACTCAGCGGCGGCCGTTCGCTGGAGGCGCTCTACACCTCATCCCTGGCGGTGCTGGACCGGGCGCGCGGACTGTACGACGACGTACAGGTCAACAGCGACCCGTCACCGCCGACGCTGGCCCTGTCCCAGCCGGTGCTGGAGGTGCATCCGAACTGGGAACGGACCAGCGCACTGGGCATCAGCCAGACCGAGCTGGGCTATACCCTGCGCGCGTATGCCGACGGGGCCTTCGCCGACGAATTCCTGCTGGACGACGACAAGATCGACATGATGCTGCGGCTCGACCCCGCCGCGGGGAACGGGCGGCACGCGTTCGAAACGCTGGTTCTCTACACCGGGCGGGGGGAACCGGTGCCGGTGTCCGCCGTGGCGGAGATCCGCGAGACGGTGGGATCGTCCAGCATCACCCGCGTCGATGGCCGGCGCACGGTGACCCTGACCATCATCCCCCCGCGCTCCGTGGCCCTGGAAACCGCCATCGCCGAGATCCGCGGCACGCTGCTGCCCACCTTGCGGGCGGAGGGGGTGATCCCCGAGGGCGTTTCCACCCGTATCGCCGGGGCGGGCAGTGCTTTCGACGAGATCCGTTCGGCCCTGGCCGGCGGATTCCTGCTGGCGCTGGCCATCACCTATCTGGTGCTGGTGGCGGTGTTCGGGCACTGGGGCTTTCCGCTCATCATCATGGCGGTGGTGCCGCTGGGTGTGGGCGGCGGGTTCGCCGGTCTGTGGCTGTTCAACACGATGGGCGCGCATCTGGACCTGATCGGCATGGCGCCGCTGAACCAGCCGTTCGATGTGCTGACCATGCTGGGGTTCCTGATTTTGATCGGCACCTCGGTCAACAACCCCATCCTGATCGTCGAGTACGCGGTGGAAAACATCAAAAAACGCGGCATGACCGCAGCGGAGGCGGTGGAGGATGCCACCCGTCTGCGTCTGCGCCCCATCCTCATCACCACCGTCGCAGCCATCGCCGGGCTGGCCCCGCTGGTGCTGATCCCCAGTCCGGGAACCGAGCTGTACCGGGGGCTGGGGGTGGTGGTGATGTTCGGGCTGCTGTTCTCCACCCTGGTGTCGCTGATCGTGCTGCCGGTGGTGCTGGCGCTGGTTTTCCGCCTGCCGGCCCAGGACGGCAGCGGGGTGGCCGAGCCGGTTGAGCAGGGAGCCGCCGGCTAACGGAAGGCGAGCAGATTTCGCTTGCCTTCCACACTGCATACCCCTATATTGCAACTAAGAATTATTCGCATATTGGGGTGTGCGGCGGGACGTGGACTCCCATCGGGGCCGGACCCGCCGCCGCCCAGCGCGGCAAAAAAACAAACACCAGCGACGACGAATGCCCAAGAGCGGCGGGTCCAACCGCCGCATCCATCCGTATGCGTGTTTATGCGTGACCCGATCCGAACGTCCGGGCGCATCCGCATGGCGGCTGTCCCAACCCCTTACCCGACGGTGGAGGGCTTTCCCCATGGGTGTCATCCAATCCGCCACCACGGACGACGTGTCCGCCGGGGGCGATAGCGATCCCGATTTTGTCTTCTCGTCCAACGGCACGGTTCTGCGGGCCTTCGGCGTGGCGCACACGCTGGACACCGCCCTTGACGGCGATGATTTCGCCGGCGGCCGGTGGGACCGCCGGCTTTCCGGTATCTTCGACAGCCTGCGGGCGCAGGGCATGGCCAACCCGGTGGTGGTGGGGGCGGTGCCGTTCGATTGCCGCCAGCCGGCCCGGCTGTTCATTCCGCGCCGCTACAGCTTGAACAGCCTTCCCGACGGTGCCGCCGCCTCGTCCGCTCCCCCGTCCGCCGTCGCCGGGGTGCGGGAGGTGGTGGACCACAGTGCCTACACCGCCGCCGTCCGCCGCGCCATCGGGCTGTTCACCACCACGGACCTGCGCAAGGTGGTGCTGTCGCGCCCGCTGGACATCGACGCCGACGGCGGCTTTGCCCCCGCCCGTCTGGTGGACGCGCTGCTGCAGCAGAACCCCACCGCCTATGTCTTTTCCGTGCCGGTGGGGCAGGGGGAGCATCTGATCGGTGCCAGCCCCGAATTGCTGCTGCGCAAGGTGGGCCGCACCGTGCTGAGCAACCCGCTGGCCGGCTCTGCCCGCCGCGGCGGCCCGGAGCACGAGGAACAGGCACGGCTCGATGCCCTGCTGGCATCTGAGAAGGACCGGATCGAACACCGCTACGTGGTGGACGCGGTGCGCGATGCGCTGGCCCCCCATTGCCGCACGCTGTCCGTTCCCGACGAGCCGGAGGCTCTTTCCACCCCCACCATGTGGCACCTGTCCACCCGCGTCACGGGCGAACTGGCCGACGACGGGCTGTCGCCCCTGCGGCTGGCCCATGCGCTGCACCCGACGCCGGCGGTGTGCGGCACCCCCCATGCCCTGGCCCACGAGGCCATCGGTGCGCTGGAGGGTTATGCCCGCGGCTGGTACAGCGGCATGGTCGGATGGATGGACAGCCACGGCTGCGGCGAATGGGCGGTGACCATCCGTTGCGGGCTGGTCAGCGGCACCCGTCTGCGGCTTTACGCCGGTGCCGGCATCGTCGCCCATTCCTGCCCCGAGGCGGAGTGGGAGGAGACGGCGGCCAAGCTGCGCACCATGCTGAACCTGTTCGGCCTGGGCGGCGCGGTCGCCGCCGCCGGGTGCGGGGCGTGACCATGGCCGTGTCCTTCACCCCCTGGCCGGCGGATCTGGCGGCCCTGTACCGCGCCAAGGGCTATTGGCGCGACGATCCCCTGACCGACGTCATCGCCCGCCACGGGGAGTCCCCGGCCCCCGCCATCGCGTGCGGGGACCGGGTGTTTTCCTACGCCGACATCAACCGGCGCACCGGCGCCCTGGCCGCGGCGTTCCAGCAGCGGCTGGGGCTGCGGCCCGGCGACACGGCGCTGGTGCAGCTTCCCAACGTGGCGGAATTCTATCTGGTGTTCTTCGCGCTGCTGAAGTGCGGCGTGGTGCCGGTCAACGCGCTCAACAACCACGGCGCCTTCGAGATGCTGGCCTATGCCCGGCAGATCGAGCCGCGGGTGGTGGTGCTGGCAGCCCCCCACCCGCTGGTGCGGGCCGATCCGCTGGGGACCGCCCCCGGCTCCCTGACCGCGGCGTTGCGGGCCATGGTGGGCGGCACCCATATGCTGCTGCTGGAGGAGGGGGGCTTCGCCGACCTCGACGGCCTGCCCCTGGCGGTGGAGGCGGACGCCCGGCCCCGCGATGCCGTCACCGTGGACGGGGTGGCCTTCTTCCAGCTTTCCGGCGGCAGCACCGGTACGCCCAAGCTGATCCCCCGCACCCACAACGATTACCTCTACAGCGTGCGGCAGAGCGTGGCGGTGTGCGGGCTGGACGCCGGGTGCCGCTTCCTCTGCGCCCTGCCGGCGCCGCACAATTTCACGCTGAGTTCGCCCGGCGCGCTTGGGGTGTTCCACGCCGGGGGCACGGTGGTCATGGCCCCGGACCCCAGCCCCGACACCTGCTTCCCCCTGATCGAAAGGCACCGGGTGACGTGGGCGGCCCTGGTGCCCCCCGTTCTCACCCTGTGGCTGGCCCACGCGCCCAAGGCCGCCCCCGGCACCCTGGACAGCCTGGACGTGGTGCAGGTCGGCGGGGCCAAGCTCAGCCCGGCGCTGGCCGAGCAGGTGCCGGGCGTGCTGGGCTGCCGGCTGCAGCAGGTGTTCGGCATGGCCGAGGGGCTGGTGAACTACACCCGCCTGGACGACGACGCCTGGACCGTCACCAACACCCAAGGGCGCCCGATGAGCGGGGACGACGCGGTGCGCATCCTCGGCCCCGACGGCCATCCGGTCCCGGCGGGGGAGGTGGGGGAACTGTGGACCCGCGGCCCTTACACCTTCCGCGGCTATTACAAGGCCGATGCCCACAACGCCCGAGTCTTCGACGGCGAGGGGTTCTATTGCAGCGGCGACCTCGTGCGCATGACACCGGACGGGAACCTGATCGTCTGCGGCCGCAACAAGGACCAGATCAACCGCGGCGGCGAGAAGATCGACGCGCAGGAGGTGGAGGACGTGCTGGCCGCCCACCCCGCCGTCCGCCTGTCGGCGCTGGTGGCCATGCCCGACCCGGTGATGGGGGAACGGGGCTGCGCCTTCGTCGTCGCCCGCACCCCGGTGCGCCCGCCGGACCTGCGCCGGTTCCTGCGCGAACAGGGCCTGGCCGACTACAAGCTGCCCGACCGCTTCGTCTTCGCCGACGACCTGCCGAAAACCGCGGTGGGCAAGATCGACAAGCAGACCCTGCGCGCCCGCCTTCAAAACGATCCGAATCTTGTGTGAGTGGAAAACGTCATGACCATTCAAGCACTCTCTTCCTATGCCTTGCCCACCGCCGCCGACATGCCAGCGGACAAGGTGTCCTGGACCTTCGACCCGGCCAGGGCGGTTCTGCTGATCCACGACATGCAGGATTACTTCGTGGGCTTCTACGGCGCGGGGAACCCCACCATCGCCGCCGCCACCGAGGCCATGGTGGCCGTGCGCCGCCACCTGCGGTCCATCGGCGTGCCGGTGGTCTACACCGCCCAGCCGCCGGAACAGTCCGACGCCGACCGCGGGCTGCTGAACGACATGTGGGGGCCGGGGCTGACCCGCCAGCCGGACAAGGCCGGCATCGTTGCCGCCCTGGCCCCGGAAGACGGTGACCGGGTGCTGACCAAATGGCGCTACAGCGCCTTCTTCCGCTCCGATCTGGCCGAGATCATGGCGCAGGAGGGGCGGGACCAGTTGCTCATCGGCGGCATCTACGGCCACATCGGCGTGCTGCAGACGGCGGTTGACGCCTTCATGCGCGGGATCAAGCCGTTCCTGATCGCCGACGCCATCGCCGATTTCTCCCGCGAGGATCACCTGTGGGCGTTGCGCTACGTGGCCCGCAACGCCGGGCGGACGGTGCTGTCCGCCGATCTTCTGCAGGCCGGGGCGGCGGTGCCGCTGACCAAGGATGCCTTGCGCGCCCGCCTGCTGAGCGTCCTCGACGACGCGCCGGGGGATGGGGACAACCTGCTCGACTTCGGCCTGGATTCCATCGCCGTGATGAAACTGGTGGAGGAGTGGAAGGCGGCGGGCCTGACGGTCGGGTTCGCCGAACTGGCGATGGCGCCGACCATCGACGGCTGGTGGGCGCTGCTGGACGGCAAGCAGCGGCGGGATCGGGCGGCATGAGCGCGGCGGACCGTTTCGACGGACAAAACGTCTGGGTCACCGGGGCCAGCCAGGGCATCGGGCTGGCGGTGGCCCGGCGCTTCCACGCGCTGGGCGCCACCGTCACCGGCTTCGACCGCACCGGCGATCCCGCTGCCGAGGTGCCGTGGCAGCGGGTGACGCTGGACATTTCCGACGCCGCGGCGGTGGCGGACACCTGCACGGCCTTGCTGGCCGCGGGGACGGGCGTGGACGTGCTGGCCAACGTGGCCGGAATCCTGCGCATGGGCGCGGTGGACGACACGGCGGACGCCGATTGGCGGGACAGCTTCGCCGTCAACGTCTCCGGCCCCTTCCACCTGATGCGGGCGCTGATTCCGCAGTTCAAGGCACGGCGGCGGGGCTGCATCGTCACCGTGTCGTCGAATGCCGCCCATGTGCCGCGGGTGGGCATGGCCGCCTATGGCGCGTCCAAGGCGGCGCTGACCAGCCTGTGCCTGACGGCGGGGCTGGAGTTGGCGGAATACGGCGTGCGCTGCAACGTGGTATCGCCGGGGTCCACCGACACGCCCATGCAGCGGGGCATGTGGTCCGGCCCCGACGGCGCCGCCGGCACCATCGCCGGCAATCCGTCGGCCTACAAGCTGGGCATCCCGTTGAAGAAGCTGGCAACGCCCGAGGACATCGCCGCCGCGGTGGTGTTCCTGGCGTCCCCCGCCGCCGGGCACATCACGCTGGCCGACATGCTGGTGGACGGCGGCGCCACGCTGGGCAGGTAAGGACATCCCCCATGAGCAACGAGCGCAACGAGCATTACGTCAACCCGTTCGACGATGAGCGGCACGCCTTCCGCGTGCTGGTGAACGGGGCCGGGCAGTACAGCCTGTGGCCCGACTTCGCCACCGTGCCCGCCGGCTGGACCAGCGTTTTCGGCCCCGCCCCCCGCGCGGCCTGCCTGAACCACATCGAGGCGGCCTGGACCACGCTGGTCCCGGCCTGAGCGCCTTCCCCCTCTCTCTCCCATGACGAACACGGAAAACACGGCCATGCGGGACATTCCCCTGCTCAGCACGCAGCTCGGCATCTGGTTGGCGGATCAGGTGGCGGACCGCAAGAACGCCTATGTCATCGCGCACGCCGTCGAGATGCCGGGCGCCATCGACGCCGGGCGGCTGGCCCTCGCCATCCGCACCGTCATGGCCGAGGCCGACACCGTCACCGCCACATACCGCCAGACCGAGGACGGCATCGTCCAGACCATCCGCACCGCCTGCGGCACCGCCGATATCCCGGAGCCGGACCGCATGGACCTGCGCGGCGCCCCCGGCCCCATGGCGGCGGCCCGCGCGGTGATGGAGGCGGATCTGGCCTGCGGCCTGCCGGCGGACGGGCCGGGGCCGCTGTTCCGCCACGTCCTGTTCGATGTGTCGGGGGAGGAGGGGCCGCGGTGGGTGTGGTATCAGCGCTACCACCACATCATGCTCGACGGCTTCAGCTTCACCGCCGTCACCCGGCGGGTGGCCGAGGTCTATCAGGCGCTGCGCTGCCACGAACCCATCGGGCCGTCGCCTTTCGTGTCCGTTGCCGCGGTGGTGGAGGAACAGCGGGATTACGCGGCGTCCCCCGCCATCGCCCGCGACCGTGCCTTCTGGCGGGCGGTGTGCGCCGACCTTCCCCCCGCCGTCACCCTGTCGCTCCAGGGGGCCAAGCCTACCGAGCAGCAGGCCACGTCGGAGGTGGTGACCCACCGGGTGGATCTGCCCGCCGGGGCCGGCGCGGCCCTGGGCCGGATCGCGGAGGAACACGGGCTGGCCCTGCTCGACCTGCTGACCGGCGTCATCCTCGCCACGCTGGCCCGCGTGACGGGGGAGCGGCGGCAGGTGATCGGCTTCCCCTTCATGCGCCGCATGGGGTCGGTGGCGGTGAACGCCGTGGCCCCGGTGGTCAACGTGCTGCCGCTGCGCGTGGACGTGGACGAGGATGCGGCGGTGGTGGACACCGCGCGCGCCGTGCGCGAGGCGCTGAAGCACGCCCGCCGTCACCAGCGTTACGATGCCGAATGGATCCAGCGGGATCTGGGGCTGGTGGGGACGGGGCGGGCGCTCTATGGCCCCATCGTCAATGTCCGCCTGTTCGACGACGGGCTGGATTTCGCCGGTGTGCCCGGCATCACCCACCATCTGGCGACCGGTCCGGTGGATGATTTCGAATTCGGCGTGCGCGTCCAGGGGGGCACGGTGCTGATCGACCTGCGCGCCGACCGCACCCGCTACACCGTGGACGACCTGATCCGCCAGGGCCAGCGGCTGGCGCGGGTGGTGGAACAGACCATTGCCGCCCCCGCCACCCCCGTTCACGCCTTGTCGGTGATGGGGCGGGACGAGGACGCGGCCATCTCCCGCTGGTCCACCGGGCCGGTGTTCGAGGCACCATCGCGTCCCGCCGACATCATCGACGTGTTCACCCGTCAGGTGCAGGAAACGCCCGAAGCCACGGCCCTGGTGTTCGGCCCGGCCCGTCTGAGCTTCGCCGCCTTGGCCGGGCGTGTGTCGCGGCTGACGCGGGTGCTGATCGGGCGGGGTGCCGGCCCCGGCGTGGTGGTGGGCGTGGCGGTGCCGCGCTCGGCGGATTCGGTGACGGCCATGCTGGCGGTGCTGGCGTCGGGCGCCACCCACATGCCGCTCGATCTGGATTACCCCGATGAGCGTCTCGCCATGATGGTGGAGGACGCACGGCCCCGCGTCCTGCTGACCTGGATGTCCGTCGCCGGGCGGCTGCCGCCGGGGGTGGAGCGTCTGTGCCTGGACGATCCCGCCGTGCTGTCCGCTTGTGCCGCCGCGTCCGCAGCCCCCTTGGTGCCGTCGGAACGGTTGGCCCCTCTCACGCCCGCCACCATCGCCACGGTGATCTTCACCTCCGGCTCCACCGGGCGGCCCAAGGGGGTGATGAACAGCCACGGCGCGCTCCTGAACCTGCTGCTGTCACACGCGGGCACGCTGTACGGCCCGGCGCTGGCGGCGGTGGCCCGCCGGCACGGCGGACGGGCGGTGCGGGCAGCGCACACACATTCGTTTTCGTTCGATTCCTCGTGGCTGCAGATGTTCTGGATGCTGCTGGGCCAGGAACTCCATGTGTTCGGCGAGGACGCCCGCCGCGACGCCTTCGCGCTGGTGGAGGCGGTGCGGGAGACCGGCATCGACGCCATGGACCTGCCTCCGTCCTTTTGCACCCAGATGCTGAACTGCGGCCTGATGGAACCGGGGCACCACACCACCACCCTGATCCTGATCGGAGGGGAGGCGGCGTCGCCCGCCCTGTGGGCGCGGCTGCGGGCATACCCGGACCTGACCGCCTGCAACCTCTACGGTCCCACGGAGAACACCGTCGATACGCTGCAAGCCTTCGTGTCGGTGGCCGAGCGTCCGGTGGTCGGGCGCCCGGTGGGCAATGTGCGGGTGCACGTGCTGGACCACCGGCTGCGCCCGGTGCCGGTGGGGGCGGTGGGTGAACTCTACATTGCCGGCAAGGGTTTGGCCGCCGGCTACCTGGGCCGCCCGGCCCTGACCGCCCAGCGCTTCGTCGCCGACCCGTTTGACGGGGGCGGGGTGATGTACCGCACCGGCGATCTGGTGCGGTGGACGCCGGACGGGCAGGTGGATTTTCTCGGCCGCGGCGACCAGCAGGTGAAGGTCCGCGGCTACCGCATCGAAATCAGCGAGGTGGAAGGGGCGCTGAAGGCGTTGCCCGCCGTGGACAACGCCGTGGTGGTGGCCGAGGCGGTGAACGACAGCCATCGCCTGATCGCCTATTGCACCGCCCCCGGCGTGCCGGTGGATGAGCGGGCGGCCCTGGCCGGCAGCCTGCGCCACGGCCTGCGGGCGGTGCTGCCCGACTATATGGTCCCGGCGGCGTTCGTCGTGCTCGATGCCTTCCCCCTCAACGTCAACGGCAAGGTGGACAAGGCCCGGCTGCCGGCCCCCGGCAGCGCGGTGGCCGACGGCATCGACACGACTCCGCCCGCCACGGTTGAGGAGGCGATCCTCTGCCGTGCCATGGCCGATGTGCTGAAACTTCCCGCCGTGGGGGCGGAGGCGGATTTCTTCGCGCTGGGCGGCGACAGCATCACCGCCATCGCGCTGTGCACCGCCGCGCGGGCGGCGGGGTACGTGCTGCGCCCCCGCGATATCTTCGCGACCCGCGGCCCGCGGCGCATGGCGCGCCTGCTGGCCGCTTACGTGCCCGACACCGCCACGGGCGCGGTTGCCGCCGACCTGACCGCACTCGGCGCCGCCCATGGTCCAGTGGCCGACGCTGTGCCGGTGCTGCCGCTGCAAAAGGGCATGCTGTTCCACACCCAGATGGAAGGGCAGGGGGAGGTCTATACCGCCTTCACCCGCCTGACCCTTGAGGGGCGGGTGGACGAGGACCGTCTGCGCGATGCTTTCGATGCGGTGCTGCACCGCCACCCGCAGCTGGCGGGTCTGTTCATACTCGGTGACGAGGACGACCCGCTGTTCCTCATCCCCCGCCTGGACGGGAACGCCCGCCACCTGTGGCCGTGGGAAAGCCACGACGTGACCGATGATGCCGCCGTGGCGGCCATCGAAAACACCGTCATCGCCCGCGCCGGGGTGACCGACACCTTCCGCGGCATGGTCAACGCCGCCCTGCTGCGCCACGGCGGGGACCGCTCCACGCTGGTGATTGCCATTCACCATCTGGTGGTGGACGGCTGGTCCACGCCGCTGATCCTGCGCGATCTGTTGCAGGCGTACGAGGCGGGGGCGAACCGCCTGCCGCCGCTGCCCACCGGTTACGCCGCCGTGGTCCGCCGGCTGTCCACCCGCGATCCGGGACCGGCGCGGGCGGTGTGGGCCGAAGCCTTGACGGGCGTCACGCCCACCGTGCTGTTCGGCAACGCCACCCCCGCCATTCCGGTGACGGAGGCCACGGCCACCCTGTCCGCCGCCGAAACCGCGGCGCTCCTGGCCGTCCTCCGCCGCCGCGGGCTGACGCTGAACGCGGTGATGCAGGCGGTGTGGGCGGTGGTGCTGTCGGCGTTGGCCGGGCGAAACGACGTGGTGTTCGGCACCCCGGTGTCGGGGCGGTCGGGGGCCATCGACGGCATCGGCGATCAGGTGGGGCTGTTCCTCAACACCATTCCCGTGCGCGTGCCCTTGCTGCCCGGCCTGTCCCTGTGGGACCAGATGCCGGCCATCCAGGACCGCCACATCGAGCGGATGGAGCACGACGGGCTGGGGCTGGGCGAGATCCAGGCACTGGCCGGCGGTGCGGCCCTGTTCGACACGCTGCTGGTGGTGGAGAACTACCCTGACAGCGGCTATCTCGACCGCGACATCGGCGGGCTGAGGGTGCGGGAGATCCACAACCGCGGCTACAGCCATTATCCCCTGGCCCTGCTGGTGCTGCCGGGGGACGAACTGACCCTGCTGGTGGAGAACCGCGGCGCCGTGGCCGACGCGCCGGCTCTGGCGGAGCGGGTGCGCGGGCTGCTGTCCACCCTGCTGCGCGAACCGGAACGGCCCGTGGCCGCCCTGCCGCTCGTGACGGATGATGAGGTGCGGCTGCTGGAAAGCGTCAACGCCACCCGCCACCCGCTGCCGCCCCTGACCCTGCGCGACGCGCTGCGGGTGCAGGCGGTCCGCACGCCCGATGCCGTGGCGCTGACCGGCGACGGCCACACCCTGACCTTTGCCGAGGTGCGGCAACAGGTGCGCCATCTGGCCCACCGCCTGCGGGGCATGGGCGTGGGACCGGGGGCGGTGGTGGCGGTGGCGCTGCCGCGCTCGGTCCGGCTCAGCATCGCCCTGCTGGCGGTGGTGGAGGCGGGCGGGGCCTATCTGCCCCTCGACCTCGGCTATCCCGCCGGGCGGCTGGCCTTCATGATCGCCGACGCCCGCCCGCGGGCGGTGGTGACCGACGGGGCCACCCGCGGCCTGTTCCCCGATGATGCGCCCGTGTGCCTGTTCGACGCCCTGACCAGCGATGATGCGGCAGAGGGGGGGGATGATGGGCTGACCCCGGCCCACCCGGCCTATGTGATCTACACCTCGGGCACCACCGGGCGGCCCAAGGGGGTGGCGGTGTCCCATGGGGCCATCGTCAACCGCATCCTGTGGATGCAGCATGCATACCCGCTGGATGCCGGCGACGTGATCCTGCAAAAGACGCCGTGCGGGTTCGACGTGTCGGTGTGGGAATTCTTCTGGTCCTATATGGTGGGTGCCCGGCTGGTCATGGCCCCGCCCGAGGCGCACCGCGACCCGGCGGCGCTGCTCTCCCTGATCGACGCCCACCGGGTGACGACGCTGCATTTCGTGCCATCCATGCTGGCAGCCTTCCTGTCGGCGGTGACCGAACTCCACGGCGAGAACACGCCGGTGGCGGCCAGCCTGCGCCGGGTGTTCTGCAGCGGCGAGGCGTTGCCCAAGGCGCTGGCGCGGGCCTTCACCGTCCGCATCAAGGCCGAGCTTCACAACCTCTACGGCCCGACCGAGGCGGCGGTGGACGTGACCTATGCCCCCGCCTTCGGCGATCTCGGCCAGGGCGGGGCCGGGGTGCCCATCGGCAGGCCGGTATGGAACACGGGCCTGCGCATCCTCGACCACGCGCTGCGTCCGGTGCCGGTGGGGGTGGGCGGCGAGCTTTACCTGTGCGGCGAGCAACTGGCGCTGGGCTATCTGGGGCGGGCGGGGCTGACCGCGGAGCGCTTCGTGGCCGATCCCAGCGGCGACGGCGCGCGGATGTACCGCACCGGCGACGTGGCCCGGTGGCTGCCGGACGGGCAGGTGGAATACCTGGGCCGCACCGACCACCAGATCAAGATCCGCGGCCAGCGGGTCGAACTGGGCGAGATCGAGACGCAGCTTGAACGGATTGACGGCGTCCGGCAGGCGGCGGTTCACGCGGTGGTGCTGGGCGCCGGTTCCGGTACCGCCGGGGCCGACGAACGCCAGATCGTGGCGTGGCTGGTGCCGTCCCATGACGGCGGGCCGGACGACACCGCCCTGCGCGCCGCGCTGTCCGCCGTTCTGCCGGCCCACATGGTGCCGGTGGCCTTCGTGCGGCTGGACGCGCTGCCTCTGTCGGCCAACGGCAAGCTGGACCGCAAGGCGCTGCCGCCGCCGGCCGTGGCGTCCCGCCGGGGCCGGGGGCCGGCGCCGGGGGTGGAGACCACCCTGGCCGTCCTGTTCGCCGAGCTTTTGGGGGTGGAGGCCGAGACCATCGGGGCGGAGGATGATTTCTTCGCCATCGGCGGCCATTCGCTGCTGGCCATGCGGCTGGCGGCGCGCATCCGCCGCGCCCTGAAACGCCCGCTGACCGTGGGCCAGATCATGACCGCCCCCACCGTCGCCAGACTGGCGGCTCTGGTGTCGTCCGACGCCGAGGGGCACGAGCTGCGCCAGGGCTTCGACCTCGTGCTGCGGCTGCGGGAGGGGGTGGGGGCGCCGCTGGTCTGCGTCTATCCCGGATCGGGGATTGCGTGGCAGTACAGCGTGCTGACCCGTTATCTCGACAACGCCATGCCGGTCATCGCGCTGCAATCGCCGCGGCCCCATGGCCCCGTCGCCACCAGCGCCACCATGGAGGCGCTGTGGGAAAAGCAGCTTGCCATCCTGCGTACGGTCCAGCCCCGCGGCCCCTATTACCTGCTGGGTTATTCGCTGGGGGGCACGGTGGCCTATGGGCTGGCGGTGCTGCTGCGGCGGATGGGGGAGGAGGTGCGGTTCCTGGGCATGCTCGACACCTACCCCAGCGAGGATCACGACTGGAGCGCACTCGCCACCGGCGATGCCAACGCCGGGGCGGAGCGGGAGCAGGAACGGTTCATCGCCGACGCCATGGCCGACGACCGGGACGACGGCTTCCAGGGGGAAAAGGACGAACTGTTCGGCCATATCTTCCAGAACTACACCGACGCCGTGCGCCTGCTGTCCCGGACCCGCACCCCGGACTACGACGGGCCGATGACCCTGTTCGTGGCGGAACGGTCGATCCCGCCGGACATCGATCCCGACACCTGCTGGACGGGGCGGGTGGAGCAGGTGGCTATCCACCGCCTGTCCCATTGCAGCCACGAGGACATCCTCTCATCCTCGTCGCTGGAAACCCTCGGCCCGCTGCTGAACCGCGTGATTGCCGCCGCGGAGCAGGCGGCGGACGCATCGTGACGGGGGCAGCGCCATGATGGAACCATGCACCGTTTGCCTGTTTTGCTCGCCGCCCCGGTTCTCCTGATGACCGTCCTGAGCCAGCCGCTCGCCGCCCCCGCGGTGGAGACGGATCAGCCCTTCACCGCCGATCCCGGTGATTACGTGGAGGGTGTGATGGACACCACCGCCCATGCCGACCTGTCCCTGGTGGACGGGCAGGGGCGGGCGGTGCGCCGGCTGCTGACCCGTTCCGTGGGGCGGGACAGTTTCCGGTTCGTGGCCGAGCCCGGCGTCACCCATTTTCGGATAAGGGCGGAAGGGGCGGCCACCGTCACCATCACCCGCCGCGTCGGTGCGGGCCAGCAGATCGCTCCGCCCGCCGTCCCCCTCAGCCCGACCATCGCCGCCATGGCCGCGGCCCTGGAGCGGGGGGAGGGCACGGACGGGTTCTGGCAGCGCATGGCCGAGGCAGGAACCCCGCTGGTGGAACCGCTGAAGCCGGGAACGGTGATCCTGACCTTTCTTCAGCGCGGGGCGCAGCGCAACGTGCGCCTGCTGGGCGGCCCCACCGCCGACCACGAGATGCTGGAGCGGCTGGGCACCAGCGACATCTGGTACAAGAGCTTCACCGTGCCGGACGGCACACGGCTGGCGTACAAGCTGGCCCCCGACGTGCCCGACTTTCCCGGCACCTGCCGGGAATGCCGCATGGCGATCCTGTCTCAGGCCCAGGCCGATCCCCTGAACCGCCATCCCTGGCCCGACGATGCCCCCGACCGCTTCAGCCGGTGGTCGGGCGTCGATCTGCCCGCGGCCCCGCCCATGCCGGGGGTGGGGGTGCCGCCGGCCCCGGTGCCGGGTACGGTGGCGGTCCACCGCTTCGCCAGCGCGCGGTTGGGCAACACGCGGGATGTGGCCATCTATACCCCGCCGGGCTTCGATCCCCTGACCCGGGATACGGTGCTGCTGGTGCTGTTCGACGGGGACGATTACCGGACCCAGGTGCCCACGCCGGCCATACTGGACCATCTGACCGGGACCGGGCGGCTGCCGCCGGTGGTGGCGGTGTTCGTCGGCAACGTGGACGCCACCAGCCGGGCGCGGGAATTGCCGGCCAACCCGGATTTCGCCGCCATGCTGGCCGACGAGCTGGTGCCGTGGGTGGCGGCGAAGACCGGGCTGTCACCCCGGCCCGAACGCACGGTGCTGGGCGGGTCCAGCTATGGCGGGCTGGCGGCGGTGACGGCGGCGCTGGAGTATCCGCAGCGGTTCGGCAACGCGCTGTCGATCTCAGGTTCCTTCTGGTGGCACCCGGCGGGCACGCCGCCGGAGCGCGCCAACATCGTCGCGGCCTGGGCCGCGGAGCGGGAGCGGCAGCCGGTGCGGTTCTTCCTCAGCGCCGGCCTGTTCGAGAACGGAACCCCCGACGATATCGGAATCCGCGACGCCAACCGCCACCTGCGTGACGTGCTGGCGGCCAAGGGCTATGACGTGACCCACCGCGAATACGCGGCGGGTCACGATTACTATTCCTGGCGCGGGGTGCTGGGGGACGGGCTGCTGGCCCTGTTCGGGCGCCCGTCTCCGCCCCGGTCGTTCTCTCTTACTCTGCCGCCTGCGGCTGGGCGGCAGTGACCGTCCCGTGCTCCCGCCTGGCCGACCACACGCTGTCCGCCGGCCCGTCCTCCGCCCGGCGGGCGGCGGCGCGGGCCATCAGGGCGAAGGCGCCGGCCCCCATCAGCGCCACGGCGTCCACACCCAGCCCGGCCCCCGACACCCACAGCCCGGGTATGACGAAACCCAGCAGCGAGGTGGCGGGAATGGCCGCGGTGGCGCCGGCGGCCAGCCACAGCAGCTCGTACCCCGCCCGGCCCGCCCCACGCCAGAACGCCCAGGCGCAGGCGCCGAGGAACACGGCGTAATAGATCACCAGATGCCCGGTGTTGATGGACTCCAGCGCGCTCAGCCAGCGCCCGGCGGCGATGGTGGCCGACAGCCCGGCGACGGCGCCCAGGCTGACACCCACCGTGGCGGCGGCCATCAGCGTCACCGCGCGGGTCTGGGTCACCGGCCCCGACGCCCGCCGCTCGGTGCGCCGCCGCGCCTCCACCCACAGCAGGTTGCCGGAATAGAACAGAAAGGCCCCGGCCAGCCCCATCAGGAAATAGCTCCACCGCACCAGATCGCCGCCGAAGCTGCCGAAGTGCAGGGCGAAGAAGGCCGATACGGTGGCGCCCCAGTTTCCCTGGTGCCCCGGGAGATACTCGGTGCTGACCACGTTCCCGGTGGCGGGGTCGAGCGCCAGAAAGCCATGACGCCGCACCAGATAGCGGGGATCGTCGCCCCACACCCGCACCACGGCACCGGGGGTGCCGAGGCGCTGATAGTGCAGGCTGCTGGGGATCAGCCCCGGCTCCACCGCCGCGGTTTTGGCCAGCAGGTCGGCGGGGGACAGATAGGGGCCCCTGGACACCGGGCGCGGCGGCGGATCAGCCACGGCGATCACCTTCTGCATCCGGCCGCCGTAGACCACCTCGTCCAGGGAATCATAGAAATAATCGTGCAGCCCGAACACCACCGCCGACAGGGCGATGACGATGTGAAAGGGCACGCTGATGATGCCCAGCAGATTGTGGACGTCCAGCCACAGCCGCTTGGCGCTGTTGGCCAGCCGCAGGGCAAAGAAATCCTTGACCAGCGACGGGATCAGGATGATCACCCCCGATACCAGCGCCACCCCATAGAGTGCGCTGGCGATGCCGGTGATGACCGTGCCGGTCTCCAGATCGCCGGGCAGAATGGCGGTGCGGTGAACATCGTCCACCAGTTGGGCCACGGCCGAGGGTTCCTCCTGCCGGATATCCAGGCGCCCGTCGTGGCTCATGGCGGCGGTCCACACGGCGGTATCCTCGCGGTCCAGCCGCCATTCCAGGCGCAGGGCGCCGGCCTGCCCGTGGCCGGGCTCAAGGATCAGAGAGAAATCCTTGGCCGCTTCGGGGCGCAGAGCCAGCAGCCGGCTGACCAGCTCGCCGCCCCGGTCCAGCGGGATCAGGTTTTCCGCCGCCCGCGGCGGGGTGACCCACGCGGCCAGCGGCTCCTTGAACATCGTCAGGGCGCCGGCATAGAAGGCGATGAACAAAATCAGCCCGGAGACGATGCCGACCCAGGAGTGGACGACCCGGTACAGGCGGACGATATCGGTGCGCATAAAAGATCACCCGGCAATAATCAGGGAAGCGGGCCGCGGCTGAGAAGCAGCGCGGCATAAGCCAGGACGTTGGCACCCCCCAGCCACGCCCAGGCCCGCAGCCCGGTGCGGAACAGGAAGCAGCCGCTGACCACCGCCAGCCACAAGGGTGCGATCATCCACATGACGAACTGGTACTTGTTGGCCGCCAGAACGCCGCCGGGACCGGCCCAGGCGAACAGCCCGGCCAGGGCCACCGCCAGCGTGAAGCCCAGCACGGTGCCGGCGATGGTCTTGCTCCACCAGTCGGGCCGGATCGGGCTGTTGGGATCGAGCGTGGGGGCCGGCATGGATCAGGTCTTTCTCAGCAGAACGGGAACGGCGGCCACGAAGGGCAGGGCGGTCAGCACCAGCATCACCACGGTCAGTGATGTGAAAAAGGCCGTGGCCGGGTGCATCACCCCGCACCAGATGACCCAGCCCAGGTAAAGCCCGACGGCGCCACCGGCCCGGCCCGGACGCGCCGGCCATGTCTGTTTCAGCCAGATCTGCCGCGGTGCGCTGACATACAGGCACAGCGCCCCGGCGACGGTGACGGCCAGGGCCGTCAGATGCATGAGAAAGCTGACCATGGGTGGCGCATCCATGTTCGGGTTGGTTCGGTCGGCCCATACCGCCGGGATCACCCGGAAACGTTCAGGGCTTTTGCCCTTGTGCCTTCGTTCCGGAGAAAATGCAAATAATTCTTATTTGCTTTTTATCGCTGCGTGAAGGGAGCGCCACACACTGACGGATAGTGGCACCCATATTTTCCATAACAATCATTATGTGATCTTAATGCCGCCGACGGTGGCCGTCGTGGATGGCCTGATCCAGTTGCGCTGTGGTGATGTCAAAACGGCCCGGCCCGGTGTAGAAAGGCCAGGTTTCGTGAACACGGGAGACGCCGGAATGGCACCGCGGCCCACCACCGATCAGCCCTCCACCACCCTGCCCGCCTCATCTTCGGCGGCGGACGAGCGGCCCATAGACCGGCTGCTGGCCGTCATGGCGCGGCTGCGCGCGCCGGTGGGCGGTTGCCCGTGGGATCTGGAGCAGACCTACCGCACCATCGCCCCCCACACCATCGAAGAAGCCTATGAGGTGGCCGACGCCATCGAGACCGGCGACATGGACGCGCTGAAGGAGGAGTTGGGCGACCTGCTCTTCCAGGTCGTCTATTACACCCAGATGGCCCAGGAAGACGGGCTGTTCGATTTCGACGCCGTGGCCCAGGCCATCACCGACAAGATGATCCGCCGCCATCCCCATGTGTTCGGCAGCGACGAGGTGAACAGCGCCGAAATGCAGACATCCCGCTGGGAAGAGCACAAGGCGGCGGAACGGGCGAAGAAGGCCGAACGGGGCGGGGCCACGGCACCGCCGTCGGCGTTGGATGGGGTCAGTCCCGGCCTGCCCGCCTTGACCCGTGCGATGAAGCTGCAAAAGCGCGCCGCCCGCGTCGGCTTCGACTGGACCGACGCCCGCGACATCCTCGACAAGATCGAAGAGGAAATCGCCGAGCTGCGGGCGGAAATGACCGACACCCCCGCGCCGGAACGGGTGGCCGACGAGATGGGTGACCTGCTGTTCGCCGTTACCAACCTTGCCCGCCGGCTGGAGGTTGACCCGGAAACCGCACTCCGCGGCACCAACGCCAAGTTCGAGCGCCGCTTCCGCCATATCGAGGGGCGGCTGGCCGAACAGGGCAAGACCCCGGCGCAATCCACCCTGGATGACATGGAAGCCCTGTGGCAGGAGGCCAAGCGGGACGAGCGGGCCCCCTGATCACCCGAACAGGTAATCGTTCAGCATGTCCCAACTGTTGCGGTCGGGTGCCGCCAGCAGCCGCCCCTCGGTGACCGTGGGGCGGTAGGGGGCTCCACCCGCCAGGGCCGTATGCCCCCCGGCCTCCGCGTGAATCAGCACGCCGGCGGCGTGGTCCCACGGCATCAGCCGGTGATAGAGGGAGAAGTGGCTGAGACCGTCCGCCAGCCGGATGTATTCATGGGCGGCGCTGGCCAGACAGACGATCGGACCCAGTCCGCTTTCCCGCGCTTCCAGCCGCCGGCCCATGTCGGGGCCGCAATAGCGGGTGGACATGGCGCCGGTCATGGCGGCCAGCGGCACGGGGGCCGCCACGCGCAGGCGCCGATCTTCCCCCTCGCCGTCTGCGCTCATCCAGGCGCCCTGCCCCGCCACCGCCCAGGCGGTGCGGCGGTTCAGCGGGTCGTGGATCCAGCCCATGCGGGTTTCCCCGCCGGCCACCAGCGCCACGATGACGGCAAAGGCCGGGCGGCCCGACGCGAAGTTCAGCGTGCCGTCCACCGGGTCGATCACCCACACCGGCCCCGGCCCGGCCAGCCGGTCCAGCACCGCCGGATCGGCCGCCGCCGCTTCCTCCCCCACCACCGTAGAGCCGGGCAAAAGGGCGCTCAGCCGCTCCGTCAGCAGGGCTTCGGCCTCTTCATCGGCGATGGTGACCAGATCGGTGGGGCCGGTCTTCTGCCGGATGTCCCCCGATGCCAGTTGCCGGAAACGGGGGAGGATCACCGCTTGCGCCACCGCGGCCATCAGGCCGGTCACGGTGCCGGGCGCGGGCAAGGAAAGGGCGGAGGTCACGGTTTGGCCGGTGCCTTCTTTTGTGAATCCAGGGTCATGGTGGTGCTTCCCTGCTTGGGTGGGGCGGGCACGTGGACCTTTCCCTCCAGCCCGACCTCCCGGATGGCACGGACCAGGGCCTCATAGGTGGCAAGATCCGCTTCCGGGTTGGGGGGTGGTGGCTTTCCGCCCGTGGCCCCGCCCGGTTCCGCCGGCCCGCGCGGTTCCCCCGGTTTGGGGGGCGACGGCGGCGGGGGCGGCACCTTTTCCGGTTCCGGCGGGGGTGGCGGCGGCTGCCATTCGCGGAAACAGTCAATGAAGCTGGGTTGGGTGCAGCTCTTCAGCAAGTCCCGCGCGTCGGGTGCCAGCACCACCGGCCCCAGAGGCACCACGGCCAGGGGCTGGGGCGGGCGGGGCAGAAAGGGTTCCGGGGCCTGTTCCTCGTCCTCACCGCCATTTCCCGCATTTCCCGGAGGCTGGCCGAGAACGGGGGAAAGGACGGCAAGGGTTCCCGCAAGGGCGGCGCAGGACAGGATCAGGAAACGGGGCACGGGAACTCACCGCGGGAAGGCATCGGAAAACCGCGGGTATTATGACCCTACGCCGTCCAGCCCGCTACGGACAAAAATCCGCAAGCCTCCCCTGCCCCGTGGCGTCCGCTGCCTTTCCCTGCTACCCTTGGGTGTGCGGTTCAACGAAACGCTTTTCGAACCGTGCGATGTCGGCGGGGTCCAGCGCCACCTGCAGGTGGGCCGTCTCCTCCTCGTCGCGGCGGTCCAGCACCTCGCCGTTGGCGTAGAGCCAGGCCAGCGCCGCCCCGTCTCCCAGATTGACCGACAGGTCCACCACCCGCCGCCCGGCGTTCATCCGCCGGTCCAGCAGGGCATCCAGATCCGCGATCCCCTGGCCGGTGATGGCGGACACCGCCACCGACCGCGGATCGCGGCGGGTCTGGGTCAGCACCGCCTCGCGGTCGTCGGGCTCCAGGCAGTCGATCTTGTTCAGAACCTCGATCACCCGTTCGTCGGTGTCGGGGTCCAGCTCCAGTTCCCGCAGCACGGTGTGCACGTCGTCCCGCTGCGCCTGGGTGTCGGGGTGGGAGATGTCGCGGACATGCAGGATGATGTCGGCGGCGTCCACCTCTTCCAGCGTGGCGCGGAACGCCGCCACCAGATGGTGCGGCAGGTCCGAGATGAACCCCACCGTGTCCGACAGGATCACCTTGCGCCCCGACGGCAGCGTCACCTGACGCATGGTCGGGTCCAGCGTGGCGAACAGCAGATCCTTGGCGAACACCTCGGCGTTGGCCAGCCGGTTGAACAGCGTGGATTTGCCGGCGTTGGTGTACCCCACCAGCGCCACCACCGGGTACGGCACCTTCGCCCGCGCCTTGCGGTGCAGGCCGCGGGTCCGCCGCACGTCCTCCAGCTCTTTCTTGATCTTGATGATGCGGTCGCCGATCAGGCGGCGGTCCATCTCAAGCTGCGATTCGCCGGGGCCGCCCAGGAAGCCGAAGCCACCGCGCTGCCGTTCCAGGTGGGTCCACGACCGCACCAGACGGGACCGCTGGTAGGTGAGAGCCGCCAGCTCCACCTGAAGCTGGCCTTCACGGGTGCGGGCGCGCGCCCCGAAGATTTCCAAAATCAGGCCGGTGCGGTCGATGACCTTGGCCTTCAGTGCCTTTTCCAGGTTGCGTTGCTGCACCGGCGACAGGGCATGGTCGATGATGACCAGCCCGGCGTCGTGCTCCTCCACCGCCGCGGCGATGGATTCAACGCTGCCCGACCCCAGCAGGGTGGCAGGTTGCGGACGGTTCACCCGCACGGATTCGGCGTGGACGACATCAAGCTCGATGGCCTGCGCAAGGCCGACCGCTTCGTCCAGACACGATTCCGGGCTGCGGGCACCGGGTTCGCCGGTGCGCAGATCGGGATGAACAACGATGGCGCGGCCGGCGCCGTCCGGCTGCCGGCCTTCGCCTTGGGTCACGGTATCAGTCGCCTTCACCTTCTTTGGCAGGCTCGAACAGTTGAATCGGATGGGCCGGCATCACGGTCGAGATCGCGTGCTTATAGACCAGTTGGCTGTGCGCGTCACGGCGCAGCAGAACAGAAAAGTTGTCGAACCACGTGATGATGCCCTGCAACTTGACACCGTTCACGAGGAAGACCGTTACGGGAGTCTTATTCTTGCGGATGTGGTTGAGGAACACATCCTGCACGTTTTGGCTTTTTTCGGACATTACGTCACGCCCCCTTCTTTGAGTGTTCTTGGGGCTTCCCTCGGAAGCCCTCATCCCCGAACCATGAAAACAGATCACACATGGCCGGCCGCCCCAGCCTGTGCCGGGACGAATATGGTATCACCAATGCCTTTCACCAAGTCATTCAGCGATTGGCACGACGGAAAACGGTAGCGGGGTGGGAACTGGCTAATGCCCTCCCCCCCCTTGTCACCGATCAGGATGGGTATGCAGCCGCTGGCGTGCGCGCATTCCATGTCGATATCGGCGTCACCGATGAACCAGATCTCATCGTCGGCCCCCAGCGGTGCCCCGGTCAAGGCCATCCGTACGGGCGCGCAGTCGGGCTTGTCCCGCTCGGCGTCCTGGGCGCCCACCAGATGGGCGAAATAGCGGCCCCACCCCAGCGCCTCGGCCTCCGCCCGCAGGAAACGGCCGGTCTTGTTCGACACCACCGCCTGCCACACGCCGCGTTCCGCCAGGGTTTCCAGCAGCGCCTGGGCACCCGGCAGCGGGCGCAGGTGGTCCAGGTGGTGGGCGTCGAAATAGGCATAGAACACATCGCGCGCATCCGTCCAGCGGTCCCCGAACAGGGTGGGGAAGCTGTCGCGCAGCGATTGGCGGATGCGCATCCGCGCCTCGTCATCCGACCACGGGGCGTGACCGAAGGTGACGAGCGCATGGTTCAGAGCGGCGACCACGGTCCCCCAGTTGTCAACAAGGGTGTTGTCCCAATCGTACAGCACCGCTGTTGGAATTTTGTCTGGGTGGGTCAACGCCGGCCCTCTGCCGCCTGGGGTTTGCTCATATTTGAAACGAACTGTGAAACGAAAGCGTTAGGGCAGCCGCACGAAAAATTCAAGCCCGTAAAGCTTCAGCCCCCCACAGCCGGGGCGCGAGGGGGGAAGGCAGCGGTCAAAAGAACTCCAGCCGCACGGCGAAGAGCTTTTCCACCTTCTTCACCTGCCCCACGGTGGCCAGAATGATCACCCGGTCCTTGGGGCGGATCACCGTGGCCGGGCGGGGCATGATGACCTCTTCCCCCCGCACGATGGCGCCGACGATGACGCCGGACGGCAGGCGGATGTCGCGCAACGGCATGTTGACCACGGCGGAGGTTTCCAGCGCCTCGGCCTCGATCACCTCGGCAAAGCCTTCGCGCAGGCTGTGGACGGCGCGGATGCGGCCCCGGCGCACATGCTGAAGGATGGTGGAAACGGTGATGCCCCGCGGGCTGACGATGGCGTCGATGCCCAACGGGGCCACCATGGCGGAATAGCTGGTCTTGTTGATCAGCGTGATGGCCCGCCGGCAACCGTAGCGCTTGGCCAGCAGCGAGGCCAGGATGTTGCCTTCGTCGTCGTTGGTGACGGCGACCACGGTTTCGCTGGAGCGGATGTTGGCCTCGTCCAGGGTATCGGGATCCAGCCCGTCCCCATGGAGCACCATGGTGCGGTTCAGCCGCTGGGCCACGTACTGGGCGCGCTCGCGGTTCATCTCCACGATGCGGGCGGAGACGTGGGGGTATTTCGTCTCGATCTCCTCGGCCAGGCACAGGCCGATGTTGCCGCCGCCCAGGATGGTGATCCGCCGCGCCTCCCCCTCCTCGTGGCCAAAGGCGGCCATGCCGCGCTGCAGGTGGCGGGTGTCGCAGACGAAATACACCTCGTCCCCCGGCAGCATCTGGTCGTCGCCGGTGGGGATGATGGGTTTGTCGTTGCGGATGATGGCCACCACCTCCAGCCCCAGGCCGGGGAAGAGGCCGGTGAGCTGGCGCAGGGGGGTGTGGAGCACCGGGCAATTGTCGGTGCACAGCACCCCGATCACCCGGACGCGCCCATCGGCCAGGGGGATCATGTCCACCGCCCCCGGCACCTGCAGCCGCCGGGCGATGGCGCGGGCCACCTCGATCTCGGGCGAGATGATCACGTCGATGGGCAGGTGCTCGCGGGTGAACAGGTCGGACCAGATGGGTTTCAGGTACGACTGGTTGCGCACGCGGGCGATCTTGGTCGGGACGTTGAACAGGGAATGGGCCACCTGGCAGGCAACCATGTTCACCTCGTCCGTCTGGGTGACGGCGACGATCATGTCGCTTTCCGCCGCTCCCGCCGCTTCCAGCACGTCGGGATAGGACGCGTGACCGACCATGGCCTGCACGTCCAGCGTATCGTGCAGCTTCTGGATCAGCGTGGGGGACTGGTCGATGACGGTGACGCTGTTGCCCTCCAGCGCCAGATAGCGGGCGATGTTGGAGCCGACCTGCCCCGCGCCGCAAACGATCACCTTCATTGCCGGCCCCTTCCGATATGCACCGCCCTGTATGCCATCGGTGGGCGGGCAAGGAAAATATCACCGCCGCCGCCATGCCGCCAGAGGGGGCGGGGGCGGTTGCCGGCGCCCCTGCCCTTCCCCTCTGCGGGCTTTTCCCGCGGGGGCCGGCGCGGCATAGTCCGCCGTCCCTGTGGCCGCATGTCCGGTGCGGGGCCTTCCTCTTTTCCAGCCCGGTGGCGCGTTTTCCATGATGACTCTTCTTTTGCTGGTCTCGGCCTTTGCCGCCGGAGCCCTGAACGCCGTGGCCGGCGGCGGCAGCTTTCTGACGTTCCCGGCCCTGATGATGGCCGGGGTGCCGCCGGTCAACGCCAACGCCACCAGCACGGTCGCGGTATCCCCAGGTGCCCTGGCCAGCGCCTTCGGCTACCGGCGGGAGCTGAGGACCATCGGCCAATCCATCAACCTGCCGCTGATGATCGGCATCAGCCTTGTGGGCGGTCTGGCCGGGGCGCTGCTGCTGCTGTGGACGCCGGAGCGGCTGTTCGAGGCGATCGTGCCCTGGCTCCTGCTGTTCGCCACGGCCCTGTTCGCGGCCGGCCCGACGGTATCGGCCTATGCCCGGAAACACTTCACCATGGGCCAGACCAGCCTGATGGTTCTGCAGTTTCTGATCGCGGTGTACGGCGGCTATTTCGGGGGCGGGATCGGCATCCTGATGCTGGCGTTGCTGGGGGTGTTCGGCCTGACCGACCTGAACGCCATGAACGGGATGAAGACGCTGTTGTCGGGGTGCCTGAACGCCATCGCCGTGGTGGCCTTCGTGGCCGGCGGGGCGGTGTATTGGCACGAGGCCATCATCATGACCGTGGCGGCGGTGGCCGGCGGGTACGTGGGTGCATCGGTCGCCCGCCGCATTCCCGGCCCGGTCCTGCGCAAGTTCGTGATTGTGGTCGGGTGTCTGATGACGGTTTATTTCTTTGTAAACTGACAACTCCGGCAGCGTGATGCGGCTGGGGGTTGAGATGTGGCGGGATATGTTCCCGAATATGCACGACCCCCTTGCTTTCCATTCATTTTCCCGCCACATTCCCGCTCCCGGTAGGGCCTGTAGTTCAGCGGTTAGAACGCGCCGCTCATAACGGTGTTGTCGTCGGTTCGAATCCGGCCGGGCCCACCATCTTTTCAAGGGGTTGGCAGTGGCCCCAGATGGGAAAATCGGTAATGGGAAAGCAATGGGAAAGCAGGTTGGCCCATTGCTCCCCGGTCACCGCCCCTCACGCCGCCATGGGCGCCCGCCGCAGCAGCGCCAGCGGGACCATCACGGCCCGCGACGATCCCTGACCAAACTTGAACGGCTTGCCGCCATCGCGCGCCCCTTCCAAGGACAGCAGGGCGCGCCGTCCGTCGCCGCGCGCATGGCCCCAGGCCAGCAGCGTTGCCGGGCCGGTGTTGGCGATGGCGAAGAACCCAGGCCAACCGGGCGGGTCGATCAGCACACCGTTGCGCGCCAGGAACCGCCGGCAGTCGCCGGCCTCGATCATCTGGGCCACCGTGCTATGGGGGCTATGTTGGATTTATCATAAGTTGAATTTGTGGAAAGTTATTACAATTTCTTGGGTAAATTTCTTGGATAAGGCTGGTTTCAGCGACATTCTTCCGAGGTTGCGCCTCCCCCAAGTCCCCCCACGCCACGCCCGTGACCGCAGGGGAATCGCTTCAGGTTAAGGATCCGGATTGGCGGATGAGCTTTTCGAGATAATCGGGGTCGAGATTGGCCCGTTTTCGTCGAACCTTGAGACTGTGTTTGTCGATGGGTTGGCGGACGAGGTTCATGGCGATATGCCGGACGACGGCCATGTTCTGGGGACCGTGCCCGGAGCGCAGGCGGGCGAGGTCGTCGTGGAAGACGACATCAAGGATCCAATGCAGCCGGTTCTCGATGCCCCAATGGGCACGGACGGCGCGTGCGAAGGTCTCAGCGTCGAGCGGGGCGGAGGCGAGGTAATAGCGCCGCTCGGATCGTGTCCCTGGCCGTGGTGTAGGAACGGAGAGGCGCTCATGGTCTCCGGCTGGTCTGGCCGGGATGATCAGGCGGCCACGGCAGGCAGGCTGACGAGGGGGTCATCGCCGAGTGGGGCGATGGTTTCCAGGGTTATGTAGCGCGCCCTCTGGACAGCCCATTCGTCGTTCTGTTCCAGGAGGATGGCACCGATGAGGCGCGTAATCGCCTCCGGGTTGGGAAATATGCCGACCACCTCGGTGCGTCGCTTGATCTCGCCGTTGAGACGTTCAATCGGGTTTGTCGAGAGGAGCTTGGCCCGGTGCTCCTTGGGAAAGGTCATGTAGGCCAGGACGTCTTCTTCCGCTTCATCCATCAGCGCCGCCAGCTTGGGTAGCTTGGTTCGGACCTGATCAGCCACTTGCCGCCACTGCGTGCGTGCGGATGCCGCATCGTCCTGCGCGAAAGCCGTGGCGATGAAGGCGGCGACGACGCGCCTGCCGCTCTTGCCGGCATGGGCAAGGGCGGTCCTGGAGAAATGGACCCGGCACCTTTGCCACGTCGCCTGGAAGACTCGGGTGACGGCGGCCTTGATGCCACCATGGGCGTCGGAGATCACCAGCTTGACGCCGTTCAGCCCCCGGCGCTTGAGCTTGCGCAGGAACTCGATCCAGAAGGTCTCGGCCTCCGACGGGCCGATGTCCATGCCCAGGACCTCGCGGCGGCCGTCGGTGTTGACCGCCACGGCGATGGTGACGGCGACCGAGACGATACGCCCGTTCTGGCGGACCTTCACGTAGGTGGCGTCGAGCCACAGGTAGGGCCAATCGCCTTCGATGGGACGGCCCAAGAAGGTCTTCACCCGCTCGTCGATCTCGGCGCACAACCGGCTGACCTGGCTCTTGGAGATGCCGGACATTCCCATCGCCTGGACCAGATCGTCCACCGAGCGGGTCGAGATGCCCTGGATATAGGCCTCCTGGATCACCGCCGTCAGCGCCTTCTCGGCCATCCGCCGCGGCTCCAGAAAGCCGGGGAAGTAGGAGCCCTTGCGCAGTTTGGGAATGCGCAGCTCGACGGTCCCCGCCCGGGTTTCCCAGTCGCGGTCCCGATAGCCGTTGCGCTGGACAAGCCGCTCGGCAGACCGTTCGCCATGACCGGCGCCGGTCAGCCCCTGCACCTCCAACTCCATCAGCCGCTCGGCGGCGAAGCCGATCATCGCGCGCAGAACATCGGCATCCGCGCCCTTCTCAAGCAGCGCGCGAAGCGCCATCATCTCGTCGGTCATCGTGGTCACCCTCGGTCGAGGTTGTGTTGTGGTGACCAGACTCGACCGAAGAACCACGATGACCGCCCGCTGTGGATAACCGGCCCGCCTACGCCAGCCATGGAAGGGCGCTGCGGCGGGCCGGTTCCCCACAGCTCCTACACCACGCAATGGGACACGACCCTTCCGTTGCGGACGGGTGGGGACACGACCCCGTTCGAACAACCGAAGATGCACCGCCAAAGAAAAGATCGGAAAAATTGCCCGCCGCCGCCGTTGCTGTAGACTGGTGTCTCTTCGACGCTCACGGCTGATCAAAGGCGCATCCCATGTCCGTCACCCTCCCCGCCGCCGCCGCTTTCCTGGGGGTGGCTTCCAGCCTGACGCCGCCGGTTCCGGCCCCGCATGCTCTCCCGGTACCGGTACCGCCGGGACAGGCGCAGGTTCAGACCCAGCCGGCCGCCCCGGCAGCACTGCCGGCCCCGCCGAAGACGGCGGCGGCCCCCGCCGCGTCCGTCACCGGCCCCTACACGGTGCATCTGGCCTCCTACCGCAACCACGGCAACGCGGCGGACGGATGGCGGAAGCTGAGTCACGCGGCGGCCCCCCTGTCCAGCCTGCAGCCGGCCTATCGCCCGGTGGAGGTGCCGGGCCAGGGCGCGTTCGTGCGCCTGACCGCCGGGCATTTCGCCGACAAGGCCGCCGCCCAGAGCTTTTGCGACAGCATCAAGGCCGCGGTCGGCTATTGCCAGCCGCTCAAGGGGTAAGCGGTTCTTCCAGGGAGCGGCGGGCGCCGATCAGGAATTCCTTGTTGCCCTCGGGGCCAAGAATGGGGCTGTCGGTCAGCCCCAGAACCTCCCAGCCCGGCAGGGTGGCGATCCAGGTGCGGATGCGCTCGCACACCTCCTCGTGAAGGGCCGAGTCGCGGACCACGCCGCCCTTGCCCACCCGGCCCTTGCCCACCTCGAATTGCGGCTTGATCAGCGCCACCAGACGGGCGCCGGGCCGTGTCAGGGCCATGGCGGCGGGCAGAACGACTTCCAGCCCGATGAAGCTGGCGTCGCACACCACCAGATCCAGCGGGTCGGGAATTTCCGCGGCGGTCAGATGACGGGCGTTGGTCTTTTCCATCACCACCACGCGGGGATCCTGGCGCAGCTTCCACGCCAATTGTCCGTGCCCCACGTCCACGGCATAGACCTTGGCCGCCCCACGGGACAGCAACACGTCGGTGAAACCGCCCGTGGATGCCCCCACGTCGATGGCGGTCAGACCGGCGGGATCGATGGCGAAATGGTCCAGCCCCTTGACCAGCTTCAGCCCGCCGCGGGAGACCCACGGATGATCCTGTCCCTTGATGTGCAGGGGCGCTTCGGCGGGGATCAGGTCGCCGGCCTTGTCGATTCGGCGGGTTTCGGAATAGACCAGCCCGGCCAGGATCATCGCCTGGGCCTTTGCCCGGCTTTCCACCAGCCCGCGCTCCACCAGCGCCACATCGACCCGAACCCGCGCCATGCCGAAAAGACCCTTATCCGTCGTTCCGGGCCATGGATGGACCAGGGACGCCCGGCGGCGCAACCGAATTCGGCAGTGTCATGGCCGGCAGGCCGGCGGTCACGGCGCCGGCAGGTCGATGACGAAGGCCACCCCCGGCCCGGTGCGGTCGATGGCAATGCGCCCGCGAAGCTGGGATACGAAGGCGCGCGTCATCTTCAACCCCATGCCCCCCTGGCGGAACGGGTCGCACTCGGCCGGGATGCCGATCCCCCGGTCCGACACCACCAACTGGCGCCCGCCGTCGGCACCGGCGCGCAAGGTGACCGACACCACGCCCCCCTCCCCCGCACCATAAGCGTGGCGGGCGGCGTTGTTGACCAGCTCGTTGATGATCAGGGCCAGGGATACGGCGGTTTCCGCCGGCAGCAGCGCCGCATCGCTTTCCGTGACCACCGGGCACCCCCGGCCCGCCGCCGTCACGTCGTTGGCCATGTCGTGAAGATAGGCGGCGAAATCCACCCGTGGCGCTCCGTGCTCCAGCCGGGCCTTCTGATGAAGCTGGGCGATGATGCCGATACGCCCGCAACAGTCCTGCAGCGTCCGCCGCACGTCGGGATGGGGCGTGGACAGGGTTTGCAGGGTCAGCAGGCTGGTGATGAGCTGGAGCGTGTTCTTGGCCCGGTGGTTGGCCTCCCTCACGGCCTGGACGTGAGCGGCTTCCGCCGCGGCCAGACGCTCGCGGCTGGTCACGTCCTGGGCGGTCAGCAGCACCCCGGCGATTTGCCGCCCACCGCCGGTCAGGGGGGAACAGGCGAGATCCCAGCAGACATCCGTGGCCGGGTCGATCACCGCGGACCATTGCTCACGCCGTCCCGACGATCCCACCGCATCGATGCCCCCGTCGGCGCACACGGCGCCGAACACCGGGTCGGATGCCTTGAGAATCGCGTGTTCCATCAGGCACCCGCCAAAGGCATCTTCCGCCGCGGCGTTGACGCACAGGATGCGGCGGGACGGCCATTCGGCCACCAGGGCCGGCGTGGGCATCAGGTCCAGAATGGACAGCAGAAGGGCGGGATCGGACAGATCCAACCCGGTATGCCGGAAATTTGGCTGCGGAAGGCCCACGCGATACCACTCCCCTGCTCCGCCGCAGGCAGCACGCCCCGATGCAGCCTGATAATCGGGATCTTAATGATCGGCGGAGCCGGGCTCCAGATGGTCGAGCGTTATTTCCCTTACCAAATTCCGGCTATACCTTTTGCATGGTGCAATGCAATGGAACGGCCTATTTCCTATGCGGCACCCCTTACGCCCGAACCCCGATGAGGGAGGGTTCGCCCAGGCCCAACGCCGCCAAAGCGGCGGCGGTGATGCCGTTGGCGCTCAGCCCCGCATCGTCGTACTGCTGCGCCGGGGTGTCGTGATCCTGGAAGCGGTCGGGCAGCGTGAGCGGGCGGATCTTCAGCCCGTGATCCAGCAATCCGGCACGGGCCAGGAAATGCAGGACCAGTCCGCCGAAGCCATTGACCGACCCCTCCTCCACCGTCATCAACACCTCATGCTCCAAAGCCAGACGGCGGATGAGATCCTCGTCCAGGGGCTTGGCGAAGCGGGCGTCGGCGACGGTGGTGGACAGGCCGCGGGCGCCCAGATCCTGGGCCGCCTTCAGGCACTCGCCCAGACGGGTTCCATAGCTGAGGATGGCGACCTTCGACCCCTCGGTCAGCACCCGGCCCCGGCCCAACGGCAGCACGCTGCCCCGTTCGGGCAGGGTGACGCCCATGCCCTCGCCGCGGGGATAGCGCAGGGCCGAGGCACGGTCGTCGATGGCCGCCTGTGTCGCCACCATGTGCATCAGCTCCGCCTCGTCCGCCGCCGCCATTAGCACGATGTCGGGCAGGCAGCCGAGATAGGCGACGTCGAAGGCCCCGGCGTGGGTCGCCCCGTCGGCCCCCACCAGCCCGGCGCGGTCGAGCGCGAAGCGCACCGGCAGGTGCTGGAGCACCACGTCATGGACCAACTGGTCATAGGCGCGCTGGAGGAAGGTGGAATAGATGGCGCAGAACGGCTTGAATCCCTCGGTCGCCAGCCCGGCGGCGAAGGTCACCGCGTGCTGCTCGGCGATGCCCACGTCATAGCAGCGGTCGGGAAACCGCTGGGCGAACAGGTCCAGCCCGGTGCCCGACGGCATGGCGGCGGTGATGGCCAGAACCCGCTCGTCCGCTTCCGCCTCGCGGATCAGGGCGTCGGCGAACACGCGGGTGTATGTCGGCAGGTTCGATTTCGGCTTGGCCTGGGCACCGGTGATCACGTCGAACTTGGCGACCGCGTGCAGCTTGTCCGCCGACGCTTCCGCCGGGGCGTAGCCCTTGCCCTTCTTGGTCACCACGTGGATCAGGACCGGCTTGTCGTCCTGGGCGTCGCGGACGTTCTGGAGCACCGGCAGCAGGTGGTCCAGATTGTGCCCGTCGATGGGGCCGACGTAATAGAATCCCAGCTCCTCGAACAGGGTGCCGCCGGTCACCAGCCCGCGGGCGTATTCCTCCGCCCGGCGGGCGGCGGTGCGCAGCGGGCGGGGAAGCTGGCCGGCGATGTCCTTGGCCAGATGGCGCAGGCTGAGGTACGGCTTGGACGAGATCAGCCGCGACAGATAGGCGCTCATCGCCCCCACCGGCGGGGCGATGGACATGTCGTTGTCGTTCAGAATGACGATCAGCTTGCTGTTCATCGACCCGGCGTTGTTCATGGCCTCATAAGCCATGCCGGCGCTCATGGCGCCGTCGCCGATGACGCAGACCACGTGGTTGCCCGCCTGCTTGATGTCGCGGGCCACCGCCATCCCCAGCCCGGCGGAGATGGAGGTGGAGCTGTGGCCGGCGCCGAAGGGGTCATAGCCGCTTTCCGACCGCTTGGTGAAGCCCGACAGCCCGCCGCCCTGGCGCAGGGTGCGGATGCGGTCGCGCCGCCCGGTCAGGATCTTGTGCGGGTAGCACTGGTGCCCCACGTCCCAGATCAGCCGGTCGTCGGGGGTGTTGAACACGTAATGCAGCGCCACCGACAATTCGACCACGCCCAGCCCTGCGCCCAGATGGCCGCCGGTCACGGACACGGCGTCGATGGTCTCAATGCGCAGTTCGTCGGCAAGCTGGCGAAGCTGGTCCGGTTTCAATCCCCGCAGGTCGGCGGGGGTGCGCACGCGGTCGAGGAGCGGCGTCTTGCTGGTCGCGGTCACGCTGGTCAAAGCCTCCCTGTCACCCGTGGGCCCGTCAGGACCGGCGGTGAACGACGAAATCGGCCACGGCCTTCAAAAGGCCGGCCCGGCCGTCGAAGATTTCCAGATGCTGCGCCGCCTGCGCGGCCAGAAGCCCGGCCTGGGCACGGGCGCGCTCACGGCCCAGGATCGACACGAACGTCGCCTTGCCGGCATCGGCGTCGCGCCCGACGGTCTTGCCCGTTTCGGCCTCCGTCCCTTCCACGTCGAGGAGGTCGTCCACGATCTGGAACGCCAGCCCCAGATCGTGGGCATAGGCGCGCAACGCCAGCCGCTGGGGCGGCGACGCCCTGCCCAGAATGGCCCCGGCCTCGCAGGAAAAGGCGATGAGGTCGCCGGTCTTCATCCGCTGCAGCCGGGTGATGGCGGTCATGTCGAACGTCTCGTGCTCGGCGATCAGGTCGAGCATCTGCCCGCCCACCATGCCGTGAGCCCCCGCCGCCTTGCCCAGCGCCGCCACCAACTGGCACCGCACGTTGGGGTCTTCGTGGGTGGCGGGATCGGCCAGCACCTCGAACGCATAGGTCAGCAGGGCGTCGCCGGCCAGGATGGCCGTCGCCTCGTCGAATTCCCGGTGGACCGTCGGGCGCCCGCGGCGCAACTCGCCGTCATCCATGGCCGGCAGATCGTCATGGATCAGGGAATAGCTGTGGAGCATCTCCACCGCCGCACCCACGCGCAGGGCGCAGTCGGGGTTGACCCCGAACAGCCCGGCGCTGGACAGCACCAGGAACGGGCGCAGCCGCTTGCCGCCGCCCAAGGCGCCATAGCGCATGGCCTCGAACAGGCGGGCCTCCACCAGATCGGGCAGAGGGAGCAGGCGGCCCATCACGGTTTCGACCGCTTCCGCCGCTTCGGCCAGCGCCGCCTTGAAACTGGTTTCGTCCATGCTCGTCAATCCAAGGGGGTGATCACGTGAAGCTCTCAGCCGATGCGGGCAGGTTCCGTCCCGACGGAGCCGTCGGCGGCCATGGTGATCCTGTCCACCTTTTCCTGGGCCTCGCGCAGCTTCGCCTCGCAATGGCGCTTCAGCGCGGTGCCCCGCTCATAGGAGGAAATGGCGTCGTCCAGCCGCCCGCGTCCCTCTTCAAGCTGCCGGACGATGCGCTCCAGCTCGGCCAGGGCGTCTTCGAAGCTGAGCGCTGCGATGTCGGCGGGGATCGGCGGGGTGTCGGACATGACGGTTCCGTTGTGATCGTATCGTCCCGGAAAGTAGGACTTCCCCCCCACCCAACGCAAGCCCGGACGGCGTGCCATGGGCGGGCACACCGTCCGAAACGGGTTTTTTACCGGTCTGCGGGGCCGGTCAGGCCGCCATCAGCTCGCGCACATGGGCAGCACAGGCCGATGCAAGCGACCGAAGGTTGTATCCCCCTTCCAGGACCGAGACGATGCGCGCCCCGCAATGGGTACGCGCCAGGTCACCCAGCTTGCGGGTGGCCCAGACGAAATCGTCGTCGATCAGGTGCAGACCGGCCATGGGATCGCGGGAATGGGCGTCGAACCCCGCCGAGATCATGATCAGGTCCGGCTTGAAATGGTCGATGGCCGGCAGGATCACATGACTCATGGCGTGGCGGAATTCCGGGCTGCCCGCCATCGCCGGGAGGGTGGCGTTGACGCAATTGCCGTAATCGCCCTTTTCCGCCGGATCGCCGGTGCCGGGGTACAGCGGCGACTGGTGGGTGGAGCAATAGAGCATGTCGGGATCGGACTGGAAGATGTCCTGGGTGCCGTTGCCGTGATGGACGTCGAAATCCATCACCGCCACCCGCTGCAGCCCGTGGACCGCGCGGGCGTGGTAGGCACCGACGGCCACGTTGTTGAACAGGCAGAACCCCATGGCCTTGGCCCGTTCCGCATGATGCCCCGGCGGGCGCACGGCGCAGAAGGCGTTGCGGGAATGGCCGGTGGCCACCGCATCCACCGCCGCGATCACCGCACCCGCGGCGTGCAGCGCTGCGTTCCACGACCCCGCGGACACCACCGTGTCATCGTCCACGCCATGATGGTGGCCGGCCTCGGGCGTCATGGCCCGCACCGCCTCGATGTGCTCCATGGGGTGGGCGCGGGCGATCTGCTCCACCGTGGCGGGGGGGCCTTCCTGCCGGTCCAGAAGGTAGAAATCCTCGGACTCCAACGCCGACAGGACGGCCTTCAAGCGGTCGGAGCATTCCGGGTGCCCCAGCCCCGTGTCGTGCTCCAGGCACGCCGGGTGGGTGAACAGTGTGGTCTGCATGTATCGTCGTTATCGTTTGTTTTGCGAGAGCATTTCCCTCCGTCATTCTTCCCCTTCCGCCTTTAAAAGTACAGGAAGATTGCGGGTACGGATCGCCGCACGCCTCCCGGTTGCCGTGACGCGGAAGGCCGCGTACCGGCGGCTCAGGTCAGACGCTCGATCTCCAGCAGGTGGACGCCATCATCGCGCGTGCTCGCGGTCAGGCGGTTGCCCGTGGTCTCGCAAAAGGCGGCAAAGTCGCGGGGGGCCGCGGGGTCGGTCGCCTCCACCGCCAGAACGTCGCCGACGCTCAGATTTTTCAAAGCCTTGCGCGCGCGCAGGACCGGCAGGGGGCACAACAGCCCCTTGGCATCCAGGATGTGTCTGGCCATGACCGCCAACCTCTCTTTCGGAAAACCCGTAATTAGTTTTACGGATGGTAAAGCGCGCGGCAGAGGCGGACAATCCCGCACATCTGTCTGACCCGGCATCACATTTTCCCGAAGGTTCCGGCACCACCCATCAGCGTTCCCTATTACGGAGATCCCTAATAGACAGATCGGGGGACTTTTCGTAACGGTATGGTACGACCAGTTGATTGTGTGGTATGACCGCTCACGGCCCGCCTCGAGTTATCTCCCCAGATAGCATCTGAGGACCGGCAACAGCACGACGAAAGCAGATCGATGAAGATTGAGGATTTGCAGGCCAACGCGCGCAAGGCAAGCACTCTTTTGAAGGCCATGAGCAACGAACGCCGCCTTCTGATTCTGTGCTACCTCTCGACGGGGGAAAAATCCGTTGGCGAGTTGGAAGGGCTTGTCGGCCTCAGTCAGTCCGCGCTGTCGCAGCATCTGGCGCGCCTGCGCCGGGACAAGCTGGTCCGTACCCGCCGCAGCGCACAGAACATCTATTATTCATTGAGCGGCGGTGAAGCGACCGCGGTCATGGGAACGCTCCATTCCCTGTACTGCGCGACGGGAACGCCGGGCGGCGGTGACGCCGACGAACAGCCGATCGCCGCCGCCCCCTGCTGATACCGGCCAGCCGGAACGGTGCTCGGGCGTGACGGTGCTTAGGCGTGACGGTGCTTGGGCGTGACGGCGGCGGTTCAGCGCCGCTTCGCCGTCCATCCGGGCACCAGGGCGCCCAGCGCCAGCAGCGCCCATCCGGCAATCATCGACGATCCCCCCGCCGGGGCCGTGTTTCCCATAGGCAGGGCGATCCCCAAGGCCAGGGCGTACAAGGTGCCGCAGAACAGCAGGCTGCCCGCCAGGAACAGCCACCCCGACAGCCGCACCACCAGACGGGCCACCCCCGCCGCGCGCTCCGCCAGCACCGCGGCGGCAACCAGAGCCAGCGCGTGCCAAAGCTGGTATTGGCTGGCAAGCGTCATCCAGGCCCGCGCCTGTTCGTGCTCCGCCCCGGCAAGGGCGTGGTTGGCATAGGCTCCGGCCCCCACGGCCACCGCCCCGCCCAGACCGGCGAGCATCACCCACAGACGTCCGATCCCGCCCATTCCCATTCATCCTTCCCATCAGCCCAGCGTCCATACGGAACAGGATAGCGGTCACGCCGCCGTCCGTCCAACAGTCACGTCCACGCTGTGGGCCGGGTTGGCCCCGCAATTGCTTCTCATGACCGTGCGGGGCGATCCGCACCCGGAAAAGGTTCACTTTCTCAGGGTGCAGCGCCAAACTGCAGTGCAATTTGCGAATGCGTGACGGTCGGACGAGCAGCATGCACATCCTCCTGAATGGAGCCGAAGGTCGGATCAACCTGTGCGACGGCATAAGTCATGCCTCGCTGGCAAGCTGGCTGTTCGATCTCGACCGCTTCTGCATGGTGGATGCGAACCCGGCCGCCGTGGAGTTCTGGGAGGCGGATTCCCGCGACGAGTTGCTGGAGCGCGATTTCGCCACCCTCAGCCCCGCCGCCCGCGCCCGTCTCCTTGACATGGGGGAACGGCTGCGCCAGGGACAGGTGGTCTATGATCTGTGGACCCTGTATCCCCGCGGGCGTCCCAAGACCATCCAGTGCGAATGCCGGGGCGAGAAACTGGCCGACGGCCGCATCGCCATGCGCGTCACCGCCGCCGCCGCGCCGCCCCAGGTGGATTTGGGGTTGGAGGCGCTGCGCTGGACCGAGGCGTTCCGTCAGACGCCGTTGGCGATTTCCGTCTACACCCAGGATGGCGACTGTCTGATTCAAAATCCCGCGGCCATCCTGGCCCTGGGGATCAAGCCGCCGCTGCTGGATCACGTGCGCAACCGGACCGCCGCGCAAGCCGCGCTGGTCGCCCTGAGTGACGGTGAGACCACCCGCCTGACCGCGGAGGTGATGACCCAGCGGGGGGCACGCCACCACGATCTCTATCTGCGGCGCACCCTGGACCCCGCCACCGGCCGCACGGTGATCCTGGTGCAGGAGTTGGACGTGACCGAGCGGGAGGACGCGCGCCGCCGGCTGGAACGCAGCGAGGCATTGTTGTCCGGTGTGCTGGCCGGTTCCACCGATGGGATGATGGCCTTCTGCCCCGTGACCGGGAATGACGGGACCATCCGGGATTTCGAATGCCGGCTGGCCAACCCCGCCGCCGGGCGCCTGCTGGGGGTGGATCACGCCACCCTGCCCGGCCGGACCGCCAGCGACCTTTTCGGTACCGACCCCGTTCTGCTGGACCGTTGCCTGCGGGTGGTGCAGACGGGGGAACCGCTGGAGACCGTCACCGTGGGGCGTCTGCGGCTGAAGGCCGTCCGGCTGGACGAGGGTTTCACTCTCAACCTGTCGCCTCTCGCCTCCCTGCCCTCCCCCCAGCCACGGCGTCCGCAGGGGGGATCCCTGTCCTGCGGCAGCGGCGGCCCCGGCGAGAATGAGTGCGTGAAGCGGGGCGCTTCGCCGGTCATGGCCCTTGTGGGGGTGTTGGACCGGCTGGCCGCCACCGGGCTGACCGCGGAACAGGCGGCGCTGCTGGCCTCGGCCCGTCAGATGGCGGCCATGGCCCAAGAACAGGACAAGGAAAACCCGGTCTGTTCGGTCTGCCCCCAGCCCTGCGCCCCGGCGGCGGTTCCATCCGCCGTGGCCGGCGGCAGCCGGCTGGACCGGCTGTCGTCATGGGCGCAGCACCGCGGCGGGCGGCTGCTGGTGGTGGACGACAGCCCCACCAACCGCATGGTCACCGGGGCTGTGCTGGGAAAGGCCGGATTCACGATCGAGCTCGCCGCCAGCGGGGAAGAGGCGGTGCGCATGGTGGCCGACGCGGCGGAACCGCCCGAAGCGGTGCTGATGGACATCGCCATGCCCGGTATGGACGGGATGGCCGCCACCGCCGCCATCCGGTCCTTGCCCGGCGGGCGCGGGCAGATGCCGATCATCGCCGTCACCGCCCACGCCGACCCGGAGGACCGCGACCGGTGCCTGCAATCGGGCCTGGACGATTACCTGTCCAAACCGGTGCCCAAGGTGGAGCTTCTGGCGGCGCTGGAGCGCTGGCTCACTCCGTGACGGCCCGGGCGGCGGCGGGGCGGGTCACCGCCGCCGGCAGCCCCGCGTCCCAGTACGGTTCCGGCCCGAAGCGGGCCGCCAGGAACGCCACCAGCGCCCGCACCTTGGACGACAGGTGGCGGTTCTGCGGATAGACGGCATGGACCGCCGATTCCGACACGTAGCAATCGAACAGCAGGCAGCGCAGCGCCCCCGCCTCCACCGCCTGCCCGCACATGAAGGTGGGCAGCACCGCGATCCCCTGCCCCGCCATGGCGGCGGCCATCAGCAGGTCGCCGTTGTTGGCCCGCAGAACCCCCGACACCCGCACCGATTTCACCTCGGTCCCCACGCGGAACTGCCATTGTTCGGCGGCGGGGGTGTTGGTGTAGAGCAGGCAGCGGTGATGGGCCAGATCCTCCGGCGCCTCGGGCGTGCCTTCGCGGTCCAGATAGGCGGGGCTGGCCACCAGCACCCGGCGAGACGGGGCCAGCCGGCGGGCGATCAGCGAGCTGTCGCGCAGCCGCCCGATGCGCACCGCCATGTCGAACCCCTCGTCCACCAGATCGACGTAACGGTCGTTCAGTTCCACATCCACCTCGATGGCCGGGTGCTGGGCCATGAAGGCGGTGATGGCCGGGGCCAGATGCTGGATGCCGAACGACAGCGGCGCGGCCAGCTTCAGCCGCCCCCGCGGCGACGCCTGAAGGTCGGAGGCCGCCTGCTCCGCCTCTTCCAGGTCGGCCAGAATGCGCTGGCAGCGGTCATAGAACGCCTGCCCCACCTCGGTCAGGCTGAGACGGCGGGTGGTGCGGTTGAGCAGCCGGGCGCCCAGCCGGTTTTCCAGATCGGCCACCCGCCGCGACACCACCGATTTCGACAGGTTCAAACGGTCGGCGGCGGCGGTGAAGCTGCGGGCGTCCACCACCTTGATGAAGGCCAGCATGTCGTCGAGACGGTCCATCGGACTGTTCCGCTGCGGAGAACAATGAAATGCCACCCTGCCGGATTACCGGGACGCCTTCAATGCATTACTTCTAGGTCACCAACCGGCGGCACACCGCCGCCGGAACCCACACCGAAAGGGGAACAGGGATGGCCAAGGTTCTGGTGCTGTACTACAGCAGCTACGGTCACATCGCGACGATGGCCCAGGCGGTTGCCGAGGGTGCCGCGTCGGTGCCCGGCACCGAGGTGACGGTGAAGCGCGTGGCCGAGACCGTGCCGGAAGAAATCCGCGTCAAGGCCCATTACAAGGACGATCCCACCCCCGTGGCCACCGTGGACGAGCTGCCCGGTTACGACGCCATCATCATCGGCACGCCGACCCGTTACGGCAACATGGCGGCGCAGATGAAGAACTTCCTCGACCAGACCGGCGGCCTGTGGGCGCGCGGCGCGCTGAACGGCAAGGTGGGCAGCGCCTTCACCTCCACCGCCACCCAGCACGGCGGGCAGGAAAGCACCATCCTCAGCACCCACATCGTCCTGCTGCACCTGGGCATGGTGATCGTCGGCCTGCCCTATTCCTTCCAGGGTCAGATGGGCGTGGACGAGGTGAAGGGCGGTTCGCCCTATGGCGCCTCCACCATCGCCGGCGGCGACGGCTCGCGCCAGCCCTCGGCGGCGGATCTGGACGGTGCGCGCTATCAGGGCCGCCACGTGGCGGAAATCGCGGGCAAGCTGACCGCCTGATCCCTCTTCTCTTTCACAAAGGAGGCTCCCGATGGGCTTGCTGATCGACGGCCGTTGGCATGACCGCTGGTACGACACCTCGACCACCGGGGGCGCCTTTGTCCGGCCCGATACCCAGTTCCGCGACCGGGTGTCCGACGACGGTTCCACACCGTTTCCGGCGGAAGCCGGGCGCTATCACCTCTATGTCTCCTACGCCTGCCCGTGGGCGCACCGCACGCTGATCGCCCGCGCGCTGAAGAAGCTGGACGATGTGATTTCCGTCACCGTGGTCGATCCGCTGATGCGCGAGCACGGCTGGGTCATCCCCGAGGGATCGGACCCGGTGAACAACGCCCGCTTCCTGCACGAGGTCTACACGCGGGCGGAGCCGGACTACACGGGCCGGGTGACGGTGCCGGTGCTGTGGGACAAGGAAAACGGCACCATCGTCAGCAACGAATCCGCCGACATCCTGCGGATGCTCAACAGCGCCTTCAACGCCGTCGGCGATGCGTCGGTGGATCTCTACCCCGAGGATCTGCGCGGCGAGATCGACGCCCTGAACACCGTCATCTATGACCGGGTGAACAACGGGGTGTACAAGGCCGGCTTCGCTACCGCCCAGGACAAGTACGAGGCGGCGTTCGACGCGCTGTTCGCCACCCTGGACGATCTCGACGCCCGGCTGTCCACCCGCCGCTATCTGCTGGGGGACCGCATCACCGAAGCGGATTGGCGCCTGTTCACCACGCTGGTGCGGTTCGACGCGGTGTATGTGGGGCATTTCAAGTGCAACCTGCGCCGCATCGCCGATTACCCGCACCTGTCGGGGTATCTGCGGGATCTCTATCAGGTTCCGGGCATCGCCGGGACCGTCCATTTCGACCACATCAAGCGGCATTATTACGCCAGCCACACCCAGATCAATCCCACGGCCATCGTGCCCAAGGGACCGGCGCTCGACCTCGACGCCCCCCATGGCCGCGGCCGCCTCGGGTAAGGAACCACTGACATGATCGAGCTTCGCCCCTTCGACCGCCTTGGCCGTTTCGACGCCGATTGGCTGAAGGCCCGCTATCATTTCAGCTTCGCCGACTACCACGACCCCGCGCGCATGGGGGTGGGGATGCTGCGGGTGTGGAACGACGACATCATCCTGCCCGGCACCGGCTTTCCGCCCCACCCGCACCGCGACATGGAAATCGTCACCTATGTCCGCGAGGGCGCCATCACCCACGAGGATCATCTGGGCAACCGTGGCCGCACCGAGGCCGGGGACGTGCAGGTGATGTCCGCCGGATCGGGGATCGTGCACGCCGAATACAATCTGGACGCGGAGCCGGCGCTGATCTACCAGATCTGGATCCGCACCGACGCCCGCGGCCACACCCCGCGCTGGGCCAACCGCCAGTTCCCCAAGGACGAGCGGGCGGGCCAGCTGGTCCCCCTCGCCTCCGGCCGCCCGGAGGACGAGGCGGCGGGTGCGCTCCACATCAACCAGAACGCCGCGGTTCTGGGCGCCACCCTGAAGGCGGGGCAGACCATCACCCACGCCATGGCGCCGGACCGCTGCGGTTATCTGGCCGTGGCCAAGGGGGCGGTGACGCTGAACGGCCAGCCTATGGGCTTGCGCGACGGCGCGGCCATCGAGGACGAGCCGTCCCTGACCATCACCGCGGTGGAGGATGCGGAAATCCTGCTGGTGGACACGGTGGCGTAAGACGGAACCAGGGGCGCCGGCCATCACCGGCGCCCGTCTCCTTTTTGGTGTTGTCCATGGGTTGACAGCCGGCCTGTCATGACCGAGAGTCCCGGTCCATGTGCTCGATGCTCGTGAAACGCCGGGAACTGCTGATGGGCTGCGGTGTCCTGCTGCTGCTGCCGTCCCCCGCCCTGGCGCTGCCGTCCACCCCGCGCCGCCTGTCGTTACGCAACCAGAACACGGGCGAGACCTTCGACGGCCCCTACCGCGATGCGTCCGGTCCGCTGCCCGACGCCATGGCCGATCTGGGGAAATTCCTGCGCGACCACCGGGCGAACAAGACCGGCCCGGTGGATGTGGGGACGCTGGATTTCCTGGCCGACATCATGGACGCGGTGGGCCAGAACAAGGCGACGATTCTGTCGGCCTTCCGCACCCCCGAAACCAACGCGATGCTGGCGAGCAAGAGCCTTGGCGTTGCCGAGCACAGCCAGCACCTTCTGGGCAAGGCGCTGGACGTGTCCTTCGCCTCCCGCCTGCCCGACGCGCACCTGAAGGCGCTGGAGATGAAGCGCGGCGGCGTGGGGTGGTATCCGCGCTCGTTCTTCCTGCACCTGGACACCGGCCCGGTGCGAAGCTGGGAGATGTTCGGGCGCAACCTCGACAATCTGTTCGCTCCCGGCGTGAGGGGCCGGCTGCGCACCGTCGCCGACCGGATGAAGCTTCACCGCGCCCTCGCCAAGCGGCGGATCGCGGCGGCGGAGCGGCGGTGAGGGCCGTCAGGGAGATCACACCGTACACCCGCCCTTGCCAAGTGGAGGGTTTGCGGCTGGTGTGGGCGCAGATCATCACGAACCCCCTCCGGCTCGATGCGGAAATAAAGCGCGTAGGGAAAGTGGCGCACCAACGCTTGGCGAATTCCCGCGTGGACTACGGGAAAATGCAACGGATTCACCCCGATCCGGGCGACCGTGGCATCAATCGCTGAAAAGAAACGGTTCCCCAAGTCAAAGACCCGGCTGTCAGACTATGACTGTGCCTCGCGCAGATCGGCTTCGGCGCCCGGCAGGAAGAAAACGGGAAGGCTCACGGGGTGCCCGAACGCAGCCGGGCGCGGACCTCCGCCCAGGGAACGGCATGGGCGCGGGTTTCGGCGAAAGTGGCATTGCGTCGGTCAATCTCAGCCTTCGACTCCGCCGACAGGGGAACATCAGCTTCACTCAAGCTGCCCAACAAATCATCAGCCAGATCAAGACGCTCTCGCGGTGTCAGAAGGCTGAAATCAATGCTCGGCATTGGCATATCTCCGTAACAGACCGTTGAAAGGATGGCATTGGGACTGCCGTCTGTCGAGAATAGTGCACCGTTGCCGATTGTATGAAATTTCACCACGCACTTGGCTGCCGACGGAGCGCGACGGAGTAGTGAGAGGACAGCCTTACGGCGGGCAGCTTATCAGGTACCGTCGCGACAGGGCTAAGAACGGACTTTTGTAGGATATAATTTTATTGTATCATAATTATGATATTCATCATCAAGTTAGAGAACAGGAGTTATTGCTATGCCCATATCAAATAAAAAATTAATTAATTATTAAATTAACATCAATTTTAGATTTGTCTGCAGGAATATATTATGAAACGCGCAGATGACATTAAGCAAAAACTTGCATTTTCACTTTTAAAGCACAACAATCTCCATAGTGAAATAGATTATTCACAAAAAAATGATGCGGATATTGCTTTTATTGGTCAGAAAGTTGGTGATATATTGAGTGGGTGTAGGGAGTGTTTTGACTATTGTGCAAAAGATATGGCGGAAACTTTTGTATTGCAGAGTGCTAATCAAAATATGGTGAGTCGCTATTTTTCTGGAAAGGCAAAGGCATATTTCCCATTCTTTCCAACCCAGCTTTTGAACGGGACACTATTCTATGAACTGACCGCAACAGCTCCAGAATTATATGCTCATCTCTTCAATCTGGCGCACGAAATTGAGGAAAAGAAAATTATACCCGGTACGGTAATTGGCTATGACGTATGTAAGACATTAAATGAAATCGTAAATGATAAAAAGCATGATCAAATTACAGTTGCAAGGATTCGAGACAATGCAGCTACGCGCATAAGTTTTTCAGGCGGTACAGAGATTACAATTTCTCCGATGTTTCCCTTTACAGATAGACCTGATTTCAGCGCAGATATTGATGCAGAGCAAATGATTGGTTCAGATGGCGTGCAAATTAAATATGTTCGTGAGTATCGACTCTACCATAACAACTGGGAAGTAGAGAGATTTTGCCTTCACTCGATTCAGGCAACTAAATTCATTCTTTCGGATATTTACCAGAATTTTTTCAGGCTCTCTCGCGATTATTTTGATCCATGGGAGACTATAAAACCGGAAGATGTGAAAAGTGGCGAGGCACTTTTGCGATCGATCTCGCCAATCAATAATCGCCCGCTTCGGGTGGTTCTTTTGCTAGATGATGTGGAGTCCGCAAACATTAAGATAACATTTGAGGGCTATATTGAGGCAACAGATGCCACATATATTTCATTAGCAAGATTGTTTATGTTTATTTTTGAAAAATATTTTCAATATTTTGTTAAATTAGAGTTGGAAAAATACATCATGGAAAATTGGAAAAAATTTGATTCAAAAAATCACACTCCAAGATACTTTGAGATGGTGAAATCATTTCACAGAAGAAAAATTATAGTGATAAATGAATTTAAGCGCATTGAATTTAACAAAATTTTATTTGGTATTGGAAGCAAATTCTGTTGCAATGAAAATATATTACTGCAACAAGAAATGGATATCCAATCAATGCAGTCCGCCATTGCCATTATCAACAGTAGTACGGAAAATTTTGCTTTATATACCGATGCATCTGGACAGGTAATAAAATGTTGTATTTTATGAATTTCTGACTACCTGCCTTTTTATCGGACTTATCTGTAGTTACTACTTAGCGAAATATCCGGTGTCTTCGTTTCGACTCTGAAAGCAGCCAGACTGTTTAAGCCCATTTCGGGCTTTAGCAGGGCGCGGAAAAACGGACCGATGCGGTGGCATTGTCTCCGCTGAAGCTTGGAAATGGTGTTTTCGGGGCCTGTTTTGGTCTGGATGGCGCCTTTTTCCGCGCCCTCAGGCTCCTGGAGCCGCCATTCAGGCGGACTCCGGGATGATTATGCCGTTGTCAGCAGCTTGGGCAGACGGATCAGGTTATAGGCGGCGGCAGTCAGCGTGAACATCCAACCGACGCGGGCGGTGCCGCGGTGACGGGTCTTGCGCAGCCCCGCCCCCTTGATCCAGCCGAAGACCTCCTCGATCCGCTTGCGGATGCGCAAGGACACGGCATAGCCGGGGTGACGGGTGGTCCGGCCATCAATGGCTGAGCGGCGGTTGCTGGTGTTCTGGGCAACGTGCGGGGTGGCGCCCAGGCGGCGCATGTTCGCCACGAAATCCTTGGTGTCGTAAGCCTTGTCGGCGCCCAGCGTGATGCGGTGGCAGCCGGAGATGGCCTCGACCATCGACACCGCCGCCTCGCGTTCGGCCAAGCCCGTAGCCGCCGTCAGCCGGACATCCACCACCAGAGCATGGCGGTTCTCCATCAGCGCGTGGCCCATGAAGGCCAGCTTCGCCGGCTGCCCGTTGCCCTTGCGGTAGAGACGCGCCTCGGGATCGGTTGTGGAGGCATGCGTTTCGTTGGACCGTTTCTCACCGTGAAAGTCGCGCTCGCCGTTGCGGCCCGGCCCCGGCGGCTCACCGCTGCCATCTTTGGGCCGGAAGCTCTTCACGCTGGCCCACGCCTCGATCAGCGTGCCGTCCACCGAGAAGTGCTCGTCCGACAGCAGCGCCTTGACCCGCGGCTGATCCAGCACGGTGGCCAGGAACGTGGCCGCCACATCCCCCGCCAGCAAACGCTCACGGTTCTTGGTGAAGACCGTCACGTCCCACACCGGGGCGTCCATCGACAGCCCGACGAACCAGCGGAACAGCAGGTTGTAATCAAGCTGCTCCATCAACTGGCGTTCCGAGCGCACCGAGTAGAAGGCCTGGAGCAGCAGCGCCCGCAGCAGCTTCTCCGGTGCGATCGACGGCCGCCCGATCTTCGAGTACAGACCCTCGAAGGCTGGCGACATCACCTCCAGCGCTTCATCCACGATGGCCCGGATCGCCCGCAACGGGTGGTTGGCCGGAACCCGAGCCTCACAGCTCACGTAGCTGAACAGACCCTCGCTGCGTTCGTCCGAACCCCGCATCGCCCCCTCGCCGGCCTCATTCTCTACGAAATGAGAGAATCACGACCGGCCAGCCGGGCATAGCCTTTTTCCGCGCCCTGTTAGATTACGGGAGATCAATTTCCGCTTTTGGCGCAAAGCCCCTTCCCACCAAACACCCTCCCCCGCCACTCCCAGAGTGACGGGGGAAGCGCATCTCCCCAAAAGCCCCCCCTACACGCTTTCCACCACCGGCAGCAACCGTGCCAGCAGCGCCTTCGCGCGGTCGTGGGCGGCGTTGGCGTGGTGGTCCAGGGTGGGGAGGCCGCAGCGGGCCGCTTCGGTGTCCCAGCGTTTTTTCGTGGCGGATACCGCGTCCTGAACGGCGGGGAAGGCCGCCTGCATCGCCGGCTGGTCGGGCACCGGGATCAGGCGCAGGAGGCGGTAGAACTCGTTGGTGGTGGAAATCCGGATGGGGAAGGTCTGGCCGTCGGGAAGCTGCACCATCCCCAACGTCACGGCGCGGGGGCCGATGCGGCGGGTCAGGGCGGTGCGCAGGCGGTTGGCGTCGCGGCGCAAAGCCGCCGCGTCATAGGCGGCCTGGGTCCAGGCACGGCGCAGGGCGGAGTCGGGGGACAGACCCTCCTCCGCCGCCGCAAGTGGGGCGGCCAGGACCGGGGCCGCCGTGGCGGCCCCTAATAAAGAACGGCGGGATACGGTTACGGTTGTGTTATCGTCGTTGGTAGCCATGATCCGGGCTTTCCTTAAGCGGTGACGGATTGTGGTCAGGCCGGACGGAAGGGCGGCAACCCAACCGTTCGGCCGCTTCGGCGCCCGCGGGTCCGAAGATCCGGGGACAGCGAATCGTACATTCGTATGCCGAGTCCCGCAATCCGTTTCTGCGTTTCGAGCGTGCGGATTCACAACCACCGGACGGTACGGGTTCCAAGGGCCGCCGGCCCTTGGCCGGGGATGCGGGAAGGGGCCGGGAAGGCCCCTTCGCCGTGGCGCGCGGCCCGCAATCAGGACTCTGCCGCACCGCACATCCTGTGGCATAAGGGGCGACCCTACGTCACGGAACTCCGCCTGCCATGATCCGCTTTGAAAACGTCAGCAAACACAACAGCCACCGCATCCTTTTTCTTGAGGCTTCCGCAGCGCTGAACCGGGGGGAGAAGGTCGGGCTGGTCGGTCCCAACGGTGCGGGCAAGACCACGCTGTTCCGCATGATCACGGGCGAGGAACTGCCCGACACCGGGCAGGTCTCCATCGAAAAGCAGGTTCTGATCGGCTATTTCAATCAGGACGTCGGCGAAATGGCGGGCCGCAGCGCGGTGGCCGAGGTGATGGACGGGGCCGGGCCGGTCAGCAGCGTGGCGGCGGAACTCGCCAGCCTGGAAGCGGCCATGTGCGACCCCGGCCGCGACGACATGGACGCCGTCATCGAACGCTACGGCGAGGTGCAGGCGCGGTTCGACGAGTTGGGCGGCTATGAGCTTGAGGGCCGCGCGCGGGAGGTGCTGGCCGGGCTGAGCTTCAGCCAGGAGATGATGGACGCCGATGTCGGCGCCCTGTCGGGCGGGTGGAAAATGCGCGTGGCGCTGGCCCGCATCCTGCTGATGCGCCCCGACGCCATGCTGCTGGACGAACCCAGCAACCATCTGGACATCGAAAGCCTGATCTGGCTGGAAAAGTTCCTCAAGGAATACGACGGCGCGGTGCTGATGACCTCGCACGACCGCGAGTTCATGAACCGCATCGTCAACAAGATCATCGAGATCGACGGCGGCTCGCTGAACAGCTATTCCGGCGACTACGGCTTCTATGAACAGCAGCGGGCGCTGAACGAAAAGCAGCAGCAGGCGCAGTTCGAACGGCAGCAGGCCATGCTGGCGAAGGAGCTGAAGTTCATCGAGCGGTTCAAGGCCCGCGCCTCCCACGCCAGCCAGGTGCAGAGCCGCGTCAAGAAGCTGGACAAGATCGAGCGGGTGGAGCCGCCCAAGCGGCGCCAGACCGTGGTGTTCGACTTCCCCTCTGCCCCGCGCTCGGGCGATGACGTGGCGGTGCTGAAGAACGTGCACAAGGGCTATGGCAGCCGGGCCATCTACCAGGGCTTTGACCTGACCATCCGCCGCAAGGAGCGCTGGTGCGTCATGGGCGTCAACGGCGCCGGCAAGTCCACGCTGCTGAAGCTGGTGGCCGGCGTGACCGAGCCGGATCAGGGCACCGTTACCGTCGGCGGCAGCGTCAAGATGGGCTATTTCTCCCAGCACGCCATGGAACTGCTGGACGGCGACAGCACGGTGTTCGAGGCGTTGGAGGCGGCCTTTCCCCTGGCGGGCCAGGGGTCGCTGCGGGCGCTGGCCGGCTGTTTCGGCTTTTCCGGCGACGACGTGGAAAAGCGGTGCCGGGTGCTGTCGGGCGGGGAAAAGGCCCGGCTGGTGATGGCGAAGATGCTGTACAACCCGCCGAACTTCCTGGTGCTCGACGAACCGACCAACCATCTGGATCTCGACACCAAGCAGATGCTGGTGAAGGCGCTGGGGGCGTACGAGGGCACCATGCTGTTCGTGTCGCACGACCGCCATTTCCTGGCCGCCCTGTCCAACCGGGTGCTGGAACTGACGCCGGACGGCATCCACCAGTACGGCGGCGGCTACACCGAATATGTGGCGAGCACCGGCCAGGAAGCCCCCGGTATCCGCAACTGACCGGGCGTGGGGTGGGGGCCGGAAGAAGCCTCCCGCCCCTGCCCTTTTCCGCGCGTCAGGCCGGCAGCCAGTCCGCCGCCCGCTGCCGGGCCGCCGCCGCCTGGGCTTCCGGCGGGGCCAGCCGGCCAGGGTGGGCCCGCCAGTCGCGCCACAGTTCTTCGGCGTAGGGCAGAAGTTCCAGCACGGCGATGGCACCGATCACGGTGGCGAGGTAGCCGGTGGGCAGCGTGTCCTGTTTCCACCGGATGCCGGGGTTTTCCTCATCCCGCAGACCGGCCAGGGCCTGCACCTGCGGCCAGTGCAGCAGGCTGACGAAGGAGGCGGCCATCAGCGGCAGCATTTCCAGGAAGCTGTGGATGTGCTGCTCGATGGGGGGCACCTCGCGCCGGCTGACGGCGTAGGACACATCCCACAGCGCCGTCGCCTCGTGCAGAATGAAGGAGGCGATCATCAGCCCCAGCACCGGCGAATTGATCTCCAGGAACAGCCCGGCCAGGGTCGGCACCCCCATTTCCACCAGCATCAGCAGGTGGAGCATGCTTTCCTTGGCGCCGGCGGTGTCTTCGATGTGGGTGGCGCGGTGGCAGTACCAATCGGCAACGCCGGCCATCAGCCACAGCGGCACAATGTAATAGAGCAGGAAATTGCGGGTCAGCGCCTGCACATCGTGGGAGGGCGGCTCCCGAGCCGGTGGTGGTGGCGAAACCCGCCGCCGTGCCCTGTAGCGCATCAGGGAACCGGCCCCCAGCGCCAGCGCAGCGACCGACGCGGTCGCGAGCAAAAGCCCCTTCATCACGACGCTCCTTTGCAGCCGGGGAGTCGTTTCCCCCCTCCGCAACAGCCCCAGCGCCGCAACATCACAAAAATACCGGGTTCCAAGGGCCGCCGGCCCTTGGCCGGGGAAGCGCGAAGGGGCCGGGCGCCCCTTCGCAAGAACCCATACCTTAGAGTGTGATCGGTTCAAACGGAATCGTTTGAAGCGTGAATCACACGGGAAAACCAAAAGCTTAGAGTCCTTCAGGTGCTTCAATAAGCACCTGAAGGACTCTAAATCCGAGGTTTCACAAGCCTGACGGCTCGATTTTCGGGCTGCCGCGCGAAAATCGGCCCTCTCCCCGACGGGGAGAGGGGGAATGGACGGTTTGAGCGGCAACGAGCCTCACATCTGGATCTCGCCCCTCTTGGCGGCCCCCTCTTGGCGGCCATTGAGGCCGCGGCCAAGGGCGCGGATGCGCCCGCCCGGCGAGGGCAAAACAAGGGTCAGTGGGACATCAGCACCGGAATGGTCATCTGGCGCAGGATGTGGCGGGTGTTGCTGCCGCGGTTGAACAGGGGGAAGGCCCCGGCGCTGTAGCCGCCGAAGCCGCCCATCACCAGCAGGTCCGACCCCTCGTCCGACGCGCGCGACAGCACGGCGTCCATGGGCAGGATGTTCTGCACGGTCATGCGTTCCCGCTTGGCCTCGATCCCGTGGCTGGCCAGGTGCTCCAGGATGTCCACCTGCGGCACTTCACCGGAATCGGCCACGCTGTCGCGCGGCGGGTGCAGCGCCAGCACCAGCACCGACTTGGCGTGCTTCATCACCGGAATGGCGTCGTTGACGGCGCGGGCAGCCTCGCGGCTGGCGTTCCAGGCGATGATGACCCGTTCGCCCACCACCGGGAACTGCCCGGCGAAGGGCACCACCAGCACCGGGCGCCCGGCGTTCAGCAGCACCTCTTCCACCAGCGACGGGGGCACGCGGTTGTCGCCGCCCTGTTCGTGCTGGCCCAGCACCACAAGGTCGGTGTAGCGGGCGCAGATGACCGTTTCGCCGATCACATGGCCGTATTCCCCATGGGAAAGCTGCCACCAGCGCGCCGTCACGCCGGCATCCGCCGCCGCGGCCTCGAAAACTTCCCGTACCCGCTGGGCGGCGGCCAGAAGGTGGTCGCTGGCGCGCCGGGCCACCAGGCTGGGGCCGGAATTTTCGCTCTGGGCGAACAGGCCGGTGACCGTCGCCCCGCAGGACTGGGCCAGCCGCAACGCCACGCCCAGCCGCTCGCTGCAGCGGTCACCCTCGTCCAGATGCACCAGAATATTCTTGTAGCCCATGACCGTTTCCTCTTTTCCCTGTCCCTGTTCCACCCTTTTGCGGGTGCCTCGGCCCCAATCCTTAGGCGCAGCCGCGGGCACGGGCAACCTTGGATGCGGAAGGTCTGCCCAGATGTGCGCTGATGAACGCCCCGGCCTCCACCAGCCGGTCCAGGTCCACGCCGGTCTCGATGCCCAGCCCGTTCAGCAGATAGAGCACATCCTCGCTCGCCACATTGCCCGAAGCCCCCTTGGCGTACGGGCATCCCCCCAGCCCGGCGACCGAGGAGTCCACCACCGCCACCCCCATTTCCAGGGCCGCGAAGATGTTGGCCAGCGCCTGCCCGTAGGTGTCGTGGAAATGCACGGCGATGCGGTCCATGGGCACGACGCCGGCCACGGCGGCGATCATCGCCTGCGCCTTGCCCGGCGTGCCGGTGCCGATGGTGTCGCCCAGCGAGATCTCGTAACACCCCATGTCCAAAAGGCGCCGGGACACGTCCGCCACCGCCGCCGGGGCGATCTCCCCCTCGTACGGACAGCCCAGCACGCAGGAGACATAGCCCCGCACCGGCACCTTCGCCGCCTTGGCCCGCTCCATCACGGGCGCGAAGCGGTCCAGGCTTTCGTCAATGGAACAATTGATGTTCTTGCGGGAAAAGCTTTCCGAGGCGGCGGCGAACACCGCCACCTCGTCGGCTCTGGCCGCCAGCGCAGCCTCCAGCCCCTTGTCGTTGGGCGTGAGGGCGGCGTAGCGCACGCCCGGTTTGCGGTCGATCCCGGCAAAGACGGCGGCGGAGTCGGCCATCCGCGGCACCCATTTGGGCGACACGAAACTGCCGGCCTCGATCATCGGCAGACCGGCGGCGGACAGGCGGTTGACCAGCTCGATCTTCACCGCCGCCGGCACGTCCGCCGGTTCGTTCTGGAGACCGTCGCGGGGGCCGACCTCCACCATCCGCACGCGGGCGGGAAGAATGGTCATGCCTTTTTTCCCTCCTCGATCTCGATGGACAGCAACTCCACCCCCTCGGCCACCTGATCCCCGGCGGCGAAGTTCACGGCGGTGACGCGGCCGGCGGCGGGGGCCTTGATGGTGTGTTCCATCTTCATGGCCTCCAGCAGCATCAGCGGCGCGCCGCGCTCGACATCCTGCCCTTCGTCCACCAGCACGCGGACGACGGTGCCGGGCATGGGGGCGGTCAGCTTGCCCGATCCGCCCTCCGTCTCCGCCGCCTTGGCCGCGGGGTCGTCCAGGCGCAGGCGCCACACCAGACCGGCGCCGGGCAGGATGGTGATGTCGTCCTTCTGCATCACCACCGTGGCCCGCACCCGCTCGGCCCCCAGCACCACCGTCAGCGTGCCGTCGTCGAGCGAAACGGAGGAGGCGGTGACGGTGCCCTCCCCCTCCACCTGCACCTCATAGGTGCCGCCCGCGCGGAAATGCAGGGTGACGGTGCGCAGCGCCTCCCCGTCCAGGAAGCGCAGGTCGTGGTGGTTGTCGTCGTTCAGCCGCCAGCCGGTGGCAAGCAGCCAGGGGGAATGCGGGTCGGTCCCGGTACGGGCCGCGGCCCGCGCTTCCCCATGGCGGCGCATCAGCACGGCCAGGGCGGCCAGCACCAGCCCCCGCCCCGGCACCGGGGCCGGCGGCGGCAGCAGGTCGTCGCGGTGCCGCTCGATGAAGCCGGTGTCGATTTCCACATCCTTGAACGCCGCATGGCCGGCGATGGCGGTCAGGAACGCGACGTTGGTCGTCACCCCCACCACCTGATAATCGGCCAGCGCCCGGTGCAGCCGGCGCAATGCTGCGTCGCGGGTCTCGTCCCACACGATCAGCTTGGCGATCATGGGGTCGTAGTGGACGGTGACCGAATCCCCCTCGCGCACGCCGGTATCGACGCGGACGTGGGCGTTTTCCGCGGGCGGGCGCAGGCGGACCAGACGGCCCGTCTGGGGCAGGAAATCGCGCTGGGGGTCTTCGGCGTAAAGCCGCGCCTCGAACGCGTGGCCCTTACGGACAAGCTGGTCCTGCATCAGCGGCAACGGCTGGCCCGAGGCGACCCGGATCTGCCATTCCACCAGATCCTGGCCGGTGATCATCTCCGTCACCGGATGTTCCACCTGCAGCCGGGTGTTCATCTCGATGAAGTAGAAGCGGCCATCCTCGTAGAGGAATTCCACCGTGCCGGCGCCGACGTAGTTCACCGCGCGGGCGGCGGCCACCGCCGCTTCGCCCATGCGGCGGCGGATGTCGTCGGGCAGGCTGGGGGCCGGCGCCTCCTCGATCACCTTCTGGTGACGGCGCTGGAGCGAGCAATCGCGCTCGAACAGATAGACCGCGTTGCCGTGGGTGTCGGCGAAGACCTGGATTTCCACATGGCGCGGACGGGTCAGGTACTTTTCCAACAGCAGGCTGTCGTCGCCGAACGCGGCTTTCGCTTCACGGCGGGCACCGGCCACGGCATCGGCGAAGTCGGCCGGGTCGCGCACCACGCGCATCCCCTTGCCGCCGCCGCCGGCGGATGCCTTGACCAGCACGGGATAGCCGATGCGCCCGGCCTCCGCCGCCAGGGTGTCGAGATCCTGGGCGGTGCCGTGGTATCCCGGAACCAGCGGCACGTCGGCACCGCTCATCACCCGCTTGGATTCCGCCTTGGACCCCATGACCCGGATTGCCTCGATGGGCGGGCCGATGAAGGTGATGCCGGAGTCGGCGCACGCGGCGGCAAAGCCGGCGTTTTCCGACAAAAAGCCATAGCCGGGGTGGATGGCCTGGGCGCCCGTCAGGCGGGCCACTTCAAGGATTGTGTCCCCGCGCAGATAGCTTTCCGATGCGGCGGCGGGGCCGATGCACACGGCCTCGTCCGCCAAGGCCACGTGCAGCGCCTTGGCGTCGGCGTCGGAATGGACGGCGACGGTGCGGATGCCCAAACGGCGGGCGGTGCGGATCACGCGGGCGGCGATTTCGCCGCGGTTGGCAATCAGAATGGTGTCGAACATCGGCGTCAGCCCTCCGCGCCCGGCATACGCCAGCGGGGTTTGCGTTTTTCCAGGAAAGCCCCCACCCCCTCGCGCCCTTCATCAGAGGCGCGGACGGCGGCGATGCGCTGGGCGGTCCAGTCCAGCACATCTACCCCCGGTTCCGGGTGGGTGACCCCGGCGATGAGTTCCTTGGCCGCGGCCTGGGCGGCGGGGCCACCCTCGGCCAGCCGGGCCAGCGTGTCGGCCACGGCGGCGGCCAGACCGTCCGCCACCACCACCTGATGCACCAGCCCCAGCCGGTGCGCCTCGTCGGCGGCGAAGCGTTCGGCGGTCAGGAAATAGCGCCGGCTGGCCCGCTCGCCGATGGCGGCGACCACATAGGGGCTGATGACGGCGGGGATCAGCCCCAGCTTGACCTCCGACAGGCAGAAGCCGGCGTTGTCGGCGGCGATGGCGATGTCGCAGGCGGCCACCAGCCCGACCCCGCCGCCATAGGCCGCCCCCTGCACCGCCGCCACCACCGGCTTGGGGCAACGGTCGATGGTGCGCATCAGCCGGGCCAGCGCGCGGGCGTCGCGCAGGTTCTCGTCCTGCGAATATCCCGCCATCCGCTTCATCCAGCCCAGATCGGCCCCGGCGGAAAAGCTGGGGCCGGAGGCGGCCAGGACCACGGCGCGCACGCCGTCATCGGCCCCGGCCTTCTCGAAGGCATTGGTCAGGGCCGCGATCAGCGCGTCGTCGAAGGCGTTGTGACGGTCGGCACGGTTGAGCGTGATATAGGCCACCGGGCCGTCGCGGTGGGTCAGTACGGCATCGGTCATGATCCCCCCTCCCCCCATCACATGCGGAACACGCCGAACGGCGTCGGCGGGATCGGTGCATTCAGCGAGGCGGAAATGCCCAAGCCCAGCACCATGCGCGCGTCGGCGGGATCGACGATGCCGTCGTCCCACAACCGGGCGCTGGCGTAATAGGGGTGCCCTTGCGTTTCGTACTGCTGGCGGATCGGGGCCTTGAAGGCGTCCTCCTCCTCTGCCGGCCACGTCTTGCCCTGAGCCTCCAGCGCGTCGCGGCGCACCTGGGCCAACACGCCCGCCGCTTGCTCGCCGCCCATCACCGCGATGCGGGAATTGGGCCACATCCACAGGAAGCGCGGGCTGTAGGCCCGGCCGCACATGCCGTAGTTGCCGGCGCCATAGCTGCCGCCGACGATCATGGTGAATTTGGGAACCTTGGCGCAGGCGACCGCGGTCACCAGCTTAGCCCCGTCCTTGGCGATGCCGCCGCTCTCGTACTTGCGGCCCACCATGAAGCCGGTGATGTTCTGCAGGAACACCAGCGGGATGCCGCGCTGGCAGCACAGCTCCACGAAATGCGCGCCCTTCAGCGCGGATTCGGAGAACAGGATGCCGTTGTTGGCGATGATCCCCACCGGATAGCCGAAGATATGGGCGAAGCCGCACACCAGCGTGGCGCCGTACAGCGGCTTGAACTCGTCGAACCGGCTGCCGTCCACCACGCGGGCGATGACCTCGCGGATGTCGAACGGCTTGCGGGCGTCGTTGGGGATGATGCCGTAGAGTTCGCGCGGGTCGTACAGCGGTTCTTCCGGGGTGCGCAGGGCCAGCGGCACCGCTTTGGTGCGGTTCAGGTTGCCCACCACCTGACGGGCCAGCGCCAGCGCGTGGGCGTCGTTCATGGCATAGTGGTCGGCCACGCCCGAGGTGCGGCAATGCACGTCGGCCCCGCCCAGATCCTCCGCCGAGACCACCTCGCCGGTGGCGGCCTTCACCAGCGGCGGGCCGCCCAGGAAGATGGTGCCCTGGTTGCGGACGATGATCGCCTCGTCCGACATGGCGGGGACATAGGCGCCGCCCGCGGTGCAGCTTCCCATCACCACGGCGATCTGGGGGATGCCCGCCGCCGACATGTTGGCCTGATTGAAGAAGATGCGCCCGAAATGGTCTCGGTCGGGGAACACCTCGTCCTGGTTGGGCAGGTTGGCGCCGCCGCTGTCCACCAGATAGAGGCAGGGCAGATTGTTCTGTTGCGCGATTTCCTGGGCGCGCAGGTGCTTCTTGACGGTCAGGGGGTAATAGGTGCCGCCCTTCACCGTGGCGTCGTTGGCGACCACCATGCATTCCTGGCCCATGACGGACCCGATGCCGGTGACGATGCCCGCCGCCGCGATGTTGTCGTCATAGACCCCATAGGCCGCCATCTGGGACAGTTCCAGAAACGGCGACCCCACATCCAGCAGGTGGCGGATGCGCTCGCGCGGCAGCAGCTTGCCGCGCGCGGTGTGCTTGTCCCGCGCCTTGGCTCCGCCGCCCTGCTTGATGGCCGAAACCTTGTCGCGCAGGTCGGCGACCAGGGCCGCCATGGCGTCGGCGTTGGCCTGGAATTCCGCCGAGCGCGGATTGATGGCGCTCTTGATGACCGTCATGTCGGCCGTCCTCCCCTTCAGCCCTGCGCCAGCGCGCGGGCGATGACCAGCCGTTGAATGTCGCTGGTGCCTTCGTAAATCTGGCAGACGCGGACGTCGCGATAGATCCGCTCCACCGGGAAATCCTTCAGATAGCCGTAACCGCCATGGATCTGGATGGCGTCGGAGCACACCCGCTCCGCCATTTCCGAGGCGAACAGCTTGGCCATGCACGCTTCCTTCAGGCACGGCACGCCGGCATCGCGCATGGATGCGGCGTTCAGCACCAACTGCCGCGCCGCCTCCACCCGTGTCGCCATGTCGGCCAGCCGGAACGACACCGCCTGATGGTTGATGATGGCGGTGCCGAAGCTCTGCCGCTCCTGCGCGTAGCGGAGCGCGTGCTCCAGCGCCGACCGCGCCATGCCCACGGATTGGGAGGCGATGCCGATCCGCCCGCCCTCAAGATTGGCCAGCGCAATGCGGTAGCCGTCACCCTCCCGCCCCAGCATCAGGTCGGCGGGGACGCGGCAATCCTCGAACGTCACCAGACAGGTGTCGGAGCAATTTTGCCCCAGCTTGTCCTCCTTGCGCGCCACCACGTAACCGGGGGTGTCGGTGGGCACGATGAAGGCGGAGATGCCGCGCTTTCCGGCTTGCGCGTCGGTGACGGCGAAGACGATGGCGACGGATGCCTTGGACGCGCTGGTGATGAACTGCTTGGACCCGTTCAGCACCCAATGATCGCCGTCGCGGCGGGCGCGTGTCTTGATGGCGGCGGCATCCGATCCTGCCTGCGGCTCGGTCAGGCAGAAGCAGCCGATCGCCTCCCCCCGCACCATGGGGCGGAGGAAGCGTTCCTTCTGCGCCTCGGTGCCGTAATTCAGGATCGGGGTGCAGCCGACCGAGTTGTGGACGCTCATGATGGTGGAGATCGCACCATCACCGGCGGCGATTTCCTCCACCGCCAGAGCGTACGACACGTAATCGGTGCCGGCCCCACCCCATTCCTCCGGCACGGTCATGCCCAGCAGGCCCAATTCGCCCATTTCCCGCAATTCATCGGCGGGAAAGGCGCCGGTGCGGTCCCGCTCGGCGGCGGTGGGCGCCAGCCGCGCTTGCGCGAAGCTGCGCGCCATGTCGCGGACCATGCGCTGTTCTTCGGTCAGCATCATCGTTTCCTCCCCGCTTTTTTCTTTTCCTCCCGAAACGGTTCCGTCCGCATACGGGCGCGTGAATGACCAAAACCTCTTCTCTCGTCATTCCCGCGAAGGCGGGAATCCAGGCGTTGAGCCGCGGTCAGCGGCGACATGAGTCCCCAAGGTTTCGGCCATGGAGACACCTTCTGGATTCCCGCTTTCGCGGGAATGACGGAAAAGGGGTTGGCAGCCAAACACGCACGCGGCACGCAAACCCGGCCTTTCCGGGAAACGCCTCTTTCTTACACCCGCTCGACCGCGACCGCCGTCGCCTCGCCGCCGCCGATGCACAAGGAGGCGACACCGCGCTTCAGCCCGTACTTCTCCAGCGCTGCCAGCAGCGTCACCAGAATGCGGGCACCCGACGCGCCGATGGGGTGACCCAGCGCACAGGCACCGCCGTGGACGTTCACCTTGTCGTGGGGCAGGTCCAGGTCGCGCATGGCGGCCATGGTGACCACGGCAAAGGCTTCGTTGATCTCGAACAGGTCAACGTCGCCGGCCTTCCAGCCCACCTTGTCGAACAGCTTGCTCATGGCGCCGACGGGGGCGGTGGTGAACAATGACGGCTTCTGGGCGTGGTTGGTGTGCCCCTTGATCTCCGCCACGATGGGCAGGCCGCGCTTTTCCGCTTCCGACCGCAGCATCAGCACCAGTGCTGCACCGCCGTCGGAGATGGACGACGAATTCGCCGCCGTCACCGTGCCGTCGGGGCGGAAGGCTGGCTTCAGGGTGGGGATCTTGTCGGGGCTGGCCTTCAGCGGCTGCTCGTCCTGAACGATCTGGGTGTCGCCCTTGCGGCCCTTCACCGTCACCGGCACCACCTCGGCGGCAAACGCCCCGGTTTCGATGGCGGCCTTGGCGCGGCGCAGGCTTTCGATGGCATAGGCGTCCTGGGCCTCGCGGGTGAAGCCATAGGCATCGGCGCATTCCTCGGCAAAGGTGCCCATCAGGCGCCCCTTGTCATAGGCGTCCTCCAGCCCGTCGAAGAACATATGGTCGATCACCCGCCCATGGCCCAGGCGGTAGCCGCCGCGCGCCCGGTCCAGCAGATAGGGGGCGTTGGACATGCTCTCCATGCCCCCCGCCACCATGACCGAGGCGGTGCCGGCCTTCAGCAGATCGTGGGCCAGCATCACCGCCTTCATCCCCGACCCGCAGACCTTGGAGATGGTGGTGCAGCCCACCCCCAGCGGCAGGCCGGCGCCGAGTGCCGCCTGACGCGCCGGGGCCTGACCGACGCCGGCGGGCAGCACGTTGCCCATGAACACCTCGTCCACCGCGTCGGCGGCGATGCCGGCGCGCTCCACCGCCGCCTTGATTGCGGCAGCACCGAGCTGCGGCGCGGCGACGGAGGCCAGATCACCCTGGAAACCGCCCATGGGGGTGCGGGCAACGGCGACGATGACGACCGGATCGGTCATGGCTCTCTTCCCTTTGGTCTAAGGTGCCGGTGGTTACTTGGTTTCGTTGAACAGTTCGCGGCCGATCAGCATGCGGCGGATTTCCGACGTGCCGGCCCCGATCTCATAGAGCTTGGCATCGCGCAGCAGGCGGCCCGTGGGGTATTCGTTGATATAGCCGTTGCCGCCCAGCACCTGGATCGCCTCCAACGCCATCCAGGTGGCCTTTTCCGCGGCGTAGAGGATCACGCCGGCGGCGTCCTTGCGGGTGGTCTCGCCGCGGTCGCAGGCCTTGGCCACCGCGTACACATACGCCTTGCAGGCGTTCATGGTGGTGTACATGTCGGCGATCTTGCCCTGCATCAACTGGAATTCGCCGATGCTCTGCCCGAACTGCTTGCGGTCGTGGATGTAGGGGATCACCACGTCCATGCACGCCTGCATGATGCCGGTGGGGCCGCCGGCCAGCACCGCGCGTTCGTAATCCAGGCCGGACATCAGCACGTTGACGCCCTTGCCCACCGTGCCCAGCACGTTTTCCTCGGGCACTTCGCAGTCCTCGAACACCAGCTCGCCGGTGTTGGAGCCGCGCATGCCGAGCTTGTCCAGCTTCTGGGCGACGGAGAAGCCCTTCATCCCCTTTTCGACGATGAAGGTGGTGATGCCGCGCGGCCCCGCCTCGGGGTCGGTCTTGGCATAGACCACCAGCGTGTCGGCGTCGGGGCCGTTGGTGATCCACATCTTGGTGCCGTTCAGGACGTAGCGGTCGCCCTTCTTCTCGGCGCGCAGGCGCATGGACACCACGTCCGACCCGGCCCCCGGTTCCGACATGGCGAGCGCGCCGATGTGTTCGCCGGAAATCAGCTTGGGCAGATACCTGGCCTTCTGCGCCGCATTGCCGTTGCGGCGAAGCTGGTTGACGCAGAGGTTGGAATGGGCGCCGTAGCTGAGGCCCACGGAGGCGGATGCGCGGGAGATTTCCTCCATCGCGATCACATGCTCCAGATAGCCCATGCCGGCCCCGCCGTATTCCTCCTCCGCGGTGATGCCGAGCACGCCCAGTTCCCCCAGCTTGCGCCAGAGTTCGTTGGGGAATTCGTTGGTCCTGTCGATCTCGGCGGCGCGCGGGGCCACGTGGTCGGCGCAGAAGCTGCGGATGCTGTCGCGCAGCATGTCGGCGGTTTCGCCCAGATCGAAATTCAGCGACGGAAGCTGGTTTGCCAGCATGACGGGCACTCCCCCCAAAAAGATGTTTTTCGTTGCCACCGATCTTAACGCGGTGTGCGGCGTTTTGGAATACGGAACCGTATGGTAACGCAAACGGAGACCGCGGCACCCCTTTCCCCCGCGGGGGAAAGGGGTGCCAACGCATCACTTCATGTTGATGATGATGGTCTTCTTGTGGGTGAAGTGCTCCAGCATGGATTCCAGCGAGGCCTCCTTGCCAAGGCCCGAGGTCTTGACGCCGCCATAGGACAGGTTGGGCTGGACGACGAGGTTCTGGTTGACCTGCACGAAGCCGGCCTCCAGCCGGGTCACGGCGTCCATGGCGGCCTTGAGGTCGCGGGTCCAGATGGAGGCGGCGAGGCCGTATTCGCTGTCGTTGGCGGCGGCCAGCACCTCTTCGTAATCGCTCCAGCGGATGATGCAGCAGACCGGGCCGAAGATCTCTTCCCGCGCGATGCGGTCGTCGTTGGTGACGCCGGTGAAGACGTGCGGCTGCACGAACAGCCCCTTGGCCAGTTTGGGGTCGGTGGGCATGGCCGAGCAGACGTGGGCGGTGGCGCCCGCCGTCCCGTTGCCGATGGCGATGTAGCTTTTCACCCGGTCCATCTGCTGCTGCGAGATGATGGTCCCGATGTCGGTGGCCTCATCCAGCGGGTCGCCCATCTTCAGCGTGTTGACCTTGGCGGTCAGCTTGGCGACGAATTCATCGTGGATGCTGTCGTGGACGAAGATGCGGCTGGCGGCGGTGCAGCTCTGGCCCTGGCGGGTGAAGCGCATGCCGGCGATGGCCCCGGCCAGCGCCTGATCCATGTCGGCGTCGGCCATCACGATCATCGGGCTTTTGCCGCCCAGTTCCAGCGTGACGGGGATCAGCTTTTCCGCCGCGGCCTTATAGACGATGCGGCCCGTTTCCACCGACCCGGTGAAGGTGACCTTGTTAACCTTGGGGTGCGACACCAGCGGCGCACCGCATTCGGGGCCGAAGCCCGACAGGATGCTGACCAGCCCCGGCGGGAGGATGGTGTTCATGATCTGCACGACGCGCAGCACGGTCAGAGGAGCTTCTTCCGCCGACTTGACCACCACGGCATTGCCGGCCACCAGCGCCGGGGCGATCTTCATCGCCATCAGCAGCAAGGGCACGTTCCACGGGATGATGGCGCCCACCACCCCCACCGGCTCGCGCACGGTCATGGTCAGCATGGTGGGGTTGAAGGGCACCGTCTCGCCCTTCAACTCGCCGCCCAGGCCGCCGAAGAAGGTGAACATGTCGGCCAGCACGCCCGCTTCCACGCGGGATTCGGTGCGCAGCGCCTTGCCGGTTTCCAGCGCGATCAGGCGGCCCAGTTCCTCCACCCGCTCGGTCAGCAGCCGGCCGCATTCGGCCACCAGCTTGCCGCGTTCACGGGCCGGGCGCTTGGCCCAGTCCTTTTGCGCCTTGACCGCGGCGGCGACGGCGGCATCCACGTCGGCGGCTTCACCGAATGCCGCCTCCGCCACCGTCTCGCCGGTGGCCGGATTGACGACGGGGAAGGTCTTGCCGCCGGACGCGGGCCGGAATTCGCCGTCGATGAAGTGCTTGCCCGACAGCGCACGGGCCAGGGCAAAGGGATCAAGCTGGATGGCGGTATCGACGCTCATGATATCCGTGTCCTTTGGGACTTTTGTGTGAATGTCGGGGGTCACGCGCGGGTGTCGTCGATCACCTTGCCGTCGTTGGGCAGGGTGTCGGGCGGGCACAGCTCCACCGCACCTTTCAGGTTGCAGACCGCGTGAAGGGTCGCAGCCACGGCGTCCGGCAGGCCGGGGGACGCAACGCCGGCCGCCTCGCACCGCAGGGTCATGGTATCGTTGTCGCCCGCCCGCCCGACGACAAGCCGCGCGCGGCCAAGCTCGGGGTGACGGCGCAGGATTTCGGCGATCTGGCGGGGGTGGATGAACATCCCCTTGACCTTGGTGGTCTGGTCGGCACGGCCCATCCAGCCCCTCAGCCGGATGTTGGTGCGCCCGCAGGGGCTGACGCCGGGCAGCAGCGCCGACAGATCGCCGGTGGCGAAGCGGATCAGGGGATAGGCGCGGCAGAAGCTGGTGACCACCACCTCCCCCACCTCGCCCACCGGCACGGGGTCGCCGGTGCCGGGGCGGACGATCTCGACGATCACCTTCTCATCCACCACCAGCCCCGCGCGGGCCGGGGTTTCATAGGCGATCAGGCCCAGGTCGGCGGTGCCGTAGCTCTGATAGACCGTCACGCCACGCTCGGCGTAATGGTCGCGCAGGGAAGGCGTGAAGGCGCCGCCGGTCACATGGCCGATTTTCAGGCTCGACACGTCGGCCCCGGTCTCCTGCGCCTTGTCCAGGATGATCTTCAGGAAATCGGGGGTGCCGATGTAGCCCTTCGGGCGCAAATGTTGGATGACGCCGGCCTGCTGCTCGCTGTTGCCGGTGCCGGCGGGGATGACGGCGCAGCCCACCGCGTGCGCCCCGCTCTCGAACATCGAGCCGGCGGGGGTGAAATGGTAGGCGAAGCAGTTCTGCACCACGTCGCCCTTGCGCAAGCCGCTGGCGAACAGGGCGCGCGCCGTGCGCCACGGGTCGCGCCCGTGGGGTTCCACGTCATAGATGGGACCGGGCGACACGAAGAGGCGCGCCAGTTCCCCCGGCGGCACCGCCAGCATGCCGCCGAACGGCGGGGCCGTGCCCTGCAGGTCGATCAGGTCCGATTTGCGGGTGACCGGCAGGCGGGCGAGGCTGGCGCGGTCCACCACCCCATCGGCGTCCACCTCCGCCAGCAGGGCGGCGAAATAGGGCGACGCCGCCTTGGCGTGGGCCACCTGCCCCGGCAGCGCGCCGAACAGGGCGGCCTCGCGCTCGTCTGCTGAGCGGGTTTCCAGGTCATCGAAAAAGTCGGCCATGGCACTGCGTCTCCCCGTTCTTTTCTTGCGCTTTTCTCATCACCAGAACCGCCGCGCGCACGGCGCTTTCCTGAAAACCATTCCCTTTCACCGTCATCCCAGCGAAAGCTGGGATCCAGAAGGTCTCTCCCGCGCCGAAGCGTCCGGGACTCATATCGCCGCTGACCGCGGCTCATGCCTGGATTCCCGCCTTCGCGGGAATGACGATGAGGGGTGGTTTCGGTCCTCTTCAGATCCACCGCTTGCGGCGCTTGAAGCTCTTGAGGTTCTTGAAGCTCTTGCGCTCCTCGTTGCCGCCGCCGAGGTAGAATTCCTTCACGTCCTCGTTGTTGGTCAGCTCGTCCGCGGTGCCGTCCAGCACCACCTTGCCGCTTTCCATGATGTAGCCGCTGGATGCCGCCTGCAGCGCCATGCGGGCGTTCTGCTCCACCAGCAGGATGGTGACGCCCAGGTCGCGGTTGATCTGGCGGATGATGGAGAACACCTCCTTCACCATCAGCGGCGACAGGCCCATGGACGGCTCGTCCATCAGGATCAGCTTCGGGCGGGCCATCATGGCGCGGCCGATGGCGAGCATCTGCTGCTCACCGCCCGACAGGTAACCGGCCAGCCCGGTGCGTTCCTTCAGGCGGGGGAAATAGTGGTAGACCATCTCGATGTCGTCCTTCACCCCGCCGTCGCGGCGGGTGAAGGCGCCGAGGCGCAGGTTTTCCAGACAGGTCATGTCGGCGATGATCCGCCGCCCTTCCATCACCTGAAAGATGCCGCGGCGGACGATCTGGTCGGGGTCGATGCCGTTAATGCGCTCGCCGGCGAAGGTGATGTCGCCCCGGGTGACCTCTCCGTCCTCGGTCTTCAGCAGGCCGGAAATGGCCTTGAGCGTGGTGGACTTGCCGGCGCCGTTGGCGCCCAGCAGGGCCACGATCTCCCCCTCCGGCACCTGAAGGCTGAGGCCGCGCAGGACCAGGATCACGTCGTTGTACACGACCTCGATGTTGTTCACCGACAGCAGGATGCGCTTTTCGGGTGCAGCGGCGGGTGCGGCCACCGCGGCGGTGGCCGGAACGGCGTTCATCATGGGGCGCCTCAGTGCGAAGAAAGAACCGCTCCCCCTCCCCCCGCCCCGGCTGGAAACGGGGGGAGGAGGAACACGGGACAGGTCAGCCGGTTACCAGCCCAGCCATTCCGGCTTGCGCGGCACGTCCACGGTGGCGGCCTTTTCCAGCTTGATCGTGCCCGACTTCACCAGATCGGCCACCGAGGCGCCGGTGTCGCCCGACACGTTGGCCTTGTAGAGATGGACGGTCAGGGTGCCGCGGTGGTCCTTGTCGGTCCACGACGACGGGTCGCACACGCCTTCCAGCCCCGCCGGCACCCAGTCCTTCTTCTGGTACATGCCCTTGCGGATGTTCGGGCCGGTGACGCCGCCGTTCTTGTCGGCCCATTCCATCGCTTCCTTCATGTAGAAGGCCGAGCAGATGCCGGTGACGTAATGCACCGGACGGTAGGCGTTGCCCGAGGCGTCGGAGATCTTGGAGATCGCCTGCACCAGCTTCATGCCCGGCGCGTCGCCGCCCCAGATGGCGCCGGTGCGCACGGGGAAGATCACGCCGCTGGCGGCCGACCCGGCGGCCTTCATGGCGTTCTCGTCCATGCCCCACACGTTGCCCAGGAACTGGACGGTGGCGCCCACGGTCTGGCACGCCTTCAAGACCGAGATGTTGGAGCCGGCGGTGTTGCCCAGATAGGCATAGTTGGCGCCGCTTTCCTTCAGCGTCAGGCACTGGGCGGTGTAGTCGCCGGGGGTCAGCGCGAACTGCACCGCCGGCAGCACGTCGAAGCCCAGTTCCTTGGCCAGCGACTCGCCCGCTTCCTTGGGCGCGTTGGGATAGGGGTGGTTGGCGCCCATGTGGACGTACTTGGGCTTGCCCGCCCCGCCCTTCTTGGCCCAATCGTCCTTGGCCCACAGCAGCATGGCACGCAGCGCGTCGGAGTATGACGGGCCGTAGAAGAAGTTGTACGGCGCGCCCTTGCTGTGGCCCGACCCGCCGGTCGGATCGGTCAGCGCCCCGGCGTAGGAACCGGAATAATACGGGATCTCGTCCTTGGCGACGAAGCCGGTCAGGGCTTCGGTGTCGGCGGTGCCCCAGCCCTGGATGGCTGCCACCTTGTCGCTGCCGCCCGACCACTTCTTGTACTGGCTGATGGCGCGCGGGGCCTGATAGGAGTAATCGACGGTTTCCACCGCCATGGCCTTGCCATTGATGCCGCCGTTGGCGTTGATGTAGGCCAGAGCATCGGCCACGCCCTGGCCGAACGGCTGGCCGACGTCGGAGGTGGCGCCGGAATAATCGGCCAGATGCCCCACCGGGATCTTGTCGGCGGCCAGAGCGCCGGACGCACCGAGAGCGATGGCGACACCCGCCAGCAGCGCCGTCTTCATGGTCATTGGTCGTTTCCTCCTGAATTCGATTGGTTTGTTTTGATTGGTGCTTTTGCTTGGTTTTGGCCCGCTCAGTGCGAGAACGGGTAGAGCTTCCAGTACGCCTTGATCTGCTTCCAACGGTGGGCCAGCCCGTCCGGCTCGAAAACCAGGAACAGGATGATGACCACGCCGATCGCCATTTCGCGCAGGAAGGCGATGGAGTCCTTCAGGTTCAGCATCCGGTCCACGGCGGTGCCCGACAGCAGGTCGGTGGACGCCTGCATCAGTTCCGGCAGCAGAACCATGAACGCGGTCCCCATCAGCGACCCCATGATCGACCCCAGACCCCCGATGATGATCATGCCGAGGAACTGGATCGAGAACAGGATGGTAAAGCCTTCCACCGAAACGAACTGAAGATAATGGGCATAGAGCGCACCGCCGATACCCGCATAGAAGGCGGATATGCCGAACGACATGGTGCGGTACTTGGTCAGGTTGATGCCCATCATTTCGGCGGACAGGTAATGGTCGCGCACCGCCACCAGCGCCCGCCCGTCACGGGTGCGCATCAGGTTGGTGGCCAGCAGGTACATGACCACCATGTAGAACAGCACCACGTAGAAGTAGCGGCCATCGGTGTCGAACACGAAGCCGAACAGGCTGAACGGCTCGGCGATGGTGCCGGCGACACCGCCGGTGAACCAGTTGGCCCGCGCGAAGAAGTCCTGAAGGATGTACTGCGCCGCCAGCGTGGCGATGGCCAGGTACAGCCCCTTCAGCCGCGCCGCCGGCACGCCGAAGATCATGCCCACCGCCGTGGTCAGCACGCCGGCCAGCGGGATGGCGAGCGCCACCGGGATACCGAACCTGTTGTTGATCCAGGCCGAGGCGAAGGCCCCGAACCCGAAGAAGGCGGAATGGCCGATGGATATCTGCCCGGTGAAGCCCACCAGGATGTTCAGCCCCAACGCCGCAATGCCCAGATAGCCGATCTGGATCAGCAGGTTGAGCCAGTAGCGGTCGAGGAAGGCCGGGGCCACCGCCAAGAGCACGATGCCCAGGATGGCGAAGTTGCGGCTGGTGGCCGTGGGAAAAATGGTGGTGTCGGTGGCGTAGCGGGTCTTGAAATCGCCGCACGGGATCATGCTGGTCGTGGTCATGTAGTCCTCACACCCGCTCGATGTCTTTGGTGCCGAACAGGCCGTAGGGCTTCACCATCAGGATGGCGATCAGCACGTAGAAGGGCGCGATTTCGTACATGTTGCCGAAATTGAGCCACTGGCTGTCCACGTAATGGGCCATGTTCTCCAGCAGGCCGACGATCAGGCCGCCGACCACCGCCCCCACCACGCTGTCCAGGCCGCCCAGGATGACGGCGGGGAACACCTTGATGCCGAAGAACGACAGGGCCGACGACACGCCGTTGACCACGCCCACCACCACGCCGGCCACCGCCGACACCATGGCGGAAATCGCCCAGCTCATGGCGAACACCTGCCGGACCGAGATGCCCAGCGACTGCGCCACCTGCTGGTCGAAGGCGGTGGCACGCATGGCAAGCCCCATCCGGGAGAATTTGAAGAACCACCCGAACCCGGCCATGATCAGGATCGAGATGACCAGACTGACCACATAGACCGTCTGCACGTCCAAACCGAACACGTTGACGGTGGGGCTGGCGAAGATGGCCGGGAACGGCTTGGCGAACACGCCGAACATCCACTTCATCAGCGCCTGGAAGAAGATGGACAGGCCGATGGTCACCATGATGACCGAGATGATCGGCTCGCCGATCATCGGGCGCAGCACCACCACCTGCAGCACCACGCCGAAGATCATCATGAAGGCGAGCGTTATGGGGAACCCGATGTAGAAGGGCAGTTGCCAGTGGGTCAAAAGCCACCAGCAGGCCCAGGCGCCGATCAGCAGGAATTCGCCCTGGGCGAAGTTCACGATGCGGCTGGCTTTGTAGATCAGCACGAACGACATGGCCACCACGCCGTACAGCGCGCCGACGATCAGTCCGTTGACCAGAAGTTGGAACAACAGGTTCATGGGGCGTTTCCTCCCGCCACTCAGGCCGCGACCGGGGCGGGCTTGTTCGTCGCCGCTTTTCCGCCGGTGGGCAGCAGATCGACCACGCGCAGCGTTGTGCGGATGCGCTGCTTGGTGCCGTCCTGGAATGCGATGGTGGTGTCCACGTCGATGGTGGACTGGTCCGCGTACACCGCGTCGATGATGTCGCCGTATTTCTCGGCGATGACGCCGCGGCGCACCTTGCGGGTGCGGGTCAGCTCGCCGTCGTCGGCGTCCAGTTCCTTGTACAGCAGCAGGAACTTGGAGATGCGCTGGAACTCCGGCAGCGTGGCGTTGACCTTCTCCACCTCCTGCCGCAGCAGGTCATAGACTTCCGTCTTGGACGACAGGTCGGAGTATGTGGTGAAGGCGATGCGGTTCTTTTCCGCCCACTTCGACACGATGGGGAAGCGGATGCAGATGATGGCGGACAGGTAATCGCGCTGGTTGCCCAGGATCACCGCCTCGGCCACATAGGGGCTGAACTTCAGCTTGTTTTCGATGTACTGCGGGCTGAAGCGGTCGCCCTTGGCGGTGGTGGCGATGTCCTTGATGCGGTCGATGACGACCAGATGCCCCTTCTTGTCGATGAAGCCGGCGTCCCCGGTGTGCATCCAGCCGTCGCGCACGTCGGCATTGGTCGCCGCCTCGTTCTTGTAATAGCCGGCGAACATGTTGGGGTGGGTGGCGACGATCTCGCCCATGCCGTTCTGGTCGGGGTTCTCGATCTTCACCTGCACGCCCGAGTCAAAGGGCACGCCCACGGTGTCGAAATCCACGTCGGTGCCGCGGTGGACCGTGTAGGCCCCCATGGTTTCCGTCTGGCCGTAGATCTGGCGCAGCGGCACCCCCAGCGCCTGGAAGAAGCGGAAGGTGTCCGGCCCCAGCGCCGCACCGCCGGTCGCCGCCGATTTCAGGTTGGAGAAGCCCAACCGATCGCGCAGCGCCCGGTACAGGATCTGGTCCGCCAGCCCCGACCGGCGCTTTTCCCCCAGCGCTTCCAGCCCCAGCTTCATGCCGTAGTCGTAGAGCTTCTGCTTGAAGGGGGAGGCGTCCATCATGCGCGCCCGCACGTCCGCCGCGATGGCTTCCCACAGGCGGGGCGCGAACAGCACGAAGGTCGGGCCGATCTCGCGGAAGTCGTTCATCATCGTCTCGGCTTCCTCGACGAAGTTCACGCGCATCCGCGTCAGCATGCCCATGCCGACCGCGTACACCTGCTCCATGATCCACGACAGCGGCAGCACGGAGACGTATTCGTCCTCCGGCCCCTTGGGGTCGGCGGAGACATAGCTGGCGCAATGGCGCAGCAGCCGCCCTGACGGCAGCATCGCCAGCTTCGGGTTCGACGTGGTGCCCGAGGTGGTGCAGAGGATGGCCACATCCTCGCCGCGGGTCTGGGCCACCAGCTCGTCGTACAGGTGCGGTTCGCGGGCCGCCCGCGCCTGCCCCAGCCGGACCAGTTCGTCCGCCGGCATCAGCCGCGGATCGGAATACTTGCGCATGCCCCGCGGGTCGGAGTAAATGATGCGGTGCACACCGCCCAGGCGGTCGCCCAGGTTCAGGAGCTTGTCAACCTGCTCCTCATCCTCAGCGAAGATCACCCGTACGTCGGCGTATGTGATGAGGTAGGAGACTTCCTCGTCCAGCGCGTCGCGGTAGATGCCCAGGCTCATGGCGCCGATGGCGTGGGCGGCGATTTCCCCGCCCACCCAGTCGGGGCGGTTGTCGCCGATCAGCGCCACCACGTCGCCGCGCTTGGCGCCCAGTTCCAGCAGGCCGAGCGAAAAGGCCCGCACCCGGTCGTGGAACGCCGCCCAGGTGATTTCCTTCCAGATGCCGAAGTCCTTTTCGCGCAGGGCCACCGCGGAGCCATGGTCACGGGCGTGCAGCGCCAACAGCTTCGGCAGGGTGTCGTAGGTGTCGAGATTGGGAATGGTGGACATCACGCAACCTCCTGCTGCTGGGGAGCGGCGGGCGCCTCCTCCACGTCGTCCTCGCCCAGATAGGCGGAGCGGACGCGGGGATCGGCCAGCACCTCTTCCGGTTTGCCCTCGGCGATCTTGCGGCCGAAATCGAGCACGATGACCCGGTGGGAGATGTCCATCACCACACCCATGTCGTGTTCGATCATCACCACGGTCATGCCCCACTCCTCGTTCAGATCGACGATGTAGCGGGCCATGTCCTCCTTTTCCTCCAGGTTCATGCCGGCCATCGGCTCGTCCAGAAGGATCAGGTCGGGTTTCAACGCCACCGCGCGGGCCAGTTCGACCCGCTTGCGCAGGCCGTAGGACAGGGTGCCGGCGGTCGCCTTGCGCACGTGCTGGATTTCCAGGAAGTCGATGATCTCTTCCACCTCGCGCCGGTGGGCCAGTTCCTCCTTACGCGCACCGGTGAACCAATAGAGGGCGCCGGTCAGGAAATTGTTCTTAAGCTGGTTGTGGCGCCCGACCATGATGTTGTCGAGCACGGTCATGTGACCGAACAGCGCCAGATTCTGGAACGTGCGCCCGATGCCAAGGGCCGCGCGCTGGTTGGGGGCCATGGGTGTCACGTCCTGGCCCTTGAAGAACACCTTGCCGTCGGTCGGGCGGTAGCGCCCCGAGATGCAGTTGACCATGGAGGTCTTGCCCGCACCGTTCGGCCCGATGATGGAGAACAGCTCACCCTTCTTGATCGAGAAGCTGACATCCGTCAGCGCCCGCACGCCGCCGAAGCGCAAGGAGACGTCCCGCGCTTCGAAAATGGGGGTATCGGTGCCCCCGGTCACCGGGGGCGCGCTCATGAGCGGCCCCGGAGCATGTTGACGATGCCGGAGAAGTCCACGCCGGCATTGCCCAGGTTGCAGAACAGGGTGTAGAGCTGCGCCGCCTCGGCCCCCAGCGGCAGGGACGCGCCGACACTCTGGCCGGCGTCAACCGCCAGCTTCAGATCCTTCAGCATCATCGCCGCGGCGAAGCCCGGCTGATACTCGCGGTTGGCGGGCGAGGTGGGCACCGGCCCCGGCACCGGGCAATAGCTGGTCAGCGACCAGCACTGGCCCGACGATTTGGACGAGATGTCGAACAGCTTCTGCGCGTCCAGCCCCAGCTTTTCGGCGAGCGCGAAGGCTTCCGACACCCCGATCATGGAGATGCCGAGCAGCATGTTGTTGCAGATCTTGGCCGCCTGACCGTTACCGGGACCACCGGCATGAACGATGGTCTTGCCCATGGCCTCCAGGATCGGGCGGGCGCGTTCGAACGCCGCGTCGTCGCCGCCGACCATGAAGGTCAGCGTGCCCGCCGCCGCCCCGCCGACACCGCCAGACACCGGGGCATCGACCATGGCGTGGCCTGCCGCCGTGGCCGCCGCCGCCACCGCGCGGGCCGAGGCCACATCGACGGTGGAACTGTCGATGAACAGACTGCCGGGCTTGGCCGCGGCGATCACCCCACCCTCGCCCATATAGACCGCGCGGACATGGGCGCCGGCCGGCAGCATGGTGACCACCACCTCCGCCCCCGCGGCGGCGTCCGCCGGGGAGGCGGCGACACCGGCCCCGGCCTCTTTCGCCGCGGCACAGGCATCCTGCGCAAGGTCATAGGCCAGGACCGTGTGGCCTGCCTTCAACAGGTTGCGCATCATCGGCGCACCCATGTTGCCGAGTCCGATAAAGGCGATCGTCGCCATATGTTCCTCCCAGAACGTGCGGCCGGTCCCCTTTGCCCGCCGGAGAAGGGGCGGGGCCGGTGTTTCTTGCTGTTTTCAACCGCCGGTGAGCTGGCGGGCGATAATCACGCGCATGATCTCGTTGGTGCCTTCCAGGATCTGATGAACGCGCAGATCACGGAAGATGCGCTCGATGGGGTACTCTTTGATGTAGCCGTAGCCGCCGTGAAGCTGGAGCGCGTCGTTGGCGACCTGGAACCCGGTGTCGGTGGCGAAGCGCTTGGCCATGGCGCACTGCACCGTGGCCTCGGGCGAACGGGCGTCCAGGCTGAGGGCCGCGCGGTGCAGCATCAGCCGGGCGGCGTCAAGCTCGGTCGCCATGTCGGCCAGCTTGAACTGCAGCGCCTGGAAGGCGCTGAGCGGCTTGCCGAACTGCTTGCGCTCGCGGGTGTAGGCCACCGCCTGTTCCAGACAGAAGCGCGCACCGCCGATGGAGCAGGCGGCGATGTTCAGACGCCCGCCGTCCAGCCCCTTCATGGCGATCTTGAACCCCTCCCCCTCCGCACCGATCAGGTTTTCGGCGGGGACGCGGCAATTGTCGAAGATCACGGCGGCGGTGGGCTGGCTTTTCCAGCCCAGCTTGTGTTCCTGCTTGCCGAACGACAGGCCGGGGGTGCCCTTTTCCACCACGATGCAGGAGATGCCCCCCGCCCCCTCCCCGCCGGTGCGCACCATGCAGACGTACACGTCCGACACGCCGCCGCCGGAGATGAAGGCCTTGGACCCGTTCAGCACGTAATGGTCGCCGTCGCGCACGGCGCGGGTGCGCAGCGATGCCGCATCCGACCCCGCCCCCGGTTCGGTCAGGCAGTAGCTGGCGAACTTCTCCATGGTGGTCAACGCCGGCAGCCAGCGGTGGCGCTGGCCGTCGGTACCCCAGGTGTCGATCATCCACGACGCCATGTTATGGATCGAGATGAACGCGGCGGTGGAGGGGCAGGCGGCGGCCAGCTCCTCGAAGATCACGGCGGCGTCCAGCCGGCCCAGCCCCGAGCCGCCCACGTCGTCACGCACATAGATGCCGGCGAAGCCAAGCTCCGCCGCCTTGCGCAGCGTATCCACGGGGAAGATCGAGTCGTCATCCCAACCGGCGGCGTAGGGGGCCATTTCCCCCTGCGCGAACTCCCGCGCCGCTTCGCGGAACGCCAGCTGATCCTCGGACAAGCGCATGTCCATCGGTTCTGTCTCCCTAGCCTCGGGCCGCTTGGTGGTCCGGTGCCTTGTCCGGGCGCCGGTTTTCCGGTCATCCCGCCCGGTGGTCCGTGTCCGGCCGCCGGGTTTCTTTCCTTGGACACAGAGGTAACACAGCGCATACCCCTTGTCCACATTCTGTATACACCGCCGTACGGTTTTGTGTTCTTATTGCGGAAAGGGTACAACGCGCGCGGAAAAACCGCGCGTGGTACAGGGAGGGTAGCGTTCATGTCCGACAAGGCTGTGCTGGAGAGGGCCGACAAGGCCGCACCGGACAAAAAGTCGGCCACCCGCGCCGACGAAGTCCGGCTGGCAATCGAAGAAGACATCTTTCTGGGCCGCCTGCGCCCCGGAACCCGGCTGGACGAAGAGAGCCTGGCCCAGCGGTTCAATATCTCCCGCACCCCGATCCGGGAGGCGATTCTCCAGCTCGTCCATGCCGGTCTGGTGGAAAAGCAGCCCCGCCACGGCGCCGTCGTCGCCCCGCTCAAGCTCCACCGCATGGTGCAGATGTTCGAGGTAATGTCGGAGATCGAGGGCCTGTGCTGCCGCTACGCCGCCCGGCGCATGTCGGACGAGGAAAAACAACAGCTTAAGGAACTGCACGAGACATCCCGCGCCCATATGCAGGCCCGGCGCCTGGACGAATATTATGCCGTCAACCGGGCGTTCCACGAGGCGGTGCAGGCCGGCAGCCACAACGAGCCGCTTCAGGACATCGCCCGCGGCCTGTTCGTGCGGCTGGCCCCCTACCGCCGTTATCAACTGAACCATCCCTCGCGGATTCAGGACAGCTTCGACGAGCACGACGCGGTGGTCGAATCGATCCTGGCCGGCGACCCGGAGGGGGCGTATCAGGCCATGCGCCGCCACGTGACCATCCAGATCGACATCTTCGCCGAATTCGTATCAATCATGGGCGGGCAACAAATACAGTAGCATGGTATTTTGTATACAATACCCTGGCGCTCCGTCGGCGCCTGTGCTACTCCGCTGATACGGAGAACCGTCCGCATAACGGCCAAACCAAAAATCACACCGCAAAAAATCACACGAGGGAGAAACGCCCATGGTCGGATCAGCACCCGCCGGAACCATCGGCAACATCTATGACCTGTTCCGGTCCCGCTTCCCCGCCGACCTCTCCCGCCCCTTTCTGGAAACCGAGGACGGGGGCGTCTTCACCTATGGCGATCTGCACACGCTGGCCGGGCGTTACGCCCGGCTGCTGACCGACCTGGGCCTGAAGAAGGGCGACCGGGTGGCGGTGCAGGTGGACAAGTCGCCGGAAACCGTCGTGCTGTATCTGGCCACCGTGCGCGCGGGCGGCGTCTACCTCCCCCTCAACGCCGCCTACACCCCGGCGGAGGTGGATTACTTCCTGAGCGACGCCACCCCGCGGGTGTTCGTCTGCCGCCCCGGCACCGAATCGGTGCTCCAGCCCATCGCCGACAAGGCGGGGGTGGGCACGCTGCTGACGCTGGGCACCCGTGGCGACGGCACCCTGCCCCAGCGCGCCGCGGACCTGGACCCCGACTTTCCCACCGTGGCGGTGGGGGACGACGACATGGCGGCCATCCTCTACACCTCCGGCACCACCGGGCGGTCGAAGGGGGCGATGATGAGCCACCGCAACCTCGGCTCCAACGCCCTGACGCTGCACCAATACTGGGGGTTCCGGCCCGGCGACGTGCTGCTGCACGCCCTGCCCGTCTTCCACACCCACGGGCTGTTCGTCGCCACCAACTGCGTGCTGCTGAACGGCGGCAGCATGATCTTCCTGCCGAAATTCGACGCCGATCAGGTGCTGTCGCTGCTGCCGCGCGCCACGGTGATGATGGGCGTGCCCACCTTCTACACCCGCCTGCTGGCCCATCCCGGCCTGACGCGGGAGGCGGTGGCGCACATGCGGCTGTTCATTTCCGGCTCCGCCCCGCTGCTGGCCGACACCCACAAGGAATTCTCGGCCCGCACCGGCCACGCCATCCTCGAACGCTACGGCATGACCGAGACCGGGATGCTGACCTCCAACCCGCTGGACGGCGACCGCATCCCCGGCACCGTCGGCTTCCCGCTGCCCGAGGTGGAGTTGCGGGTGGTGGACGACCAGGGCACGGCGCTCGGCACCGACGCGGTGGGCATCATCGAGGTGAAGGGGCCGAACGTGTTTTCCGGCTATTGGCAGATGCCGGAAAAGACCAGACAGGAAATCAAGCCCGACGGCTTCTTCATCACCGGCGACGTGGGCAAGGTGGACGCCCGCGGCTATGTCCACATCGTGGGCCGGGCCAAGGATCTGATCATCTCCGGCGGCTACAACGTCTACCCCAAGGAGGTGGAGACGGTGATCGACGCCATCGACGGCGTGGTGGAATCCGCCGTGGTCGGCGTGCCCCACCCGGATTTCGGCGAGGGGGTGGTGGCCGTCGTCCTGCGCCGGCCCGGTGCCGCGGCCCCGGACGAGGCGGGGGTGATCGCCGTCTGCAAACAGCAGCTTGCCAACTACAAGATGCCCAAGCGGGTGTTCTTCGTCGATGAGCTGCCGCGCAACACCATGGGCAAGGTGCAGAAAAACCTGCTGCGCGACCAGCACACCGGCCTGTTCACGGGGAAATAAGACCAGCCATGAGCGAACCCACCGTCCTGTTCGAGACCCGCGGCGCCATCGGCCGCATCACCCTGAACCGGCCCAAGGCGCTGAACGCCCTGACGCTGGAACAGATCCGCCAGATCGACCCGGCGCTGCGCCGCTGGGCCGCCGATCCGGCCATCGCCGCCGTGGTGATCGACGGGGCCGGTGACCGCGCCTTTTGCGCCGGGGGCGACATCCGCGCGCTCTACGACGCCGCGGTGGCGGGGGACGAAGCCTTTCTGGTGGATTTCTACCGGGAGGAATACACCCTCAACCGCCTCATCAAGACCTACCCCAAGCCCTATGTGGCGCTGCTGGACGGCATCACCATGGGCGGCGGCGTCGGGCTGTCGGTCCATGGCCGCCACCGCGTGGCGACGGAGCGGATCACCTTCGCCATGCCGGAAACCGGCATCGGCTTCTTCCCCGACGTGGGCGGCACCTATTTCCTGCCCCGCTGCCCCGGTGCGGTCGGCACCTACCTCGGCCTGACCGGCGCGCGGCTGAAGGTGGCCGATGCGCTCTACGCCGGCATCGCCACCCACGTCACCCCGTCGGACAAGCTGGGCGACCTGCTGGCCGCCCTGGCCGACATCCCCGCGGGCGGTGACGCCGACGGGGATGTGGCCGCGGTGCTGGCCCGTTTCCACCAGGACCCCGGCCCCGCCCCGCTGGCAGCCCGGCGGGAGGCCATCGACCGGCTGTTCGCCGGCACCACGGTGACGGCGATCAAGGCAGCACTCGCCGCCGACGCCGACCCATGGGCGGCGGAAACGCTCGCCACCCTGAACACCAAGTCGCCGACCGCCGTCGCCGCCACCCTGGAACAGCTTCGCCGGGGCAAGACGCTGGACTTCGACGACGCCATGCGGCTGGAACTGACGCTGGGCGTCCACATGGCGCTGGCCCCCGACTTCCGCGAAGGGGTGCGCGCGGTGATCGTGGACAAGGACAACGCCCCCCAATGGCAACCGGAAGGCCCGGTGGCCCACTGGTTCGAACCGGGTCCGGTCCGGCTGGAATTTCCGGCGTAACGGAACGGAACAGTAATAAAGCCCCGCCCGAAACGGCGGGGCTTTTGCCATGTTGCCGGGGCCTGTGTTTCCTGACAGGATGATCATCACCGACAGCGGAGGCGACGGATGGCAAATCTTGGTTTCGGGACAGTCCGCCCGGCAGGACCGGGCAAGGCCACCGAGTCCGCCGAACAGCGCGTCTCCCGTCTTGCCCGCGAGCAAGCCTTGCTCGATGAAGCACGGGATGAGTTTCGGCAGGGCCTCACCATGGATGAGGACGAGGTTACGGCGTGGCTTGATGCGCTGGGCAACGGCGACCCGCGTCCTCTGCCCCGTGTGTACCGCAGCGGGCAAAATTAAAGGGTTTGGCGGGCTGTGGTCTGGAAGGTCACACCGTCACCCGCAGCCTTGCGCGATCTTGATGCTATTCAGCGATGGCTCTTGCAACCCGGGTCGGGCGTAACCGCCAGGGCCAAGCTTCGACGATTGATCAATTCCATACGCCAGCTTGAACACACACCTGAACGGTGGCCTGCCGGCGATCATCCGGGCGTCCGGGAAATTCCCGTGGAAGGCTGCCGGGTGATGTACGAGGTTCACTCCGGGATGATAACAGCCCAGGGCGTGGCCGGAACGGTGCGCATATTGCGTGTTTTTGGCCCCGGTCAGGACCGCTCGGCCCTTTGAGCCGGCCCCTCACCCCGCCCGTTTTCGGGCGCAAAGGCGGCACCGCCCGCCACCGCCTCCAGGGTCCGCATCACCCCATCCTTGCCCCCATTCGCGGCCATCCACTGGAGCACACGGCACACGGCGTCAGCGTAGATCATCGGCTCCTTGCCCGCCCGCACGTTCCAGTCGGACGGGTCGGCGGGCAAGGGCGCATCGGTCTGCCGCACACACCGTTCCGCCGGGGCCGCGCCGGGCTTGAGGTAACGCTCATCGCCCGAAAGCAGAACGGCAACCCCCTCGTCGAACCACGCCGGGAAGGCACCGGACAGCAGCGCCCACACCCCGATCCGCCGGTGCAGTTCCACATGCGAGAATTCATGGGTGAGAATCACCGGGTTCAGCCCCCGCGGCGAGGCTTGGATGACCGTCGCCAGCGGGGTTGACAGCGTGACCGCCCGGGCACCCCGCCCGCCCATCCGGCGGTCGCAGTCCTCGGTCGAGCAGGCGACCAGAAACGGGATGCGCTCAAAGGCCCCATAGAACGCCTGAACCTCCGTCCGCGCCGCCGCGGCGTCCCGCAGCAGGTCGGCGCGCTGGGGCGCCGGCATCGCCCGGTCAACGATTACGCGGGGGGCCGCGGCTTCCATCCCATAGCACGGCGGGCAGATCGGGGCCGCCAGCGCCGGATAGGCATAGGCCCCCCCGCCCAAGGCCACCACGCCCACCAGCGCGGCAGCGGTCAGCACGAACCGGGCAATCCTGCGCAAAACGTCCCCTCCCCTCATTCCCCCGGCATGGGCGCCGATCCCGGCGGGACCGGGGCCGGACCGCCGCGGCGCAGGCGGTTCAGCGCATCGCCCAGGCTTTCCATGAACAGGTACAGGACCGGCGTGATGTAGAGGGTCAGCATCTGCGACACCACCAGACCGCCGACCACCGCCAGCCCCAGCGGCTGGCGCAGTTCCGCCGACGCGCCGAAGGCCACGGCAATGGGCAAGGTGCCCATGATCGCCGCCATGGTGGTCATCATGATCGGGCGGAAGCGCAGCAGGCACGCCTGTTCGATGGCATCGCGCGGGCTCATGCCCTTTTCACGCTGTGCGGCGATGGCGAAGTCGATCATCATGATCGCGTTCTTCTTGACGATGCCGATCAGCATCAGGATGCCGATGATGGCGATCACGCTCAGCTCCTGCCCGAACACCACCAGCGTGCCCAGCGCCCCCAAGGCCGCCGAGGGCAGGCCCGACAGGATGGTGATGGGGTGGATGAAGCTTTCGTACAGCACCCCCAACACGATGTAGATCACCAGCACCGCGGCCAGCAGCAACAGGCCCTGGCTCTGCTGGGCATCCTGGAACACCTGGGCCGTGCCGGCGAAGCCGGTGCTGATGGTGGCGGGCAGGCCGATATCCTGCTCCACCTTGCGGATGGCCTCCACCGCTTCGCCCAGCGAGGCGCCGGGGGCGAGGTTGAACGACAGGGTGACGGCGGGCATCTGCCCCTGGTGGTTGACCGTCAGCGGCCCCGCCGTCCGCTCCACCCGCGCAAAGGCGTCCAGCGGGATCAGCTTACCGGTGCTGGAGCGCACATAGATGCGCGACAGGGCGGTGTCGTCCTGCTGATACAGCGGGTCCAGCTCGATCATCACCGCGTAATCGTTGCTGGGGGTGTAGATGGTGGACACCTGCCGCTGGCCGAAGGCGCTGTAGAGGGTGGCGCGCACCTGATCCACCGCCACGCCCAGGGTCGCGGCCTTTTCCCGGTCGATGCGCACGAACGCCTGCGGGTTGTTCAGTTGCAGGTCGCTGGTCACGTCCTGCATCACCCGCACGTCGTGCATCGCCCGTTCCAGGCGGTTGGACCATTGGAACAGCTCGTCCAGATCCAGCCCCTGGAGCGTGTACTGATAGGCACTCTTCGACGACCGGCTGCCCAGGCGCAGGTTCTGCACCGGCTGCATATAGACCTGGATTCCCGGCAGCCGGGCCAGCGACCGGCGCAGCTCCTGGATCACCTGCGTGGCGCGGGGACGCTCGTCGCGGGGCTTCAGGTTGACGAACAGGCGGCCGGAATTGACCGTGGCGCTGATCCCCCCCGACCCCACCGACGACGTGACCGTCGCCACCGCCGGATGGGCCTGGATGATCTCCGCCACCGCCTTCTGCCGCTCGACCATGGCGGGGAAGGAGATGTCGGGCGCCGCCTCGGTGGACACCGTGATCTGCCCGATATCCTCTTCGGGAAAGAACCCCTTGGGCACGGCCTGGAACAGCAGCACGGTGCCCACCACCGTGGCGATCATCACCAGCCCCATGACGCCGCGGTGGCGCAGCGCCCAGCGCAGGGTGACGGCGTAGCCGTGCAGCAGCCCGTCGAACCCCCGTTCAAGCGTCCGCCCGAACAGGTTCTCCTGCTGCCCATGCAACTCGCGCTTGAGGAAACGGGAACACAGCATGGGCGTCAGCGTCAGCGACACGAAGGCCGACGCGCCGATGGCCATGGTCACCACCACGGCGAATTCGTGAAACACCCGGCCGACCACGCCCCCCATCAGCAGGATGGGGATGAACACCGCCACCAGCGACAGGGTGATGGACAGGATGGTGAAGCCGATTTCCCGCGCGCCCGTGATGGCGGCGTCGAACGGCCGCATCCCCTCTTCGATGTAGCGGACGATGTTTTCCAGCATGACGATGGCGTCGTCCACCACCAGCCCCACCGACAGCGTGAGCGCCAGGAGCGAGATGTTGTCGATGGAAAAGCCGAAGGCGTACATGCCGGCGGCGGTGGCGATCAGCGAGATCGGCACCGCCAGCGCCGGGATCAGCGTGGCCGGCAGGCGCCGCAGGAACAGGAAGATCACCAGCACCACCAGAACGATGGTGAGCGCCAGGGTGAACTGCACGTCCTCCACCGCCTCGCGGATGGAGGTGGAGCGGTCGTTCATCGGCTCCAGCACCGCGTTGGCCGGAAGCTGAAGCCGGAACTGCGGCAGCAGCGCCTTCACCCGGTCCACCACCTCCACCGTGTTGGCGTCGGGCTGGCGCTGGACGGCCAGCACGATGGCGCGGGTGCCGTTGTACCAGCTTGCCGTGCGCACGTTCTCCACGCTGTCCAGCACGGTGGCGATGTCGCCCAGCCGCACGGGCGCGCCGTTGCGGCTGGATATGATCAACTGCCGGAACGCCGCGGCATCGGGAAGCTGAGGGTTGGAGGCGATGACGAGCTGCTGCCGCGCCCCCGACAGGGTGCCGACCGGCGTGTTGGCATTGGCGGCGGCCAGCGCCTTCTGCACCTCGTCGATGCCGATGCCGCGGGATGCCAGCGCGTTAGGGTCCACCTGCACCCGGACCGCGTATTTCTGCGAGCCGTAGACCATCACCTGCGCCACGCCGGGCAGGGTGGCCAGCCGCGGCTGGATCAGGGTTTCGGCATAATCGTTCAATTGCGACAACGGCAGGACCGGCGACGACAGCGCCAGCAGCAGGATCGCCTGATCCGCCGGGTTGACCTTGCGGTAGCTGGGCGGGGTGGTCATCTCCTCCGGCAGCCGGCGCTGGGTACGGGCGATGGCCGCCTGTACGTCCGCCGCCGCCGCGTCGATGTCGCGGTCCAGCGCGAACTGGATAGCGATGGAGGTGGAACCCAGGCTGGACGAGGAGGTGATGGCGTCGATGCCGGCGATGGTGGAGAATTCCCGTTCCAGCGGCGTGGCGACCGACGCCGCCATGGTCTCCGGGCTGGCACCGGCCAGGGTGGCCGACACGTTGATGACCGGGAAATCCACCCGCGGCAGGGCCGCCACCGGCAATTGCCGGTATCCCGCCAGCCCCGCCAGGATCAGCGCCGCGGTCAGCAGGATGGTCATGACCGGGCGGCGGATGCACAGCTCCGACAGGTTCACGACACCCCTCCCTTGGCCGGGGCGGCGGAGGCGCCCTGCCCCGGCCCCTTGTCCTTGCCGCCCGGATCCTTGCCGCCCGGATCCTTGGCCGCCTCGCGGTCGCTGACCGGCGCGCCGGGGAACAGGCGGGACTGGCCGTCGGTGACCACCGTTTCCCCCTCGCTCAGCCCCTTGGCGATGACGGCCACGCCGTCGGCGTAGCGGGTGACCGACAGGGGCCGCATCTCCACCGTCTTGTCCGGCTTGACCACATAGGCGAACGGCCCCTGCTGTCCGGTCTGCACCGCGGGAGCGGGAACGGTCAGTGCGTCGGCGTCGATGCGCAGGGTCAGCACCACGTCCACGAACTGGCCGGGCCACAGACGGGTGTCGGCGTTCTCGAACGTGCCCTTGGCCAGCACGGTGCCGGTCTGCTGGTCCACCTGGCTGTCGATGAAGGTCAGCGCCCCTTCCGCCGGCGGGCGGGTGTCGCCGGGGGCGCGGGCGGTGACGGCCAGGGTGCCGCCGGCCATCGCCTCGCGCACGCCGGACAGATGGCGTTCGGGGATGTAGAAGGCCACCTGGATGGGCCGCAACTGGGTCAGGCTGACCAGGGGGGTGGCGTCGGCGGCGCGCACCGAACTGCCGGGCTTCACGCCCACGGTGCCGGTGCGCCCGTCCATGGGCGAAAAGATGCGGGTGTAGCCCAGCGCGATGCGGGCGCTGTCGATGGCGGCCTGATCGGCCTTGACCGTCGCCTCCAGCCCGTCCGCCGCGGCGACCGCGGCGTCGTACTGCTGGCGGGCCACGGCGGCGCGCTTCAAAAGCTCGGAATAGCGGGCGACGTCGCCCTTGGCCTTGTCGAACTGGGCGGTGTCGCGCTCCAGATTGGCTTCCGCCAACCGGAGCTGGGCCTTGAGGCTGCGGTCGTCGAGGGTGAAGAGAAGGTCGCCGCGGCGCACCTCCTGCCCTTCGGTGAAATGAACCGTGTCCACCACGCTGTCCACGCGGGCGCGCACGGCCACGGTGGCGAGCGGCTGGGCCGAGCCGACGGTGGCGAAACGCTCAGGCACCGCCTGCCGCGCCACGGGCTTCATCACGACCGGAACGGCGGAACGGCCCGCGGGCTTGGCCACCGACGGCGGCGGGCTGGCGTCGGGATGGGAACCGAACCGCCAATATCCAGCACCTGCCACCAGCGCCACCAGCGCCACACCGATCAAAAGACGCCGCATATCCCCGAACCCATATGCCTGGAACGGCTTTTCCGACAAAAGCCCTGGGGGTCACCATGCCGCAGATCCTTGCCCCGCAAAACATCCGTAACACGCTGTAACAAAAATTTGCGGGGAAGCCTGCCCCGGACGGGGGCGGTCACAGTCAGGCATATTCGGGGTCACGCACCGACAACACGGTCCAGTTGCCGTCGATGACCGTGGCCGGAGACCGGGCGGAACCGGACGGACGGGCGGCGGGCGCCGCCTGGGCGGGACTCCGGCGGGCCGCGGAGGCCGCCCTGGTGAACAGGCGGGCAAGGCCGACACCGGCCATCACGCCGAACGACACCATGGCGGCAATCAGGCCGACCACCACCGCCGCTGGCAGCATCAGCACGGTGAACCAGCCGGGCACCTGGTCCAGGCGGCTGGAGGAACGGGCGGAGCGGGTGGTGAAACGAGACGGCATGACCTTCTCCCTGATTGGTGCGGTCATGGCCACAACAGCCATGGACAGGCTGCCATCCTGACGGCGGCCGTCTTGCGTCATGATGGGCGGATCATGAAATGCACGTCATGTTCGGGCCGCGGGCGCGGCCTGCATTTCCAAAGCCCGCACCGCCCCATGATATGGTACGCATGCGGCCCCGACCATCAGGAGGGCAGGAATATTGGCCCGGTTTCCGTTCCGCTGGTACAAGGTTTACTTCGTCCGTCCCATGCCGGGTGCCAGACCCGGACGGCCCGAACGTGACCTCTACACCGAAACATTGCGCCGCTTTATTTCCGAAAACGGGCTGGCGGGCGAGCTCAATACAATCGCTCCCTCGGCGGGATTCGGAATAATGGAAGTTCATTGCACAGAAAAGCTGGCTTCGCGCCTTACCGATCTGTCGGAAGTCGAAACGGTGCAGGAGCGCTAGGCATCTTTGCCGCATCCCCATCTTCCTATGGCCCATGCTGCGATCCTATGGCATTGGTCAGAGAGGTTTTTTCCATGGTGGTATTTTCTCCCTGATCGATCCGGGGCATGTTCTGGGTTGCCCAGCGCCAGAACAGGGGAACCCGATTTCCGGTCATGAGTGATGCCGCCGTCCCGCCGCCCGCCATCGTTTTCGACGTGTCCGGCCACCGCCTGTCCCTGCCGGCGGCGGCGGTCGTGCGCGTCCTGCCTTTGCCGCGGCTGGACCGGCTGCCGGCGTCCCCGGCGGTGATCGCCGGGCTGTTCCGCTATGGCACGGCACTGGTGCCGGCTCTGTATCTGGATGTGCTGCTGGGACTGCCCGCCGCCCTGCCCGGCCTGTACCGCCCGCTGCTGCTGTGCCGGCGGCCCGGCGGCATGACCGCCTATCTCTGCGACCGGGTGGTCGGGCTGGTGACCCCGCCGTCCCTGGCGCCGTTGCCGCAGCCGAACGGGGGCATGGTGCCGCTCAGCTTCAACCGTTGCGTGGCCGGACGGTTCGAGCACGGGGGGGCGGTGTGCCTGCTGCTGGACCCCGCGCGGCTGCTGACCGCGGCTGAGGAACAGAGCCTGGACGCCCACCGCCGCATCGCCGAGGAACGGGCCGCCGTGTGGACCGATACCCCCGTCTGGCCCGCCGCCGCGGAGGATGCGCCATGAACGCCCGCCCCTCCGTGCCCCTGCCGGTCCCCGGTCCGGCGGCCATCGCCCGCGACCCCCATTTCGCGCGGCTGAAATCCTTCATCATCCAGCGCACCGGCCTTGCCTATTACGCTGACAAGGATCTGGCGCTGGCCGAGCGGATCAACCGCCGCCTGACCGACCGGGGGCAGGCGGACCTGGGCGCCTATCACCGCGCGCTGGCCGACGAAAGCGTGCGGGGCACGGAGATGCAGGCGCTGATCAACGAACTGTGCGTCGGCGAAACCTTCTTCTTCCGCTATGTGGAACAGTTCGAGGCGCTGCGGGTGGTGGCGGTCCCCGAATGCCTGCGCCGCAACGCCGAAACCCGCACCCTGCGCATCTGGAGTGCGGGCTGCTCCATCGGGGCGGAGGCGTACACGCTGGAAATCCTGCTGAAACGCCATTTCGCCGCCGAACTGGACGGCTGGCGGGTGCTGATCCTGGGCACCGACATCAACCGTGCCTTCCTGGACCAGGCCCGCCGCGGGGTGTACGGCGACTGGAGCCTGCGCGGCCTGCCCGCCGCCTTGCAGAAGGATTGCTTCGACAGCGCCGGCAACGGCTGGTCGGTCAAGCCGGCGTTCCGCGCCTGGACCCGGTTCGACATGGTCAATCTGGTGGAAGACACCCTGCCCGATTTCTCCCGCGGCATCGCCGGGTTCGACATCATCCTGTGCCGCAACGTCATGATCTATTTCGACGAGCCCACGCGGCACCGGCTGATCGGCAACCTGCGCGACAGTCTGCTGGACGGCGGCTGGCTGGTGGTCGGCCATGCGGAGACGGGGGCGGAGATGAACGCCGCCTTCACGCCCGTGCCGGTGCCGGGCGCCACGCTCTACCGCAAGCCCGATCCGCTGGCCGCCCGCCGCCCGCCGCCCCCGCCCGCGGCGGACATGACGGCCGTGGCGCCCCCGCCCCTGTCGCCCGTCCTGCCGCCGCCCCAAAAGCCGTGCCGGCCCCGCAAGGCCCCGGCTGCCGAACCCGCCGCCGCCCCGCCGCCGGGCACCCCCGCCGTCACCCTGGCGACGGTGACGGCGCTGGAGGATGCGGGCGAACTGGCCGCGGCCCTGGAAGCCTGCACCACCCTGACCCGGGAGGAACCGCTGAACAGCGGCGCCCACTTCCATCTGGCCCGGCTGCAAGAGGAACTGGGGGTGGGCGACCCGCTGGTGCCGTACCGTGCAGCACTCTACCTCGATCCCGATTTTGCACTGGCCAGCTATCACCTGGGGCTGGCCTGCTGGCGGCGGGGCAAGCTGGCGCCGGCCCAGCGCTGTTTCCGCAACGCGCGCAACGCCATCGCCCGGCTGGACGGCGATGCCCCGGTGGCCGAGGGCCGCGGCCTGACCGTGCAGGAGCTGAACGGGATGATCGCCCTGTGGCTGGACGGCGAGGAGGGCGGCGCGTGACCCCGGCCAGCCTGCGCAAGGGGGAACCCATCGACTGGAACGACGTGCGCCGCCGGCTGGCCGAACGCCAGCGGGCGCTTCAGCAGGCGTTTGCCGGCGAAGGCCCGTGGGCCGACGCCCTGCTGGAACGGCGCACGGAGGAGTTGGCCCGCCTCGACTCCCCCGTTGACGGGGGGGCCGGGACCGGACGGCTGCTGGTGGCCTCGGGCACCCGGCTGCGCTACGGCATTCCGCTGGACCGGCTGTCACGGGTGCTGCCGGTGCCGCAGGTGGCCCCGGTGCCGGGGGCGCGGCCTGAACTGCTGGGGCTGATCGCCGTGTTCGGGCGGGTGATGCGGCTGTTCGACGCCGACGCCCTGTGCGGCGAGCCGGCGGAGGCCGACCGCGGCTTCGGCTATGCCGCCGTCCTGCGCGGCGGCATGCGGCCCGTGGCACTGCGCTTCCTGGCGCTGGAAGACGCGGTTCCCACCCCGCCGGCGGCGGAGGGCGGCGGGACGGACGCCCGCCCCTGCCCGTTCATCGGCGTGGTCACACCCGCCCGCATCGCGGTGCTGGACGTGCCCGCCCTCTTCACCTCCCTGGACATGAACGAGACATCGGAAGGACCGGCAGAGCCATGACGTTCAAGGTTGCCCACAAGCTGGCGCTGGGATTCGGGGCCGTGTGCCTGCTGACGGTCGCCCTGTCGGTGTATCAGCTCTACCATTTCGCCGACGCCCTGCGGCTGATGCGCGCCATCGCCACCCAGGACATCCTGGTCACCGACCTGATGCGCGACATCGTGCAGATCCAGGGCGAACTGCGCTACGCCCGCGAGGTGGCGGTGACCGACGCCGTGATCGCCCAGACCAGCGGCGCCCCGTCCCACACGGTGGAGCAGAACCAGGAGTATCTGGAGGCGTCCCAGCGCCTGCGCGGCCAGCTTCAGCGCCTGATCGACCACACCACCGACCGCCGCACCAGCGGCCTGACCGAGGGGCGGCGCAATGCCTGGGGGGAAACCGCCGAGGCGGTGCAGGAACTGTCCCGCCGCTTCCAGAGTCTGCGGGACCGGGTAACCCCGCTGTTCCAGGCGCTGAACGACGGGCGGCTGCAGGACGCCCTGCGCCTGCGCGGGGAGGTGGACGCGCTGCGCGGCCAGCTGGACAACCAGATCAACGCCATCAACGACCTGATCCGCAAGCTGGGCATGGCCGGCAACCAGGAACTCGAATCCATCTACGACACCGCCCTGCGCTCGGCGGCGCTGGCGCTGGCGGCCATGCTGATCACCGCCGTCACCATCGCCGTGCTGATCGGCCAGTCCATCAGCCGCCGGCTGGGGGAAGCCATCGGCTTCATCGGGCGGGTGGGCCAGGGCGACCTGACCCAGACCGCCACCATCCGCGGCAACGACGAACTGGCCCAGCTCGGCCGCCACCTGAACGACATGACCGTGAACCTCAAGGCGGTGGCCGGCACCACCCGCGCCGCGGCGGAAAACGTCCACGCCGCCACCGCCCAGATCCGCGCCAGCACCCAGCAGCAGGCGGCCAGCGTGTCGGAACAGTTGGCGGCGGTGGAGGAAACCACCGCCACCCTGTCGGAGATCACCGAATCCGGCGCCCAGATCAGCCGCCGCGCGCAGGAGGTGGCCCACAGCGCCCATGCCGCGGCCTCCACCGGCGACAGCGGCATCAAGGCGGTGGCCGACACCAACCAGGCCATGGACGCCATCCGCGAACAGGCCGAGGCGGTGGCGGAGAACATCGTCATCCTGTCCGAACGCACCCAGGCCATCGGCGAGATCATCATCACCGTCAGCGACATCGCCGAACGCTCCCACCTGCTGGCGCTGAACGCCGCCATCGAGGCGGCGGCCGCGGGCGAGCACGGGCGCACCTTCGCCGTGGTGGCCGGCGAACTGAAAAGCCTGGCCGATCAGGCCAAGGAGGCCACGGCCCAGGTGCGTTCCAACCTGTCGGAGATCCAGCACGGCATCAACGCCTCGGTCATGCTGACGGAAGAGGCGGTGAAGCGCGTGACCGCCGGCAAGCGCCAGACCGATGCCACCCAATCCACCATCCGCGACCTTGTGGACAACATTCAGGACAGCGTGGTGGCGTTCCAGCAGATCGTCGCCGGCACCAACCAGCAGCAGATCGGGCTGGAGCAGGTGATCCAGGCGCTGCAGAACATCCGGCAGGCGTCCAGCCAGACCGCCGCCGGCACCCGCCAGCTCGAAGGGGCTGCAACCAACCTCAACACCCTTGGCCAGACGCTGGTCGAAGCGGTCAGGAACTACCGGGTGTGACCGATATCCGCCAGCGGCTCCTGGCCGCCTTCGAACTGGAGCACAAGGAACATCTGGCCGCCATCCGCGACGCGCTGCGCCTTGCCGAGGGGGAGGGCGGCGCGCGTCTCGACCTGCAGGAAATCCATCGCCGCGCCCACAGCCTGAAGGGGGCTGCCCGCGCGGTGGACCTGCCGGATGTGGAAGCCCTGGCCCACCGGCTGGAATCCCTGTTCCTGATGGTGCAGCGGGGGGAGCGGGCGCTGGGGCCCGACCTGTTCAGCCTGATCCGTCACACGCTGGATGCCATCGAGGATGCGGTGGCCTGGGCCAGCCGCGGCGGGACGGAAGCCGGCAGCATCGCCATCGACACCGTGCTGGCCCAGCTCGACCGGGTGGTGGGGACCGGCGCCTCCCAGCCGCCCCCGCCGGCAGCCGTGCGCCACGCGCCCCCGCCCCGCCCCGTCCGCCCGGCGGACACGGCGGCAGCCCTGGCGGCGGCCCCGGTCCCGCGGCTGGTGCGCATCAACGCCGCCAGCCTGGAACAGCTTCTCGACACCGCGTCCGCCCTGCTGCCGGAGGTGGAGGAGCAGGCGGCGCTGAACGACGGGCTGCGCACGCTCAGCCGCGACATGGGGGTTCTGGAACAGGCGTGGCGCCGGCTGCGTCAGGCCCTGCCCGACACCCCCGACGCCCGGCTGGCGGAAACCCTGTCCGCCTTCGAACGGCGGCTGAGGACGGCGGCCTCCAGCACACAGGCCGTGCGCCGCCGCCAGGACCGCGCCCTGTGGAACCTGCGCCGCTGGGGCGGGGGCCTGCACGACGGGGTGCGGCGGCTGCGCATGGTGCCGGCGGAATCCCAGTTCGGCGGGCTGGGCCGCATGGTCCGCGACCTCGCCCGCTCCCAGGGCAAGGAGGTGGAGGCCGATATCCTGGGGCTGGATGTGGAGGCCGACCGCATGGTGCTCCAGCGGCTGAAGGATCCGGTCCTCCACCTGCTGCGCAACGCCGTCAGCCACGGCATCGAGCCGCCGGAGGAGCGGCTGAACGCCGGCAAGCGCGCCGCCGGCTCCATCCGGCTGGAAACCGCGGTGGTCAACGGGCGGCTGCGGGTGGTGATCGAGGACGACGGGCGCGGCATCGACCTGGCCCGCATCGCCCGCGAAGCCGCCGCCCGCGGCCTGATCCCCGATCAAGGAGAGGGGGAGGCGGCACCCCTGCCCCCGGAACAGCTCACCGGCCTGCTGGCCGAACCCGGCTTTTCCACCGCCGCCGCGGTGACCGAGATTTCCGGCCGCGGCATGGGCGTCACCATCGCCCGGCAGGAGGTGCTGCACCTGCAGGGCCAACTGACCATCGCGCCCCGCCCGCGCGGCGGCACGGTGGTGACGGTGGAGGTTCCGGTCAGCCTGTCGTCCCAGCGGCTGTTGTTCGTCTCAGTCGGCGGCCACACGCTGGCCCTGCCCGCCGCCGACGTGGCGCGGGTGATGCGGGTGCGCACCACCGACCTGCTGCCGCTGGGCGGTTCGCCCGTGCTGCGGCTGGAGGACGAGGATGTCGCGGTGGTGCCGCTGGCGGCATTGCTGTCGCTGCCCCTGCCCGCCCCGGCGGATTGGGCGGTGCTGGCGGTCACCCGCATCGGCGGGCGGCGGGTGGCGCTGGCGGTGGACGAGGCCCAGGCCACCCGCGACGCCGTGGTCAGCGGCATCGACGAGGTGGGGCTGGATCCGCAGCGCTTTTTGGGCACGGTCCTGCTCGAAAACGGGGCGCCGGCGCTGGTGCTGAACGCCGGCAGTCTGGCCCTGCCCGCCCATGGCCTGCCCAGCCTTCCGGTATCCACACCATCGGCTATGGTCCGCCGAAGTCATATCCTGGTTGTCGATGACTCCATTACGACACGCACGCTGGAAAAAAGTATCCTGGAAGCCCATGGTTACAGGGTAACCCTGTGCGTTGACGGGCGGGAGGCCCTGGAAACGCTCCATGGGCAGACTGTTGATCTTATCGTCAGCGATGTGGAGATGCCGCGGATGGATGGTTTCGCCTTGGTCCAGGCGGTAAAGTCCGATCCTGTTCTGTCGGATATTCCGGTGATCCTCGTCACCTCCCGCGCGTCGGACGAGGACCGGCAGCGTGGCCTGCTGCTGGGGGCCGACGCCTACATCGTCAAGACACGCTTCGATCAGGATGAACTGCTGGACGGAATACGGCGGCTGATATGACCACCCCCCGCCGCACCAAGGTGCTGATTATCGAGGATTCCCCGGTCGTGCAGGAGCTTCTCTGCCACATCGTGGGCCAGGATCCACGGCTTGAGGTGACCGGAGTCGCCGCGTCGGGAGAACAGGCGCTGCGCATGCTGGACCGCATCCATCCCGACGTGGTGTCGCTGGACATCCGTCTGCCCGGCATGGACGGGTTCCAGGTGACGCAGCAGATCATGCGCCACCGCCCGACCCCCATCGTGGTGGTGGCCTCGGCCTCCACCGACGCCGCCATGCCGATGAAGGCGCTGCAGGCGGGGGCGCTGGCGGTGGTGGAGAAGCCGGGCGGCCTGTCGCGCGGCGATTACCAGGCGCTGTCCCGCCACCTGTGCACCCAGCTCTACAGCATGAGCCAGGTGAAGGTGATCCGCCAGCGCATCACCCGGCCCGAACGGGGACCGCCCGTGCGGGGAAACGGACGGATGCCCGCCCCTGCCGACGGCCCGTCGCCGTTCGCTTCGGCACCGGCCCAGCGGGTGTATAAGGCGCTGGGCATCGCCACGTCCACCGGGGGGCCGAACGCGCTGGTCAAGCTGCTGGGCGGGCTGGGCGGGCTGCCGCCGCTGCCAGTCCTGCTGGTCCAGCACATCGGGGCGCCGTTCGTGGCCGGGTTCGCGTCATGGCTGGGGTCGGTCTGTCCGTTTCCGGTGGTGGTGGCGGAAAACGGTGCCTTTCCGATGCCGGGGACCATCCACATGGCCCCCGGTGACCGCCACCTGTCGCTGACGCCCACCGGGCGGATCGTCCTGACCGACGACCCGCCCCAGTGCGGCCAGCGCCCGTCGGGGGATGTGATGTTCGAGGCCATGGCCGCCACCTACGGCCCCGGCGGGTTGGGGGTGATCCTGACCGGCATGGGGGAAGACGGTGCCCGCGGCCTGCTGGCCATGCGGCGGGCCGGCGCCTACACCATTGCCGAGCACGCCTCCACCGCCGTGATCCACGGCATGCCCGGCGCCGCCGTGCGTCTGGGGGCTGCGCTGGAGGAACTGCCCTTGGACGACATCCCCGCCCGCCTCCTTCATCTGGTCCAAAACCCGACGGAATCGCCATGACGCCGGCCCGTGTCCTCATCCTGAACGGTTCAGCCACGCAGGCCATGCTCCTCCGCCACCTGCTGGAGGAGCGTGGCCTGCGCGCCGACTGCACCGACAGCGTGGCGGGGGCGGCGGCGGCCCTGGCGCCCGAATTCGGCACCTTCGATCCGGAAAACGGGCCGCCCGACGCCATCCTGGCCGACCACACCACGCTGGGGGAAAACGGGCTGGCGGAGTTGCGCCGCCGCTCCGCCGTGCCGGCCATCATCGTCACCGGCGCCGACCGGGTGCCGGCGGGGCTGAACGACATCCACCGCATCGAATCCCGCGACCCGGAGGCGGTGGCCGACGCGGTGGAGGCTCTGCTGAAACGGCGGGAGGAGCCGCCCACCGCCGACGCCATCTTCAAACGCGCCCGCATCCTGATCGTGGACGACAGCGTGACGTACCGCGAGTTCCTGCGCCTGGAGCTGATGGAGGAAGGCTGCGGCATCACCGTGGCCCGCAACGCCGCGGAAGCGATCCAGGCGTTGTCGGAGGCCACCTTCGACACGGTGATCATCGATCTCGTGATGCCCGGGGTCAGCGGCACGGCGCTGTGCCAGACGCTGGACCGTTTCCGCCGCCGCCGCGGCCTGTTCTTCCAGATCCTGATCCTGACCAGCCAGGAGGGGGACGAGCAGCTTGCCAGCAGCCTGAACGCCGGGGCCGACGATTTCATCGGCAAATCGCGGTCGCTGGAGGTCTTCAAGCTGCGGTTGATGGCGCTGTTGCGGCGGAAATACCTGATGGAGGACAGTCTGCGCCTGCGTATGCCGAACGCCCTACCCCGGCCATGAGCATACCAACCATGAGGTTACACCGTTCGATGGATTCCGCAGCGGCGCCGCACACGGTAAGTTCGAGAGACAACAATATTTCAGCTTGTTGAATTTTTCCGCCCGCTTTCCCGAACGAACGGACATCCCATGACCCGTACGGTCCATGCAGCCAGCGTCAACAGCCCGGTCCACGGCGCCTCCCCCGTGCCGGACGGGGTGGCTGCGGCGCTGGCCATCTGCCGGACCAGCCCGGTTCCGGCCTTTGCCGTCACCGGCCCCGAACGGTCTGTGATGGAAAGCCCGGCGCTGGAAAGCCTGCGGCTTTCCCGCGGGGGCCACGGCGTGCCCGCCGCCGCCCTGGCCGGGGCGGTGGAGGAGCTGTTCGGCGACGGGGTGACGGCGGACGACGCCATGATCATTTCCGTTCCGCTGGGCAACCCCGCCGTTCCCGTTTCCATGACCGCCGTCCCGGTGGTGGCAGGGGGGAAGGTTCAGGCGGTGTTCGCCAGCGGCGCCCCGCCGGCCGGAGACGACGCCGTGCGGGTGGAGGTGGAGCGGGCCACCGCCGCCAAATCCCGTTTCCTTGCCTCGGCCAGCCACGACCTGCGCCAGCCGTTCCAGGCCATGCGCCTGTTCCTGGAGGCACTGACGGTGCAGCTCGACGGGCAACAGCGCGCCCTTCAGACCGCCGGACTGCTGGGCAACGCGCTCCAGGCGGGGGAAAAGCTGCTGACCGCCCTGCTCGACATCTCCACGCTCGACGCCGGCACGGTCAAGGTGGCGCCCAAGACCTTCGCCCTCGATGACATGATACTGCGGCTGGCCGACGAGATCCGGCCCCAGGCGGCGGAAAAGGGCCTGTCCATCAAGGTGCGCATCCAAGCGGCCACCGCCGACACCGATCCGGTGCTGCTGGAACGCATCATCCGCAACCTGCTGTCGAACGCCGTGCGCTACACCCGTCAGGGGGCGATCCTGCTGGCCGTGCGCCCCCGTGGCGGCGCCCTGCGGGTGGAGGTGTGGGACACCGGCTTCGGCATCCCGCCGGAACAGCTCGACTCCATCTTCGACGAATTCCACCAGTTGGAAAACCCGTCGCGCGATCCCGACAAGGGGCTGGGGCTGGGGCTGGCCATCGTCCGGCGCCTGTCGCATCTGCTGCACACGCCGCTGACGGTGCGGTCCACCGTGGGGCGCGGGTCGCTGTTCGCCGTGACCGTGCCACGGGCGGCGGAGGAAGAGGTGGCCGCCGAGGACAACCCGGATTCCGCCGGCGCGCTGCCGCTGCACGGCACCACGGTGCTGGTGGTGGACGACGACGCCATGGTGCTGACCGGCCTGCGGCTCAGCCTGGAAAGCTGGGGCTGCACCGTGGTCTTTGCCGGCGACATGCGCGAGGTGATGCAGGCGGTGGACGGGCTGACCGAGCCGCCGGACATCATCCTGTCCGACCTGCGCCTGCCGGGCGGGGTGACGGGGTTCCAGGTGATCGACCGGGTACGGCGGCTGTTCGCCACCACCATCCCGGCGGTGGTGCTGACCGGCGAGACGGGGGAAGCGGAACTGGTGGAAGGCCGGCGCCGCGGCTGCGCCTTCCTGCACAAGCCGCTGCACCCTGCGGACCTGCGCCAGGTGCTGGGCCGCATCCGGTCGGGGGAAGCGTCATAATCAGGGCCGGTAATCGGCCCGGCAGTTGGGGGTTTCCCACACCGTCAGGGCCGACAGGCGGGCAAGACCGCCGCTGCGGCGCAGGACCAGCGGGGCCAGCCGCTCGAACCAGTGGCGGGCCAGACATTCGGCGGTGGGCTGGAACGGCACCACATAGAGCTTGGTGGCAAGCCGCGTGTCCTCGGTCAGCAGGAAGCCTTCCGCTTCCACCGCATCCCGCACCCGCGCGGTCCACGCCGCCGCTTCGCCGGGGGCGAACATGGCCAGCAGGTCATCGTCCGCCGCCGCGGCGATGAAGCCGTGGTCGCAGGGCGTGTCGATCACCTCCACCATCGCCCCTTTCAGGAAGCCGAAATCCACCACCATGCCGGTCTGTTCACCGCTGCCGTGGACGGCGGCGGCTTCCGCCGTCGCCTCGACGGCATAGCGGTGGCCGTGCATGTGCCGGCACTTGGACCCGTGGGTCATGATGCGGTGGCCGGCGTCGATCTCGATCCGGCGGGTGACGGTGAAGCTCATGGAATTCCGAGAAACTTGTGGGTTTGCAGGCTGAGCCGCCAGCGGGGGTGGTCCAGACAGTAGCGCACGGCGGCGGCGGTGTTGGCCGCCTGCTCCGGCCCGTCCATGGGCTGGAGGAAGCGGTGGGCAAAGGCCAGCCCGTCCAGAGCGTCGGGCGCCAGCCCGTCCTGGGGGAAGACCAGTTTCAACTCGTCCCCGCCGGTGACGGCCAGCGGCACCCCGGCCTTGGGGCTGACGCACAGCCAGTCGATGCCGGGCGGCGGCGCCACCGTGCCGTTGGTTTCCACCGCCACGGCGAAGCCCCGGCGGTGAAAGGCGTCCAGCAGGGCGGGGTCCAGTTGCAGCAGCGGCTCCCCGCCGGTGCAGACCACCAGCGGCGTTCCCTCCCCGCGTGCCGGCCACTGGTCGGCCACCGCATCGGCCAGGGCGTCGGCGCCGGCGAAGCGCCCGCCGCCTTCGCCGTCCATGCCGACGAAATCGGTATCGCAGAACCGGCAGGTGGCCTCCCCCCGGTCCTCTTCGCGTCCCGACCACAGGTTGCAGCCGGAAAAGCGGCAGAACACCGCCGGCGTGCCGGCCTTCGCCCCCTCACCCTGAAGGGTGTAGAAGATCTCCTTGACGGCGTAGCTCACGGCTCCTCGCTCATCCCCCGTTGGCGGCCGCATTGGGACACCGGGCCGCGGCGTCTTGGCAAGGGATTTCTGTGTCCCGCCCCCGCCGCCGCCCGGTTTGTCGCCTTTGCGACAAAAACGCTGGCCTGAGATTTGCTTCTTCATGGCGTGGGACAAGGGGGAGCCATGAAAACCCATCTCGACTGGTCGGCCTACGACACCTATGGCATCGGCGATGCCTTTTCCGGCATTCCCATCACCGGGGGCAGCTACGCCAGGGCGGTTGCCGTGTGCATGCACAACCGCCAATGCCAGCGGTCGGGCAAGGGGGTGATGTGCCCCAGCTACCGCATCACCGGCGACGCCGCCCATTCGACCGAGGCGCGGGTGGCGGCGTTCAAGGCGGCGCTGAACGGCCAGTTGGGCGATTCCCCCTTTACCAGCGCCGAACTGGCCCGGGCCATGGACCTGTGCGTGTCGTGCAAGGGCTGCAAGAAGGAATGCCCCAGTTCGGTCGATATGACGCTCATCAAGACCGAATTCCTGGCCCAGCGCAACGACGTGGCCGGGGTGCCGCGGCGGGCGCGGCTGTTCGGCGGGCTGCCGGCGTGGGTCGGCCATTACCGCCGCACGGTACGGGCCATCGTGGCATTGCGCAACCGCGTGCCGGCGGTGGCGTGGGTGGCGGAAAAGCTTCTGGGCATCGCCGCGTCCCGCGCAATCCCCGTCCCCGCCGCCCGGCCGTTCCAGGCACCGGCACCCGCGGCGGACCCGGCACCACGGGGGGACGTGATCTTGTTCGTGGACACCTTCAGCCACCATTTCGAGCCCGCGGTGGCCGACGCGGCAACGGCGGTGCTGGCCGCCGCCGGCTACCGCGTCATCCCCGCCCGCCCGGCGGCGACGGATGCGGAGCCGGAGCGGGCGCTGTGCTGCGGGCGCACCTACCTGTCCACCGGCATGGTGGACAAGGCGCGGGCCGAGGCGAAGCGGGTGCTGGAGGCGCTGCACCCGGCGCTGGAGTCCCGCACCCCCATCGTCGGGCTGGAGCCGTCGTGCCTGCTGGCGCTGCGCGACGAGTTCTACAGCCTGAGCCTGGGCGGGGCGGAGGTGGCGCAGTTGGGCAAGCAGGCGTTCCTGTTCGAGGAATTCCTGGCACGGGAGGCCATGCGGGGCATGACCCTGCCCCTGAAGCCGGTGGCGGCCCGCAAGGTTCTGGTCCATGGCCATTGCCACCAGAAAGCCTTCGGCGCCATGAAATCCATGCGCAAGGTGCTGTCGTGGATTCCGGGGCTGGAGTTCGAGCTGATCGATTCAAGCTGCTGCGGCATGGCCGGCAGCTTCGGGCTGGAGGTGGAGCACGCCGAGGCATCGCGCCGGATGGGGGAACTGTCGCTCCTGCCCGCCATCCGTGCGGCCGCTCCCGACACGCCGGTCATCGCCGACGGCTTCTCCTGCCGCCACCAGATCCATGACGGCACCGGACGGACGGCGGTGCATATTGCACTTTTGTTAAGGGAAGCGCTGGATATCTCTGACGATAAGCGTATAACAGGGGAATAACGCAACTATACTGTTTGTAGAGCAAGCGGACGGTCCAGACCGGACGCGCCAATGATGCCCATGACGATCACCGACGACCTGCTCGACCCCGACCTGCTGAACGATGCCATCCATACGCTGTCGCGTCAGCCGGACGGCACGCGGCCTCTGGCTGCGGTCCGCCGGCTCCAGGCCGTGCGCGACGGCGTATGCAGCCGGACGGATGATTGCCGCCGCTGCCCGGTGGAATGCCGCCTGAGCTACCACGCGGCGTGAACGGCGTGAGCTGTGCCCCCTTTACCGGGCCAATGCGGCCAGACAGGCTTCGCCGTCGGCGATCACCCGCGACGGTGGCAGGCAGACGGTGACGCTGGTGCCGGCACCGGCATGGCTGTCGATCAGCAGGCGGCCGCCGTGCCGCTCCACCAGCCGCTTGGCCAGCGGCAGCCCCAGCCCGGTTCCCCCATGGGTGCGGGTGATGGATTGGTCCAATTGCCCGAAGGGCACCAGGATGCGGGGGATATCGCCCGCCGGGATGCCGATGCCGCTGTCCTGCACCGACAGCACCACGCCCCCCTTGGCGGAGACACCGGCCCCCACCACCACCCGCCCGCCGGGATCGGTGAATTTGATGCTGTTGGACAGCAGATTGACCAACACCTGCCGCAGCCGCAGGGAATCGCCCCACAGCAACGGCAGCCCATCGGCCACCTGAAAGTCAACGGCCACCCCGCGCCGCTCCGCCTCCAGCGCCAGCAGGGTGATGGAATCGGCGGCCAGAGCCGCCACGTCCACCGGCTCCTCCTGTAATTCCATCTGGCCGGATTCCACCATGCTGATGTCCAGGATCTGGTCGATCAGGCCCAGCAGATGCTCGCCCGACGAGCGGATGGAATGGGCGTACTCCCCCACCCGCTCCGGCGTGGGCGGCCCCAGCGTCCGGGATTCGAGCAGTTGGGCGAAGCCGATCACGGCGTTGAGCGGCGTGCGCAGCTCGTGGCTCATCACCGCCAGAAAGGCCGTTTTGGCCCGGTCGGCGGATTCCGCCCGCTCCTTGGCCAGGATCAGGGCGCTCTGCGCCTCGATCCGTTCGGTGACGTCGCGGATGAGGGCGATGAACAGACGGCGGTTGCCGGCCTCCATCACCGAGATGGAAACGTCCGCCGGGCATGACGCGCCGCAGGCCCGGATCACCGGCACACCGGCATAGCGCTGCACCCCGTCGCCGCCCAGCGCCAGCAGGCCGCCGCACAGCCGGTCCTGCGCCGGGTCGAACAGGATGGGAAGCAGCCGGTCCACCCGCTGCCACAGAAGATCGCCGGGCGCCTGCCCGAACATGGTCCCGGCGGCACGGTTGGCGCTGTGGATCAGGCCGGCATCGTCCAGAACCACCACGGCGTCCGCCGCCGCCTCCATCACCGCGTTGGACCGCGCCTGGGCCACGGCCAGCGCCTCCACCGTGCGCACATATTCGCCCATGTCGGTGACGGTGCCGACCATGCCGCCGCCCAGCCCGCCGCCTTCGGGCAGGGGTGCGCTTTGCAGCAGGACCGGCACCTCCATGCCGTCGGGGCCGGTGAAACGGAAATCGATCAGCACCGGCTGGCGGGCGGCGGCACCGCGGCCCCATTCGCTGCGCACCCGGCCGCGGTCGGCGGGGTGGACGGCGGACAGCCATTCCATCCCCATGGCCCGTTCCGGCGATGCCAGCCCGGCCAGCATGGCGAAACGGCCGTTGGCGAAGATCACCCGGCCCGCGCCGTCCGTGCGGAAAATCCCATAGGGCGCCGAGCGCGCCAGCGTGTGATAGACCGCCTCCACATCCAGGAGCCGATGCCCGTCGTCCCCGCACCGGGCCGCACCGTCCCCGTTCCCGTCCCCGCAGTGGCGGGTCATGCGGACCACCACGCCGCCCACCGCCGGATCGCCCGTGTGGTCGAACGCAGTCAGGGACAGGGCGACCGACGACGCCTCGTCCTCCCCCGCCCGGTGCAGCACCGCCTCACCGCCGCCGCCGGCCGGCCCGCTGCGCCGCCACGCCGACAGGCAGGCGGTGGCCAGGGGGGGGCACAGGAACAGCGTGGCGAAGCCGGCCCCCACAACCGTCTCCGCGTCACGGCCCAGCAGAGCACGGGCAGGGCCGCTCACCTCCCGAACACGGTCATCGGGACCGACCAGAAGCAAGAGTTCGGTTGCAAAGGCTGCCAAGCCGGAACAGCCCGGCAACAGGTGATCCATCACACCCTCACTTTTCCGGTTGACGAAAGCCCGATACCGTCAGGCGGCCAACAGACAACCCCTAATTGCTTCCCTTTCGTAATATTTGAATTCAAATGTTAAAGACTGATAACGATAAACCTTCTATACATAGTGAACGAGACAACGCCCGGAACTCAACAGCGAAATGCCGCTATCACCTTCGATACGGGAACCGGGGTTTCCAGCATCATCATATGCCCCGCCCCCGCCATGGCGGCGACGGTGGCTCCGGGGATCAGCGCGGCCAAGGCCTTGCCTGCTCGGGCCGGGGACATGCGGTCATCATCCCCGACGATGACCAGCGCCGGGCAGGCCACCGCGGCGGCCCTGGCGGCACCGTCGGCAAAACCGTTGCACGCCGCCAGATCCACCCCCAGCACCCCCGGCCCCGACCGGCCCATCAGCCGCAGCGAACCGGGAATCAGCGCCAGCCCCGGCGTGGGCTGGCCGCCGACATGGCCGGCGGCGGCGAAACCCCAGGTAGCGATCAGACGGGGTGCCAGCGGGTCGCCGGCACGGGCCGCGGCCAGCAGGTCCGGGTGAACCGGCATCCGCTCCGCCGCACCCAGCAGGATCAGCCCGGCCACCCGCGCCGGGTGGCGGGCGGCGGCGCTGAGCGCCGTCAGCGCCCCCATGGAATGGCCGGCCAGCACCGCCCGTTCCACCCCCGCCGCGTCGAGAAAGGCGATGACCCAGTCGGCCAGCGCGTCGATGCTCTCCAGCGGCGCCCCACCCGACCGTCCATGACCCGGCAGGTCCACCGCCAGCACCGATTGCCCGTGGTGGGCCAGATAGCGGCTCTGGTGGACCCACACGGTGTGGTCCATGCCGGCCCCGTGCAGCAGCACCGTCACCGGGCCGCTGGTGTCCAACGGCCGCCCGCCGGTGTGGGCATAGACCGGGGCGCCGTTCACCATCACCTCCATGGGGCACCTCATGCCTTGGCGGCGGCGCGCAGCGCCTGCCGCAGGTCGTCTATCAGGTCGTCGGCATCCTCCAGCCCGATGGACAGGCGGATCATATCCTCCCCCACCCCGCTGGCGGCCAGCGCCTCGGCGTCGAGCTGGGCGTGGGTGGTGCTGGCCGGATGGATCACCAGCGACTTGGCATCGCCGACGTTGGCGAGGTGGGAGAACAGCGCCAGCGATTCGATGAAGCGCTTGCCCGCCGCCCGTCCTCCCTTGATGCCGAAGCTGACCACCGCCCCCGCTCCATGGGGCAGCAGGGCCGCGGCCAGCCGGTGGTCGGGGTGGTCGATCAGCTCGGGGTAGGTGACCCAGGCCACCGCGCCCTTGTCGCTGCACAGGTCGGATTCCAGGAACCCCACCACGCGGCGGGTGTTGTGGATGTGCCCCTTCATGCGCAGCGGCAGGGTTTCCACCCCCTGGAGCAGGTGGAAGGCGGTGGCCGGCGCCATGCAGGCGCCGAAATCCCGCAATCCCTCGGCCCGCGCCCGCATGATGAAGGCGGCGGGTCCGTATTCCTCGGCGAAGTCGATGCCGTGATAGCCGGCGTAGGGCTCGGTCAGGGTGGGGAATTTGCCCGACGCCTCCCAGTCGAAGGTGCCGCCGTCGATCACCGCCCCGCCGATGGCGATGCCGTGGCCGCCCAGCCATTTGGTCACCGAATGCATGACCAGATCGGCCCCATGCTCCAGCGGCCGGCACAGGTACGGGGTGCAGAAGGTGGAATCCACCAGGAACGGCACCCCGGCGTCGTGCGCGATGGCCGACACCGCCGGCAGATCCAGCACTTCCAGCCCCGGATTGCCCAGCACCTCGCCGAACACCAGCCGGGTTTCCGGGCGGATGGCGGCACGGAAGCCGTCGATGTCGCGGGGCGGAACGAAGGTGGTGGTGATGCCCAGCCGCGGCAGGGTATAGGCCAGCAAATTCCGGCTGCCGCCGTAGAGGGAGGCCGAGGCAACGATGTGCCCGCCCGATCCCATCAGGGTCAGGACCGCCAGGGTCAGCGCCGCCTGGCCGCTGGCGGTGCACACGGCCCCCACCCCGCCCTCCAGCCGCGCCAGCCGTTCCTCCAGCACCGCCACCGTGGGGTTGGAGATGCGGGAATAGATATGGCCCGGCTGTTCCAGGTTGAACAGCGACGCCGCGTGGTCGGTGTCCTCGAACACGAAGGACGAGGATTGGTAGATGGGCACCGCCCGCGCGCCGGTGTGCGGATCGGGCACCTGTCCGGCGTGCAGGCTGAGCGTGTCGAATTTCAGAAACTTGGCGTCCACCATGACCGGCCCCTCGCCCCCCGTGGCCTGTTCCATCCTCTTCCCCTAAAGGGAAGGTACGGGGGAGCCTATGGGGTGGTGCCGCAGCGCGTCAAGGACACTTACCCGGTTACGTTGGACGATCCGGGCGTGCGGCGGCGCAGGGGCACGGCCCCGCCCTCCCCCGGCGGGGAGTCGGTCAGCAGATCCTTGAGCGTGACGGACAGGATGCGGGATTCGCTGGCCTCCATCTCCTCCACCAGCCGGGCGGCCCGCTCCTCCCACGGGGTGCGCAGGCGGCCCAGGCCGCGCACCGACCCGCGCATGCCGATGCCCAGCGCCTTGCACAGGTCGTTCACCGTCGCCTCGTTCAGGTCGCGGGTGACCACCCAGGAATCGCGGGTGGTCAGCGCCACCCAATGGGCCTCGCGCAGTTGCTGGAGGATCGCTTCGACCAGCAGCGACCCGACGGGCACCCGCGTGACCAGCGTGCGCCGCCGCATCCCCACCCCCAGCCGGGCGGCCAGCATCAGCTCGTGCAGCACCGCCAGCGCCAGGGCCAGACGCTGGGCGGGCAGCAGCCCCTCCGGCCCCACGCGGGCGATGCGCCCGGCCCGCCATTCCGGCAGGGCCGCGGTGACCACCGCGCCGAACAGCACCGTTGACCACGCGATGAAGATCCAGAACAGAAAGATCGGCACGGTGGACAGCGCGCCATAAATGGTCTGGTACGCCGGGTATGCCCGCAGGTACCACCCGAATCCCGACTTGGACAGCTCCAGCAGCACCGCCCCCACCAGCCCGCCGTACACCGCATCCATCCACCCCACCGTGCGGTTGGGCAGCACGATGTAAAGAAAGGTGCAGCCGACAAACTGGAACGCGAACGGCAGCACCGCGCCGATGCCCTGGAGCGGATAGGCGTATTCGCTGACGTGGATCATCTCCAGCACCGACCACAGGCTGCTGGACAGCGACAGCGACACCCCGAACAGCAGCGGGGCAAAGGTCAGCAGCGCCCAGAACGACAGGATGCGGGTGACCAGTGACCGCGGTTCCTGCACCCGCCAGATGGACGCAAACGACCCCTCGATGGTCCACATCAGCAGGATGGCCGACACCGCCAGCCCGATCACGCCGAAGCTGGTCATCTGCCCGGCGTTGACCATGAACCGGCCCAGGTATTCCAGGATGGCGTCGCCGATCTCCGGCACCATGTTGCGGAAGATCAGCGCCTGAAGCCGGTTCTGCATGGCGCTGAAGGCGGGAAAGGCGGTGAAGATGGCAAAGCCGATGGTCATCAGCGGAACGATGGCCAGCAGCGTGGTATAGGTCAGCGACGCCGCGGTCTGGAAACAGTTGCCGTTGTAGAAGCGCAGGGCGGCATGGCTGAAGAAGCCCACGTAATCCATCAGCCACCGGCTGGCCCGCAGGGCCACGGGGGGCAGGTCCGGCGCGCCGGAAGGGGCGGAATCGCCCGGCGGCGGCGTCATCGCGGCCCACCTGGCCAAAGGTTGTGTTCCTTCCGTCCCTGTTCTGTCACAATCGCTCCCTTGCTCCGGTTTGACCGGGGCTTTCTTTCGTGTAGGATGCGCCCCGCTTTTCGCATTCTGAACCGTTGTTCACCAAAAATAACGAGGTCCGCATGTCCACCCCGAAGCCGCTGATGGAAGGCAAGCGCGGCCTGATCATGGGCGTCGCCAACGATCGTTCGATCGCGTGGGGCATCGCCCAGACTCTGGCGCAGCATGGTGCCGAACTGGCCTTCACCTATCAGGGCGACGCTCTTTTGAAGCGGGTGAAGCCGCTGGCGGATTCCGTGGGCTCCAAGCTGGTCCTGCCGTGCGACGTCACCGACGAGGATAGCATCACCGCCACCTTCGACGCCATCAAGGCGGAATGGGGCACCCTTGATTTCGTCGTCCACGCCATCGCCTTCTCCGACAAGAGCGAGCTGACCGGCAAGTACGTGGACACCACGCGGGCCAACTTCCTGCGCACCATGGATATCTCCTGCTTCTCCTTCACCGCGGTGTGCAAGGAAGCGGCAGCGATCATGCCCAACGGCGGCAGCCTGCTGACCCTCTCCTATTACGGGGCGGAACGGGTGATGCCCCATTACAACGTGATGGGCGTGGCCAAGGCGGCGCTGGAAGCCAGCGTGCGCTATCTGGCGGTGGATCTGGGTGCCGACAACATCCGCGTCAACGCCATCTCCGCCGGCCCGATCAAGACGCTGGCCGCCAGCGGCATCGGCGATTTCCGCTACATCTTGAAGTGGAACGAGCTGAACGCCCCGCTGAAGCGCAACGTCACCATCGGCGAGGTCGGCGGCGCCGGCCTGTTCCTGCTGAGCGATCTGGGTTCGGGCGTGTCGGGCGAGGTGATGCACGTCGATTCCGGCTATCACGTCGTGGGCATGGTGGCGGTGGACGAGGCGCAGAACGTCTCCCAGCTTCTCAGCTCGCTGGGCGGCGGCGGCAAGGCCGAGTAAGCTTTCTCTCCCTATCACCTGACCGGGACACGCGCATCATGGCCGGGAACAGCTTCGGCACCCTCTTCCGCTTCACCACCTGGGGCGAAAGCCACGGACCGGCCATCGGGGCCGTGGTGGACGGCTGCCCGGCCCGCATCCCCCTGACCGAAGCCGACATCCAGCCGTGGCTGGACAAGCGCCGCCCCGGCCAGTCGCGCTTCACCACCCAGCGTCAGGAACCCGATCAGGTGAAGATCCTGTCGGGGGTGTTCGAGGGCCGGACCACCGGCACCCCCATCCAGCTTCTGATCGAAAACACCGACCAGCGCTCCAAGGATTACGGCGACATCGCCGAGAAGTTCCGGCCCGGTCACGCCGATTATGCCTATTGGAAGAAATACGGCATCCGCGACTACCGCGGCGGCGGGCGGTCGTCGGCGCGGGAAACCGCATGCCGGGTGGCCGCCGGGGCGGTGGCCCGCAAGATCCTGGGCACCGGCGTCACCATCCGCGGCGCCATGGTGCAGATCGGCCCGCACACGGTGGACCGCAGCCGGTGGGATTGGGCGGAGGTGGACAACAACCCCTTCTTCTGCCCCGACCCCGTGGCCGCGGCCCAGTGGGCGGAGTATCTGGACGGCATCCGCAAGGCCGGCTCCTCCATCGGCGCGGTGGTGGAGGTGGTGGCGTCGGGCATCCCCGCCGGGCTGGGCGATCCGCTCTATGACAAGCTGGACAGCGACCTTGCCAGCGCCATGATGAGCATCAACGCCGTCAAGGGCGTGGAGATCGGCGAGGGCTTCAACGCCGCCGCCCTGACCGGCGAAGAAAACGCCGACGAGATGCGGCGGGGGCCGGACGGGGAGCCGCTGTTCCTGTCCAACCACGCCGGCGGCATCCTGGGCGGTATTTCCACCGGTCAGGACATCGTCGTCCGCTTTGCCGTCAAGCCCACCAGCTCGATCCTGGTCACCCGCAAGACGGTGGATATCCACGGCAACGATGCCGAGATCATCACCAAGGGCCGCCACGACCCCTGCGTCGGCATCCGCGCGGTGCCGGTGGGCGAAGCCATGATGGCCTGCGTCCTGGCCGACCATTGGCTGCGCCAGCGGGCCTATACCGGGTAAGCGCCGGGATGGCCTTCCGCCGGTCCCTCCTGTCCGCCCTGACCCTGGCCGCCGTCCTGGCGGCCCAGCCCGCCCGTGCGCAGGAACCGCCCTTGCGCGAGGTGACGGAGCAGGCGGGGGCCTGGCGCCTCTATTGCCAGATCTGGTCCGCCCCCCGCCGGCTGGAATGCGAAATCATCAGCCGCCAGAGCATGGGGTCCAGCCGCGGCGGGGCGCTGGTCTGGTACCGCTCCTCCACCCGCTGGGCGGAGGGGCTGCGCTTCCGGCTCGACGGCAGCGGCATCGACGTGGACAAGGGCGTGCGGGTGTGGATCGACAACGGGCTGTTCCGCCCGGAATTCCCCTGCAAGCCCTATGAACTGGAACCCGGCTCGTGCGTGGTGAGCGACCCCGCCGCCAACACAGCCCTGGTCCAGCGCATGGCCGCGGGCCGGGAAACCGTGTCGGCGGTGGGTGTGTCACCGTCGGGCGCCAAGGTGGATGTGTTCTTTTCCCTCAAGGGCTTCCGCGACATCATTGAGAAGATGGAGCAGGTGCGGGAGCAGGCGGGGATCCCCTTCTCCACCACGCCTTAACCACACTCTAAACCCGGACCAGAACCTCCACCGTGCGGGCCAGGACGGTGCCGTCCGCGTCCAGGCGGGCCACCCGCCCGAACAGCCGCGTGCCCGGCTCCACCGCCGCCTGCGCCGCGAGATCCCCGTCACACGCCACCGTGAAGAACGTCTCCGCCACCGCGCGGAACCCGATACCGTTGTCACGGAACAGACGCCCGAGCGGTACATCCGTAACAGGCAGGTGCGGGCGCAGCCCCGGCGGCACCGCGGCCAGCATCACGTCGATGCCCGCCACCTCCACCGGCACCGGGCCGGCGGACAGCACCACGCAGCGCCGCAGCACGCCGCCCGTGACGGTGCCGTTCAGCACCGTGGCGGCCAAGGGTGTGCGCCAGTGGCGCTCCAGGGTGCCTGTCATGCCGGTGTCCTGGTCCAGCAGCCGGCGGACGGGTGCCGGCAGGCCGCCGGCCCGCAGCCACTCCACGCCCATGACGGCGGAGCCGGCGGACAGATGGTGGTGCAGGGCGGCGATTCCAGACAGCGGCGGCATGGCACCACCTTAGCGCCCCGACGCTGCGATGCAACAGAAGCCTTGGGGGAAGGTGCGGAAAACGAAGGGGTTTTCCCCAAGGCGCCCCGACGCTACCCTGCTTCCCAACCAGAGCATCACCCGGAGGAAACACCCGTGCCGCAGCCCGATCACATCATGGACCTGCCGGTCCCCGAGCCAGAGACCCTGGACGCCGACCAGCGGGCCTATTTCGACAAGTGCGTGGAGAAGCTGGGCTTCGTTCCCAACGTGCTGAAGGCGTACAGCCTGCGGCCCAAGAAGCTGCGCACCTTCACCCTGCTCTACAACGAACTGATGCTGGGCGACAGCGGCCTGAGCAAGCTGGAGCGGGAGATGATCGCCGTCGTGGTCTCGTCCCACAACCACTGCTATTACTGCCTCGTCGCCCACGGGCAGGCGGTGCGCAAGCTGTCGCTGGACCCGGAATTGGGCGAAATGCTGGCCTTCAACCACCGTGTCGCCCCGCTGGAGCCGCGCCACCGCGCCATGCTGGATTTCGCCCACAAGCTGACCGCCGCCCCCAGCACGGTGGGCGATGCCGACCGCGCCGCCCTGCGCGCCGTGGGGTTCAGCGAGGAAGATATCTTCGACATCGCCGACGTGACCGGCTTCTTCAACATGTCCAACCGCGTGGCGACGGCGGTGGATATGATGCCCAACCGCGATTACCACAGCATGGACCGCTGACCGATGCGTTTCAGGACCGGATTGACAGGGTTGGTGTGTGCCGCCGTTCTGGCAATGGGGGCGGCTGACACGGCCACGGCGGCGGATCCGTCGCTTGCCCAATTGGTGGCCGACATTCCCCGCCATCCCGAACGGGTGGCCGCCGCCCTGGAAACCCGGTCCGAACCGGCGGCTCGGGCGTGGCTGCTCTACCTGCTGCGCACCACCGGTCCCCGCGGGGAAACCCCGAAGGAGCGCATTGCCGGGCTGGAGCAGGCTATCTTGTCCAGCGAGATCAAGAACGACAAATATCTTGTTGAAGAAATTAAGAATATTGGGGATCTGACCGACGCGCCGCTGCAAGGGGTGCTGCTGTTCCTGCGCCACATCCTATCGGCTGATGCGCAGGAGACGGCCCCCTGCTTTCTCTTCATCCTTCATGGTCAAGCTGCCTTCGAAGCCTTTGGTCCCTTTTGGGGAAACGGGCGCGACCAGCGGCCCAGGCTGTGCGAGGCGCCCCAGTCTCTCTACAGCCGGGCGGAATGGCGCAAGCTGGCCGCGGTGATCGACCCGGCCATCGAGCCGGCGCTGAAGGAACGGGGCAGCATCCGCATCGGGTACGAGCGTCAGTTCGCCGTGGACGCGCTCCAGGCATCGCTGGTGCCCGCCAGCCTGCTGGAACTGCCGTACACACCCCAGGGGCGCAAGGCGGCGGATGAACGGGGGCGGGCCATGGCCGCCTTCCGCTCGTGGTCCGACTGGAGCCAGTGGCCCAAGGAGCAATACGAGGCGGCAAAGCGGCTGCTGCCGACGGTTATCGACACTACATCAAAGTATTACGAGACGGCGTTCGAGCTATCCCCGAAGTTCGCCCGCCAAGCGGCGGAAGCGGCGGCGGAACGCTTCATCGCCAGCCGGCTGGTGCTGCTGACGGCGGAGTGAGGGAGAGTACACGCATGAAAAGCCCTCTCCCGAGGCGGGAGAGGGACAATCATCACACCGTGATCACCAGCCCGTCATAGGCCGGCTCGACGCCCGGCGGCAGCTTCCGCCGGATGGTCTCGTAATCCATGGTGTTGTTCATGTGGGTGAGGAAGGCGCGCTCCGGCTTCACCCGCGCGATCCAATCGAGGGTCTGGGCCAGATGGGAATGGACCGGGTGCGGCGGGTCTTCCCGCACGCAATCGACCACCCACACCTTTACCCCCTCCAGCGCGGCAAAGGCCGCCTCGTCCAGCCGCACCACGTCGGTGGAATAGGCGAAATCACCGAAACGGTAGCCCAGGGTCAGCGTGTAGCCGTGATCCTGGACGAAGGGGGTGACGGTTACGCCCTTCACCGAAAACGGCCCCGAGACATCGTGCGGGGTCAGAACCGGGCGGTAGACCGGCGCCCCCTCGGGCAAGGGCTGGAAGCAGTAGCCGAAGCGCCGCTTCAACTCCTCCACATGCTCGGCCATGCCATAGACATCGAGCGGCGCCTGCATCAGCCGGCAGATTTCCCGCAACTCGTCAATGCCATGGGCATGGTCGGCGTGCTGGTGGGTCCACACCACGGCGTCCAGCCGCTGAACATCGGCGTCCAGCAACTGCTGCCGCAGGTCGGGGGAGGTGTCCACCAGGATCGCCACCCCGTCCTGCTCCACCAGCACCGACGGGCGGGTGCGGCGGTTCCTGGGGTTGGCGGGGTCGCAGTCACCCCACTGGTTGCCGATGACCGGCACCCCCGCCGATCCGCCGCTGCCCAGGATGGTGACGCGCATGCCGCTCACGCCGCCTGGACTTCGGACGCATCCGCGCGGGGCACCCGCTGGAACAGGTCGAAGAAATTGGCGGTGGTCTGCCGCGTCACCTCCGCCGGATCGATACCCTTGATCCGCGCCACCTCGGCGGCGGTGTGGACCACGTACGACGGCTCGTTGCGCTTGCCGCGGAACGGCACCGGCGCCAGATAGGGGGCGTCGGTTTCCACCAGAATACGGTCGAGCGGAATGTCCGCCACGATGGCGCGCAGGGCGTCCGACTTCTTGAAGGTGATGATGCCCGACAGCGAAATGTAAAAGCCCAATTCCAGAGCTTTCTCAGCCACATCCCGGCCAGAGCTGAAGCAGTGGATGAGGCCCTTTTGCGCCCCCTCATCCTGCAACACGCGGATGGTGGTGTCGTCCGCGTCGCGGGTGTGGACGATCAGCGGCAGGTCCAGCACCTTGGCCGCCCGGATGTGCCGGCGGAAGGATTCCTCCTGCACGTCGCGGGGGCTCTGGTCGTAGAAGAAATCCAGCCCGGTTTCACCGATCCCGATCACCTTGGGATGGGACGCCATGGCGATGATGCGCTCGACCGTGGCGCCCTCGAACTCCTCCGCCGCCTGGTGGGGGTGGACGCCCAGCGAGCAATAGATGCCCTCGTACCGCTCGGCGACCGCCGCCACCTGGGCAAAGCGGGTGAGATAGGTGCAGATGGTGACCATCCGGCCCACCCCCGCCGCCCGCGCCCGGTCCACCAGCGCGTCCAGATCCTGGGCGAAATCGGGGAAGTCCAGATGGCAATGGCTGTCGATCAGCATCTCAGTTCTTCGCTTCCTCAACATAGCGGGGGAATACCCCCTGGGGTATCGGCAGCGGCGTGCCCGCCACCAGCGCCCCCGCCGGTCCCAGCCGGCCGAACCCGCGGGCGTCCTCGCCCTGCCCCAGCAACTCCAGAATGCGCGCCGAGGCGGCGGGCATGATCGGCTGGGTCAGGATGCCCAGATGACGGATGGTTTCCGCCAGCACATAGAGCACGGTGCCCATGCGCGCCGGGTCGGTCTTGCGCAGCGCCCACGGCGCCTGCTCGTCCACATAGCGGTTGGCATCGCCGATCACCGCCCACAGGGCATCAAGCACCTTGTGGAACGCCTGCACCTGGATTTCCCGGCGCACGGTGTCCAGCAGGGCATGGGCGCTGCCCAGCAGCCGCTCGTCGGCCTCGGTGAACGGCCCCGGCTGCGGCACGGCGGCACCGCAGTTCTTGCCGATCATCGACAGCACGCGCTGGACAAGGTTCCCGTAATCGTTGGCCAGATCGCCGTTGATGCGGTTGACCATCGCCCGGTGGGAGAAGTCGCCGTCGTTGCCGAACGGCACCTCGCGCAACAGGAAATAGCGCGTCTGCTCAAGACCATAAGTGTTGACCAGGGTCTCCGGCGCAATGACGTTGCCCAGCGACTTGGACATCTTCTGCCCTTCGATGGTCCACCAGCCGTGGGCGAACACCCGCTTGGGCGGCTGCAGCCCGGCGGCCATCAGGAACGCCGGCCAGTAGATGGTGTGGAAGCGCAGGATATCCTTGCCCACCATGTGCAGATCGGCGGGCCAGTATTTGGCGTAATCGCCGCCCTCGGTCTCCGGGTAGCCGACGGCGGTGATGTAGTTGGTCAGGGCGTCCAGCCACACATACATGATGTGCGCCTCGTCGCCCGGCACCGGGATGCCCCATTTGAAGGTGGTGCGGCTGATGGACAGATCCTTCAGCCCCGCCTTGACGAAGGCCATCACCTCGTTGCGCTTGCCGGGCGGCAGGATGAAATTCGGGTTCTGCTCGTAGAATTCCAGCAGACGGTCCTGCCACGCCGACAGACGGAAGAAGTAGCTGGGCTCCTCCACCCATTCGCATTCGGCGCCCGTGGGCGCGATCTTGCGGCCCGTGGGGGTGGTGGTCAGTTCGTCCTCGCCATAGAACGCCTCGTCGCGCACGGAATACCAGCCGGCATAGGAGCCGAGGTAGATCTCGCCGCGCTCCTGCAGCCGCGTCCACAGCGCCTGCACCGACTTAATATGGCGCGGCTCGGTGGTGCGGATGAAATCGTCGTTGGAATAGTTCATCAGCCCGACGAGATCGCGGAAGTTCTGCGACACGCGGTCGGTGAAGGCCTGCGGTTCCACCCCGGCGGCCAGCGCGGATTTCTCCACCTTCTGCCCGTGTTCGTCGGTGCCGGTCAGGAAACGGACGTCATAGCCGTCGAGACGCATGAAGCGCGCCAGCACGTCGCACGCCAGGGTGGTATAGGCGTGGCCGATGTGCGGAACGTCGTTCACATAGTAGATCGGCGTCGTCAGGTAATAGGTCTTGGACCCGGCCATGACAGATGCTCTCCCGTTCTTCTTGGTGCCGGCGGGCGCGCCGGTGTCAGGCGGCTGCCGCTTCCAACGTCAGCAGGGCGTTCAGAACCACCTGCTTGCGGTCGAGATTGGCGGAATCCGCGCGCATGAATAAGGTACGGATCTTTTCCCACACCTCCACCCAGCGATCAAGCCCACCGCTGCCCCCGGCCAGCCGGGTCATCAGCGCGATTTCCCCCGCCACCACCTCCGCCGGCCACGCACCGACGGCCAGGGCACGGGCGAAGCGCGCCAGCCACCACACCAGCAGGTCGGTGGCGGTGCCGTACATCCCGGTGTCCTGCCCCCGGCCCAACAGGTCGGCGAAGGCGTGGGCGGCGGCGATGTCCAGCCGCGGCAGCCCACTCAACAAGGTGATGATGCTGCGGTAAAGATCCAGCCCCCCGGCATCGGCCAGCGCCATGGCCCGCCCGATGCTGCCCTCTCCCAGCCGGGCCAGCGCCAGCCGGTCGGTTTCCGACAGACCGGGGCGGTGCCGGCCCAGCAGGTCGGCCACCAGCCCCTCGTTCAGCGGGTTCAGCACCAGCTTGCGGCAGCGCGACCGGATGGTGGGCAAGAGGCCGCCGGGGTTGTCGCTGACCAGCAGCAGCAGCGTGGAGGGCGGCGGCTCCTCCAAAATCTTCAGGATGGCGTTCAGGCCGCTGGTGTTCATGCGGTCGGCGCCGTCGATCACCGCCACGCGCCACCCGCCCTCCGCCGCCGTGCGGCGCAGGAAGGGGGCGATGCGGCGCACGTCATCGACGGCGATGTCCCGCTTCATCTGCCCGCGCTTCTCGTCCATCTGCCGTTCGATGGTCAGCACGTCGGAATGCCCGCCCGACGCCACGCGCAGAAACACCGGATCGTCCGAGGACAGCGCCAGGGTCTCGGGCAGGGCCGCCGCCCCGAACAGCCCGCCCGCCGCCTGGGGCGACGGGTTGGCCAGCACGAAGCGGGCGAAGCGGAAGGCCAGCGTCGCCTTGCCGATGCCGGGCGGCCCGCCGATCAGCCACGCGTGCGGCATCCGCCCCGACGACCACGCCGACAGCAGCAGCCGTTCCGCCGCCTCGTGCCCCCACAGGTCGGGGTTGCGGCGGGGGGGGAGCGCGGTCCCGGTGTCGGTGGCGGGTGCGGCGGCGCGGCTCATGACGCCGGCAGGTCCAGGCGGCGGGTGACGGCATCGAGAATGCGTGCCTGCACCGTCTCGATGGTTGCCGTGGCGTCGATGAGCGCACAGCGCCCCGGCTCGGCAGCGGCGATGGCGCGGAACCCGTCGCGCAGGCGGTGGTGAAAGGCCACGTCCATGCGCTCGTACCGGTCCTCGCCGCCATGGCGCACGGCGGCGCGGCGCAGCCCCGTTTCCGGCGCAATGTCGAGGATCAGGGTCAGGTCGGGGCGGAAATCGCCCAGCGCCACCCGCTGCACCTGGGCCACATACTCCGCCCCCAGCCCCAGCCCATAGCCCTGATAGGCCACGGTGCTGTCGAAGAAGCGGTCGCAGATGACCCACGTCCCGGCCTCCAGCGCCGGCCAGACGGTGCGTTCCAGATGGTCGCGGCGGGCGGCGGTGTGCAGCAGCACCTCCGTCACCGGCCCCCAGCGGCCCGTGTCGCCCGACACCAGCAGGGCGCGGATCTCCTCCGCCCCCTTGGAGCCGCCCGGCTCGCGCGTGACCACCACCTCCAGCCCGCAGGCCCGCAGCGCCTCGGCCAGCAGGCGGATCTGGGTGGATTTGCCCGCCCCCTCCCCGCCTTCCAGGGTGATGAACCGTCCGCGGCTCATGGGTCTCACGCCCCGCTGCCGAGAACGAGGTACTTGGCCGCGGCAATCGCCCGGCCGAAGAAGCCCAGACGGCCCACGTCGGCCGCCGCCACCACCGGCACCTCGCGCGTCGGTGCGCCGGGGGCGGTGATGACCAGCTTGCCCACCGGCGTGCCCTTGGCGATGGGGGCGGCCACGGGGGCGTTGGTGACCAGCGCCACCTTCATGTTGGGGCGGTCGGTGCGGGCCATGGTCTGGTTCAGGTTTTCCGCCACGGTCACCGGCACGGTTTCCTGCTCGCCCAGCCACACGGGCACCTGTTCGATGGTGTCGCCGGCCTTGAACAGGGTGTAGGTGTTGAACTCGCGGAAGCCCCATTCGATCAGCCGGGCGGATTCGTCGGCACGGGCCTGCATGTTGGGCAGGCCGTTGACCACCAGCACCAGCCGCCGCCCGTCGCGGATGGCCGATCCGGTCAGGCCGTATCCCGCAATGTCGGTGTGGCCGGTCTTCATGCCGTCGGCGCCGATGTTGCGGTAGAGCAACGGGTTGCGGTTGCCCTGCTTGATCCCGTGATAGGTGAATTCCCGGACCGAGTAGTAATGATAATACTCGGGGAAGTCGGTGATCAGCCGCTTGGCCAGCGTGGACAGATCCCGCGCCGTCATCAGATGGTTGGGGTCGGGCCAGCCGGTGGCGTTCACGATGGTGCTGTTGGTCAGGCCCAGTTCCTTGGCCTTGGCGTTGGCCTGCTCGGCGAAGGCTTCCTCCGACCCCGCCAGACCCTCGGCCAGGACGATGCAGGCATCGTTGCCCGACTGCACGATCACGCCCTTGATGAGGTCATCGACCTTGATGGAGTTGTGAAGCTCCACGAACATCTTGGACCCCTGCATCCGCCACGCGCGCTCGCTGACCGGCAGGGTGTGGTCCAGGGCCATGCGGCCCTTCTTGATGGCGTCGAACACCATGTACATCGTCATGATCTTGCTCATGGACGACGGCGGCATCCGCTGGTCGGCGTTCTTCTCGAACAGCACGGTGTTGGTGCTGACGTCGATCAGGATGGCCTGCTTGGCGATGGTGTCGATGTTGGCAGCACGCGCCGGCAGGATCGTGGCGGCGGCGGCCAGGGCGGCGGACAGCGCGGCGACGAAACGGACCCGGACAGCGGTCATGGCGGCTTCCCTCTTGGCAACGAGTGTTTGCGGTTTCCCCCGGAACGCGGATCATCCCGGACGGGGTATCAATCGACCACGATTTTGGCGTCGGTAAGGCCGGACTGGATCACCTGATTGAGAACGGCGTCGGCGCGGTCCACATCGTCCAGCGGCCCCACCCGCACGCGGTAGAACTGGCGGCCGTTGACGGTGGCCTGACTGACGCTGGCATTGCCGATGACGCCCAGCCGCCCGCTCAGCTTCTGCGCGTTCTCCGCGACGGAGAAGGCGCCGGCCTGCACATAGATTCGGTTCCTGCCCTTGACCGGGACCGAGGACACCACGGGCGCCGGCATGAACCGCCCGTCGTCCTCCGTCTTGCCGGGCACGCGGGCGGTGACGGACGGCGGCAGTTCCGCCACGGTGATTCCCGACGGGCGCGATGCGGACGGGGCCGGGGGCGGCACCTCGCTCACCTGCACGGGCGGACGGGCGGCGGCGGCCTGGACCGGCGGGGCGGTGCCGCCGTCCACCTGTGCCGTCAGCACCGGCGGGGTTTCGCCGCGCCGCGCGGCCTCGGCCAGGGCCCGGCTTTCGTCGGCCAGGATCTGCACCCGCACCTTGGCCGTGCCGGCCCGGTCGTACCCCAGAAGCTGGGCGCCGCGCTGGGACATGTCGATGATGCGGTTGTTGGCGAACGGCCCGCGGTCGTTGACCCGCACCACGATGGACCGGCCGTTGTCCAGGTTGGTCACCCGCACCAGACTGGGCATGGGCAGCGTCCTGTGCGCCGCCGTCAGGTCCATCTGGTCATAAGTCTCGCCGTTGGCGGTCGTCTTGGCGTGGAACCCCGGCCCGTACCACGAGGCGATGCCCGTCTCGCTGTAGCTGTAGTCTTCGGCGGGATAGTACCAGACGCCCTTGATCTGATAGGGCTTGCCCACCTTGTAATAGCCGCCGGTGCGCGGGCCGGCGGGACCGCCGGGCGACCCGGCGCACCCGGCCAGGATCAGCGTGCCCAGCACCGCCGCCGCCATTGCCGTGAACCCGCCGCTGCGCACCATCATTCCTTCGCCCCGTCCGGCCCTGCCGCGCCCAAGCCGCGCACTCTAGCGGCTTTGCCCCGGCAGGCCAAGACGGGACGATGCGCCCCCGCCGGGCATCACGGTCCCGGAAACAGCCGGTCCGTCCGGCCCATCAGGAAATAGCCGGCCAGCCCCAGCCACTCCCGCATCATGTCCGACGTCAGGTTCAACCCGCTCAGCAGGTCGAACGACGGATACCACACCCCGTCGGCACGGGTGCGGAAATCCACCGGATAGGGGATCACCGGCCAGTCCTGGCGGCGGAAGATCCCCACCGACCGCGGCATGTGGACGGCCGACGTGATCAGGATCCACGGCGCCCCCGGCTGCGGATCGGCCAAGGGGCGGCTGAACAGGGCATTTTCCCAGGTGTTGCGGGACAGGTTCTCGACCATCACCCGGCCGGTGTCGAATCCCATCTGTTTCAGCACCGCCACAACCACATCCCCCTCCTTCTGGCCGCTGTCCCACACCAGCCCGGCGCCCCCGGTGGCGATCAGCGGCGCATCGGGGTAGCGGCGGGCCAGTTCCACGAAGGACAGGAGCCGTTCGGCGGCCCCGTTCAGGGCGGGATCGCCGCGGCTGGCGGCGATGGGCGGCTCCACCGCCCCGCCCAGCACGATGATGCCCCCCACCCGTTCGGGCAGGACGGCGGGACGGGGGAAGCGGTCCTCCAGCGGGTGCCCCAGCCACGCCCCCACCGGCAGCAGGGCCAGCGCCGTGAAAACCGCGGCGGCGGTCCAGACCAGCCCCAGGCCCAGCCGGCGGCGGCGGGGCCGCAACGACAGGACCAGACCGCCCACCAGCATCCACAACAGGGCGTTGGCCGGCGCCAGCAGCCCCCAGGCCGCCTTGGTGAGGTAGAAATCCATGGATCCATCCTTTGAATGGGAAGGATGCGATGACGAAGGATTCGCCCCCTCCTGGATGACGGGATCATCGGGGCCTGTCCAGCGGTAACCGGACGCGCGATCCCCCGCCTCCGCGGCAAGTTTCTTCAAACTGTCACGCAACCGTCACGCAAGTTACCGGGATCGCGCGCATTGATGGCCCCGGTTGCATGTCTGGTTTCGTTCCATGGTTTTCACCAGTTCCGGGGGGGCAATGCTGTCGAAGGTATCCATCGGAACGCGCATCGGGCTGCTGGTCGCCGGTGCGCTGGTCACGCTCGGCCTGCTGGGGGGAACCGTGTCGGTGGGGGCGCTGCGCGTGTTCCAGGCCACCGACGAGCTGAACCAGTTCCGCAGCATCGACGAACGGATCGCCGGGATCGAACGGCGGGCCAGCCGGCTGCGGTTCCAGGCCCTGCGCTTCATCACCGAACGGGACCAGACCGCGGCCCGCACCTTCGCCACCAACACCGAGGAAATCGCCGCCCTGCTGGCCGAGGTGCGCGGCAAGGCCGGTTCCCTGGTTCCGGCGGACGACATCGACAACCTGTCCCACGGGGTGTCCACCCTGTCGGAACGGTTCAAGGCGGTGGTGGAGCAGGCATCCACCCTGGGCCTGACCGACGAGACGGGCCTGCGCGGCCAGTTGCGCGCGTCGGCCCGCGCCATCGAGGACGAGCTGAAGCAGTGGCCCAACGCCGACAAGCTGACCGCGCGCATGGAAGCGATGCGGAAGATGGAAAAGGACTTCATCATCTACAACGATGAGGAGCTTCTGTCCGGCCACCGCAAGGCGTTCAGCGAGTTCACCTTCTTCCTCAGCGACTCCGGCCTCGACCCCGCAACCGCGGCGCGGATCGAGAAACAGGCCCGCACCTACCGCAAGGATCTGCTGGCCTTCGTGGACGCCACCAAGGAATTCCGCGCCGGGGTCGCCCGCTTCAACGAGGCGTTCCAGAGCCTGGGGCCGCGGTTCGAAGCGCTGCTGGACATGGCCGGCGAAGGCATGGCGCGGGCGGTGGACACCCAGAACCGGGTCGGCAACGACGTGATCCGCACGGCCACGGTAACGGGATCGCTGTTGCTGCTGGGGTTCCTGCTCATCAGCCTGTACGTCGCCCGCTCCATCACCCGGCCGCTGGCCAGCATCGAAGGGGTGATGGAACGGCTGGCCGCGGGCGACCGCTCGGCCAGCATCCCCGGCATCGAACGGCGCGACGAGATCGGCGCCATGGCCCGCGCGCTTCAGGTGTTCAAGGAAGGTCTGCAGCGCAACCACGATCTTGAGATCGAAGCGCGGGAAACCGAACGGCGCGCCACCGCCGAACGGCGCCAGGCGCTGCACACCGTCGCCCACGATTTCGACGGCGCCTTCGGCAAGGTGCTGAACACCGTGGGCAGCGCCTCGGAACAGATCCGCACCGGTGCCCACATCCTGCGCGACACCGCGGAAAAGATGCGGATGCAGGCGCTGGACACCGCCGACAAGGCCGAGCAGACCTCCGAAGTGGTCGGGATCGTCAGCACCGTGTCCCGCACCCTGACCGACTCCATCGGCGAGATCGGGGTGCGCGTCTCCACCAGCACCACCGCGGTGCAGCGGGCCGTGGGGCATGCGCGCGACAGCGACGCCGCCGTGCGCGCCCTGTCGGAAAGCTCCCAGCGGATCGGCGAGATCGTCGGGCTGATCAACACCATCGCCGGCCAGACCAACCTTCTGGCGCTGAACGCCACCATCGAGGCGGCGCGGGCGGGCGAAACCGGCAAGGGCTTCGCCGTCGTGGCCAGCGAGGTCAAGACCCTGGCCAACCAGACCGCCAAGGCGACCGAGGACATCGCCGGCCAGGTGGCCGCCATCCAGACCGCCACCACCGACGTCGTGACGGCGATCGAGGCCATCCGCACCACCATCGAAGAGGTGGAGAGCCTGTCGTCGGAGGTCTCCACCGCCGTCACCCGCCAGCTTGCCCAGACGCAGGAGATCGTCCACGCGGTGGACCGGGCCACCAACACCTCCCACGAGGTGTCGGAAAGCGTGAGCACCATGGCCATGACCGCGGCGGAAACCGGCAAATCGGCCATCGAAATGATCTATTCCGCCAGCCAGCTTGCCGAGGAGTGCCGGCAACTGGAAAACGACGCCAACCGCTTCGTCGCCTCCATCCGCGAGTAAGGCGTCACGTGAAAGGCACCACCGGGCGTGCCGTCACACGCCCGGACCGCCGGGCGGCAGATGGACCCGCACCGTGGTGCCCGCCCCTTCCCGGCTTTCCAGCTCCAGCCGGCCGCCGTGGCGTTCGGTGAAGGCGCGGGCCAGCGGCAGGCCCAGCCCGGTTCCCCCCGCCCGGCGGGCCAGACGGTTGTCGGCCTGTCCGAACGGTTCCAGTGCCACGGCCAGATCGGCGGTGCTCATGCCGATGCCGGTGTCGGCCACCGTGATCACCACGCCACCCGTCGCCGGGTCGGGCCCCACGCTCAAATGAACCTCTCCGGGCGCGGGGGTGAACTTCACCGCGTTCGACAGCAGGTTCAGAACGATCTGCTTCACCCGCACCGGGTCGGCGTGAATGACCGGGGTGGCGCCGTCACAGGCGAACGACACCTCAACCCCTCCCTCTCCGGTCTGGTCGCGGACCAGAACGCAGCACCCCTCCACCGCATCGCACACGTTCAGCGGCTCGGGATTGATGGCGAACTTGCCGGCTTCGATCTTGGCGATGTCCAGGATGTCGTTGATGACGGCCAGCAGATGCTCGCCCGACGTGACGATGACGCCGGCGTATTCCTGATACTTGGGCAGCCCCAGCGGCCCCAGCATCTCCGCTTCCATCATCGACGAGAAACCGATGATGGCGTTGAGCGGGGTGCGCAGCTCGTGGCTCATGTTGGCGAGGAAGTCGGATTTGCTGCGGCTGGCGGATTCCGCCATCTCCTTGGCCCGCAGCAGGGCGGCCTCGGCCCGTTCCCGTTCCTTGATCTCGGCGATCAGCGCCTGCGTCCGCTCCGCCACCCGGACCTCCAGCGCGTCGTTCATTCCCCGCAGCGCCAGCTCGGCGGACCGGCGGCGGGTGATGTCCTGGCCGGCGCAGATGATGGCCGGGGGACCGTCGCCGCCGGGGGCCGGCAGGGCGGTCATGTTCCACAGAACCGCCCGCTCCTCCCCTTGGGCTGTCCGCCACACCAGTTCGGCGTTGCGGATGGTCTGCCCCGACAGGGCCACGGCCATCACCTGGGCGAACGCCCCGTCGGCGGGGATCAGATCCTGCCAGGCGCAGCCCGGACGCCAGGTCTCGCCCTCCTTTTCCGGCATCAGGGCGCGCACCGCCTCCCGGTTGGCTTCCTGGACACAGCCGTCGGGGCCGATCACCAGAATGATGGTGCCGGCGGCCTGGATCAGCGACCGGAACCGCGCCTCGCTGGCCGCGAGCGCGGTTTCGCGCCGCTTGATCTCCGTCACGTCGGCGATGGACCCCACCATGCGGTACGCCATGCCGTCCGCCCGCCGCAGCGCCAGCCCGCGGGCCAGCACCCAACGGTAGCTGCCCGCCGGGCCGGCCACGCGGTAGGTGTCCTCGAAATGGGGGGTCAGGCCCTTCAGGTGCTCGGTGACACGGGCCTCGTAATGGGCGCGGTCGTCGGGATGGACCAGCTTCAGCCACTCATGGGTCGTGGTGCGCACCGTATCGCGGTCGAACCCGATGATGGAAAGCAGGCGGGCCGACAGGTAGAGATCCTTGGTGATGGGGTTCCAATCCCACAGCCCGTCGTTGGCCCCGTGCATGGCCAGGTTGAGAAGCTCTTCCCGGTCCAGCAGAGCGGCCTGGGCGCGGGACCGCTCGGTTTCGTCCAGCCCCAGCAGGAACGCCCCCAGTATTCCCCCCGCCCCGTCGCGGTGCGGCACGAAGGACAGAGCCAGACGCCGCGGGGTATCGGCGCATTCCACGTCGGTTTCGAACGACAGCGCCTCCCCCTTCAGCGCGGCGGCCATGCCCTCCGCCACCTGGGTCAGGGCCGGGATGCCCTCGATCCCGGCGTCCAGCGGCAGGGCACCGAACCATTCCTGCCAGATGCGGTTGGCGTAGCGGCACCGGCGCTCCCCGTCGAAATAGGCGACGAGGGCGGGAATGGAATCGGCGATCAGCCGGATGCGCCCCTCGCTGGCCCGCGCCAGCGCCAGCGCCGAGCGCATCTGAAGCCGTTCGGCCTCCAATTCATGGACGCGAGCCTCAAGCCGGCGAATGCGGTCGCCCGCCGGCTCGAACGGGATCTCGTCCATATGGGTCGTTGCCACCGGCTGCGTGATCCTTTGGAAAGAAGGTGTGCTTTACCGCGGCGCACAATCCGAATCGAAACCTATCGAATTATGAACAGCGCGTCGAAAAGACGCAAGAGCCGCAAGGCAGTAGATCTCCCGCTTTTGGCTTTATACATTTTTAAGACAATTCTCGTTCCATACGACAATGCAGAGAATTTGACAGATCAGATGCGTCGAATCTCCCGGAGGACAGTGCGTGTTGAAATATTTGAAAATCGGTTCGAAAATATATCTTCTGGTGGGGCTTCTGTCCGCTGTTGCCCTGCTGACCGCCGTTCTGGGCGTTCTGGCGACCCGTGACCTCAGCGAACGCACCGCGCTTCTGGAAAATGCCGCCGCCCGCGAAGCGCTGGGCGAGCGGGTGAACGGTCTGATCATGGCCGTGGTGATGGACTCCCGCGGGGTCTACATGGCCCGCGACGCCGCCGAGGTGGAAAAGTTCGGCAAGCCGCTGCTGGCCAACCTGACGCTTCTGGACGAGCGGATGGCCGAATGGCTGCGCCTGGCCCCGGCCGGCGACCGCGCGGCGGTGGAACGGGCGCGCGCCAGCGTCACGGAGTTCATCCGCTTCCGGGCCGAGCTGGTCCGCATCGGGCGGGAGAAGGGCGCGGCGGAGGCACGGCCCTTCGGCGACAACGACGCCAACCGCAACGCGCGTCAGGCGCTGAACCGTGATCTCGAAGCGCTGGTGGCCGCCACCGGCGCTGCGGGCGACCGTGTGCGGGCGGAAATGGCCGTGGCCCAGAACACCTGGATGACCGTGATGGTGGGGGTGCTGGCCGCCGGCATCGGGCTGGGAGCGGTGCTGTCGATCCTGATCGCGCGGGGACAGATTTCCCGCCCCGTCGCCGCCATGACCCGTGCCATGAACGACCTTGCCGCCGGCAACACCGCCGTCACCCTGCCCCCGGCCAACGGCTCGGACGAGCTGGCCGACATGGCCCGCGCGCTGGTGGTGTTCCGCGACGCGCTGAGCCGCGTCACGGCCATGGCCGACCAGGAACGGCAGAGCATCGCCCAACAGGCCGAGCGTCAGACCCGGCTGGAGCGGATGACCCAGGACTTCGCCACCACCATCGACGGCATGGTCCGCGCCCTGACCGACGAGGCCGGGCTGATCCGCACCAACGCCCAGACCCTGAACGCCTGTGCCGGCGACGTGCGCGGCCGGGCCGACGCGGTGTCCGCCGCCGCCGGGGAAGCCCGCGGCAATGTGGAAAGCGTGGCCGCCGCCACCGAACAGCTCACCCTGTCGATCCAGGAAATCCGCCGACGCATGGACCGCGCCAGCAGCATCGTCGGCGACGCCGAACAGCAGGCGCAGAGCACCAACACCGTGATGCAGAGCCTGAACGCCGCCGCCGGACGCATCGGCGAGGTGGTGCATCTGATCACCGAAATCGCCAGTCAGACCAACCTTCTGGCGCTGAACGCCACCATCGAGGCGGCCCGCGCGGGCGAAGCCGGCAAGGGCTTCGCCGTGGTGGCGAGCGAAGTGAAGCAGCTTGCCAACCAGACCGCCCGCGCGACCGAGGAGATCTCCACCCAGATCGGCGCGATCCAGCAGGAAACCGGGCGCGCGGTGGACGCCATCGGCGGCATCGTCACCATCATCGGCCAGATCAACCAGATCAGCGCCGAGGTGGCGGCGTCGGTCGGGGAACAGAGCAGTGCCACCAACGACATCGCCCGCAACGTGCAACAGGCGGCGGGGGCGACCCAAACCGTGTCGCACACCATCTCCGGCGTGTCCGACACGGCGGAACGCACCGGCAGCGCCGCCGCCGACATGCTGCGCGCCGCCGAGGATCTGGCCCGGCACGCCAGCAGCCTGGGTTCCAACGTGGACAGCTTCGCCAGCCGTCTGCGCCAGGGCTGACCGGATCCGCTGGACGACACCAAGCGGCACCCGGCCGTCATGGCCCGGTGCCGCCCATGACGTCAGGACCGGGCTTCAGCCCCGCCCAGCTTCAGCCCCGCCCAGGCGCTTCAATACCGCCCAGGCAGGGCGGCCACATCGACAGCCGGCCCCAGCGGCAGGGCCGAGACCTTTCCGCCCTGCAGATGCCCGCGGGGATCGATGGCCTGGCTGCCGCGGCGCAGTTCGAAATGAAGCTGGGGCGACGTCACCGCGCCCGTCTGCCCCACGGTGCCGATCACCTGCCCGCGCTTCACCTTGGCCCCCCGCTCCACCGACATGGTGTCCAGGTGGGCATAAGCCGTGATCCAGCCGTCGGCGTGCTTCACCAGCAGCAGATTGCCGAACCCGCGCAGCTCGTTGCCGGAATAGGCGACGATGCCGTTGTCGGCGGCGATCACCGGCGCGCCCTTGTTGGCCGCGATGTTCAGCCCGTCGTTGTGCATGCCGTCCGGCTTGGGGCCGTAACCCGAAATCACCTTGCCCTTCACCGGCCACAGGAAACGGCTGCCGGCGCGGGCCGGCGGTTCCTCCTCCGCGGCGGCGGGGGGAGCCGGCGGGGCCGCCGGAGCCGCGGCGGGGGCGGCGGCCACCTCGGCCGGCTTGGCGGGGGGCGTGGGCTGCGGCTTGGAGGCCGGAGGCGCCTCGGAGGGGATCACCGACGGGGCGGCCAAGGGGACGGAGACGGCGGGCTTGGCGCCCGGCGCACGCAGACTCTTGGGCTCCTGCCCCGGCTGATAGGTGTGGTTTTCCTCCCCGCCGCCGGAATCGCTGGACGGCGCGGCGGCGGACGGCGCCACGGCAGCGGCGGGCGCTCCCGACGGGGGGGGCAGTTCGGCGGCGGCGATGCCGCCCTTGCCCGCCCGTGGCGAAACCGGCGGCAGCGGAGCGGCGGCGATGGCGGCAGGCTCGCCGGCCCCGCCTTGGGCCATGGCGCCCCCCCCCTCACCCGCCCGCGCGCCGGGCAGACGCAGCGGCTGGCCGACGGTCAGCTTGTAGGGCGGGGCCAGGTTGTTCAACTGCGACAGTTCACTGGAGTCCACGTTGAACATCCGCGACACGGTGTAGAGCGAGTCCCCCTTCTGCACGATGTACTGGCGCGAGGTGGGAAGGGTCAGGCGCTGCCCCACCTCCAACGTGTAGGGAGGCTTCAGCCCGTTGATCTCGATCAGGTCGCGCAGCGGCACATTGTAGCGGCGGGAGATGAGATAGGCGGAATCACCCTTGGCCACCGTCACGCTGCCGGCCCCGGAGTCGGCCGGGTTGGTCACGGTGGTGAAGGGAGCAAGCTCGCCCAGGCGCTCACACCCCGTCAGCGCCAGCGCCAGCAGAACGACGGCGGCACCGTTGGCGATGGCGGCGCGGCGGCGGGGGGCCGCCATCACGGGAGCCGGGCGGATGCTTCCGATCCCGGAGGCGTCTCCGCGGGCGGATCGGAAAGCAAAGGCACGAAACGCACTGGCCACAATTCCTCCCGGACGAGTCCCTCTGCGGTGCGGCGGAAGCGGACCACCCGCTGACCGCGGTCATCCACCCCCAACGGAATCACCATGACACCACCAACGGCAAGCTGATCCGTCAAGTCCTTTGGCGGTTCCGGCCCGCCGGCGGCGGTGACCAGAATGCGTTCGAACGGCGCCACCTCCGGCCAGCCGCGGGTGCCGTCGCCCAAACGGGTCGTGATGTTGTGCAGCCGCAGCCTCTGAAACCGCTTTTCCGCCTCCACCAGCAGCGGCTTCAGCCGTTCGATGGTGTAGACGCGGCGGCACAGACGCGACAGCACTGCCGCCTGATACCCCGAACCCGTGCCGATTTCCAGCACGGTATGCCTGGGTTCCAGTTCCAGCGCCTGGGTCATCAGCCCGACGATCAACGGCTGGCTGATGGACTGGCCCAGGGCGATGGGCAGCGCCGTGTCCTCCCACGCCTGATCGCGGAAGAGATCGGGGACGAACAGGTCGCGCGGCACCCGCTCAAGCGCGGACAAAACGGCCTCATCGGTCACGCCGTCGCGGCGCAACGCCATGAGAAGCCGGTTGGTCCGCGCGGCGATGGTCACATGAAGGCCTGTTTCAGCGTTTCCAGAGTCGGCACATGGGTCAGGTCGAGGAACAGCGGCGTCACCGCGATGCCGCCGTGGAACACGACATGGATGTCGGTGTCGGACGCCACCTCGGCCTCGCCACGGGCCGTACCGATCCAGATATAGGGACGGCCCCGCGGGTCAAGCCGCTCCACCAGCTCGTCGCCGATCTTGCGCTTGCCGTGGCGCACCACCTGGATGCCGGTCACGGCGTCGGGCGGCACGGCGGGGAAGTTGACGTTCAGCAGCACGTTCTTGGGCCACGCCCGCGACACCGCCTTGCGGATCACCGCCTCGCCCCAGCGTTCCGCCGTGGACCAGTCGATGACGCGGGTGACGGGATCGTAATGCTGGCTCAGCGCAATGGCCGGCACGCCCAGCAGCGTGGCTTCCATGGCCGCGGCGATGGTGCCGGAATAGGTCACGTCCTCGCCGATGTTGTGGCCGTGGTTGATGCCCGACAGCACCAGCGTCGGCAGCCCGTCCTTCAGGATGTGATTGATGGCCAGCAGCACGCAGTCTGTGGGGGTACCATCCACGGTGTAGCGCTTTTCCCCCACCTGCCGCAGCCGCAACGGGCGGTGGATGGTCAGGGAATGGCTGGCCGCCGACTGCTCGGTCTCCGGCGCCACCACCCACACGTCGTCGGTGATGGACCGGGCGATCTTTTCCAGCACCTTGATCCCGTCGGCGTGGATGCCGTCGTCGTTGGAAATCAGGATGCGGCAGTGGGACAGGTTGAGCGGGGCGTCAAACATGGGCCGTGATCCGTTCCAGCCCGCCCATGTAGGGGCGGAGCGCGTCCGGCACGAGGATCGAGCCGTCGGGCTGCTGGTAATTCTCCATCACCGCGATCAGGCAGCGGCCCACCGCCACGCCCGACCCGTTGAGGGTGTGGACGAACTGGGTCTGCTTGTCGCCCTTGGCGCGGAAGCGGGCCTTCATGCGGCGGGCCTGGAAATCGCCGCAGTTGGAGCAGCTCGAAATCTCGCGGTAGGCGTTCTGCCCCGGCAGCCACACCTCCACGTCATAGGTCTTGCGCGCACCGAAGCCCATGTCGCCGGTGCACAGAACGATGGTGCGGTAGGCCAGCCCCAGCCGCTGCAGGATGGTTTCGGCGCAGGCGGTCATGCGCTGCTGCTCGGCTTCCGACTGCTCGGGGGTGGTGATGCTGACCATCTCCACCTTCCAGAACTGGTGCTGGCGGATCATGCCGCGGGTGTCCTTGCCCGCCGACCCCGCCTCGGCCCGGAAGCAGGGCGTCAGCGCGGTGAAGCGGTAGGGCAGCGCCTCGGCCTCCAGGATCTGGTCGTTGACCAGATTGGTCAGCGGCACTTCCGACGTGGGGATCAGGTAATGGCCGCTGTTGGTGCGGAACAGATCCTCTTCGAACTTGGGCAACTGGCCGGTGCCGAACAGGGCGTTGTCGCGCACCATCAGCGGCGGCGACACCTCGGTGTACCCATGCTCGCCGGTGTGGACGTCCAGCATGAACTGGGCCAGCGCCCGTTCCAGCCGTGACAGCGCGCCGCGCAGCACGGTGAAGCGCGCCCCCGACATGCGGGCCGCCACGCCGGCGTCCATCAGCCCCAGCGCCTCGCCCAGGTCGAAATGTTCCTTGGCATTGGCGATGTCGGGCGGGGTGCCCCAGCGGCGCACCTCCACGTTGGCGGTCTCGTCCGGCCCGTCGGGCACGTCGGCGGCGGGGATGTTGGGAATCGCGGCCAGCAGCCCGTCGAGTTCGGCGCCGAGGCGGCGTTCCTCCTCCTCGACTTCCGGCAGGCGGGTCTTCAGCTCCGCCATTTCGTCGAGGATGGGCTGGACGTCGCGGCCCGCCTTCTTGGCAAGGCCGATTTCCTTGGCCGCCTCGTTGCGGCGGGCCTGCATTTCCTGCATCCGCGTCTGGGCATCGCGGCGGCGGGCGTCGAGATCGAGCACGGTGGCGGACAGCGGCTCCAACCCCCGGCGGCTGAGGCCACGGTCAAAGGCTTCGGGGTTCTCGCGGATGGCGCGCAGGTCGTGCATGGCGGCGAAACACGGGTTGGGGAATGGGGGTATGGTTATAGTCCCCCCACCCCCCCGAGGTCCAGCCCCCAGCGCCCGTCACCCGGCGGTCCGGGCGGGGGCGGTCCGGGTCGGGGGCGGTCCGGGTCAGGCGCCGGCGGCTTCCGCGGCGTCGCGCTTGCGCTCGATGGCGCGGCCCACCCAGATGGAAATCTCGTACAGCACCAGCAGCGGCACGGCCAGGCTGACCTGGCTCACCACGTCCGGCGGGGTCAGCACGGCGGCGATGACGAAGGCCAGAACGATGGCGTAGCGGCGCTTGGAGGTGAGCTGTTCGGTGGTCAGCAGCCCGGCGCGGATCAGCAGGGTCAGCAGAACCGGCAACTGGAACGCCACGCCGAACGCGAAGATCAGCGACATCACCAGCGACAGGTATTCGCCCACCCGCGCTTCGAATTCGATGGGCAGGGCATCCGCCCCCACCGGGTGGGATTCGAAGCCCAGGAAGAAGCGCCACGCCAGCGGGAACACGAAGTAATAGGCCATGGCCGCGCCCAGCGCGAACAGCACCGGCGTCGCCGCCAGGAACGGCAGGAAGGCCCGGCGTTCATGCTTGTAAAGCCCCGGCGCGATGAACATCCAGATCTGGTTCGCCACCACGGGGAACGAGATCAGGCAGCCGGCCCAGAACGACACCTTCACATAGGTGAAGAACGCCTCGGTCAGGCCGGTGTAGATCATGCGCCGGCCCTGCCCGGCCAAAAGATCGGCGAGCGGCTGGACCAGGAAATTATAGATCTTGTCGGAAACGGCGTAGCACAGGAAGAATGCCACCAGCATCGCCAGAACCGACCACATCAGCCGGTTGCGCAGCTCGATCAGGTGATCGATCAGCGGCATCTTGCCGTCGTCAAGCTCGTCGTGCTCGTCGGTGTCGTGAGGATTGGTCGTCACGAGGGTCAGGCCGTCTTGTCGGTGGCGGGCTTGTCGGATGCGGCGGGGGCCGCAGGCGCCGGCGCGGCGGCGGGCGCATCGGGTTCCGGCTCCGGCGGGCTGCCGGCGTGGCCGGTGGCCCCGGCGGCGCTCACGTCGAAAGCGGCGGCCCCGCTGCCCACCGCGGCCCCGGTTCCGGGAACGGTGGGGGCGGCGGCACCGGCGGCGGCAGCCGCCGCCGCCGCGTCGGAATAATGGCTGGTGTCCTTGACCTCCAGGTCGAAGACATGTTTCAGCCGACCGTCGGGATCGACGGTCTTGTCGATCACGTTGCCGAGATTCATGGTGTCGCGTGCCTTCAACGCCTGCTGGCGCAGGTCGTTGAGTTCCGCTTCGCGCATCATGTCGTCCAGGTGGCCCTGGAAGTCACGGGCCATCAGGCGCGCCTTGCGCACCCATTTGCCCAGCGCGTAGATCGCACCGGGAAGGTCTTTCGGGCCGATCACCACCAGGGCGACCACACCGATGACCATCAGCTCCGACCAACCGATGTCGAACATAGCCCCTCACGGTCTCCGCGGAACGCAAGACCCGCCGCCACGGGACGGCCCCGCCGGAACGGGATCGCTGTGGAACGGCGGGGTGTGCCGGGTCCGGCTGCGTACCCGTTACGGGCGCGCGGCCTCGTCCTTCTTCACGGCATGATCGGCCGCGGGGGCGGCCGGATGGACCGGGGCCGGCTGGTTCGGCAGGGTCTTGCTGCCGTCGGCGGCGGCTTCGTCCTCGTCCTTGAGGCCGGCCTTGAAGTTCTTGATGCCCTTGGCAAGGTCGCCCATCACCTTGGGCAATTTGCCGGCTCCGAACAGAAGCAGGACGATCAGGAGAACGATGATCCAGTGCCAGATGCTGCTAAATCCCATGGTGCCTTTTCCTGAGCGGTCATGCCCCAAACGCGGCGGCACTATGGCAGAAACCCCCCTGTGCCGCAACGCTGGGAGGAGCCTTCCGATAACAAATCAGCGCGGCTTTTCCATGGCAAAGACGAACACCTGCCCCCAATCGGGAGCAACCGAGACATACGATTCCTCCGGGGGTAGAAACTGCCCCGGCATGCGGGAATGCAGGTGAACCGCCCCGCCCCGCCCGTCGGCAAGGCTCAGATGGATCAGGCTGGACCGCCCCAGGAGCCGCGCCGTCATCACCCGCGCCAGATTGGGCACGTCCGCGCCCGCCGATGCCGCCAGCGGCGCCAGCCGCAGCGCTTCGGGCCGGATCAGAACCTCGGCCTCGGTGCCGTCGGACAGCCCCTCCGCGGAAACCGATCCCACCGGCGTGTCCACCCGCCCGCCGCGGACGGTGCCGGTGACGCGGTTGGCCTCCCCGAAGAACGCGGCGGCATAGGCGCTGACCGGGCGGGTGTAGAGGTCCACCGGGCAGCCCATCTGCACCACCCGCCCCTCCTGCATCAGGATGATGCGGTCGGCCAGGAACATCGCCTCTTCCGGGTCGTGGGTGACCAGCATGGTGGCCGCCCCGTTCTTTTTCAGGACATGCAGCGTCTCGTCGCGGATCTGTTCGCGCAGGCGGGCGTCAAGGCCGGAAAAGGGTTCGTCCAGCAGCAGCACCGCCGGCTTGGGCGCCAGGGCGCGGGCCAGCGCCACCCGTTGCTGCTGCCCGCCGGAAAGCTGGTGGGGGAAGGCGGCGGCGTAACCGGCCATGCCCACCTGCTCCAGCGATTCCAGGGCGCGGGCTTTCCGCTCCTCCGCCGGCAGGGCGTCCAGGCCGAAACGCACGTTGTCCAGCACCGACAGGTGGGGGAACAGGGCGTAATCCTGGAACACCAGCCCCACCCCGCGGCGTTCCGGCGGCACGGCGCCGGTGGTGTCGGCCACCACGCGCCCACCGATGCGCACACGCCCGGCCTGCAGCGGCTCCAGCCCCGCCGCCAGCCGCAGAAGCGAGGATTTGCCGCAGCCCGACGGACCGCACAGGCACACGATCTCCCCCGCCCCGATGGACACCGACACATCGTTGACCGCCACCACGCGGCCATAGCGGTGGGTCACGGCGTCCAGCGCCAGCGCCTCCACCGCCAGGGCCGCCCCCGTTCCGCCGGGGCCGCGGGCATCCAGGGGAAACGCCCCCGCCCCGCCCGGCACCCCCGCCGGCTGGCACGGAGCGTCAGTGCCGGCGGCAGTGGCGGCAACCGATGCCGCCGATGCACGAGAGAAGGGAAAATTCATCGCCTGCCCTGCCTTGTGTCCTGTCATGGGGGCCGATCACGAATGATGGCCTGCCTAGCTAAACGCGGACCGGCGGCCTATGCAATTGGTTCTTAATCTCGGACACTTATTTTTCGGCGCGCACCGGGCGGCACGGCAGAGGGTGAGGCGCGGGCGGCGCGCGCTCAGGGCTCCTTCGGAGTGCGGACGAAGAACAGGAGCCGGATGTCGTTTTCCGGCACAAAATTCTCGATCACGGATTCGAACACCGCCGGCCCGGTCTTCTTCAGGCCGTTCCAGCACAGCGACAGGATGTTTTCCGGCGCCCCCTTGTCCAGGGTCAGGTGGAACCGGCCGATCGGACCCTGCCAGTTGCGGGCGGTGGTCAGGATGTATTCGACCTCCCACGCGGTGAACGGCGATTCGGGTTTGCTGTTGCCCTTCTCCGCCGCGGCCAGGGCGCGTCGGGTGCCGGCGTCCAGGCAATAGCGGTCGCCCCCGGCGTCCTTCTCGTCGCCGACGAACCGCCCGACCACCCGGCGCCCGTCGATCTCCGCCGCCTTGCCGATGAGGGCCGAGCCGGCGAACGGGTGATAGGCGTGCTGAACCCGCACATCCACCCCCGGCGGGAAGGTCTGACGCCAATGGTAGCGGGTGCGCAGCACCCATTGCGGGGTGTTGTCGTCCTCGCCCTCCTGAATCAAACCGCTGCTGCGCAGCCGGGCGAGCGTGTCGGCGGGAATCGCCTTGACCTGATCGTCATAGCTTCCCGGCGCCCAGGGCGACAGGGCCAGCGCCCCCGCCGCCTCCAGTTCCTGCGTAACCTCACGCCCCTGGTAGAAGGCTCGGCGTTCCAGCTTCGGCGACAGCGGGCGGCCGTCCACCCACAGCCGGAAGCCCAGAAAATCCGCGTCCTGCCGGGGAAAGTTCCAATTGGGCGCCGTCGTCCCTTTCGACAGGTCGAGATCGGGCAGCGGGAACACAACCAGCGTGTCGATGGGCCGGCTGCCCGTGTTGCGGAACACGTACGACACCCGGATCTCGTCCAGGCCGATGCGCAGATCCTCCGACACCATCCGAATGTCGTTGGTGACCGACAATTCGATTCCACCCGTCCCCTGGAAGCCAGTGCTGTCGTTGGCCGCCGCCGGCACCACCCCCAGCATCAGGGACACCAGGAAAGACATCAAACCACGCTCGCTCATGATCGACCGGCCCCCGTTGCCGAACCCCGTGAGCCGCCATCCTAGCGCAGACGCGGCGGCGGGGCACGGGGGCTTGCCATCGGCCCCGGATTCGTCCTCGGCCCCTCCCGGCACGGGAATTTCGTTCCATGCACTGATGGTTCCGGCATGGGTCATGTTATTTTCCGTGCAGCCAATGGTGTAACGCACCATTCTTTTGGCCGATCAAAGGGTTACATTACGCTTCCCTGATGCACGATATTATATTGGTAATACCACTTATCGGCCAATGATGTCACACCGCGCCGCAGCATCAGTTATTTTCTTTCTTCGCCCTTTGACGGTTTGATGTAGATCAATGCCTGGATCGGTCCGCTTTTGCTGGAATGCCCATACACGCGGTATGCCTTAATATCCATGACAGACATATGGGTACCTGCCCCCGGTTGGGCGCGGGACGGGCTTTGCCGTGTCCGATGGACGCAATGGGTTGCGTCCGGCCACCGCACAAGGGTTTTTGGGGGGAGACATGCCCGACGGTCATCAGGACCTCGACACCGCCGACATCGGCGATCTTGACAGCTACGACGGCGCTCTGGGTGGTCTGACCCGCCGGGAGTTCCTGAACTACTGCACCGGCGTTGCCGCCGCCCTGGGCCTGTCGCCGGCGCTGGGTGTCAACATCGCCAACGCGGCGGTGACGTCCCCCCGCCCCTCGGTCATCTGGCTGTCGGGCCAGGCGTGCACCGGCTGCGTGGAAACCCTTCTGCGCACCAGCCACCCCAGCCTGGAGACGCTGATTCTCGATCAGATCTCGCTGGAATACAACGAGACGCTGAACGCCGGTTGCGGCCATCAGGCCGAGAACTGGAAGAACGCGGCCATGAAGGCCAACTGGGGCAAGTACCTGATGGTCACCGACGGTTCGGTGCCCACCAAGGACGGCGGCGTCTACTGCAAGGTGGCCGGCAAGACCTATCTGGAAAGCGTGCAGGAATGCGCCAAGGGGGCCGCGGCCATCCTGTCCATGGGGTCGTGCTCGTCCTGGGGCGGCTGGCCGTCCACCGGCGTCAACCCCACCGGGGCCGTCGGCCTGCACGAGGTGATCACGGACAAGCCGATCGTCACCATCCCCGGCTGCCCGCCCAACCCGTACAATTTCCTGTCCACGGTGCTGCACTTCGTCACCTTCGGCAAGCTGCCGGCGCTGGACGACAAGGGCCGCCCGAAGTTCGCCTATGGCCGTCTGATCCACGAGAACTGCGAGCGCCGCGCCCATTTCGACGCCGGCCGCTTCGCCATGGAATTCGGCGACTACGGCCACCGCCAGGGCTATTGCCTGTACAAGCTGGGCTGCAAGGGCCCGGAAACCTACGCCAACTGTCCGTCCATCGGCTTCAACGACGTGGGCCAGGGGTCGTGGCCGGTCGGCACCGGCCATCCCTGCTTCGGCTGCACCGAAAAGGGCGTGGGCTTCACCAAGAGCATCCACGAACTGGCGGCGCTGAAGTCGGTGACCCCGCCCAACTCCTACCCCGACGTGCGCATGCAGAAGGGTGAGGGGGCCAGCACCGGGGCCGTGGCCGCGGTGGCGGGCATCGCCGGGGCCGCGGTCGGTGCCGGCGCCATCATCGCCAGCCGGCTGGGCAAGCAGGACCAAAAGAATTCCACTGGGCCTAACGACACCAACCCCGGCGCGTGAGGCTGACATGTCCGTATCACGTCGCAATTTCCTGAAAAGGGCGGTGAAGGGCGGTGCAGCCGCGGCGGCGGCCGCCTGCACCACCGTGGCGGGCGCGCCCGAACCGGCCAACGCGCTCCAGCGCGAGCCCAAGCCGCTGGCCCCGGAAGCGGTGGGTCTGCTCTATGACAGCACGCTGTGCATCGGCTGCAAGGCCTGCATGAGTGCGTGCAAAGAGTCGAACCACATGCCGCAGGAGGTCGGGCCGGACCAGCCGTGGAACGACACCCGCCAGTGGGACACGCCGGTGGAGCTGTCGGCCAAGACCCTGAACGTCATCAAGGTCTACACCGACGGCAACGCCACCCAGAAGGACCACGAAAAGGACGGCTTCGCCTTCCTGAAGCGGCAGTGCCTGCACTGCACCGATCCGTCGTGCGTGTCGGTGTGCCCGGTGTCGGCGATGACCAAGGACAAGACCTCGGGCATCGTCAGCCACAACCCCGACGCCTGCATCGGCTGCCGCTATTGCGTGCTGTCCTGCCCGTTCGGGGTGCCGAAGTACGATTACAACGACGCCTTCGGCCAGATCCACAAGTGCCAGCTCTGCAAGCACAAGCTGGCGGAAAACCAGCTTCCCGGCTGCGCCGACGTGTGCCCCACGGGCGCCACCCTGTTCGGCAAAACCCCGGACCTGCTGGCCGAGGCCAAGCGCCGCACCGCGCTGAAGCCCGGCGAGTATGCCCACTATCCCCGCGGCGACATCAACGGCCACGTGGGCGGTGCCCGCGACGGCCATGAGAAGCGCGTGGAGGTGGCGTACCAGTCCCACATCTACGGCGAGCGGGAGTTGGGCGGCACCCAGTGCCTGTCGGTGTCGGCGGTGCCGTTCGACAAGCTGAACCTGCCCACCAACGTTCCCGAATACGGCTACCCCACCCTGTCGGAAGGCATCCAGCACACGCTGTACGCCGGCATGGTCGGGCCGGCGGCGGTGCTGGGGGGGTTGGTCTACTTCGCCCACCGCAACACCAAAGACCAACATGACCCGGATTGAGGGGGAACCGTCATGACCTCGTTGGCATCCCATGACACGGCCCCGTCCGCCCACCACGATCACGCGCCCGTCGGCGGGCGCCTCATCACGGTGCCGTTTCTGATCGCGCTGGCGTTCGTCGCCATCGCGGGTTTCATTCTGGTCCAGCGTTTCGCCCACGGCATCGGTGCGGTGAGCAACCTGTCCGACGGTTATCCGTGGGGCATCTGGGTCGCCATCGACGTGGTGATCGGCTCGGCCTTCGGCTGCGCCGGCTATGTGATGGCGCTGCTGGTCTATATCCTGAACCGCGGCGAATACCACGCCATGGTGCGCCCGGCGGTGATGGCCAGCCTGTTCGGCTATGGCCTGGCCGGTGCGGCGGTGCTGGTCGATCTGGGCCGGTACTGGAATTTCTACCACATGATGATGCCGTCCTACGCCCAGCCCAATTCGGTGATGCTGGAAGTGGGGCTGTGCGTCGCGACATACACCATCGTCCTGATCCTGGAATTCGCCCCGGCCTTCCTGGAGCGGTTCGGGATGCATGACGCGCGCCGCAAGCTGTCGAAGATCCTGTTCTTCTTCATCGCACTCGGCGTGCTGCTGCCCACCATGCACCAGTCGTCGCTGGGCACCATGATGGTGATCCTGGGGCACAAGCTGTCGCCGCTGTGGCAGACCCAGATGCTGCCGGTGTTCTTCCTGACCACCGCGGTTCTGATGGGCTTCGCCATCGTGGTGTGGGAATCGGTGCTGTCGGCGCTGGGCTTCCGCCGCCCGATGGAAACGGCGGAACTGGCCCGGCTGTCGGGGCTGATGGTTTATGCCGGCCTGGCGTTCGTGGTGCTGCGGTTCGTCGATCTGGCGGTGCGCGGCCAGTTGGGCGCCATGTTCGGGGCGCACGGCACCGTGATGTTCTGGGTGGAAACCCTGCTGATGATCGGCGGCATCGCCGCCATCCTGCCGGTGGCCAGCCGCCGCCGGGGCAAGGCGCTGTTCGTGTCCTCCTCCCTGTTCCTGGCCGGCGGGATCGTCTACCGGCTGAACGTCTACATCGTCGGACTGATCCCCGCGGTCGGCCCGTGGACCTATTTCCCGTCGCTTTCCGAAATTCTCATCACCGTCGGCATCTTCTCGCTGGAAGTGGTCCTGTACCTCGTCTTCGTGAAGAAGCTCCCCGTCATGCACGCCGTCAGCACCAAACACGGCTGACTCTAGGAGGACTTACCCGTGGTTCAGCGTATTGTTGTTGACCCGATCACCCGTATCGAAGGCCATCTGCGGGTCGATTGCGATGTGGACGGCGGCAAGGTGACCAAGGCCTGGGCGTCGGGCCAGATGTGGCGCGGGATTGAGCTGATCCTGCAGGGCAAGGATCCGCGCGATGCCTGGGTGTTCGCCCAGCGCATCTGCGGCGTGTGCACCACCGTGCACGCGATCACCTCCGTCCGCGCGGTGGAAAACGCGCTGAAGATGGAAGTGCCGCTGAACGCCCAGTTCATCCGCAACATCATCCAGGGCGCGCACGCGGTTCACGACCACATCGTGCACTTCTATCACCTGTCGGCCATCGACTTCGTGGACATCGTGTCGGCGCTGAAGGCCGACCCGGTGGCGACGTCGAAGCTGGCCCAGTCGCTGTCCGACTGGAAGATGAACGGTGTCGGCGATTTCGCCAACGCGCAGAAGAAACTGGCGGCTTTCGTCAACTCCGGCCAGCTCGGCATCTTCGGGTCGGGCTACTGGGGCCACCCGGCTATGAAGCTGCCGCCGGAAGTGAACCTGCTGGCGGCCACCCACTATCTCCAGGCCATCGAATTCCAGCGCCGCATGAACAAGGTGGTGGCGATCCTGGGGTCCAAGACGCCGCACATCCAGAACATGGCGGTGGGCGGTGTCGCCAACCCGATCAATTTCGACAGCCAATCCACCCTGACACTGGAAAAGCTGCACTACATCAAGGAACTGATCGACGAGGTGGGCGAGTTCGTCCAGCAGGTCTACATCCCCGACGTCTGTGCCATCGGCGCCTTCTACGCCGACTGGACCCAGATCGGGCGCGGCGTGGTCAACTACCTCGCCTGCCCCGACATGCCGGTGGACACCAAGGGCGAGAAGCTGTCGCTGCCGGGCGGCTTCATCAAGGGCGCCGATCTGGTGGGCGGCTTCAACCCGATCAAGACCTTCAACGACGCTTATTTCGAAAAGGGCGTGAAGGAAAGCGTCAAGCATTCCTGGTATCAGGGCGGCAAGGGTGCGCTGCACCCCTATGACGGCGAAACCATCCCGCAGTACACCGACTGGTCGGACGACGGGAAGTATTCGTGGATCAAGTCGCCGACCTTCTACGACAACCGTGCCCAGGTGGGGCCGCTGGCCAACGTGCTGTGCATGTTCGCCGCCGGCCACGAGCCGACGGTCCGCTGGACCACGGCGGCGCTGAACACCATCGCCATGCACCTGAAGACCCCGGTCGGCCCCGACATCCTGCATTCCACCATCGGCCGTCACGCCGCCCGTGCCGTCCGCGCCGCGGTCCTGCACGAGGAGGTGGGCAAGCAGTGGACCATGCTGATGGAGAATCTGGGCAAGGGTGATTTCACCACCTACAACAAGCCCGTGTTCCCCAAGGGTGAGATCCGCGGCTTCGGCTTCCACGAGGCGCCGCGCGGCATCCTGTCCCACTGGGTGGTCATCGAGAACGGCAAGATCAAGAACTATCAGGCCGTGGTGCCCACCACCTGGAACGCCGGTCCCCGCGACGAGGGCGAGCAGATGTCGGCCTATGAATCGGCCCTGCTCGACACGCCGGTGGCCGATCCCGAAAAGCCGCTGGAGGTCATCCGCACGGTCCATTCCTTCGACCCGTGCCTGGCCTGTGCCGTGCACCTGACCGACACCGAATCCCGGTCCAGCTATCAGGTGAAGGTGGTGTGACCATGGCCCCCTGCCCCATCCCGTGCTGATGGGGCGGGGAATTCCGTGTACTCTTCTCGGGCCCTCTTCTTCGATCGGGGAAGAGGGCCTTTTTCGTCTTCGCCTTTTTTGTCTTCAGGGAGTTGGTTTCATGTCCATCCTGGTCCTCGGCCTCGGCAACATCCTTCTGTCCGACGAAGGGGTCGGCGTGCGCGCGGTGGAGGCGTTTCAGGCCCAATGGACGGTGCCGGACGGTGTTGACGTGGTGGACGGCGGCACCTGCGGCATGGACATGCTGGACATCATCGCGTCCCACCGCACGCTGATCGTGGTGGACGCGGTGAAGACCGGCGCCCCGGTGGGCACGGTGGTGAAGATCACGGGATCGGACGTGCCGGTGTTCTTCCGCGGGCGGCTGTCGCCGCACCAGCTCGGGCTGTCGGACCTGCTGGCCACCCTGACCCTGACCGACGAGGCGCCGGGGTACGTGTCGGTGATCGGCTGCGTGCCGGCGTCCATGGAAACCTCGCTGGAGATGACGCCGGGCATCGCGGCGCGCATCCCCGCCATGGTGGATTTGCTGGTGGAGGAGCTGCGGTCGCTGGGCGTTTCCCTGGAACCCAAGGCGCCCTGAGACGGGATCGCCCTTTCCAATTCCCTTGGTTTGGTTCAGAAAGGGGAGCACGCCCTGTCGGGAAGACATGGCATATGACATATATTCGGGGAGAAATACTATGCGTCTTACCGCCATTTCCTTTGTCAGCGCCGCGGCGCTGCTGGCCGGTTTTGGCACGGCGCAGGCGGACATCGTGATCGGCCTGGGCACGGCGACCACCGGCCCGGTGGCGGCGCTGGGCGAACAGTCGGTGTTCGGCGCCAAGCAGGCGGTTGCGGACATCAACGCGAAGGGCGGCGTGCTGGGCCAGAAGCTGGTGCTGAAGGTCAGCGACGACGCGTGCGATCCGCGTCAGGCGGTCGCCGTCGCCAACCGGTTCGTCAGCGACAAGGTGACGGCGGTGGTTGGCCATCTGTGCTCCGGTTCCAGCATCCCGGCAGCCGACGTCTATCAGGAAGAAGGTCTGGTGATGGTCACCCCGACCGCCACCAACCCGCTGCTGACCTCCAAGAACTACCCGAACATCTTCCGCGTCTGCGGCCGTGACGACCAGCAGGGCGTGGTCGCCGGCACCTATCTGGCCGAGGCGTTCAAGGGCAAGAACATCGCCGTGCTGGACGACAAGCAGGCCTATGGCAAGGGTCTGGCCGACGTGGTGGCCCAGACGCTGGAAAAGGCCGGCGCCAAGGTCGCCTACCGCACCTCGGTCACGGCGGGCGAGCGCGACTTCTCCGCCCTCATCACCAGCCTGAAGGACAAGGCGGTGGAGGCGGTCTATTACGGCGGCTACCATCCCGAACTGGGGCTGATCGTGCGCCAGTCGCGCGAACAGGGGCTGAACATGCAGTTCATCGCCGGCGACGGCCTGAACAACCAGGAATACTGGGCCATCACCGGTGCCGCCGGCGAAGGCACGCTGTACACCGACAGCCCGTCGGCGGCCAGCGATCCCAAGGCGCAGGCGCTGATCGCCTCCTTCAAGGCCGCCGGCCTGCCGGAGCCGGGCAACTTCGCCTTCTACAGCTACGCCGCGGTGCAGACCATCGTCCAGGGTCTGGAAAAGGCCGGCAGCGCCGACAGCCAGAAGCTGGCCGCCGCCCTGCACAAGGGCACCTATGACACCGTGGTCGGCCAAGTCGAGTTCGACGCCAAGGGCGACGTGACCAAGCCGGCCTATGTCCTGTACGTGTGGAAGAACGGCAAGCCGGAGATGGTGGCGGCGAAGTAATCACCCCAAAAAAAACGGCCCGGCGGAGCGGCTTTCGGCTGCTCCGCCGGACTGGCTTACCTCACCATACCGGCAATAAGCCTTATCAAGATGATACTACTCTGACTGCGCTACCGCCCATAGCGGTTGCAAAAGCAAAGGTTGCAAAAGCAAAGGTTGCAAAAGCAAAAGGGCCTAGCCCACATTCTGGCTAAGCCCTTGAAATCGCTGGCGGACCCGACGAGATTCGAACTCATGACCTCTGCCTTCGGAGGGCAGCGCTCTATCCAGCTGAGCTACGGGTCCGCGCTTCAGCGGAGCCAGAACCTAGGGCATGAGGCCGGCGGATGCAAACACTTTTTTCACCCTCAAACCCCCTCGGGTGAAAAAATCTCATTCGAGGTTGAGAATTACCCGTTTGCCGGCCCGGCCCCCCGTGGGGTCTCATCATCCCATGGCGCAACGGGGATGGAAACGGCACCATGGGCACCCGCGTGGACACCAGTGATTCCGGGATGACCGCCGATGGCGTACCGCTTGCCGCCCCTGTCCACCCTGCGGGTGTTCGAAGCCGCCGGGCGCCTGCTCAGCTTCAAGGCCGCTGCCGAGGAGCTGGGCATCACCCCCAGCGCCGTCAGCCACTCCATCCAGACGCTGGAGGATTGGCTGGGCGTGCCGGTGTTCGTCCGCACCAACCGCAGCCTGAGCCTCAGCCCGGCGGGCGTGGCCTATCTGCCCCGTGTGCGCGACGCGCTGGTGGCGCTGTCGGAAGCCACGGCGGCGGTGCCGGGGCGGTTGGGCGGCGATCCGCTGCGCATCAGCGTGGCGCCCACCTTCGCGCTGCGCTGGCTGCTGCCCCGCCTGCCCGCTTTTCAACAGGCGAACCCGGAGGTCACGGTGTCCATCGACACCGACCAGCGGGTGGTGGAATTCCCCCGCGATGGCTTCGACCTTGCCATCCGCATGGGCCGTGGGGGGTGGGCGTCGGTGCGGGCGGAACGGCTGGTCACCGAACGGCTGATCCCCGTCTGCACCCCGGCGCTGGCCGCCCGCCTCCGCACGCCCGCCGATCTGCGCTCCGTCCCCCTGCTGCACGTGGTCAGCGTGCGGGAGGACTGGCGGGCCTGGGCGGCGGCGCGCGGGGTGGATGCGCTGGACCTGCGGCGGGGGCTGCGGTTCGACACCGTGCATCTGGCCCTTGATGCCGCCCTGCAAGGGCTGGGGGTCGCCATCGGTCACAAGCCCCTGACCGATGGCACTCTGGCCGGCGCCGACCGGGCGGACGGCGGGCTGGTGGAGGTGCTGGGACCGCCGGTCGCCAGCGAAAGCGCCTATTGGCTCGTTACCGGAAACCGGGGACCGCTGCGGCCCGAGGCCGCCCGGTTCCGCGACTGGCTCTTTGACCAACTGGCCGCCGACCGGCCCGCATCCTGAACGGCGGGCCGCAACGGCCCCCTTTGCCCGTTCACGATGGAGGATACCCATGCGTGGCCTGCCCTCGCTGCTCTATGCCGAACAGATGGCGGACGCCCGCCGCCGGCGCGCCGATGCCGTCGCCGTTCTGGTCCGCCGGCTGCTGTTCTGGCGCCCCGCCGCCGCCCGCACCTGTCCCGCGGCCAACGCCAACCGCCGGCCCGGCGGCGGGCGGGGGGTGACGGCATGACCACCGGCGAGCAAACGATCCTCTGCCACACCGCCGATGGGGTGGCCGAGGTGGTGCTGAACCGCCCGCGGGCGCGCAACGCCCTGTCCCGCCCGCTCATCGCCGCGCTGGACGGCACCCTGGAGCGGCTGGCGGCCGACGATTCCGTCCGTGTGGTGATCCTGACCGGGGCCGGCGGGCACTTTGCCGCCGGGGCCGATCTCAAGGACATGGCGTCCATGACGGCGCAGGAGGCCGCGGCGGCGGATTTCGCCGGCTGCTCCCACGCCCTGCCCCGCCTGCCCCAGCCCGTGGTGGTGGCGGTGGAGGGGGTGGCGCTGGGCGGCGGGTGCGAGATGGTGGAAATGGCCGACATCGTGATTGCCGGCCTCGGCGCCCGTTTCGGCCACCCGGAGGTCACCGCCGGCACCATGCCGGGGGCCGGGGGAACCCAGCGGCTGCCCCGTCTGGTGGGGCCGGCGCTGGCGCTGGACCTGCTGCTCACCGGGCGCAGCCTGACGGCGGCGGAGGCCCTGTCCGCCGGGCTGGTGTCGCGGGTGGTGGACGATGGGCAGGCCCTGGGCACCGCCCGCGCCGTGGCCCGCCACCTGTCCACCCTCTCCGCCCCCGTGCTGCGGGCCGTCAAGGCGGCGGTACGGCGGGGGCAGGAAGTGCCGCTGTCCGCCGGGCTGGCCGAGGAACGGCGGCTGTTCCACCGCACCTTCGCCCTGGATGACCGGCGGGAGGGGATGTCCGCCTTCGCCGAAAAGCGCCCGCCGCGCTTTCAGCACCGTTAGGCGGCGCGGCGGCCCATCAGAATGGTGGTGAGCATGGTGGCGATGAACAGCACCAAGGCGGCGCCGTTGGTCAGCGCCCCGGCCTGACGCAGAAGGATGTCGTCGGCCAGCACCCCGCCCACCCGCAGGGCCACGCCCCCGTGCAGCACCGCCAAGGGCAGATAGAGCGCCGGGCGGTACGGCACCGCCACCCGCAACACCGCGGGCAGGATCACCGGTGCGTGCCCGAATACCATGGCCAGCACAAATCCCAGAAACACCGCGTGCAGCACCGCGTCGTACAGCGGCCCGCCCACCGGGTCGCCGCCCGCCAACGCCAGGGCACCGCCCACCGCCAGCCAGCCATAGCCGGTCAGCAGGCACAGGGCGACATAGCGCACCAGCCCCACCCCGCGCACCGTGCGGCGGGCGATGTCGAACCGCGCCAGCCACCCGGCCAGCGCCAGCATCCCGGCCCCGGCCAGCCGCCACCCGGCATCCCCCGCCAGCGGTACCAGGGCGGCCCCCAGCACCAGCGCGCCGACGGTGACGGCAAAGGCCGGCACCGCCCAGCGGCTGGGCGGGCGGAAACGGCTCAGTTCCAGCCGCTCCCCGGCGATGGTCAGCACCAGGAACAGCAGCCACCACAGCACCACCCCGGCCACCGGCACCCCCGCCAGCCACAGCAGGGTGCCCAGCAGCCAGCAGGCCGCCGCCCCGGCCATGACCGCGGTGAAACCGGCCCGGTGCCCCTGCCACACCATCACCGACGCGGCGGTCAGGATGGCGGCGCCAAAGGCCATCAGCCCGGCCCCCATGGCCACCGGCGCCCCGACGGCCAGCAGCACGCCGCCCAGCCCGGTGGCCAGCGGCCCGCCATAGACCCACGCCCGGCCCAAGGCCGCGGCGCGCTCCAGCCCGATGACGGTGCCGAAGAAACCGCCGACCATCAGCGGCCCGTGCAGCAGCGCGAGCCCCGCCGCCCCATCTTCCAGCAGCGGGACCGGCACACCCAGCCGGGCCAGCCCGGTGAGCAGCCCGGCCATCAGCGACACCGCCCCCAGCATCAAGAGCGGCAGGCGCCGCGCCCGCAAGGCAACGGGCGACGACACTCCGTTCGGTACGGATGACAGACAGGCCATGGCTTCAGCCCTCCCCCCAGCCCAGGCTGCGGCGGGCCTCGGGCGACAGGCGGTCGGGGGTCCACGGCGGATCGGTGGCCAGCGCGACGCTGACCGATGGCGCGCCGGGCAGCGCGCGGCGCACCGCCACCGCCGCCTCGTCGCACAGGAACGATCCCAGCGGGCACGAGGGCGAGGTGGTGCCCAGACGCACCCGCACCGCCCCGTCGTCGCCGTGGCCAATGTCATAGACCAGCCCCAGCGCCACCACGTCCAGGCCCATTTCCGGGTCGATCACCGTCTTCAGGGCCATCAGCACCGCATCGTCGTCCATGTCCGTCACTCCTCCTGCCGTAATGACGGAAAGGATGCGCCCACGAAAGCGAACGGTTCTTGACTCCGGTCAAGGAGCTCCCGCGGCCCCGATGCCATGGTCACCCCCATGGCGGCATGGTGCCGTCAATAAGAAAACCCTGTTATTACTGGGGACAACCGGCCTTTTAGGGCTTGGAGGGGCAAAGGCAAGGGCATGGACACCGATGGCGGATGACCGTTCCACGCATAGGAACTGATCTTTTGTCATAGTGTTCTTGACTTGCGAACAGGTCACGGTCCTTTACTTTTTTCCCAAGCCCCCTCCTACGATCAGCGGTGACAGGCGAGCGCTATGCCAGACGGTAGTTCCCAGAAGCCCGAGACGCCGAAATACGCCCTGTGGGAAACCCACAGGAAGATCCACCCCAAGGCGGTGATCGGCCGGTTCCGGTCCATGAAGACGTGGCTGCTCTATGGGCTGCTCGCCTTCTTCATGGTTCTGCCGTGGATCCGCTGGGACCGCGGTCCCGACGCGCCGAGCCAGGCGGTCCTGTTCGACATGAGCCAGGGCCGGTTCTTCATCTTCGGCCTGGAGATCTGGCCGCAGGAAATCTACTACCTGACCGGCCTGCTGGTGATCGCGGCCATCGGCCTCTTTATGGCGACGGCGCTGGCCGGGCGCGTGTGGTGCGGCTTCACCTGTCCCCAGACGGTGTGGACCGACCTGTTCGTGTGGGCCGAGCGGCTGGCGGAAGGCGATCGTGCCGAGCGCATCCGCAACGACATGGCGCCGATGAACCGCCGCAAGCTGATGCGCAAGACGGCCAAGCACGCCATGTGGCTGGGCATCAGCCTCGTGTCGGCCTTTGGCTTCTGCGCCTATTTCGGCGATGCGCCCACGCTGCTGACCGATCTGGTGACGTTCCAGGCGACGGGCACGGAATGGTCGTTCTTCGCCATGTTCGGCATCGGCACCTATGTCATGGCCGGCTGGGCCCGCGAGCAGATGTGCATGTACATGTGCCCCTGGCCGCGCATCCAGAGCGCCATGCTGGACGAGCACAGCCTGGTCGTGACCTATGATGCCGCCCGCGGCGACAGCCGCGGCCCCCGCCGCAAGTCGGAAACGTGGGAGGAGCGGACGGCCCGTGGCCTGGGCGACTGCATCGACTGCAACCAGTGCGTCCAGGTCTGCCCCATGGGGATCGACGTGCGCACGGGCGAGCAGTCGGATTGCATCAACTGCGGCCTGTGCGTGGACGCCTGCGACAGCATCATGGACTCGGTCGGGCGTCCGCGCGGGCTGATCGCCTTTGAAAGCCTGGCGCGTCAGGCGGCCATGGCGGCGGAACCCGCGGCCCCGGCGGCGGCCCAGTGTGCCACCCCCGCCGCGGCTCCGGCGGTGGTCAAGAAGCCCAAGCCCCAGCTCGCCCGCGCCCGCATCATCGTGTATCTGGTGCTGATGACGGTGATCGGCAGCGCCATGACCATCGCGCTCACCCAGCGCAGCGCGTTCACCCTGGCGGTGCAGCGCGACCGCGCGCCGCTGTACATCACCCTGTCCAACGGCTCGATCCGCAACGCCTACACGGTCAAGATCGCCAACAAGACCCGCGAGGATCGCCATTACGTGCTGACCGCCAGCGGGGTTCCCGGCCTGACGCTCTCCATGGCCGGCAGCGAGGATACCCATGGCGACCGCCTGACGGTGAACGCCGGGGGTGACAGCGTGGGCACCTTCCGCGTCTACGTCACCGTTCCGGCGGGGACAAAACTCGACGCCTCCAACCCGCTGACCATCGTGTCCGCGGCCGAAGAAGGGCGCAAGGAACGCACCAGCTACGCCACCGTCTTCATGGCCCCGGCGCCATAGGACACCTCCGTCCCCCCACCCCCCTCAAGGACACGCCCCATGACCACCCCCGGCCGGAACCGGCCCCTGAAAATCGGCATCGTCACCGTCTCCGACCGGGCCAGCCGGGGGATTTACGAGGACAAGGGCGGTCCTGCCATCCATCACGAACTGACGCGCATCATCGCCAACCCGTGGGAGCCGGTGGCGCGCGTCATCCCCGACGACATCGACACCATCGCCGCCACCCTGACCGCGCTGGTCGATGACGAGGGGTGCGATCTGGTGGTGACCACCGGCGGCACCGGCCCCGCCCCACGCGACGTGACGCCGGAAGCCACCGAACGGGTGTGCGGAAAAATGATGCCCGGCTTCGGCGAGCTGATGCGCAGCGTCAGCCTGTCGGTGGTGCCAACCGCCATCCTGTCGCGCCAGACCGCCGGCATCCGCGGCACGGCGCTGATCCTCAACCTGCCGGGAAAGCCGTCGGCCATCCACGACTGCCTGATGGCGGTGTTCCCCGCCATCCCCTATTGCCTGGACCTGACCGGGGGGGCATGGATCGAGACCGACCCCGCCGTCTGCGCGGCGTTCCGGCCCAAAGGTTGAGCAGCCTGCCCCATTCCTGGGCGAAATCAACCGTACTCTAACCATTTCTTCATCCCGATCGGGTAACCGCAAAAGGATGGGGTCAGGGGATACGCAACCGGCGGGGGCAACCATCCGCCCGCCCCTGCCCCCGCTTTGGCTGTGCCTTGGGGGGAAATGCGCATGACCGTCCGTCTGTCCAACTGGCCGCTGCACCGTCAGGTGCTGGCAGCCCTGGCTGCTGCCATCGTCGCCCTGGTCGCCCTGTCGGGCGGGGTGGTGGTGGAACGCTGGCGCCAGATGACCGCCATCGGCCATCTGAGCAATCTGGCCGACGCCGCCACCGCCATCGGTGCCGCGGCGCACGAGATGCAAAAGGAACGCGGGGCCAGCGCCCTGTTCCTGGGCAGCGGCGGCACCCAGTTCCGCGACGAGCTGGCGGCCCAGCGCCGCGCCACCGACACCGCCCTGTCCGGGCTGCGCGCCGCCCTGGCGCCGCTGCGGGCGGAGGCCGCCTACGCCCCCTTCTTCACCGCCATCGGCGACGCCGAAGGCGCGCTTGAGGGGCTGCCGGCCCGGCGGGCGGGCATCGACGGGCTGACGGTCAAGGGGCCGGATTCGTTCGCCTTCTACACCCGCATCATCGTCGGGCTGCTGGATTCCGCCTATGCCATCGTGTCGCTGGCCGACGATGCGGCGCTGAAGAGCCGGGTGATGACCTATGCCCTGTTCATGCAGGGGAAGGAGCGTGCGGGCCAGGAACGGGCCACCGGCTCCGCCGGCTTCGCGGCCAAGGCGTTCGACGGTGCGCTGTACCGCCGCCTGACCAGCCTGATCGCAGCGCAGGACACGTTCTTTTCCGGCGTCCGGGGGATCGCCCCGCCGGCCATCCTGACGGCCATGGACGCGGAGATGACCGGCCCGGCCCTGGAGGGGGTGCAGGCCATGCGCACCACGGCCCTCGACGCGGGCATCGGCGGCGACCTGAAGGGGGTGAAGGCCCCCGACTGGTTCGCCACCACCACCGCCCGCATCGACCGCATGAAGCGGGTGGAGGACGCCATCGCCGCCGACCTGCACGCCCAGGCCGAGACCGCGGCGGGAGCCGCGGCGCGGGAATTCGTGATCGTGCTGGGGGTGGCCGTGGGCGGATCGCTGCTGGCGCTGGCGGTCGGCATCGCCGTGGTGCGGTCCATCACCCGCGCCATCGGCGGCTTGACCGCCGCCACCGAACGAATCGCCGCGGGCGACGTGCAGGTCGCCATTCCCGGCGAGGAGCGCGGGGACGAGGTGGGGGCGCTGGCCCGCGCCATCCATGAAATCCGCAACGCCGGGGTGGCCGCCATGCGGGTAAAGGCGGCGCTGGACAGCGTGTCGGCCAACGTCATGCTGTCGGACACCGACGGCACCGTGATTTACGCCAACCACGCCATCACCGGCATGTTCCGACGGGCGGAAGCCGATATCCGCACCCGCATTCCCGATTTTTCCGCCGAGACGGTGACCGGCGGCAACATCGACCATTTCCACGACGATCCCGCGGCCAACCGCCGGCTGCTCGACACCCTGACCGCCCCCCACCACACCCGCATCGCCATCGGTGCCCGCCGCTTCGACGTGGTTGCCACCCCGGTGCGCGACGAGGCCGGCGAACGGCGCGGCACGGTGGTGGAATGGCGCGACGTGACCCAGGAACTCGCCATCCAGGAGGAGGTGAGCGCCATGGCCGCCGCCGCCGCCGCCGGGGATTTCAGCCGCCGCGTGCCGGAGGCGGGCAAGGAAGGCTTCATGCTGGACCTGGCCCGCAGCATGAACGGGCTGGCCGAAACCGCCGCCCGCTCGCTGGACGATGTGGTGCGGTTCCTGGCGGCGCTGGCGGCGGGCGACCTGTCGAGCCGCATCACCGGCGACCACCGGGGCATGTTCGCCCTGATCCAGACGGACGCCAACCGCACCGCCGAACGGCTGGGCGGCATCGTCACCAGCATCGTCGATGCCTCCACCACCATTTCGTCCGCCGCGGGGGAAATCTCCGCCGGCTCCGCCGATCTGGCCGAGCGCACCGAGCAGCAGGCATCCTCCCTGGAGCAGACCGCGGCCAGCATGGAAGAACTGGGCGCCACCGTGCGCTCCAACGCCGACAACGCCCAGCGCGCCAACCGCATGGCGTCCGACGCCCGCACCCGCGCGGAATCGGGTGGCGGGGTGGCCGGGTCCGCCGTCGGCGCCATGCGCCGGATCGAAGACGCCAGCCGCAAGATCACCGACATCATCGGCGTGATCGACGAAATCGCCTTCCAGACCAACCTGCTGGCGCTCAACGCCGCGGTGGAGGCGGCGCGCGCCGGCGATGCGGGCCGCGGCTTCGCCGTGGTGGCGCAGGAGGTGCGCAATCTGGCCCAGCGCTCGGCTCAGGCGTCCAGGGAGATCAAGACCCTGATCATGGCCAGCGACGCCCAGGTCCATGACGGCGTGGAGCTGGTGCAGAAGGCCGGCACCACCCTGGAGGGCATCGTCGGCGGCGTGAAGGAGGTGGCGGGCCTGATCGCCGAGATGGCGACCGCCTCCGCCGAACAGGCCGGCGCCCTGGACGAGATCAACACCGCCGTCGCCCAGATGGACGAGATGACCCAGAAGAACGCGGCCCTGGTGGAGGAAACCACCGCCGCCGCCCACCAACTGGCCGAACAGGCCCAGACCCTGACCCAGCTCGTGGCCTTCTTCCGCCACACGGGCCGGTCGTCAGGGATGCCATAACCCCACGGAGGCTTCCATGACCGCCATCCCCGCCGCCCTGCGCAGCATCCGCCCGCCCCTGCTGGTGGCGTACGGCTTCCGCCCCTTCTTTCTGCTGTCCGGCATCGCCGGGTTCGGGCTGGTGGCGGGGTGGCTGGCGGTCCTGGCCCATGGGGGATGGCCGCCGGGGCCGGTGGCGCCGGCCCAATGGCACGCGCACGAGATGCTGTTCGCCTTCGCCGCCGCCGCCATCGCCGGGTTCCTGCTGACCGCGGTGCCCGGCTGGACCGGCACCCAGCCGCGCCACGGCTGGCCGCTGGGCATCATGGTGGCGCTGTGGCTGGCCGGGCGGCTGGTGCTGCTGCCGGGCGTGGGGTCGCCCCCCGCCGTGGCGGCCGTGGCCGATCTGGCATTCCTGCCGGCGCTGGCCGTGGCGCTGGCCGGGCCGCTGGTGCGGGCGGGAAAGGCGCGCAACACCGCCTTCGTCGGGCTGCTGGCCGTGCTCACGGCGGCCAACCTGCTGTTCCATCTGGATTGGCTGGGGGTCGTGGACGGCGGCGCCGCAGCGGGCGAGCGGCTGGCCATCGCCGTGGTGCTGATGATGGTGACGGTGGTGGGCGGGCGCATCGTGCCCAACTTCACCCGCAATGCCCTGAACGCCCGCGGCATCACCGCCCCGGTGGTCACCGGCCCGTGGGTGGAACGGGCGGTGCTGGGCGGCACGCTGGCCCTGCTGCCGCTCGACCTGCTGCTGCCGGACTCCCCCGTAACCGGCATCGTGGCGCTGGCCGCCGGGCTGGCCCACGCCGCGCGCCTGTCCCGCTGGCAGGGGCTGCGGACGCTGGACCAGCCCATCGTGTGGATTCTCCACGCCGCCTATGCCTGGATTCCCGTGGGGCTGCTGCTGAAGGCGGCGGCGCTGCTGGGAACGGAGATCAGTGGCAGTGCCGCCATCCACGCCCTCACCGTCGGAGCCTTCGCCTCCATGATCCTGGCGGTGATGACCCGCGCCACCCTGGGCCACACCGGGCGGCGGCTGGACGTGCCGCGTCCGATTGCCGCAGCCTATGTCCTGGTCCTGCTGGCGGGGGCGTTGCGGGTGCTGGCGGCGCTGGTCCTGTCCTATGGCGAACCGCTGCTGCACGGCGCGGGGGCTGCGTGGTTGCTGGCCTTTGGGCTTTACCTGTGGGTCTATGGGCCGATGCTGCTGTCGCCGCGGGTGGACGGACGCCCCGGCTGACAGCCCGTATTCCGCAACGGAAAAGAAACAATTACCCTCCTAATCTTCACGTCCGCCCCGATTAGGGCGGGTTGATGCAACGAATACTTCTTTTTGACTGGCCGGGGTGCAACCATGTCGCTCATCGCATGGGACGACAAATTTTCGGTGGGCGTGCGCGAATTCGACGACGCCCACAAACGACTGATGGCGCTCCTGAACCAGTTGTGGGACGCGAACGAGCAGCGCCAGGGCGGCGACGTGCTGGGCCGCATCCTGGCGGAACTGATCAGCTACACCGCCACCCACTTCGCCGAGGAAGAGGCGCTGTTCCGCAAATGGAACTACCCTGTCCTCGACCGTCATAGGGACATCCACGAGAAGCTGAAGGCGACCGCCGTCTCGCTTCAGCAGAAATTCGCCAACGAAAAGGCGGACGTCATCTCCGACGAGGTGTTCGACTTCCTGCGCGACTGGCTGACCAAGCACATCCTGGGCGAGGATATGCTCTACAAGAGCTATTTCAACAGCCTTGGCATCACCAGCACCCGTGACGAGCCGCCGGACCTGGACAACGCGCAGAACCCGTTGCGCGGCGCCGGGCTGGCCGTCACGACCGGGGCGCTGCTGGCCGGCGGCACGGTGGCCGGCGGCATCGGGCTGCTGGGGGTGCCGTGGCTTGTGCCCACGGGCATGGCGTTGAGTGCGGCCGGGCTGGGGCTGTACGCGGTGTTCACGCTGCGGCTGTTCCCGACGCTGCGGGCCATGGCCTCGGCCTTCGGGCGGGCGGCGCTGCGCGATTCCGATGTGCCGATCCCGGCCGGGGCCGCTCATGGGCCGCTGGCCGACCTGTCCCGCGCACTGCGGGTGCTGAAGGCCAACACCAGCGAAATGCGCCGCCAGACGTCGGAGGTTGACGGGCTGATGCGCAAGGCGGAACAGGAGCGCCGGCAACAGCTTCTCGATATGTCCGACGGGCTGGAAGGGGTGGTGAACGAATCCGTCACCACCATCATCGACCGGGCCCGCCAGATGCGCACCAGCGCCGAACACATGCACGCCCAGGCCGACGACGTGCGCAGCCAGAGCCAGTCGGTGGCCCGCGCCGCGCAGGAGGCGACCCACAGCGTCCAGGGCGTGGCATCGTCGGCCAACGAGCTGGCCCACGCCATTTCCGAGATCGAACGCCACGTGCAGCAGTCGAGCGGCATCGCCGCCGATGCGGTGACCGAGGCCGACCGCACCAGCGCCATCGTCAGGGCGCTGGCCGAATCCTCCGCCCGCATCGGCGAGGTGGTGCAGCTCATCAACGACATCGCCGGGCAGACGAACCTTCTGGCGCTGAACGCCACCATCGAAGCGGCCCGCGCGGGCGAGGCCGGCAAGGGATTCGCCGTGGTGGCGTCGGAGGTCAAGAGCCTGGCCAACCAGACCGCCAAGGCCACCGAGGACATCACCGGCCAGATCGGAGCCATCCAGGGGGCGGTGAACGAGGCGGTGCAGGCCATCGGCTCCATCAGCGCCACCATCGGCCAGATCAGCGCCATCACCCGCACGGTCAGCGTTTCCGTCGCGGTGCAGAAGACGGCCACCAGCTCCATCGCCGAACAGGCCAGCCACGCCGCATCGGGCACCACCCGCGTGCTGGCCAGCATGGACAGCGTGTCCTCCACGTCCGAAGACGCCGGGCGCATGTCGGCGGCGGTGCTGGAAAACGCCGCGTCGGTGGCGGAGGAGATCGAACGGCTGCGCAGCCGTCTGGTCGCCACCCTGCGCCAGTCGGCGGCGGGCAACCGGCGCGAGCACAGCCGGGTGCCGGTGGACCTGATCATCCACGCCGACGGCCAGGGCCATCACCTGTCCAGCCATGTGAAGGATCTCAGCATGGGCGGCGCCCTGCTCGACCCGCGGCTGGACGTGGGGCCGGGCACGCGGCTGTCGGTGACCATCGACCAGGAACACGCCAGTTTCCCCGCCGTGGTGGTGAACCACAGCGCCAAGGGCACCCACATCCGCTTCGATCTGGATGGGGCCGGGGAAACCCGCCTGCGCCACATCATCGAACGGCTGTCGGGCAGCATCGAAGGGCTGACGGTGATGGCCGCCCACGGCTATCGTTCCTGACGGGGAATGGCGGCGTCGATCAGCACCGACGCCGTGTCCGCCGCCGCCGGGGCATGGACGCTGCGGCTGCCGGCGGCGTAGGCGCCGTCCATCACCATCAGCAACTGCACCGCCAGCCGTTCGGGATCCGCCGCCCCCGCTGCCCCCGCCAGCCGGGTGAAATAGGCCAGCACGTCGCGGCGGTGGGCATCGGCCACGTCCAGCCCCGGATGACCCGCCGCGCCATACTCCACCACCGTGTTGAGAAACGGGCACCCGCGGAAGCCCGGACTGACCGCCCAGCGGTCCAGCGAGCGGAACAGCGCCTTCAACTGTTCGCGCGGGTCGCCGGGATGGCGGCTGGTCACCCGGCCCCACCATTGCCACACCTGCGCCCGGGTTTCCTCCAGCCACGCGCAGACCAGATCGTCCTTTGACGGGAAATTGCGGTACAGGCTCATCTTCGCCACGCCGGAGCGGGCGATGATGGTGTCCACCCCCACCGCCCGGATGCCCTCGCGGTAGAACAGGTCCGCCGCCGTCTCCAGGATGCGCACACGGGCGGACCGGGGCGGGGTGGCGGCGGTGCCGGCGGGCGGGGTGGTCATGGCGCATGGCTTTCCGGGCGGGAAGTGACGAAGCCCTCTCCCCACCAGGGAGAGGAAGGGCGAAACGGGAGGGCTTGACAATGATACAGCTCTGTCTCATCCTCGGGCAAGAGACAGACCTGTCTCATTCATACCAACGACACGACCCGGACGGCATCCCATGCGCTATTTCGACGACCTGTCCCCCGGCGACCGTTTCAGCGGCGGCCCCGTCACCGTCAGCGAGGCGGACATCACCACCTTCGCCCAAGCCTATGACCCCCAGCCCTTCCACCTGGACCATACGGCGGCGGACTCCTCCATCTTCGGCGGGCTGGCGGCCAGCGGGTGGCACACGGCGGCCCTGTCCATGCGCATGGTGGTGGACAGCGACGCACGTCTGGCCGCCGGCTATGTCGGTTTGGGGGTGGAGGATATGTCGTGGCCGCGCCCGGTACGCCCCGGCGACACCCTGCGCATCGAGCAGCAGGTGGTGGACACCCGCCTGTCCGGCAAACGGCCCGGCAGCGGCATCGTCAAGGTGCGGGTGGAGACGTTCAATCAGAACAACGAACTGGTGATGCGCTGGCACGCCAATCTGTTGGTTCCGCGGGCTCCCGCCCGAAGCAGTACCACCCTTTCGTCAGCGGCGGAATAATGCTGCATCTGCGAAAGGTATAGGCCAAAATAAAAAACCCGGCGGAAGATCCACCGGGCGGCAGGTGTTCATAAATTCTTCTTAGACTGTTTGGCGTTTCCTCCCTCGGGGCGTCTTTGGCTTTTGCCTTTTTAGCTCCCGTGGAAAGGTTTATGCCAAACTCAGACCCATATTAGAAGGATGCATTAGTCATAATCCCCACGCTCTTTGGTCTGATGAACGTAATAGAGATACCCCTTATAGCATATTATCTTTCGCTAGGCTGGAGGGGGCACACCATGGGCCGCCAACGCCTCCTTCTGGCGGGCGGCCATGGCGTCCACGTCGAAATCGTCGATCAGGCCATGGAACAGACGGTGCCAGTTGACCTGTGAGCCCAGCCGCAGGAACACCCCTCCCAACCCGATGGCGGCGCGGTCCATGAACACGAACTCGCGCGGGATCTCCACCCCGCCCACCCGGCGCAGTTCGGCGTGGACCCGCTCGGCGGTGTCGCGCCCATAGTGGCTGGCGTTGGTTTCGTCCAGCCCGCGGGTGCGGTCCTCCATCAGCGGGCCATAGATGAAGCGCGCCCAGATGTTCAGCACATCCACCAGGTCCCGCGTCAGGTTGCCGAAGCCCCAGGCGCGGTAGGCCTCCACCGCCCGTTCCTCGTCCCCTGCCCGCAAGGCGTGGTAGAGGTCGAGCACGCCCTTGACGAAACGGGGCGGAAACACGCGGATGCAGCCGAAATCCAGCAGGTTCAGCGACCGGTCGGGCCGCACCGTGTAATTGCCCAGATGCGGGTCGCCGTGGATGACGCCGTAGCGGTAGAACGGCACGTACCACGCCCGGAACATGGTCAGCGCCAGAGCGTCGCGGGAATCGGGGTTGTCGGCGACGAAATCCAGGATCTTCCGCCCCTCCACCCATTCCAGGGTCAGCAGGCGGCGTGTGGACAGCTCCGGCACCACCGCCGGCACATGCACCCCGTCCACCCCGTCCAGCATGGTGCGGTAGAGGGCGGCGTGGCGCGCCTCCAACCCGTAATCCAGTTCCTCGCGCAGGCGGGCGGCGATCTCCTCCTGCACCTGCCGGGTGGACACCGCGTTGTCGGCCCGCTGGTAGAGCGAAAAGATCACCGACAATTGCCGCAGGTCGGCCTCCACCGCCGAGGCCATGTCGGGGTATTGCAGCTTGCAGGCCAGCACCCGCCCGTCCAGCCCCACCGCCCGGTGCACCTGCCCCAGGGAGGCCGCGGCGGCGGCGGTGTGCTCGAAGCTGCGGAACCGGCTCTGCCAGTCCGGCCCCAGTTCGCCCGCCATGCGGCGCTTGACGAAGGGCCAGCCCATGGCCGGCGCGTCGGATTGCAACTGCGCCAGTTCGGCGGCGTATTCCCGTGGCAGGGCGTCGGGGATGGTGGACATCAGTTGTGCCACCTTCATCAACGGCCCCTTCAGCCCGCCCAACGCCGCCCGCAGATCGGCAGCGTGCTTTTGGCGTTCCAGCGGCAGCCCCAGAACCCGTTCTCCGGCCAGCCGCGCCGCCAGCCCGCCCACGGCGGTGCCGACACGCGCATAGCGCGCCAGCCGCCCGCCCAGTGTGTTTTCATCGTGTTCCGCCATGCCCCCCAATGTGGAGCGGCGGGGGGAAAGGTCCAGGGGGCGCTGGAGGGTTGGGCTACCGCGCATCCCCCCTTTCTCTTCTCACTGGCCGCCGCGCAGGCGGATCCAGGCGGCGGTGGCGCTGTCCATGGTGTTCTTGTGGTTGATGAACCAGTCGGGGACGATTTCGGTGATGTAGCCGCGGGCCAGCATCAGGTTGCCGGCGGCCAGCCGCTTTTCGATGCCCTCAAGCTCACGGCGCACCCGCTCGTGCTCGTGCTTGTGAATGGGGGTGGCGGGGAAGTCGTACTGCTCCATCAGCCCCTCTTCACGGGCCAGATGGTCGCGCAGGTGGTCGGCGAAGCGCTTGAACCCGGCGGGAAAGTCGGTGTTGCTCAGGCCCGCCACCTCGGCCAGCAGTTCGACGGTTTCCTTGTGGTCGGCGTCGATGACGGCGTTGCCGACTTCCAGGCTGGAATCCCAGGACAGGGCGGTCAGGGTGGACATGGGCGGTTTTCCTTATGGGCAGAATGCACGTTTGTGCGCTGCGGTGAAGGTAACCCGCCCACCCCCGGCGGATCTTGACCGAGATCAAGCAATCCGCCGGTTTAGCTTTTTCCTGCCTCACGCCGCGGTGAGCACCCTTACTCCGCCTTTTCCAACTCGTCGATGAAACCGCGGATCACCGCCAGCCCCTTGCCCCAGAACGACGGATCGGCGGCATTCAGCCCGAACGGGGCCAGCAGTTCCTGATGCCGCAGGGTGCCGCCCGCCGACAGCATGGCGAGATATTTGCGGGCAAAGCCCTCTTCCGCGTCCTGATAGACGGCGTAGAGCGAGTTCACCAGACAATCCCCGAAGGCATAGGCGTAGACGTAGAACGGCGAATGGATGAAATGGGGGATGTAGGCCCAGTAATGCCGGTAACCCTCGTCGAAGCGCAGCGACGGACCCAGGCTGTCGGCCTGCACCTGCATCCAGATCTCGCCCAGCCGCTCGGCGGTCAACTCGCCCTCGGCCCGTTCGGCGTGGACCCGCGTTTCGAAATCATAGAAGGCGATCTGGCGGACCACCGTGTTCAGCATGTCCTCGACCTTCGACGCCAGCATGATGCGGCGGCGTTTGGGATCGGTTTCGCCGTCCAGGAGCGCGCGGAAGGTCAGCATCTCCCCGAACACCGACGCGGTTTCGGCCAGCGTCAGCGGCGTGTCGGACAAGAGATGCCCCTGCCCGCCCGCCAGGATCTGATGCACCCCGTGCCCCAGTTCGTGGGCGAGCGTCATCACGTCGCGGGTCTTGCCCTGGTAGTTCACCAGCAGATAGGGATGCGCGCTGGGCACGGTGGGGTGGGCGAAGGCGCCCGGCGCCTTGCCGGGGCGCACCGGCGCGTCGATCCAGGCGTTGCGGAAGAAGCGTTCGCCCAGGTCACCCAGTTCCGGCGAGAATCGGCGGTAGGCGCCCAGCACCAGATCGCGCGCCTCGTCCCAGCGGATGCTGCGGTCGGCGTCGTCGGGCAGCGGCGCGTTGCGGTCCCAGTAATCCAGGTGCTCCCGGCCGAACCATGTCGCCTTCAGCCGGTAATAGCGGTGGGACAGGTCGGGGTAGGATTCCTTGACCGCCGCGGCCAAGGCATCCACCACCGAATCCTCGACCCGGTTGGACAGGTTGCGGGACGACACCGGGCGGGGGTAGTTCCGCCACTTGTCGTCGATCTCCTTGTCCTTGGCCAGGGTGTTGGTGATGAGCGCGAACAGGCGCACATTGTCGCCCAGCACACGCCCCACCACCTCCGCCGCGTCCCGCCGGACGGCGGCAGAGCGGTCGGACAGGCGGTTCAGCGCCTCGGCGCAGGTCAGATCCTTGCCGCCGATGGGGAAGCGCAGCGACGCGATGGTCTCGTCGAACAGCCGGTTCCACGCCGCCCGGCCCACCACGTTCTTCTCGTGCAGCAGCCGTTCCATCTCGTCGGAAAGCTGGTGGTCGCGGAACAGCCGCACGTCGTTCAGCCACGGGGCATAACGGGCCAGATCCGCTGATTCCGCCAGCCGGGCGCGGAACTCGTCGTCACCGATGTGGTTCAGCTCCAGGGTGAAGAACACCAGATGGGTGGAGATGCCGTTCACCCGCTCCTGCATCGACTGATAGAACTTGCCGATCACCGGGTCGGTCTGGTCGGCGGAATAGACCAGCCCGGCATACGACATGACGCGCGACAGCACCTCGTCGATGCGCTCGTACTCGGCGACGGCACGGGCCAGTTCGGCGCCGTCCACATGGGCCACCCGCCCGGCGTAGGTCTTGTGAAAGGCCTTGGACGCCGCCTCCATCCGGTCCAGGTCGGCCTTCAGCTCCGGCCCGTCCATGGACGGGTAGAGATCCCGAAGATCCCAGGTGGGCAAATCCCCCAGATCGGCATCCCCGGCGGCGGACGGGGCCGCGGCGGTGTCGGGCATGGACGGATGGTCGGACAGGATGGAAGAACGCATGGCGATACCCCGGCTCATTCGGCCCCTCGCAGCATCAACAGGTTGATGGGATATAGGCCGCCGCGGCGCCGGGGAAAAGCCCGAAGCTCAGGCCCCGCCCTTTGGGGGCAGCGGGACGGCGGCCCGCTGGATCGCCACGTTGACGCATTGCATGTGCAGCTTGCGCCGGGCCAGCGCGCGGGCGCGGCTTTCGTCGGGGTCGGTGGTGGGCATGGCTTCGATGGTGCAGCCGCGCCAGCCGTTGGCGTCCAGCGCACGGGCCACCTCGGCATAGCCGAAATACCCCTTGTCCGGCTGCTCCCACGGGGCCCGCAGGTCGGCGCGGCGCAGCACGAAGCGGTTGGACTGGCTGGACGCCCCCACATTGGTCAGCCGGGCCACCAGCAGCCGTTCGCCGTTGGTGTGGATCAGGGTCAGGATCGGGCGGATCCCGGTGATCGGCACGTCGTGGGTCATCGTCGCTCGGCCATGAAGCCCCGCTGGGAAGGGCGCTGCACCACAAGCTTTAGTGCCGCACCCGTTCCATGACCAGCGTTTCCGTCACCGCCCCGTTCAACTGTCCTTGTTGCGGGTGTCGCTGACCGGCTGGACCGGGTTCATCTGGTCCTGCGGCGGCCCGTCCGTGCTGTGCTGCTGGGTGTCGGCGGGGGGCTGCTGCTGGGACTGGCGTTTGGTCCGGCCCGACTTCACCTCCTCGTACACCGCCTTGGAGATGTTTTGCAGATCCTCCTTCGACAGCCGCCCGATCAGGGCATAGGCGGTCGAACCCTCCACCCAGTAGAACGCCGCCACATCGCCGTTCTGGGCAAAGCGGAACGATGTCTCGGCACCGCTGACGGGGTTGCCGACGAACAGGGTGATCCGTTTGCCCTGCTCGTTGATGTACATGTACTGGGCGCCGGCCCCGGTGTCGGTGGGCAGCGACCGCCCGCCGATCAGGCGGTAGCCGATGCGCCCCAGGTCGGGGCCGAAGATGTCGCGCCCCACCCGCTGGGACAGGAAGCTGTCCAGTGCGCCGCGGTCGTCGGCCCCCATCTCCACCTGGAACCGTTCGTCGGAGGTGTAGAAGCGGTGGGCCTGCGTCGCCTCTTCCGCGAAAAGCTGAAGCGAATGACCCTTGTCCATGGCCACGGGCGACGGCGCCACCGCACCGCGGCCCAGATAGCCGCCGGCCACCCCGGCGACCAGCAGGACCACGGCGGCGGCGGCCCGCATCCACGTCCGGCTGTACCACGGGGGGGTGTTGTCGTTGCCGGCCAACCGGCCCTTCAGCCGTTCGGCCAGCGCGTCCACGGGCACCGGGGCCGGTTCCCGCAGCACCGAATCGAACATCTCGTGCAGCAGGGCCGACTGGACACGGTAATCCTCGGCCCGCGCGGCGGCCTCGGCGTCTTCGGCCAGCCAGCGTTCCACCGCCAGCCGCCGCCCGGCATCGAGGTGCCCATCCACATAGGCGTGGAGATCGTCTTCCGTCACCCGGTACTCGCTCATCACTTCACCCTTCGCAGGGCCACCGATCCCTCGGTCGCCAGCTTCGCCCGAACCGCTTCCCGCCCGCGCGACAGGCGCGACATGACGGTGCCGATGGGAATGCCGAGCACCTCGGCCACCTCATCGTATTTCAGGCCCTCCAGCGCCACCAGAAGCAGCACCTGGCGCTGCTCGTCGGGCAAGGCTTCCACGGCCCGCATCATCTCGCGGACCTCCACCCGCTCCTCCTGGCGCGGCGGGGTGGTCAGGCGGCTTTCCACCGCCTCCACCGGCACCTCGTCAGGGCGTGCGGCGCGGGCACGGACCTGATTGACGTGGACGTTGTGCAGGATGGTGAAAAGCCACGCCCGCAGGTTCGTCCCCGCCTGAAAGCTGTCGGCCCGCGACACCGCGCGCACCAACGCTTCCTGCACCAGATCTTCGGCATCCACCGGATTGCGCAGCAGCGCGCGGGCGTACCGGCGCAACGACGCGATGTGGACTTCCAGCTCCGACCCGAATCTGCTCAACCGCGCACCTGCTCGTTCCATCGCCCGCCGGACGGCGGGTCCGTCATCACACCCGCCGTCCGGCGGGCCGTTTACCAAGCATAATCAACGCGGCACAGGCACTCAGGTCAAGACCAAGCCGGCGGTCCCGAATTCTGGTTCGTCCTGATGAACGCGCCCTTGTCCCGGTTTATTCCATGCGAACAGTGCCTGTGCAGCAAAATTTCGGCGGGATCGCGGCAACTGTGGGGCAAGCCCATGAACGGCAACCCTTTTGTTTCCACGCCACCGTTCCGCCATGATACAAACGCCGGCCCGCCCCCCGGTCCCGAGAAGGAGATACGCCCGGATGCCCCGCCCCCCGTCCGGCCACCGCGGCGCGCTCGATATCCTGGTGACGGTCCGGCATCTGGAGGCGCAGGGGCTGCGCCCAACCCCGCGCATGGTGCGGCTGGCGCTGGGCGGCGGCACACCGTCGGCCATCGCCCAGACCATGGCCGCCGCCGCGGTCACCCCGGTCGAGGAACTGCTGGACCGCCGCCGCCGCGAGCTGGAAAGCGACATCCTGGCCGCCCGCCGCCATCTGGCGGAACTGGAGGCGGAACTGGCGCGGGTGGAGGAACTGGCCGCCACCCTGCCCCCGCCCGCAAAAGGTTAGAATTCCTGCAAAACCTTCGGGCTGGATTTCAGCAGCTCGTCGATCATCTTCAGCACCTCCTCGATCTTGACGCGGGTGGCGTCGAGTTCGTCGGCGGTCTTGTCGTCGATGCCCGCTTCCATGATCAGCATATCGAAGTACGACAGCACCTCGGTAAACGAGGCGTGCTCGGTTTCCAGCAGCGCGAAGGCACCCAGGGATTGCGTCAATGCAATCGGAGGATTCTGGATGAAGGCATGGCTGATGTCGGTGAAAATCGCCAGGGAGTTCAGCTTCTGCCGCACCACCCATTGGCCGAAGTTGGGGGGAAGTTTATCCGCAACATCGGGAAGACGTTCCTGAATGGCGAAGATCAACCCATCGATTTCCCGAAAAATATTACGGATGTCGCGGAATTGCGGCACCGTTTTCGGGACCAGCCGGCGATAGCGACCAAATGACGCAATATCATCCTGCAGTTTTCGCGCCATCTGCTTGACAACTTCGGCCGCGCGGGGATCGACACCCTTTTTCTCAGACATCAGCGTACTCTCCCGGCAGGACCGAATTCCGCTTCCGTCATACTCTCATCGCGCAATTTTGTCATCGTTCTCGGTAACACGGCCGGCGGGAACAATGCATTGCGCGTCACAACGATAATCCGTCACGACCCGATGCACGGCTGGGTTATGATGGCATCCCCTTTTCCAACGCACAGATCATCCCCGGCCCATGCGCATCCTGATCGCCGACGACACCTTGCTGATGCGCTCCATGCTGTCGGAGATGGCCGAGTCCTTCGGCCACACCGTCATCCTGGCCAAGGATGGGGCGGAGGCGCTGGAAAAGGCCTGGAGCGAGGCACCCGACATCGCCATCATCGATTGGGAAATGCCGCGCATGGCGGGGATCGAGGTGTGCTGGCACCTGCGCGCCGATCCGCGCACCGCCTACACCCACCTGATTCTGATGACCGCCGGCGACGAGCCGTGGCGGGAGCTGAAGGCGCTGGACTGCGGCGCCGACGATTTCCTGCACAAGCCCATCAACGCCGCACACCTGAAGGCGCGGCTGACCGCCGGGGTGCGCATCCGCGCCATGCACGAACAGTTGCTGCATCTGGCCCTGACCGACGGGCTGACCGGCATCCTGAACCGCCGCGCCTTTCTCGACCGGGCGGATCAGGAACTGGCCCGTGCCCGCCGCACCAAACGCCCGCTGGGTCTGGTGATGGCGGACATCGACCATTTCAAGCGCATCAACGACACCCACGGCCACGCCGCCGGGGACGCGGCGCTGAAACGCTTCGTCACCGGGTGCAAGGTCAACCTGCGGGTCAGCGACGTGCTGGGGCGGCTGGGGGGCGAGGAATTCGCCATCCTGCTGCCGGAATCCGACCGCGCCGGCTGCGTCATCACCGCCGAACGGCTGCGCAAGGCGGTGGAGCGGCTGGATCTGGAGTTCGAGGGGGCGCGCATTCCCATCACCGCCTCGTTCGGGATCACCGCGCTGGCGCTGAATGAGGAAGGGGAGAGCATCACCGCCGCCCTGCAGCGCGCCGACCACGCGCTTTACAGGGCCAAGGAGGGCGGGCGGAACAGGGTCGAACTGGAATAGCCCCCTATTTGACGGCAAAGGCGAAGCTGGACGCCGGCACCGCCAGATTGCGCCGCCGCCCCTCGCCGGTGACCACCGCCACGTTCACCCCGGCCACCGCCCAGCCGTCGCCACGCCGCACCAGCAGCGGCCCGCCGCTGGTGCCGCGGGTGCCGTCGCAGTCGTGGACCAGCAGCGGTCCCGCCGCCGTCTCGTTCCGGCCCATCAGGGAACAGGTTGTGTCGGCCATCAAAATCTGCGCCCGGTCCTGGCTGTAGCCGCCGAGCGCCAGCGCCTGCCCCCGCGATGGCGCCGGGTCCAGCGGCAGCACCGGCACCCCGGCGGGCACCGGGCCGTCCAGCACCAGCACCGCCCAATCCACCGGCAGCCCGTCCAGCGGGCGTTCGGGATCATACCCCGGCCCGCTCAACACCGCCCGCACCCGCGCATGGCCGCGGTACTGCCCGCGGTCATACCCGAACAGCACATGCAGGGATGACGCCTGCACCGGCTTGCGCGTGCGCGGGCCGATGATGCAATGGGCGGCGGTCACCACCCGCCCCGGCCCCACCAGCGCCCCGGTGCAGCGCGTGCCCAGCTCCGACTGCACCTTGACCAGGCTGTTCCACGGGGCGGCGGACACCGCGACGGGGGCCCGCCGGTCGTCCGGGCCAACGCCGGGCACCCGTTCCGCCACCGCCGGCACCGGGAGCAGACCCAGAAGGACCGCGCCGGCAAAACGCCGCGTCCACGCTTTATGTTCTTGAAAAGTTGCCATAACGCCCCTATCCTGTTTCCATCTTAACGCCGTGGGCGGTATCGGGAAAGCCTGTTCGTGTCAGGGTTGCGGTGATGGCCACGCTCATCATTACGGAAAAATCCAGTCAGGCCAAGGATCTGCGCGCGGCGCTCGGATCGCGCTATGGCCGCATCCTCCCCGCCGAGGGCCATCTGTTGCGCCTTGCCGAACCGGAGGAGGTGAACCCGGCCTGGAAACGCTGGACAACCGACGTCCTGCGGCCCGACACCCTGCTCTACCCCACCCGCCCCGACGGCAACGGCAACAAGCCGGCCAAGCTCCAGGCCATCGCCGCGGCGCTGAAGGAATGCGACTCGGTGATCCTCGCCACCGACTGCGACCGCGAGGGGCAGTTGATCGGGCAGGAGATCCTGGAGCACCTGAACTACCGCGGACCGGTGCGCCGTGCCCTGTTCACCGCGCAGGATCCCAAGACCATCCGCGAGTCCTTCGGCCGGCTGAAGCCGAACGCCGAGATGCGCTCCCTGTACGAGGCGGCGGTGGCGCGGCAGCAGGCCGACCAGATCTTCAACCTGTCCCTGACCCGCACCGCCACCACCACCCTGCGTGCCCCCGGCACCCGCGGGGTGATCGGCATCGGGCGGGTGAAGACGCCGACGCTGGCCATCGTCTGCCTGCGCGCGATCGAGATCCGCGATTTCAAGCCGGAGGATTATTTCGAGGTGGTGGCCACCGCCGTCACCGGCCAGGGCGGTTTCCTGATGCGCCACGCCCCGCCGCCCAAGGACCGCATCAAGGACCGCGCGCGGGCCGAGGCCGTGGCCCGTGCCGCCGCCGGCCACAACGGCCCGCTGTCGGTGACGGTGGAGGACAAGCGGCAGGCGCCGCCGCGCCTGTTCGACCTGCCCACCCTGCAAAAGACCTGCGGCCAGCGCTGGAGCTGGACCGCCGACAAGACGCTGGCCGTGGCCCAGAGCCTGTATGACGGCGAGGGCAAGAAGCTCATCACCTACCCACGCGCCGAGGCCCGCTATCTGGCGGAAAATCAGGCCGGCGATGCCCCGGCCCTGGTGGCGGCCCTGACCCGCCTGCCGGGATTCGCCCATCTGGACATCGGCAGCCCGGTCATCCGCCGCGGCAAGTCCGGCCATTTCTGCGACAAGGCGCTGGAGGGGGTGTCGCACCACGCCATCGTGCCCAACGTCAACGTCATGGACGATCTGGAAAGCCGGCTGGGGCGGCTGAGCGCGGATGAAAAGCGGCTGTTCGCGCTGATCTGCCGCTCCTACCTTGCCGCGGTGATGCCGGATTTCCACTACCGCCAGACCACCGTCACCATGACCGTGCCGGTGCCGGACGGCACCCCTGCCCTGTTCCGCGCCACCGGGCGCATCCCGCTCAAGCTGGGCTGGAAAGCCGTCTATGGCGGCAGTGAGGCGGCGGACGCGCCCGCGGACGGCAAGGGTGGCGACGGCCGGGAGGCGGAGGCCGATCAGACCCTGCCCCCCCTGGCCGACGGCGAGCCGGCCACCCTGACCGACCCGACGGTGGAGGCCAAGCGCACCCAGCCGCCACCGCGCTACAACGACGGCACCCTGATCGACGCCATGCAGAACGCCTGGCGCTTCGTGGACGATCCCGCACTGCGCGACCGGCTGAAGGAGGCCAAGGGCATCGGCACCCCCGCCACCCGCGCCGAGGTCATCAAGGGGCTGAAGCTGCAGCAGTTGATCGGCAACGAGGGCAAGTGGCTGCACCCGACCCCCGCCGGGCTGGCGCTGTTCGAACGGCTGCGCGCCGCCGCCCCGGCGCTGGTCGATCCCGGCACCACCGCCCTGTGGGAGATGCAGCTCGACGATGTGGTGACGGGCCGCGCCGATTACCGCGCCGTCATCGACTCCATTGCGTCGGAGGCCGGGCGGCTGATCGGCGTGTTGGCCGGCAGCGGCGGCCCCGCCATCGCACTCGCCCCCGACACCGGCTTCGCCGCCCGCCGGAAGCGCACGGTGCGGCGGGCCAAGCCCGGCGGCGGCACGCCCAAAGCCGGCACCGGTGCGCCCGAGGATGGCGCACCCGCACCCCGCAAGCCCCGCACCCGCAAGGCGGCGGTGGGCAAGGCGGAGGTGCCGAAGACGCTCGCGCCCAAGGCCGCCAAGGCCGCAAGCCGTACCCGCAAGACCACGGCCCCGGTGGTGGAAGCCACGGTTGCGGACACGCCCGCCCCCTCCCCCGCCACGGCAGCCCAGCGGCGCAAGGCGCCGACCGAGCGGATGCTGTCGTTTGCCCGCGCGCTGGCGGAGCGCAACGGCATGACCCTGCCGCCGGGGGCGGAGGCGGATTTCGACGCCTGCCGCCGCTTCCTCGACGCCCACGCCCGCTTGCGTCCTCTCGACTCCCGCGACGGGTTCCGCCAAGGTAGCGGCCCATCAACAGGATCGCCGCCATGACCGACAGCACCGACGCCACCACCGTTGCCGCCCCCGCCGCCGCCCCGTCCGCGGGCGGGCTGTATCTGGTGGACGGGTCGGGGTTCATCTTCCGTGCCTTCCACGCCCTGCCCATGCTGACCCGGCCCGACGGCACGCCGGTCAACGCGGTGCTGGGCTTCACCAACATGCTGACCAAGCTGCTGGCCGACCTGCACGCCGAGGCGGTGGCGGTGATCTTCGACGCCAAGCGGGAGAATTTCCGCAACGCCATCTATCCCGCCTACAAGGCCCAGCGCCCCGAACCGCCCGAGGAACTGCGCCCGCAGTTCGCCCTGATCCGCGAGGCGACGGAAGCCTTCTGCCTGCCGGGGGTGGAGCTGGAAGGGTTCGAGGCCGACGACCTGATCGCCAGCTACGCCCGGCTGGCGGTGGAGGCCGGACGCCCCGTGACCATCGTGTCGTCGGACAAGGATCTGATGCAGCTCGTGGGGCCGGGCGTGCGCATGCTCGACCCGCTCAAGAACAAGATGATCGGCCCCGACGAGGTGATGGAAAAGTTCGGTGTGCCGCCGTCCAAGGTGGTGGACGTGCAGGCGCTGGCCGGCGACAGCGTGGACAACGTGCCCGGCGTGCCCGGCATCGGCGTCAAGACCGCCGCCCAGCTGATCACCGAATACGGCGACCTGGACTCCCTGCTGGCCCGCGCGGGCGAGATCAAGCAGCCGGCCCGCCGGCAGAAGCTGATCGACTTCGCCGAGCAGGCGCGCATCTCCCGCCGGCTGGTGCAGTTGGACGCCCACGCCCCGGTGCCGGTGCCCCTCGACACCCTGACGGTGCGTGAGCCGGACCACGGCAAGCTGTTGTCCTTCCTGCGCGCCCAGGGCTTCCGCAGCGTGGTGGCGCGCATGGAGGCGGAGTTGAGGAAGGACGGCATCATCACCGCCGATCCGCCGCCCGCCCCCGCCGTCACCGATCCGGCATCCGCTGAGGGCACCCCGGCCCCCGCCGGCAAGACCGCTCCCGCCTTCGACGGGGCGGAGAAGCGCTACGCGCTGATTCAGGATCGCCCCGCGCTGGAAGCCTGGGTCGCCCGCGCCCTGGCGGCGGAGGTGGTGGCGGTGGACACCGAAACCAACTCCCTCACCCCGTCCACGGCCACGCTGGTGGGGGTGTCGCTGGCGCTGGCGCCGGGCGATGCCTGCTACATCCCCCTTGCCCACGTGGGCAAGACCAACGGCGAGGGGCAATTGTCCCTGGACGGCGACGACACCCCGCCGCAGATCCCCGCCGCCGACGCCATAGCGGTGCTGAAGCCGCTGCTGGAAAACCCGGCGATCCTGAAGGTGGGGCACAACTTCAAGTTCGACTTCCAGCTTTTCGACCGCCACGGCGTCCGCCCGGCGCCGCTGGACGACACCATGCTGATCTCCTACGTGCTGGACGGCACCACCCACGGCCACGGCATGGACGAACTGGCGGAAACCCTGCTGGGGATCACCACCATCAAATACGCCGACGTCTGCGGCACCGGCAAGAACGCCATCACCTTCGATAAGGTGCCGCTGGACAAGGCGCTGGATTACGCGGCGGAAGACGCCGACGTCACGCTGCGCCTGTGGCTGCTGCTGAAGCCGCGGCTGGTGCAGGACCGCATGGTCACGGTGTACGAGACGCTGGAACGCCCGCTGATCCCGGTGATCGCCGACATGGAACGGGCCGGCATCCGCATCGACAAGACCGAACTGAGCCGCCTGTCCCGCAATTTCGCCGAGCGCCTGACCCAGATCGAAGGTGAGATCAACGCCCTGGCCCCCCGCCCCTTCAACGTCGCCTCGCCCAAGCAACTGGCCGAAATCCTGTTCGTGGACATGGGCCTGACCGGCGGCAAGAAGGGCAAGACCGGTACCTACTCCACCGATTCCGGCGTGCTGGAGGGTCTGGCCGAACAGGGCATCGACATCGCGCAGAAGGTGCTGGACTGGCGCCAGCTCGCCAAGCTGAAAAGCACCTATACCGACGCTTTGCAGGAACAGACCGACGGCGACAGCCGGGTCCACACCAGCTTTTCCATGGCCCTGACCAACACGGGCCGTCTGTCCTCCACCGATCCCAACCTGCAGAACATCCCCGTGCGCAACGAGGAGGGGCGGCGCATCCGCCGCGCCTTCATCGCCGATCCGGGCTTCACGCTGCTGTCGGTGGACTATTCCCAGATCGAATTGCGGCTGGTGGCCGAAATCGCCGACATCGCGGCACTGAAGGACGCCTTCCGCAACGGCATCGACATTCACGCCATGACCGCATCCCAGGTGTTCGGCGTGCCGCTGGATCAGATGACCTCGGAGATCCGCCGCAAGGCCAAGGCCATCAACTTCGGCATCATCTACGGCATCTCCGGCTTCGGCCTCAGCCGCCAGTTGGGCATCACGCCGGGGGAGGCCAACAGCTTCATCAAGGCGTACCTGGAACGCTTCCACGAACTGAAGACCTGGATGGAGAAGACCAAGCAGGAAGCGCGGGAACAGGGCTACGTCGCCACCCTGTTCGGGCGCCGCTGCTACATCCCCGGCATCCAGGAAAAGAACGCCGCCCGCCGCGCCTTTGCCGAGCGTCAGGCCATCAACGCCCCCATCCAGGGCACCGCGGCGGACATCATGAAGCGCGCCATGGCCCGCATCCCCGCCGCCATGACCGCCGCCAGCCCCCGCAGCCGGCTGCTGCTGCAGGTGCATGACGAACTGCTGTTCGAAGTGCCCGAGGATGAGGTGGAAGCGCTGAGTGCCGCCGTACGCACGGTGATGGAGGGGGCTGCCAGCCTGAGCATTCCGCTCGTCGCGGAAGCGGGCGTCGGGCCGTCGTGGGACGAGGCGCATTGAGAAGGCTTGTCGAGGGGATCTTCCCCTCGACGCTCCCCGACAGGGGCCCAGCGGCCCCTGTACCCCATCAATGGGGTCAGTGGTCCCGGGTGTTTCTGATGGTTTTCGACACGGCGTCCAGGCTGGAAACCACAGCACCGAAAATCAGGTTCACCCCAAGGATACCTTCGCCGGTAAGGTGGCCGCTCCGTCCCGAAAGCGCGTTGCAGACGGCGCCGTTCAGGAACGTCACGACAGCCTTCACATTTTCCAGCACATCGGCGGGATCATCGTACTCGCCGCCGAAGCAATGCAGCGAAACCGTGGATGGCTGTCGATCGGAAGCGTCTTGTGACATAATGAGAACGTCTCCATCCTGTGAAGCCGGCTCAGATATAAAAATTGTGCCCCAGCCACAAGAATGTGGACCATATCTCGTTATGGGTCAACAAAATTGTGAATGATACACAGCTTCGAATGGCACGGGCGGCCCTGAAATGGAAGATTGCGGACCTTGCCGCACGGTCGGGGGTGCATGCCAACACGATTTCGGCTTTTGAATCGGGCAAGACCACGCCCCACGGCCCGACCATGGCCGCCCTGCGCCGCGCCTTTGAAGAGGCCGGCGTGGAATTCATCGAGCGCGGCGTCCGGCTGAAAGAAGGCGAAGCCGGAACCACTCCCCCACAGGCCGCCGCACCCTGAGTGGTTGATCAATGGGATGCAAGGGCCGCCGCCCTTGCTGGGGGGTGTCGGGGGGCAAAGCCCCCCGACGGGTTACACATCACGCATCGGTCAGCACCAGAACCACGAATTCCTTCGGCCCGTGAACGCCGAAGGCCAGGGTCTGTTCGATGTCCGCGGTCTTCGACGGGCCGGAAACCAGCACCACGTTGGTGGGCATGCGGTCCTTCCACCCCTGTTCCGTCACCACGTCGGCCATGGTGTCGCGCACCGACGACGCGGCGACGACCGCCACATGGACCGGCGGCAGCAGCGACATCAGGCGGGGCTCGTCAGCGCCGGGCCACAGGACCACGGTGCCGGTTTCGGCGATGCCGGCCACGGTGCCGGTCACCCCGGCATCGGCCTGCTGCACCAGCACCGTTTTGAAGCTCTCCACCGATTCGATATAGGGAACCAGCACCGGAACGTCGCTCCGCCCGGCCCAGGCTTCAGCCAGGGTCTGGCCGGTGACGGTGTTGGGGGCGTGGATCACGGTGCGGCTGTTCTTGCCGGCCAGCTTGGTGCCCAGAAGTGCCGCCAGTGTCTCCGGCCACGCGGCGGCGGTGGTGTCGTGCACCTCCGCCCGCCAGGATTCCAGCATGGTGCGGAACTTGGCCAGCCGCTGATCGCCGAAGCGCGGCGGCTGCCAGTCGGGACGGTCGGGGGCCACCGACGGCGGGGCCGCGCGCAGGCGCGACAGGATGCGGGCGCGGGCTTCAGACATCGGAATACCCCTGTTCCTTGGCCAGTTCGTGCAACGTCTTCTTGGCGAACACCGGGCGGGTGCGGACGGAGGTCCACTCCTTCAGCAACGGCATTCCCCCCGGCATCATGTTGCCGAAGCGCTGCATCATCTTGGCCCCCATGCGGTAGAGCGCGGGAGAAGCGTACATTTTCTTCCACCCGGCCCACACCGCGGCTTCGGTGGCGGTGTGCTTGCACCCGGCCCCCATCACCGCCGGGCTGTCCGACGGGTGCACCGCCTCGCGGCGCAGGCGCACCATGATGTCGGCGATGGGGATGTTGACCGGACAGATCTCGACGCAGGCGTTGCACAGCGTGCAGGCGTGCGGCAGGTCGCCGGCCACGGCGATGCCGTCCAACTGCGGCGTCAGAATCTTGCCGATCGGGCCGGGATAGACGGCGTTGTAGGTATGCCCACCCACCCGCGCATAGACCGGGCAGTGGTTCATGCACGCACCGCAGCGGATGCAGCGCAGGGTGTCGCGCAACTGGTTGTCGGCATAGACGCGGGACCGGCCGTTGTCCAGCAACACCAGATGAACCTCCTGCGGGCCATCCTTTTCCCCCGGCTTGCGGGGCGAGGTGATCATGTTGACGTAGGTGGTGATGCTCTGCCCGGTGGCCGAGCGCGGCAGCAGCGACAAGAGCGGCGGAATGTCGTCCAGCGTTTCCACCAGCTTCTCGATGCCCATCACCGCGATGTGCAGCGGCGGCAGGGTGGTGGACAGCCGCCCGTTGCCCTCGTTCTCGATCAGCACCAGCGTGCCGGTCTCGGCCACCGCGAAATTCACCCCCGACAGACCGGCGTCCGCCGCGGCGAAGCGCGAGCGCAGCACCCGGCGGGCGGCGTCGGTCAGCTCGGCCACGTCCTCGGTGTAGGGCTGCCCGTCGATGTGCCGGGTGAAGAGTTCGGCGATCTCGCCCTTGTCCTTGTGGATGCAGGGCATGACGATGTGGCTGGGCGCCTCGCCCGCCAACTGGATGATGTATTCGCCCAGATCCGATTCGATGGCCTCGATGCCGTGCTTTTGCAGGAAGGCGTTGAGGTGCATCTCCTCCGACACCATCGACTTGCCCTTGACGATGGTCCGGGCGTCGTGGTCCTGCAGGATCTTCAGGACGATGCTGTTGGCCTCGTGGGTGGTTTCCGCCCAATGGACTTTGATGCCGTTGGCGGTGCAGTTGGCCTCAAGCTGCTCCAGCAATTCGGGCAGACGGGCCAGCACCCGGCGCTTGGCGGCGGCCCCGCGGGCGCGCAGGGATTTCCAGGCGGCGATGTCGGCGAACTGGGCCGCGCGCTTGGCCATCAGCCCGTCCATGGCCCGGCGGAAATTGCCCCGCAGCTTGGTGTTGCCCAGAACCTTGTGGGCGCGCTCGACGAAGGTGGACGCGGCAGCGGTTTCAGCCATTGGTGCGCTCCTTCAGGAATTCGGCGATGTGACGCGGCTTGACCGGGGAGCCGGACTTGGCCATCGCCCCTGAGATGTTCATCAGGCAGCCGCAGTCACCGGTGACCATCTGGGCCGCCCCGGTGCCCTCGATGCTCGCCACCTTGTCGGTGACCATGGCGCCCGACACCTCGGGCATCCGCACGGCGAAGGTGCCGCCGAAGCCGCAGCATTCCTTCTCCCGCGGGTTTTCCACCAGCGTGACGTTGGACAGCCGGCGCAAAAGCTCCTTGGGCTCGTCGGTCACGCCCATTTCCCGCACGGAATGGCACGATCCGTGCCATGTGACCGTCAGCGGCTCGCCCTTGTCCTTCAACTGGATGTCCAGCACGTGGACCAGGAACCACGTCAGCTCATAGACGCGGGACGCGAACGCCTCCGCTTCCGCCTGATCGGGTTCGCCGGCGAACAGCTCGGGGTAATGCATGCGCATCATGCCGGCACAGCTTCCCGACGGCACGATGATCGGCCAGGGGTTGGGGAACGCCTTGAACTGGGCGCGGGCGACGGCGCGCGCCTCCTCATACATGCCGGTGTTGCGGGCCGGCTGGCCACAGCAGGTCTGGTTCTGCGGAAACACCACCTTCAGCCCTTCGCGCCGCAGCAGATCCATCCCGGCCAGACCGGCGTCGGGGTAGAACAGGTCCACCAGACAGGTGCCGAAATAATAGACGGTGGCGGGACGGGGCGGGACGGGATACGCCGATGCGGGGGTCAAGGCGTCACCTCATGGATGGCAGGGGGAGCGGTCAAAGAGACAAACAAAGAAATAAATAAGCGGGATGGGATGAATGAAAAAGACGGGGGCGACGCGCGCACCCCCGCTGCAAGTTGCCACCGGGCGGGCCTGGACTGCCCCTGCCCCGCCCGGTGCCTCCGATGCGAACTCAGTGGTGGATCACCATCTGGGTGAACGGCCACACGTAAGCCTGGAGCATCACCAGCCCGCCGATCAGCGAGGCCATGGCGATGGAGTGCCAGAAGACGTAGCGCAGGATCTTGCCCTCGTGCCCATGCCACTTGGTGGCGACGGCGGCGACGACGATGCTCTGGGCGTCGATCATCTTGCCCATCACGCCGCCCGAACTGTTGGCCGCGGCCATCAGGGTGGGCGACAGGCCGAGCTGTTCCGCCGACACCTTCTGCAGGCTGCCGAACAGCACGTTCGACGCGGTGTCCGATCCGGTCAGCGCCACGCCCAGCCAGCCCAGCAGGGTGCCGAAGAACGGATAGAGGAAGCCGGAGTTGGCAAACGCCAGACCCAGCGTGGTGTCGAGGCCCGAATAGCGGGTGGTGTAGCCCAGCGCCAGCATCGCCGCGATGGTCAGCAGGGAATAGCGGATCGCCACCAGCGTGCGCCAGTAGGTGCGGGCCATTTCCTTGACCGAGCAGCCCATCAGCAGGCCGGCGAGGACCGCCGACAGCAGGATGCCCGTGCCCGTGGCCGACAGCCAGTTCAGGGTATAGACCGCGGCCTCGGTGTGCGGCTTCACCACCACCGGGGGCACGCGCTGGATCATCTGGTGCAGCCCGTCGATGGGGAATTTGAACACCGACACGCCGTCCAGGAACGTCTTGATCTGCGGCACGCCCCAGATGAACACCAGGATCGACAGGATGGCCCAGGGCATCCACGCACGGCGCACGTCCGACGGGGCGTAGCCATGATCGGCACGGGCCGAAGCCTTGCCTTCATCCACCGGAGCTTCATCGCCGTTGACGGTGTACCAGATGGTCTTGGGATGCCAGACCTTGAGGAACAGAGTCAGGCTGACCATCGACACGATGGCAGCCACCACGTCCACCAGCCACGGGCCGTGGAAGTTCGACACCAGATACTGCGGAACGGCGAAACTGACGCCGGCGACCAGAACCGCGGGCCAGATCTGGAGCATGCCGCGCCAGCCGGCAAACGCGACGATCAGCCAGAACGGCACGATCACCGAGAAGAACGGAAGCTGACGTCCGATCATGGCCGACAGGTCTTCCAGCGGCAGGCCGGTCACCGCGGCCAGCGCGATCACCGGGGTACCCAGCGCGCCATAGGCCACGGGGGCCGTGTTGGCGATCAGCGACAGGCCCGATGCGGCCAGCGGCGAGAAGCCCAGGCCGATCAGCATGGCGCCGGTCACCGCCACCGGGGTGCCGAAGCCTGCCGCCCCTTCGAAGAAGGCGCCGAAGCAGAACGCGATCAGCAGGAGCTGCAGACGGCGGTCGTTGGTGATCCCCGTGATGCTTTCCTGCAGGATCTTGAACTGACCCCGCTGTTCGGTGAGGTGGTAGAGGAAGATGATGTTGATGACGATCCAGCCGATCGGCAGCAGGCCGTAAGCCGCGCCATAGGCCGCCGTCTTGCCGGCCATGGCCACCGGCATGCCGAACACGCCGATGGCCACCGCCAATGCTGCGGCCAGACCCATCAGGGCCGCCTTGTGCGCCTTGATGTGGAAGATGCCGAGCGCGCCCAGCATGACCAGAACCGGGATCGACGCCATGAACGTCGAGAGCCACATGTTGTTGAGGGGGTCGTAGACCTGCGACCAGACCATTGGGAATCCATCCTCCGCCAGACCGTTTGTCACGTTGGCGGTGCGCTTTCGGGCAAGACGGAGGCAGCCCACGGCGGCCATGGCACGGGCCATGACGGCCCGCGGCGGCACACCGGCGGCGTTTCCCGTATTCCCAAAACCCGGATGTTTCATTCGTTGCAGCGCAGCATTCGGAAAGGATGCTGCGTTGGGCTGCGGCCAAATGACATCTCTTAGCCAACGTTGAAGTTTGGATAAAAGATTTGACCATGGCCCGCAACAGGAAAATTCTTCTGACGACGAGCCCGTCTCAACCCGCTGGACGCGCCCGGCGGGGGAGGCTATCTAACCCTCAAACACACCCGGTTGAACGGGGAGACGACGCGAAGGGAAACGCCGATGCCGCCCGAGGGCACCACCAGCGACAGGATCAAGCCGGCAAAGCTGTCCGACGCCATTGCCGAGCACCTGGAAAAGCTGATTCTGGAAGGGGTTCTGCGCCCCGGCGAAAAGCTGCTGCCCGAACGGGAACTGGCGTTGAAGCTGGACGTGTCGCGCCCGTCGCTGCGCGATGCGCTGGCCAAGCTGGAAAGCCGCGGGCTTCTGATCACCGGGCGCGGCGGCACGCAGGTGGCGCAGTTCCTGGCCCCCATGACCGACCCGCTGGTGTCGCTGCTGCAATCGAAGCCGGAAACCGCGTACGACTATCTGGAATTCCGCACGACGATCGAGGGGACGGCGGCGGCACTGGCCGCCGAACGGGCCACCGACCTGGACCGCCGGGCGATTCAGGATTCCATCGACCGCATGACGACCGGCCACGGCCAGGACGACCCCACCATCGAGGCGGACGCCGACGCCGACCTGCATCAGGCCATCTATGAGGCGGCGCACAATGTGGTGATGCTGCACATCATGCGGGCCTTTTCCGCCATGCTCCGCAACGATGTGTTCTACAACCGCTCCCGCCTCTACACCCGCCCCGGCGTGCGGGAGATGCTTTTGAGCCAGCATCTGGCCATCGCCGACGCGGTGCTGGGCGGGCGCCCCGCCGACGCGCGGCGGGCGGCGGAGGAGCACGTGACCTTCACCCTGCGCACCCTCCAGGAAATCCGCGACGACGACCAGCGGCTGGCGGTGTCGCTGCGGCGAATCGGGCGGTCGGATCTGGTGGACGGGGTGACGCCGCCGCCCTCGGCATGACGGCGGTTACGCGCCGTCATCCTCCCCCTCGGCATCGTCCGGCGGGCCGTCCAGGCTGAGCAGGACCGACCGGGCCAGCGGCACGGTGATCCGCCGCTGCTCCACCAGGGATGCGTGGTCCAGCGCCGCCACCACCCGGCGGGCGGCGTCCAGCGACCGTTCGATTCGGGCCACCAGATAATCCACAACCTCTTCCCCCGGCATCACCTGCCGGTCGGCGAACAGCTTGACCAGCACGGCGGCCAGCAGGGCGTCGTCGGGCGGTTCCACCGCCACCGCCGGGGCGGCGTTGAGGCGGGAGCGCAGGTCGGCCAGCTTCACCCGCCAGCGGGCCGGCGGCTGGTGCGCCAGCAGCAGCAGATGACCGCCCGCGTCCCGCATGCGGTTGTACAGATGGAAAAGCGCCTCTTCCCGGCCCTTGCGCCCGGCCACCTTGTCGGCGTCGTCCACCACCACGGCACGCCCGGCGGCCAGCGCCGGAAGATCGGCGTCGGTCAGGTCCGCCGCCGCGATGCACGGCGCGCCCGTACGCGCCCGCCACACGCTGGCCAGATGACTCTTGCCCGACCCGGCGGGGCCGAACAGGGCCAGGGCCGGCGCCGGCCACGCGGGCCAGCGGTCCAGCCACGCCACCGCCTCGGCGTTCGACGGGGCGACCAGGAAATCCTCCCCGCCCATGGCCGCACGGTGACCCAGATCCAGGGGGATTTGCGTCGGGCCGGTCATTCCCCCTCCCCCCGGATCGGCAGGGTGCCGCGGTAATAGGGGCTGTCCATGTAGCGGGCCACGGCGAAGCGGGTCAGCACCCCGATCACCGCCGCCACCGGCACCGCCAGCAGAATGCCCAGGAACCCGAACAGATAACCGCCGGCCAGCAGGGCGAACATCACCCACACCGGGTGCAGCCCCACCCGGTCCCCCACCAGCTTGGGCGACAGGAAATTGCCCTCCACCATCTGGCCGAACAGGAAGATGCCGACCACCACGCCGGTGCTCCACAGCTCGTCGAACTGCAGCAGCGCCAGCCCGGTGGACGCGATGAAGCCGAACAGCGTCCCCACATAAGGGATGAAGGACAGCAGGCCCGACACCAGCCCGATCACCAGCCCGAACTTCAGCCCCGCCGCCGACAGCCCGACCGCGTAGAAGGAGCCGAGGATCAGACACACCAGCGCCTGCCCGCGCAGGAAGCCCGACAGGGTTTCATCCACCTCCCGTGCCTGCTGGCGGATCACCGCGGCGTGGGGGCGCGGCAGGCAGCGGTCCACGGTGGCGACCAGGATGTCCCAGTCGCGCAGCAGGTAGAACGCCACGATGGGCATGATGAACAGCATGGACAGCACATCGAACAGCGCCATGCCGCCGCTCAGGATGCGCTGGATCACGCTGCCCAGCCACCCCACCGCCTGTCCCGCGTACTGACCGGCGGCATCGCGCAGCCGCTGCATGTCGTCGCTGGGCAGCCGGCTCAGGAATTTCTCCAGGGCCGGCAGCACCCGGTCGCGCACGGCGTGGGAATAGCCCGGCAGCGCGTCGATCAACTGCACCACCTGCATCTGCACCAGCGGGATCAGCAGCAGGATCACCGCCACCAGCATCAGCAGGAACAGCAGCAGCACCAGCGCCGTGGCGGCCCAGCGCGGCAGCCGGTATTCCTCCAGCCGGTCCACCAGCGGATCGAGGAAATAGGCCAGCGCCAGGCCAGCGACGAACGGCAGCAGCATGCCCGACAACTGCCACAGGACCAGAAGGAAGATCCCCAGCCCGATCAGCCAGAACCGCGCCTGACGCCCGCCGCTCATCACACACCGCCATGCCGGTTGAACAGACGCCCGCCTCGGTACAGGTAGCCGGCCCCCGACAGCAGCGTCGTCGCCAGCACCACCCACACCAGGGCGTTCACCACATCAACACCCTGAACCACCAGATTGGGCAGCCCCAGCCCGGCGGGGGCCAGCACCGCGGTGGCCAGCGCGATCTGGGCCGCGGTGTTGATCTTGCTGATGGTGGAGGGCTGCATCACCAGCGCCTCCTTGAGCGTATAGAGCAGCATGACGCCGCCCACGATCATGATGTCACGCGACACCACCACGATCACCAGCCACAGGGGCAGCGCGTTCACGTGCCCCAGCGCGATGAACACGCTGACCAGCAGCACCTTGTCCGCCAGCGGGTCGAGATAGGCGCCCAGCGCCGTCAGCGACCGGAACATGCGGGCGATGGCGCCGTCCAGCGCATCGGAAATCCCGGCGCCCACCACGACCCAGAAGGCCCAGCCCAGTTCACCCGCCAGGATGAAATAGACCGCCGCCGGAACCGCCAGCAGCCGGGCGAAGGTGATGATGTTGGGGATGCTCAACGCCCCGCCCCCTTACAGGCCGCCCGCGCCGCGCGGGGCGGCCGGCACGCCGCCCAGGCCCGACAGGCGCAGCTCCCACGCCGGGGCGGCGGCCGGCGGCTGGCCGGGGGTGGCCATCACCGGGGCGCGCGGCGGCGCTTCGGTCAGGGACAGGCCGCTGCCGGCCAGGGTCTGGCGCAGCTTGCCCACGTCGCCGCGGAAGCTCAGCCCGATGGTGGCGGCGGTGCGGCCCAGCGACTGCACCTCCACGTTCGACACGGCACCGATGGCCGACAGGCGCTTGCGCGCCTCGATCCAGTCGCCCAGACCCGACAGGGGCACCGACACGGCAATCGTCTGTTCCGGGCCAGCGGGGGCGGTGTTTTCCTGCTTCCACCCCTCGTCGATGGCGGTCGCGGTGGCGGCCACGGCACGGGCCAGGAAGTCGGCGGGCTTTTCCGTGGCGCTGCCGGCCACGGTCACGGGCCGCTGGTCGCGGCTGCCGTCGGGCATGTAGCGCACCACGTCCACCGTCAGCCCCGCCTTGGGATCGGGGCCGGAGGCCGGCAGGTCGGTGCGGACCACGATCACGCCGCCCGCCTTGTACCGCTGGGCGATCTTGCCGAGAGCCGCCGAGTCGCCCGCCAGCGCCTCCGACACGCCGATGGCGGCCACATCGTCGAGTTCCCCGTCGGGAACCAGCAGCGGCACGAAGGAGGAGGCGCCATGACGCGCTTCCCACGCTTCGCGCCACGCGGTACGGTCCTCCCACAGAATCGGGCGGCCCGCGACGGTCGTGACGGGCAGCAGGACGAAGGGGCGCGTGGGCTGTTCGGTGATGGCCGCGGCCCCGCTGTTGCCCAGCGCATCGCGCACCGCCTGGGGGCGGAAACGCACGGTGTAGCTGGCGACGTAGCGGCCCGGCGCCGTCTTTTCATCCTCGATGTCGAAGCCCTGGACCATGCGGGCCAGATCCGTGTCGGACATCTTGGGCACCGCCCCCCCGCCGGGGGCCATGCGCTGATAGAGGCTGTCCCACGCCTTGCGCTGGGCCTGGGTGATGGCCTGATCCCGCGCGGTGGTGGGATTGGCGGACGACACGTCCACCGTCACGCCCGACACGGTATAGGCTTCGCCCCCCCCGGCGGCGGCCCCGGCGGTCTGGGCCAACGCGGGGCGCACAGGGGCCAGGGCCGGCCCGGCAGCGGCCAGAATCACCCCCAGAACCATCGCGGAAGCCCTGATGGAGGGGACAAGACCCGTTTTCAGGGTCCGGCAGCGGCGGTGGAGCATTGCAATGCCTTCCGATTCGAGTATGTTTCGGCCATTCCGTTGGCCCGGTTTATAGCCCAGCCCAAGCGAGGATACCATCAGCACCCAACCCAACAACACGTCCGACGCCTACAAACAGGCGGGTGTGGACATCGACGCGGGCAACGCGCTCGTCGAGGCGATCAAGCCGCTGGCGCGTTCGACCGCACGGTCTGGTTCCGACGCCGGCCTCGGCGGCTTCGGCGCGCTGTTCGACCTGCGCGCCGCCGGTTTCCGCGACCCGCTTCTGGTCGCCACGACCGATGGCGTCGGCACCAAGCTCAAAGTGGCGATCACCGCGGGAAAACACGATACCGTGGGCATCGATCTCGTCGCCATGTGCGTCAACGATCTGGTGGTCCAGGGGGCGGAACCGCTGCTGTTCCTGGATTATTACGCCACCGGCAAGCTGGACGTGGCCGCGGGCCGCGCCATCGTCGCCGGCATCGCCGAGGGCTGCCGTCAGGCCGGCTGCGCGCTGGTCGGCGGCGAGACGGCGGAAATGCCCGGCATGTATTCCGACGGCGATTATGATCTCGCCGGCTTCTCGGTGGGGGCGGTCGAGCGCGACTCCGCCCTGACCGGCGCCGGGGTGACCGACGGCGACGTGGTGCTGGGGCTGGCCTCGGCGGGCGTGCATTCCAACGGCTATTCGCTGGTCCGCCGTCTGGTGGAAAAGTCGGGCCTGGGCTATGCCGATCCCGCCCCCTTCGCCCCCGGCCAGACCATGGCCGAGGCGCTGCTGACCCCCACCCGCATCTATGTCAAGAGCACGCTGGCCGCGGTGCGCGCCGGCACGGTGAAGGCCATGGCCCACATCACCGGCGGCGGGCTGATCGAGAACATTCCGCGGGTTCTGCCCGACGGGCTGGGCGTGACGCTGGATGCCAAGGCGTGGCAGTTCCTGCCGGTGTTCGGCTGGCTGGCCCGGACGGGCGGTCTGTCGGCGCTGGACATGGCCCGCACCTTCAACTGCGGTCTGGGCATGGTCGTCATCTGCCCGGCGGGGATGGCCGACGAAGCCGCCCGCATCCTGCGTGACGGCGGCGAGACGGTTTATACCGTTGGCCGCGTCCACACCCTGGCCGATGGCCAGCCGCGGGTGACCGTGGAAGGAATGGACACGGAATGGCCCCTGTAAACGACAAAGGGCTGACTCGTCTGAAGCTCGGGGTTCTCATCTCCGGGCGGGGCAGCAATCTCCAGGCGCTGATCGACGCGGCGGCGGATCCGTCGTTTCCGGCGGAGATCGCGCTGGTGCTGTCCAACAAGGCCGACGCCTATGGGCTGGAACGGGCGGCCAAGGCCGGCATCGCCACCACCGTGGTCAGCCACCGCGATTACCCCGGCGACAAGCCGGGGTTCGAGGCGGCCATGGACGCCCGCCTGCGCGATGCGGGCGTGGAGTTGGTGTGCCTGGCCGGCTTCATGCGGCTGCTGTCGCCGTGGTTCGTGAACCAGTGGCACGACCGGATGATCAACATCCACCCGTCGCTGCTGCCGTCGTTCAAGGGGCTGGACACCCACCAGCGGGCGCTGGACGCCGGGGTGCGGTTCCACGGCTGCACCGTGCATTACGTGCGGGCGGAAATGGACGCCGGCCCGATCATCGTGCAGGCGGCGGTTCCCGTCCTGCCCGGCGACGACGACCACGCCCTGGCCGGCCGCGTGCTGGAGCAGGAGCACCGCATCTACCCCCTGGCCGTCCGTCTGGTGGCCGAGGGGCGCACGCGGGTGGACGGTGACCGCGTGGTCATCGACGGGCCGGTCCCGGCCTTGCCGGCGCTGGTCAACCCGCCGGCCTGAGCGTCTTCCCCGCCGCGGGCGCTTGCCACGCCCGCGGCTGCTTCCCATCTCCTCAGCCTGAGCGTTTCGCCGGTCACGGCAGCAACCGAGGGGGGGAAGACGACATGGTGGATGTGGCACACGGCGGTGAACACCGCGCGGTCGATCCCGAACTGGTCCGCCAGCGGATGGCCGATTGGCACGCCTTCACCCATTTCACCAAGATCGCCGTCGCCGGGGTCATCGCCCTGCTGATCCTGCTGGCGCTGATCACCCTTTGAGGTTTCCGATGGACGACCGTACCCGAATCGAACTGGAAGCCGCGGCCTTCCGCGGTCTGGTGGCGCATCTGCAAAAGCGCACCGACGTGCAGAACATCGACCTGATGAATCTGGCCGGGTTCTGCCGCAACTGCCTGTCGAAATGGTATCTGGCCGCCGCCAAGGAACACGGCGTCGCCATGACCGACGACGAGGCGAAAGAGGCCGTCTACGGTATGCCCCATTCCCGGTGGCGGTCGGAATTCCAGACCGACGCCACCGCGGAACAGAAGCAGAAATTCGAAGACACTAAGCCGCTGCACGCCGAAATCAGCGGCCACTGGCTAAAGAAGTAATTTTTACACAAACAACCCGGTAAAGGGCAGGAAGGCCACCATGTCGCCTTCCCGCACTTCCTGCGTGTCGGCGGGGATGTCCACCAGCCCGTCGGCTTCCACCATCGAGGTCAGCACGCCCGACGAATCGTTGGGGAACTTGTGGGCCACGGGCAGCCCGTCCGGCCCGGTGCCGAGCGTGGCGCGCAGGAATTCCCGCCGCCCCGCCTTTTTGCGGAAGGAGAAGCCGGCCACCGCCAGACAGCGCGGCGCCGCGGTCTTTTCCACGCCCATCAGCCGCATCACCAGCGGGCGCCCGATCAGCATGAACGTCACCATGGCCGACACCGGGTTGCCGGGCAGGCCCAAAAACGGCGTGCCGCCCACGCGGCCCCCCCGGATTTTACCAAGCGCAACCGGCTTGCCGGGCTTGATCGCCAGCCGCCACAGGTCGATGCCGCCCAGCGCGTTGACCGCCGCCTTCACGTGATCCTCCTCCCCCACCGACACCCCGCCGGAGGTGACGATCAGGTGGCCGCGGGCGGCGGCACCGGCCAGCGCATCCCTCACCACCTCGGCCCGGTCGGGCAGGATGCCCAGATCCTCCACCTCCACCCCCAGCGCCTGAAGCTGGGCGGCGATGGTGTAGCGGTTGGCGTCATAGATGGCGCCCTCCGGCTTCGGGGTGCCGGGTTCGCGCAACTCGTCCCCGGTGGAGAACAGCACCACCGTCACCCGCTGGCGCACGCGCAGCCCCGCCCGGCCCACCGCCGCGGCCAGCCCGACGTCCTGGGCGCGCAGGCGCGCACCCGGGTGCAGCACCACCGCCCCCGCCCGCATGTCCTCCCCCGCCGGGCGGATGTTGGCGCCGGGCTTGGGCGGGCGGTTGACGGTGACCGAGCCGTCCTCATGGGCGGTGCAGTCCTCCTGCATCGCCACGGTGTCCACCCCGGCGGGCACGGGTGCCCCGGTGAAGATGCGCACCGCCTGCCCCGCCGCCACCGTGCCGGAAAACACGGTGCCCGCCGGCACCCGCCCGACGACGGGAAGGGAGAACGGCCCCCCGCCGGCCCCGGACGCGGCGGCATAGCCGTATCCATCCATGGCCGACACCGCCGCCGGAGGCACGTCGATGGGGGCCGTCACCGGCTCGGCCAGCACGCGCCCGCGGGCGTGGGACAGGGGCACGCTTTCGGTGTCCACCGCCGGGCCGAAACCGGACACGATGCGGGCCAGCGCATCATCCAGCGACAGCAGCCCGGCTCCCTTCGGGGCGTAGCAATCCATTCGTCCATCCTCCCAGACGGGTGCGCCGGCTGACCGGCTTTGGTTTGATTATCCCACGGTTGTGCCGCCCGGCGCCACGGCGGGCAATGAGCAAGGCGCCGCAGGGGCATGAAGGCAAGGGCTTATTGGCACATCCCCCCGCATGGCCGCCTTGACCTCCCTCAAGCGCCCTGCCCGTGGCGCGATGTCTATAGGTTAAGTAGTGTTCATGCCCCCTTCCCCCTGTCGCGGCAGCCCCATGACCGACGCCCCCTTGCCTGTGCGTTCCATCGTCCTGCTGAGCATCGCGGCGTTCGCGTCGTCGGCGACGATCCGCATCGCCGACCCGCTGCTGCCGCAGATCGCCGGGGAATTCGGCACCACGGTGGCGCACGCCTCCATCATCAGCACCGCCTGCACGCTGGCCTATGGGCTGTGCCAGCTTGTCCATGGGCCGGTGGGGGACCGTTTCGGCAAATACACCATCATCACGCTGATGACGCTGGTGTCGGCGGTGATGACCGGGGCCGGCGGGTTCGCCGACGATCTCGCCACCCTGGGTTTCCTGCGGCTGCTGGCCGGGGCGACGGCGGCGGCGCTGATCCCGCTGTCCATGGCCCACATCGGCGACATCGTGCCGCTGGACCGGCGCCAGCCGGTGCTGGCCCGCTTCATGTCCGGCCAGATCCTCGGGTCCATCGCCGGGCAGGCGGCGGGCGGCATCTTCGGCGAGTTCCTGAGCTGGCACGCGGTGTTCATGGTGCTGGGCGTCATCTATCTGGGCGTGGCGCTGCTGCTGTGGCGGGAGGTGCTGTCGGGCCGGGTCAAGCAGACGCGCACGGCGGTCAGCCCGTCGTTCCTGGCCACCACCCTGCTGGCGCTGGCCCGCACGCCGCGGGTGCGGCTGGTGGTGGGGGTGGTGTTTCTGGAAGGGGTGAGCTTCCTCGGTCCCTTCACCTATCTGGGGGCCTATCTGCACGAGCATTATGGGCTGGGGTATGCGGCCATCGGCGGCATTCTGGCGTGTTTCGGGCTGGGCGGGCTGGTGTACGCCGGGCTGTCGGGGCGCATCGTCGCCACGCTGGGGCCGCGCAACATGGTGGTCAGCGGCGGCGTGCTGATGGCGCTGGCCTTCGCGCTCGTCCTGTTCGTGCCGGCGTGGCCGGTGGTGCCGGTGGCGTCCGCCGTGTGCGGTATGGGCTTCTACCTGTTCCACAACACCCTCCAGACCCAGGCGACACAGATGGCGCCGCACGTGCGCGGCATCGCGGTGTCGCTGTTCGCCTCGGGCTTCTTCCTGGGGCAGTCGGCGGGGGTGGCTGTGGGCGGGCTGGTCATCACCGCCGCCGGCTATGCCCCGGTGTTCGCGTGGCCCATCGTGACGCTGCCGCTGCTGGCGGTGTTCTTCCGCCGCCGCATGGGGTGAAACCGGGGAAGAGGGTTGCCCGGTGGGCGGGGCGGGCCTATTGTGGCCGCGGATTTCCGCCTTTTTCCCTCTTGAAAGCGCGCCCCCGCGATGACCGACACCGCCGCCCTCGCCCCCCATCTGCACAATGTCCTGGTGGATGTGGACATCCCCGAACTGCCGAACCATTACCACGGCAAGGTGCGGGACAATTACGACCTGCCCGACGGGCGGCGGATCATCATCGCGTCGGACCGGCTGAGCGCCTTCGACATCAATCTGACGGCCATCCCGTTCAAGGGGCAGGTGCTGACCCAGACCGCCCGCTTCTGGTTCGAGAAGACCGCCGACATCATCGCCAACCACGTGATCGACTATCCCGATCCCAACGTGGTGGTGTGCAAGCGGCTGACCATCCTGCCGGTCGAGGTGGTGGTGCGCGACTATCTGGCCGGCACCACCTCCACCTCCATCCTGTCCATGTACAAGGCGGGCAAGCGGGAGATGTACGGCCATAGCTTCCCCGAGGGCCTTCGCCCGAACGAGAAGCTGCCCCAGACCATCATCACCCCCACCACCAAGGCCGCCATCGGCGACCACGACACGCCGCTGTCCCCGGACGAGATCGTGTCGGGCGGCATCCTCCCCGCCGCCCAGTGGGAGCAGGTGCAGGCCGCAGCGCTGGCCCTGTTTGCCCGCGGGCGGGAGATTGCCGACCGCCACGGCCTGATCCTGGTGGACACCAAGTACGAGTTCGGCGTGGACGAGAACGGCACCGTGTTCCTGGCCGACGAGATCCACACCCCCGACAGCAGCCGCTATTGGATCAAGGACAGCTACGCGGCCCGCTTTGCCGCCGGTGAGCGCCCGGAAAGCTTCGACAAGGATTTCGTGCGCACCTGGGTGTCGGAACGCTGCGATCCGTACAACGACCCCATCCCCGCCATCCCCGACGAGCTGGTGCTGAACACCGCGCGCGTCTACATCACCGCGTACGAGATGATCACCGGCCAGCGCTTCACCCTGCCGGACCAGCCCGTGCCGGTGCTGGAGCGCATCCGCGCCAACCTCGCGGCCTATTTCTAAACCCATGACGGTGGGGGGCGGCCTTCTCTCGGAACGGATGCGGCGCATCGGCCTGTGGGCCGGTGTGCTGGCGCTGCTGTTCCAGATGCTGGCCGTTCCCTTCACCATGCCCCGGATGGGGCAAAAGGCCGGTGACACCATCGTCATCTGCACCGCCGAGGGGATGAGCACCGTCACCCTCGACGCCGCCGGCCTCCCGGTGACCGACGCGGCCGGCACAAGCGGCCCGGCCAGCGGGCATGATGCCTGCGACGGCTGCCTGACCTGTTCCCTGTGCAGCCCGTCCCTTCTTCCCGCTCCCCTGCTGGTTCTGGCGCTGCCCGTGGTGTGGGTGCTCCATGGGCCGGAAGCCCTGCCCGGCTCGCACATCGCCGCCGGGTGGTTCCTGTCGTGTCTGCAGGCGCGCGCACCCCCATTCTTCGGCTGATCCCTCCCTCACCCCACCGATCACATATGCCCGCACCGGCCCGATGAGCGCCGGTGCGGCTCACGGGATTTGCCGAATCATGTCCGTCCGTTCGTTCAAACGCGGCCTGCTGGCCGTGACCGCCCTCATCATGCCCGCCGCCGCCGTTGCCCAGACGGTGAGCCTGGACACCATCACCGTGGAAGGGGCGCCGGAAGCCCTGACCGCCACCACCCTCGGCGGGGAGGCGCTGGCGTCCCGCCGCCTGTCCACCAGCGACACCGCCGGGCTGCTGCAAAGCGTGCCGGGGGTCAGCCTGAGCAGCGGCGGGGCCATCTCCGCCCTGCCCGCCCTCAACGGGCTGGGCGCCGACCGGGTGAAGACGCTGATCGACGGCATGAGCATCACCGCCGCCTGCCCCAATTTCATGAACCCGCCGCTGTCCACCATCACGCCCGCGTCGGTGGGCCAGATCACGGTGCTGGCCGGCATCACCCCGGTCAGCGCCGGGGGCGACAGCATCGGCGGCACCATCGCCGCCGACTCCCCCGCCCCGCCTTTCTCCCAAGCCGGCCAGGGGGTGACGGTCAGCGGCCGAGCCTCCACCGCGTTCCGCAGCGTGAACGAGGGGGTGACCGCCGCGGCCTCCGCCACCGTGGCGACGGAGAGCGTCAGCCTCGGCTATGACGGGTCGTGGAGCCGCTCCAACAACTACCGCGCCGGCGGCAACGGCGCGCGGGTGCGCTCCACGGAAGCGGAGGCAATCAACCACGCCCTGACGCTGGCCCTGCGCAGCGATAACCATCGGGTGGAGATCAAGGGGGGCGTGCAGTCCATCCCCTATCAGGGCTTCCCCAACCAGCGCATGGACCTGACCGACAACCAGCAGGGGTTCGTCAACCTGCATTACGCCGGCAGCTTCGGCTGGGGCGGGCTGGACGCGCGGGCCTATTTCCAGCGCGTCAACCACACCATGAACTTCCTGGACGACAAGGGCGGCACGTCACGCGGCGGCATGCCCATGAAGACCCGCGGCACCGACACCGGCTATACCCTTACCGGCACCATCCCGCTGACGGAGCGCGACACGCTGCGGGTGGGGAACGAGTTGCACAGCTACGCGCTCGACGATTGGTGGCCGCCGGTGGCCGGGGCGATGATGATGTCGCCCCTGACCTACATCAACGTCAACGACGGGCGGCGCACCCGGCTCGGCACCTTCGCCGAGGTGGAATCCCGCTGGTCGCCGGCCTGGACCACCCTGCTCGGCGTCCGCAACGATATGGTATGGTCAAGGGTGGGCACGGTGCAGCCCTATTCCTGGGCCAGCCGCATCGGCATGATGGCCAACCCCGATGCCGCCGCCGCCACCGCCTTCAACCGCGGCGACCGGTCGGCCACCGACGCCAATATCGACGCCACCGCCCTGGTGCGCTACGAGCCGTCGGCCACAGCCACCTACGAGGCGGGGGTCGCCCGCAAGACCCGCTCCCCCAACCTGTACGAGCGCTATTCCTGGGGCACGGGGCAGATGGCGAGCACCATGTCCGGCTGGTACGGCGACGCCAACGGCTACATCGGCAACCCGGCGCTGAAGCCGGAAAAGGCCTACACCGCCAGCCTCAGCGGCGGCTGGCACGACGCCGGGCGTGCCGACTGGGCGGTCACCGTCACGCCCTATTACACCTATGTCCAGGATTACATCGACGTGGACCGGGTGCAGCGCTTCAGCCAGGATTTCGTGCAGCTTCGCTTCGCCAACCACGACGCGGTGCTGTTCGGCATCAACGCCTCGGCGTTCAAGGTTCTGGCGCGCGGGGAACGCTGGGGTGACCTGAAATTGTCGGCGGTGGCCGGGTGGGTGCAGGGCCGCAATCTGGACGATGGCGGCAGCCTCTATCACCTGATGCCGCTGAACGCCACGGTGACCCTGGAACACCGTCTGGGCGGGTGGAACAACGCGCTGGAGCTTCAGGGGGCTGCCGCCAAGAACCGGGTGGACGACACCCGCAACGAGCCGCACACCGCGTCCTATGCGCTGGTCAACCTGCGCACCGGCTATCAGTGGGGGAATGTGCGGGTGGATGCCGGCATCGACAACCTGTTCGATGCCCGCTACGACCTGCCGCTGGGCGGTGTCAGCTATGGTGACTTCAAGGCCGGCGGCAGCGTGGCCGGCACCCTGCGGGCCCTGCCCGCACCGGGCCGGTCGTTCAACGCCGGCCTGACCATGACGTTCTGAACACGGATCGTTCCGAACGAACCCGCCCCCGGCCCCCGTTTCCGCGGGGGCCGGGGGCGGGTTTCCCGTCCGTTAGCCCTTCAGCCCGCCGCCGACGCGCAGGCAATCGGCCTCGTCGCTGCCCGGCTCGGCCTTGCCGGTGGAAGCGACGTAGCGGGGATCGTCGCATTTGCCGTCAAAGGCGAACTGCATGGTCCACCGCGGCTTGCCCCAGGCGGGGTTCGCGGCATCGCGGGTGATGGGGGCCACCGTTTCGGCGGACGCCATGCCGCCGAAGGTTCCCGGCAGACCGACGGCGGCAAAGGCGGCAAGCGTCAGCAGCGCACCGGCCGGAGCCAGCACACGGAAAACAAACGTGCGTTTCATGGCGGATCGTGGGGAATGTGTGTGAGGGATGAGGGTCGTCATCACCGGGGCCGGCACCGCGCCGCCCCTTCACCCCTCATGAACACGGGCTGTCAACCGTTATTCCGAACTTTTTGCGGCGGGGAAATTTTTTCCGCCACCCCCGGTCCCGCCAGCGCGCGGGCGGCACAGAGCACCGCGGCGCTGGCGGGATCCGCCGCAAACCCCGCGCGGTGCTCGCCGGGGCAGACCTCCCACAAGGCCAGCAGCAGCGCGGCCATGTCCTGATCCCGCGCCTTCCGGCGCTGCCGGAAGAGACGCTGACGCTCCGCATCCGACATCGGCTTGAAAAACGGCTCCACCATGGCCTGTACCGGACTCCCCGTCGGTTCCACCATGGCATGACGATGACGTATGTATGAAAAAGCGCAACCGGTGATGCGTGACGCCGGTTGCGCACCCGCCCCAAAGCCGTCCCTACTGCCCGTTGCACACCCGTGCGACGAAATCGTCGATGTCGCGGTTCAGGTCATTGGCCCGGCGGGACAGGGCGCCGGCAGAGGTCAGCAGCTCGCCCGCCGCCGCACTGGCGTCGTTGGCGCCGCCGGCCACCCGCGACACCGCCCCCGCCACCGTGCGCACGCCGTTGGACGCTTCCTGGATCGAGCGGCTGATTTCGCCGATGGCGGCACTCTGCTCCTCCGCGGCCCCGGCGATGCCCATGGCGATGCCGTCGATGTCGCGGATCATGGTGCCCACCGCCTGGATCACCACCGCGGTTTCCCGCGTCACCGCCTGGACCGAAGCGATCTGGCGGCTGATCTGGTCCGTGGCCTGGGCCGTCTGATTGGCGAGCGTCTTGACCTCGCTCGCCACCACGGCAAAGCCCTTGCCGGCCTCGCCCGCCCGCGCCGCCTCGATGGTGGCGTTCAGCGCCAGCAGGTTGGTCTGGCTGGCGATGTCGGTGATGAGTTGCACCACCGCCCCGATCTCGTCCGCAGCACTCAGCAGGGAACGGATGGTGGTGTCCGCCGCCTCCACCCGCGTCACGGATTCCTTGGCCAGCGTCGCGGTGCGCGACACGCCCTGGGCCACCTCGCCCACCGCGCTGGACACCTGCGAGGTGGCGGCGGCCACACCGTCCACGTTGCCCGACACATGCTCCGCCGCGTCCGCCGCCGACGAGGACTGGTCGAAGGTGGTGGTGGCGATGCCGCTCATGCTGCGCGACGCGGTTTCAAGCTGGGCGGCGTTGGCCGACAGCCCTTGCGCCACCGCGCGGATGTTGGCGCCGATGCGGGTGGCGCTTTCCACGAAGGCGCGGCTCTTGCGGTCCATGGCCTCCAGCCCGGCGTTGACGCGGCTGGAGAAGGTGGCGAAGTCGCCGGTCATCCCCACCATGACGATGCGGCGGAAATAATCGCCCCTGGCCGCGTATTCCATGGCCGCGTTCGCCTCTTTCCCGAAGGATTCCACGCGGTCGAGCAGGCGGTTGACGTTGCGCTGCATCTCGGCCACGCCGTCGGCGCCGCGGATGCGCAGGATGCGCGGCTCCAAGTTGCCGCGCTCGGCGGCGGACAGCACGGCGTTGGCCTGGGCGACGGCGGCCAGCACCCGGCCCGACCAGCGGGCGGCCAGCACCGCCGCGGCCAGGGACGCCGCCCCCAGGCCCGCCATGATCCAATCGCCGCCCATGGCCCCATAGCCGGCCTGCACCAGGGACAGAACAATCAGGACCGAAACCGCAAGACGCCCGTTAAAGGCTGAAGACGAATTCGTCATAGCTCGCCCCTTTTTCGCGCAGAATCGACTGAAGCAGGGCGCCACCGGCCTCCATCCCCGCTTTCCGGTCGGCGTGTTTCGCCTCTTCCGCCCTCAATGCCGCGTACAGGCCGGTTGCGGCAGTCACCGCCGCGCGCGACGGCACGCGGCGGCTGGAATGATAGCCCGTGACCGCCGTCCCGCCGGAATAAACCGGTGTGACATGGGCCAGAACCCAATAATGGTCACCGTTCTTCGCCAGATTGACCACATAGGCGAAGATCTCGTGACCCGACGAAATCCGGTCCCACAGCAGCTTGAACACGCACCGCGGCATGTCCGGGTGGCGGATCAGGCTGTGCGGACGGCCCAGAAGCTCGTCTTCGGCAAAGCCGCTGACGCGGATGAAGACGTCGTTGGCATAGGTGATCACACCCTTCAGATCGGTCTTGGAAACGATGATCTCGCTCTGATCGAACGTCCGTTCACGGCCCGTCGGAGCCGCCGTTGAACGCGCCATGACATTCCCCGTCCGCGCGAAGAAAACCTTATCGCGCAAGAAAGTAGTTGAATCTAATATGCGGTGGAAAGCTGTACGGCGGGAGTATTAATACACAATCCCGGACTGTAAAGTGAATTTATGATCAAAGAGAGCCATGATTACGCCGACGATATAAAACATGAGGCAGGCCGGAATAAATGAAATTCCGCTCATATAAGAAGCCTGTTTTCTCCATCACGCGGCGGGATTGCACATTTGTCGGCAGCGTGAACGAAACAAGACTGGTAAACCGCAACCGAGAAAAGGCAATATCAGCCAAGGCTACCGCTATTTCGGTAGCAACACCCCTTCCCCACCACCTTTTGCTGTAACCGTACAGCAATTCGTCTTCCCAAACCCCGTCCAGCGGCAGACGGCGCAGCCCGGCCCGCCCGGCAAAATCACCGGTCGCGGTGTGGCGGATCGACCACAGGCCGAACCCGTGCTCATCCCAATGGGCCTGGACCCGGCCCAGAAAGGCACGGGTCTCATCCTCCGACCACAAACGGCCGCCCAGGGTCGCCATGACCGCCGGGTCGGTGTGCATGCGGAAAATATCGTCGAAATCGGCGACCCCCAGACGGCGGGCCGTCAGGCGTTCGGTCCGGAACTCCTCGATCACGCGCACTCCCCCCTTTGCCCAGCGGGTTTTCCCGCTTTTCTTATGACGGGCGGACGGGCCTGACAGCCGGGTGGGCGGGCTGTCCGGGCCGGATCACATCCCGCTTTCGTACACCACCACCCGGTTCCGCCCTTCCCGCTTGGCACGGTAGAGCGCAAGGTCGGCGCGGTGGATCGCCTTTTCCAAGGTGTCGCTGTGAATGTCCACCGCCGAGATGCCGATGCTGGCGGTCAGCGTCACGCGGTCGCGCGACACCGGAATCACCAGACGCGACAGGTTGCGGCGCAGCCGGTCGGCGACCACCCGGCATTCGTCGGTGGTGGTGCCCGGCAGGGCCACCACGAACTCCTCGCCCCCCAGCCGGCCCAGCACGTCGTATTCGCGCAGGCTGGTGTTGCAGGCGCTGGCCACCATCCGCAGGGCGTCGTCGCCCACCGCGTGGCCATAGGTGTCGTTGACCCGCTTGAAGTGGTCCACGTCCAACACCAGCACCGACATGGGTTCGTTGAAGCGGTGGGCGCGGGCGAACTGCTGCCGGGCCATTTCCATGAAGGACCGGCGGTTGTAGATACCGGTCAGCGGGTCGCGGGACGCCATTTCCCGCAACGCCTCTTCCATGTTGCGGCGTTCGGTGTAGTCGTAGATCCAGGCCAGATTGACCGGCACGCCATTGATGACCGCGTGGTTGACGGTGAAGAGCGTCCAGAAGGGTGAATCGTCGGCGCGCTTGAACTGCACCTCCATGTTCATCACCGCTTCATTGGTCTTGAGCTTCTCCACCACCCGTTCCCGCTGGGCGTCGTCCACGTAATAGTCGCGCGCCCGCGATCCCACGATCCGGTCGCGGTCCAGCCCCACCAGTTCGGCGAAGCGGGTGTTGGCGAAGATGATGACCCCGTTGTCGCGGCGCGACACCGACACGCCGATGGGGCTCTGCTCCAGGATCATCTGCAGCTTGGCGCCCGTCGGGTTGTCGCCGGACAGGTCGTGGATGACGCCGAGAATGCCGCCGAACTGCCCGTCGGTGCCGCGGAACACGGATTTGGAGATGCGGACCTTGTGCAGTGTGCCGTCGGCGTGGGGGATCAGCTCCTCGTACGAACGCTGACCCCACGACGCCTGAACCTCGCGGTCCATATCCTCGTGCGCGGCGGCCAGATGGGGATCCATCATGCTGAACGAGGTGCGTTCGATCAGGTCGCGGCGCGGCAGGCCGGTGAACCGTTCGAACGCGTCGTTGCAATCCACGAACCGCCCCTCCGCGTCCTTGATGAACACCGGAACCGGCAGGGTTTCGAACAGCACGTCCTTCAGCAGCATCTGGTCGCGCAGCGCCGCTTCGGCCCGGCGGTGATGGCTGACGTCGGTCAGCACCCGCAGTTCGCAACTGCTTCCGTCAGGAGCCGTGACCGACGACGACGCTTCCAGAACCCACACGAATTCGCCGTCGCGGCAGCGGTAACGCCGCTCGCGGCCCGCGCGCGGCTGAAGGGGCAGCCCCTGGTCGGGCATAGGGTCGGCAGCCTGAAACAGATCAACCCGTTCCCCGGTCAACTCCCCATAGGGATATCCCAGGAGTTCGTGAAGGGCGGGGTTGGCATAGAGGATGGCGCCGTCCGCCGCGGCGATGCACACCCCCGCGGGCAAAGGGTCGAACATGGCCCACGGCGCCGACGTTTCCGCCCCCGCTTCGTTCATTCCCGCCACCGTGGTGCCAACCGCCTCGAGCATGGAGCGAAGTGTGTCATAGCGGCTTCCGAGTCAGCAACCACCGTTATGCCCGGTTGCGTGCCGGATGCCGTTTCCATAGGCAACCGCGCGCTTATGTCGCGGATACCATACGCATGCCAACCTATGGTTAGTTTTTATTAACTTATTTGGCGGCCAAGGCCACATACAATCTGCGCTCGCCATCGGAATCGGGGGGCAAACCAAAACGCAAGCGCGTGGGATGATCGGCAAAACGGCGGACCAGAATTCCCGCCCGGCCCAACCGGGAATAGAATTCCGGTGCCCGATGATCTTCGGCCAGACGGAACAGGCTGGTGCCCCCGGCAACCGCCAGCCCTGCCCCCGCCAGCACCCCGTCGAGCCGGCGCGCCGCCGCCTCCAGCCACCGGCGCGTGTCCTGCGCCCAGGCCGCGTCGTTCAGGGCGGCCGTGCCGATGGCCAGGGCCGGACCGGCCACCGCCCATGGGCCGACGGCGGCGCTCACGGTCCCCGCCAGCGCCGGGGCGGCGAGAACGAAGCCCAGACGCACCCCGGCCAGCCCGAAGAATTTCCCGAAGGACCGGATCACCACCAGCCCCGGCATCCCGGCCCGGGGTGCGATGCTGGCCTGCGGCGTCACCTCGGCAAAGGCTTCGTCCACCACCAGCCAGCCGCCCGCGGCATGGCGGCGGGCGGCCAGGGCCGACAGGGTGTCGGGGGGCAGAATGCGGCCATCGGGGTTGTTGGGGTTGACCACCACCGCCACGTCGGCATCGGCCAGTTCGTCCAGGCCGGCAACCGTGCGCACCCGGTGCCCGGCCTGCGCCCATGCCTGCGCGTGTTCGGCATAGGTGGGGCCGAGAACCGCCACCGTCCCCGGCGGGCGCAGCCGGGGCAGAAGCTGGATCAGCGCCTGCGACCCCGGTGCGGCGGCCACATGGTCCGGCGACGGGGCGCCGTAGAAGCCGGCGGCGGCGCGGCGCAGCCCCTCCTCCTCTCCCCGGCCCGGCAGACGGGTCCAGGCATCCGTGGCGAGGGGGGGAAGCGGATAGGGCCGCGGGTTGATGCCGGTGGACAGGTCCAGCCACGGCTCATGCGCACCGGGAAAGGCCGCGCGGGCGGCATCGAGATCGCCGCCGTGCAGGATCGGTTCGTCCTTGGTGCCGACGGTGGTTTCCGCCATGATCCGTCCCTCTTTTCTTTCTCTTTCCCGCCCGTACCGGCCCTGGAGCCCCGCCTGGACATGGAGTTGCATTTCACGCTGCTGGCCGCCGCCCTCGCCGTCGAGGGGCTGGCCGGCTATCCCGGCCCCCTGTACGCCCGCATCAGCCACCCGGTGGTGTGGTTCGGAGCCCTCATAAACCGGCTGGACCGGATGCTCAACCACGATGGCGCCCCGCCGCTGAAACGGCGGCTGGCCGGGGTGCTGGGACTGGCGGCGTTGCTGGCGGTGGT